>NZ_CAMAYF010000004.1 GCF_945862485.1 Sphingorhabdus sp. EL138
AATCAACCGTGCAGCAGAGGCGATGTTATGATCAAAGTCACGTTCATCAATGCCGATGGCGATGTTCAGGAAGTTAATGGTGTCGAAGGGCAAAGCCTCCTCGACGTGGCACAAGCAGCCGGACAACCGCTTGAAGGGACGTGCGAAAGCCAGATGGCTTGTTCGACGTGTCATGTAATTATTGATAAGGATTGGTTCGATAAGCTCCCTCGGTCTGTTGAAGATGAAGAGGATATGCTTGACCTCGCCAGCGGTGCACGACGCACAAGCCGTTTGTCTTGCCAGATTATCCTGACCCCGGATCTCGACGGGTTAGTTGTCCATATTCCGGCAGAAAGCCGAAATATGCAGGGGCTGTAACGCCCTTCACTTCCCATTCACGAAAAAGCGCCTATATAGGGTGGTGCCGGGTTCGCCCGGCTATGGTGATAAATTGCGATGTGCAATAGATGCAGCGGACCCGGGGGCGGTACCCGGCAGCTCCACCAAAATCTCTGTTAATCAGAGGTCTTGGAGGGGCTGAACTAGGATCGACGTGCGTTGAAAAGCATTGTTTTTGCCCGGCATGAATAAGCCGTGAAATGGTTCATAACCAATAGGTGCAAACGATAACTCAGCACTTGCTCTCGCAGCGTAATTTTGGGCCTCACGGTCTAAACTTACACTAAAAGAACGCGGCCGAACCGGCCGGGCAACAGAAAGGTTACAGCGGCCCCCCGGAGCCGGGCAACAGAATCCGGGACCCGTTCAATATTCGAATGCTGGGCAACAGAAACCCCCACATCTCTAGCAAGGTAATAAGCAGCGCTTTTTTAGCCTGAATGGTCCATGTCGCGGCGCATTGTTAAAAATCGCGGCCGTCAGGCGAGTGCAACGAGATCTGTGGCTTCCAACAACTTTAAGCGCGCCAGCCGGACCTTATCTAGCAAATCGGGGTCGCCAAGCTGGTCTGGCAAAATGGTTTCGGGCCAATGCGCGGCAACAACTTCGTCGATTATATCCAGTTTATGCGCGTCAGCGATAAAGCGCTGATCAACGGTTGCAGGGTCGGCAACAACGCGCAAGCGCAGGCAGGCGGGACCACCGCCATTTGCCATGGATTGGCGCACGTTCACGGGCACTAGCCTGCGGATGGGGCCATTGCCTTCGATCATCTCAGTTAGCCAGCTCCACACCCGCACATTTTCTTGTGCTTCATCCGGTAAAATAAGCGCCATGCCGCCGTCGGGCAGTGTAACCAATTGCGCATTGAACAGATAGCTTTGAATGGCGTCGGGCAGACTCACGCGGTCGGCTGGAACGATGATAATTTCTGCCTCAGGCATCAACCGCTTAATGTCGGCATAGGTCTGATCGGGGTGCTCAAATGCATGTTCATGCGTGAAAAGCACGCGTTCATTTGCCACGGCGACGACATCATTGTGAAACGCGCCAGCGGCGATGGCGATCTCGGATTGCTGCACAAATAAAGTTTTGTGCGGGTCAAGGCGGTGCGAGCGCGCGATGGCTTTTGACGCCTCGACATGCTGCCGTGCAGGAAAGGGGCCGCCAGTTTTGCCATAGACAAATATTTCGATACCCGCTGCTTCATGCGATGCACATAAACGCATGAAATTGGCTGCCCCCTCGTCGCCAAATGGCGCCGGGACGGGGCCATGCACTGCAAAATGCCGTTCATTAGCAAAGGCCAACTGCAACTGCGCCAGCGTCCCTGTCCACTCATGGCTTCTATGTGCCATTGTAAGCAAATTTGCTGCCGATAGATGGCATTTGCTATCCGCCGTTTCCGGTGCGGGCGAAACCGTTGCGGCGTTCGCTGCCCACATGGCCGAAGCCGAAAAAGCGGCTGCGCGGATATGCGGCTCTGCCGATTGCATATCTGTTGCTAGCCCGTTGAGCCAATTCTGATTTGGCCGTTCAAGCGGCATGAAAAACCCTTGGACCAGCCCAAGTCCAAGATTGGTGCGCATCTTCTCAATGCCCTGCAACGCAGCAGCTTTCGGATAAGATGCCGCACCAGCATTGTTTGACGATGCCAAATTTCCAAGGCTGAGCCCCGCATAATTGTGACTTGGCCCGATGATTCCGTCAAAATTGATTTCGACCAAGGCCATTAAGACCGCTCCACATACGTCACCTGATCACCAACAGAAATACTCAGCGCCCGCGCACATTCGGCATCAATAATGACGTCTTCGCCGCGATCGTCGATCCAGCCATAAGCAGCCTTAAATGCGTGCAAACGGCCGTGCGTGAGTAACTTTTTTTGCTCGCTCTTCTGTTCGCCCACGGAATGCCTGATCTCCGTTATCGTCACATCCTTTGCTTCGCGGACACTTCGGATTTGGTCCGTTCGGGCGGTCATGGTTGGACCACCGTCAAAAATGTCGATGTAATTTTCCCACGCGAATCCTTCATTTTCCAGCATACGCATGGCCGCGCGGCCAGAAGGATGCGGCACGCCAATAACTGTCTTTGCGCTTTCCTGAAGCATGGCGATATACACGGGGTGTTTTGGCATAAGGTCGGCGATGAATTGGTTGCCGAATTTGGCATTGAATTCATCAGCTTCCTGAAAGCTCATCCCGAAAAAGCGTCCGGCTACACCATCCCAAAAAGGAGATCCGCCTGCCTCGTCGATCACGCCGCGCAATTCGGCAATAGTTCTTTCCGCGAACCTTTCGCGGTGGTTGCGAATGAACAGATACCGACTACGCGCAATTAACATCCCAAGCCCGCCAGCGCGTTCGCCGGGGTGCAGGAACAAACCGCCGACTTCCGTTGCACCTTCAAGATCCGTCGAGAGGTTGAGAATATCTGCGCGGAAAGTGCGTTCCAGTTCCACACTGTGCTGGGTCAAGGCACCGATGCGATAGCTATAAAAAGGCCATCTCTGCCCGACTTTTCCAAAGATTTGGCAGGTGCCGCGCACTTCGCCGGTGATGCTATTCTGCAAGACGAACACATACAGGTCGTCGGCAAAATCATCCCCCACACGGTCAAATCCAGCAGCAGACCGTTCCAGCTTCGCCGACAGCGCTTTTTTGTCCGGTGGCAAGTTGGTGAAACCACCGCCGGTGCGTTTTGCCATTTCGTAAATTGGTTGCAAATCGCCCTTATTCGCGGGACGGATCAGGAAAGTCATAATGTCCCTTTTTCTGATAAACGCATGATGGTCAGTGCCGACAATTGCGCGCGCTCGGTTAGGCTGTCGACGATGAGAAATTCATCCTTGCTATGAATGTTGTCACCCCGAACGCCCATCGTATCGACCACCGGGACGCCGCACGCCGCGATGTTGTTACCGTCGCACACGCCACCGCTGGAGCGCCATGCGATGGATATGCCAAGATCAGCGCCACATTTTTTGACGAGGCCAAACAATTTTTCTGCAGCACTATCTATTGGCTTTGGCGGGCGACCAAAGCTGCCATGCAGATGGGCGTGCACATCATGTTCACGTTCGATATCGGCGATGATCCGATGCAAATCTGCCTCTGTTTGTGTCACAATCTCCGGCGTGCGTGGCCGGAAGTTCACGCGCAATATTGCGTGATCGGGCACGACATTATTCGGGCCACCACCATCGATTTTGGCCGGGTTGACCGAAAGCCCTTCGCGCGAGAGCCGCTTGAGGCGAAGCGCGAGATCCGCTGCTGCCAACAAAGCATTGCGGCCATCATCGGGGTTGCGCCCGGCATGTGCGGGCAGACCTGAAAAAATGATTGAGAAATTGCCGCTCCCGCCGCGTGCGCCCGCCAGCGTGCCGTCGGGCAGTGCAGGTTCGTAGGTCAAAGCTGCCAGCTTATTTTGTGCAAGCTCGGCAATCAGTTTCGCTGATGAAGGTGAGCCAACTTCTTCATCGCTGTTAATGAGGACTTGATACCCTGTGCGCGAGAGGCTTCCTGAAAGTTCCGCCGCGCGCAATGCAGCCAGCATGACAGTTATGCCGCCTTTCATGTCGGCAACACCGGGGCCATTCAGTACCTCGTCATTCAACCAGCGCAGCTTCTGAAATTCATGGTCCGCAGGAAAAACCGTGTCCATATGACCCGTAAACAACAATTGTGTTGGCGCATCAGGGCGCACGGTGACCAAAAGATGTCGTCCGTGTGCGACAGTTTTGATGGATCCGTCGGCCAGCACGCGGTCGACCGGTTCGGGATGAACTAAAGCAACTTCGCCGGGAAGAACAGAAAACGCATCGGCCAACATTTCCGCGGTCGTCGCTAAACCATCGAGATTGCTTGAACCGCTGTTCACCGCGGACCAGCTTTGCACTTGGTCAAGCATGGACCGCTGTTGAATTGTTTCAAGAACCTGTCGTTCGCTGTCGGTTAGCGTAAGCATGATCTGATCTTAGCTTTGGTCGCTTAAAAGGACCACCCCTAGCGTATTGGGTTAGCCAACTTCCCGAGCGAGCGCGCACCATTCGGCTATGCTTATGGTTTCTGGACGGCGATCTTCGGCAATGCCGGTTCTGTGGAGTGCCTCCAAAGCGCCGGGGACGCCTTTCAGGCTTTGCCGCAGCATTTTGCGCCTCTGCCCGAAGGCGGCACCCGTCAGATTTTCCAAAACCGACATTTTTACTCCGTTTGCTGCTTCCTTGGGCGTGATGTGCACTACAGCGGACATGACTTTTGGCGGTGGTGTGAATGCGGAGCGATGGACTGGCATTGCAATTGACGCATTTGAACGCCACTGCGCCAAAATGGCCAGGCGGCCAAAAGCACCGGTGCCAGGCGAGGACACTATCCTGTCAGCAACCTCGCGCTGGAACATGAGCGTAAGGCTTTTCCATGTTGGTGGCCATGTATTGCCGCTTAGCCAGCCAACGGCCAGTGCCGTGCCGACATTATAGGGCAGGTTGGAAACGATGTGAAATGGCGCGCCGATTTCAGCAAAGGGATCGATTTTGAGGGCATCGCCTTCAATTACGCGCAACTGGCCGGGAAATGCCTCCACCAACTCGGCGAGCGCCGGTAAGCATCGATGATCACGCTCTACGGCCACAACATGTGCGCCGGCGCGCAACAGTGCCCGTGTGAGGCCACCTGGGCCGGGGCCTACCTCATACACATGTTCGCCCGCCAATGGGCCGGGAATGGCAGCGATGCGATCAAGCAGCTTCTCATCAAAAAGGAAGTTTTGGCCAAGCGCCTTGCTGGCGGACAGGCCATGGCGGGCAATGACTTCCCGAAGTGGAGGCAGCGAAACCGTCATCAACCACCATCGGCGGCGGCAAGGCGGTGTAATGTCGCAGTCTCCGCCATTTTGATTGCTGCGATCATGGAATATGGCAGTGCTTTGTTCTGACCAGCGATACCGAAAGCAGTGCCATGGTCTGGTGATGTCCTGACCACCGGCAATCCAAGAGTGATGTTGACAGCATCGTGGAAATATAGCGTTTTCAGGGGTATAAGTGCTTGATCATGATAGGCGCATAAAGCGGCGTCATATTGTGCGCGTGCCTCGGCATGAAACATCGTGTCGGCGGGCAGGGGACCAATGACGTTGATTCCCTCGCTCCTGATCTGCGCGATAGCTGGTTCAAAAATCTCCAGCTCTTCGCGACCCATGTTGCCTGCTTCCCCGGCATGAGGGTTAAAACCAGCGACTGCGAGCCTTGGATTTTCGATACCAAAATTGCGCTGCAAACCCTTTGCGGTGGCGCGTAACCTTTGTCGTAACAACCTTCCGTCAAGCTTTGCGGCGACCTCAGCAAGGGGAATATGCGTTGTCATTGGAACCACACGTAGGTCGGGACCTGCGAGCATCATGACTGCATTGTTCTTGGCTATGCCGCAGCGTTCGGCAATGAATTCTGTCTGGCCGGGGTGCGTAAACCCAACGGCATAAAGCTGCGATTTGGAAACGGGACCAGTGACCAAAGCCGCGGCGCTCCCCGCCCGAGCAAAGCCAATCGCCATTTCCAACGCCTGATACGCACAATGCGCGCCGTCAAGGTCAGGACGTCCCGCGACAACCGATAAGCAGTTATGCAATTGAATGACCGGCAACGCGCTATCAAAATGTTTGAGCGTATCCGCGGGATCTTCGATGCGGACAACTGGGCCGGACCAGTGCGGCTCGAAACTTCCAATGTCGCCAATGGCAAAGAAAGGCGCCAAACCAGAGGCGTGCCGGGCTTCCCATGCTTTTCCGATAATCTCCGGCCCGATACCAGCCGGATCACCGACCGAAACGGCCAGGGGCAGTTTCAGTCGGCCCAATGGCATCAGTTATATTCGATAACAGCGTCGCGGCGCAAATCGCGCAGGTAGATGCGGGCGCGCTTGTTCACACGCTCTTCTTCTAATCGTGACATGATTTCGTCAAAACTCTCGGACGCTGCCTCTTGCGGTGCGTCGCGACCACACAGGACGAATACGCGAACGCCATCTTCTAAAGAACCATAAGGTGGCGTTGATTGGCCAACCTGTAAATCAAGCATAACCTGCTGTAATGGAGCAGGTAATTCGCGGATTTTGATACCGTCGCGGTTAACAACTTCGGCGCCAAGCTTGCGTGCCATCTCGTCCGCAACACCGCAACCGGCAATCTTTTGCGTTTCCTCACTGAACATCTTCACCAATGGCGTCACTTGCGCTTCGGTCGTGCCCTTCGGGAAGTTGATTGCAATTTGCTTCAAGCTCAAGACTGAATCGCGGGGATCAGACGTCGCCACTTGGCGTTTATCGATGAGTAACAGGATAGAGACCCCTCCAGGCGATGCCACGGCCTTAAACTCGTTACTGTTCATGCTAGCTGCTGCGGTGGCCAGCGATTGTGGCAATTGCGCAAGTGACAACCAACCGAGATCCCCACCGACGGACGCAGTTGACGCTTCAGAAAACTGCCGCGCGTAAGCTACAAAGTTTCCGCCTTGGCGCAATTGATCGATGATTTTTCGCGCGTTTTCTTGCACGGACGGCAAGGTTTCGGGTGTCGCCGCTAGATAAATTTCGCCCAAGCGATATTCTGTTGTGCCCTTGGTTGCCTTAATGCGTTCAATGATAGCGTTAACTTCGTCATCGCTTACGTTCGCAGATGGACGTACATTGCGTGACAGTAGTCTGCTCCAAGAAAGTTCGCCCTTAATTTGACGCTTGAGGGTTGCGACCGATGCACCAATGGATACCAGATATTTCTCTACCTCATTTGCTGGGCGGTTGAAGTTCTGCTGGGCGATACGGTCGAAATATTGATTTACTTCGGCGTCGGTGACTTCAATCTCATTGGCCGCCGCCTCTTGGATCTGCAGTGTTTCATCGATCAAATTGGTCAATATTTGTGCGCGAAAACGGGCGAGTTCTTCTGGCGGTAATTTGTTGTCATTCGCTGCGACGATCAGCGCGAGGCGGTGATCAATGTCCGTGCCAGTGATAATTTCACCATTCACCTGTGCCATTGCACGACGCACATTGGGGTCGTTTTTGCCGAACAATTGCTGTCCATCGGGGATATCTAAATTGGCCTCAGGCGCGACATTTTCAGAGGCCGTTTGCGCAATTAGCGGTGTCAATGCCGTGGCGGAAACGAGCACGGCAGCTAAGGACAGGCGCGTGAATAACTTCATTGATATTGATCCAATACAGTATCATTCTCGGACGGTCAGTTAGCCACTGCCTGCTGAACAACAGATGAGCGGCCAGAAGCCCGTCAGAGTATTTCTTGCCGATGCCTTACACACCCAGATTGCGAAATGCCAGACGGAACAGGAAGCTGTTGCCGCGCTGGGAATCACCGACAGGCTGATAGTCGCGGCGCCACGTTAGACTTAAGGATAAGCAATCGTCATCATAGGATAGACCAAGCCTATGGCGGATTGGGTCGAAGCCATCCGAGATACTTGTAGGGTCTTCGGCCGTGTTGGTAAGATCGAGAATAGTAGATCCAAATACTGACCAGTAGCGCGCCACACGGACACGCCCCGCTAGACGTATTTCTTCGCGATCCTTTAAGTCCTCCAGCGTTGGGCCAATGTTGCGGTTCAACTTCAGATAGCCGGCCTGCAGATACGTTCCGCGTGAGCCAACCGTGGCGTCGATCTCGTTTCGACGGATGGCCAAATTGTCTTTATCCAGTCTGAAGCGGTGCGTTAGTTTTACGATGTTTTTGAAGCGAAATTCTGAACGACCGACAATGTCTGATGCTTTGCCCGAAAGTCCCGTCCCGTCAGGAAAGATTGATGCCTGACTGGACAGGCGATAGCTTTGGCCCAAATTCATATCGGCCGTAAAATTGGTCTTCCGCAAGGCCCAGTCGAAGCCATAAGTTACGCGATAATCGTCTTCGAAACGGTCATAGCCTGGAAACCGGTTCAGCGCGAATAGATTACTATCCTCGAGGTCGACAGCCCGCGAATCTTCGTTTGGAATCTTCAGATTGCTGATGGCTGGTGATGCCACGACCTGAACGCGCGGGGTAAATATCTGCGTGCCTCCAAAGGTCTGTCCTACGAAAGTCCATTTTGCGTCTACCGCCGTTGCAAATATGCTGCGCGTTTGCCAGCCGGTTTCACCGCGGTAAATGGCTGTAAGCGTACGTGCATTATCGTCACTATTGTAGACATCGCCGCGCGCAAGCATGGTAAAGGAGACTTCTTGACCCAAGCTATTAATGGTCCGTAAGTCCCATTTGGCAGAAGCAAAGGCCCGTTGTGTATCTTGTCCCTCAGTACGGGCAATAGCCAGGCTGTTGGCCTGAAGCTGTAAAGTTCCCCCAACCACTGGGGCATCGATACGCAAGCGGTAATCTATTTCGGGCAGCGCAACGGGCGCAAGCCCTTGCGGATCGCCTGTGCGTAAGGTCTGTACCGCCCAGCCTGCCAATGAAAAGTAGCTTTTGCCGCCGATGCGTTCCGCCGAAAATGTCGACCGTAGCCTATCGTCGCGGCTTATATCATAGCGCCGAAGGAATGTCCGGTCGGATGCATAGCGGCCAGATGTCGAAAATGACCAATATGGGTCTAATTGAAAACGGCTAGCGCCCTCCAGATATCCCCGAAACACATTTGACCCCACAGAGCTTGTAATACCGCTCGTGCTAATACGGTCGCTATATGTGCCATATGCCGTTAGGTCGATCGCGCCATATTTTTCCAAGGACCGAAAATTCACGCGGCCCAAAGGTGCCGCATCGGAAAATGCAGTGACTGATCCAGTTAAATCCCGATTTTGAGTGATGCGCCAATAATAAGATTGTTCTAGTTCAATGCCGTTGTTGCGCGAGAAACCGATGCTTGGAACGAGAAAGCCGCTGCCGGCCTTTGTCCCGACAGGGTGCGATAAAAACGGTAACGGTACAATGGGTAACCCAAAGATCTCGATACGCGCACCTTCATAATCAACACGTTTCTTGGCTGGGTCATAGACAACCTTAACAGCCTTTACTTCCCAGCTTGGCTTTTTCGGGCAGCCATCGGCGCTTTCAACCTTGCACGCAGTATATGCTGCGTAATCCAGAGTATACACGCCATCTTTGCGTGCGCCGCGATTGGCCGCCAAGCGACTTTTGTCGGCCAGCACCACAAGCATATTGTTAATGACGCCGTCTTTGAGCGCATCGGTAAGTTCAATTTTATCGCCATAAGCGACGTCGCCATCCGGCCCTATGGCCCGAATATTGCCTTCGGCCAATACTTGACCGGTTGTCCGGTTCCAGACGATATTGTCCGCTTGGATCGTGTACCCTTCCCGACTGGCAATTACGTTGCCTTTGGCTGTCACCTTCTCAGTGTTGGAATCATACTCAACGACCTCGGCGGCAAATCCGATCTGGTCGCTGGTCTGCCGCGGTGTGGCCGCTGTAGCCTCGCTTTGGGCCATTGCAATGGTCGACAACGAACCGCATCCGAGCAGTATCGGCATAAGCAGAACATGAAGAAGGGCGGGCCGGGGGGCGAGAATAATCATAAAAACCGATAAGCCCTTTATCGCTGCTATTGCCGTGGGTCCACCCATGTTGCCACGCATGGCATTATTTGCGTCGAAGCGCTGGTATCTTAACGCCATCTTTTGCTTTAATCGGAAAGGATAATGGGCCTATAGAAACGTTAAACATGTTACCCAGCGGAAAGGCTGTTTAATTCCATGAAAATCAAATTTACCGATGCGCGCCCCCAAGATGCCGATGTGCTCGCATTTATCGTTACCAAAAGCAGCTTTGCCGATTTCGAATTTCCCTTGGAAAAAGCGGACATTATTCACGCGACTGCAAAGCTTGCACGGTTTGAGGGTGTTGCTGGACAAAATTTCCTGTTGATCAACGAACAAGACGGCAAATTGGTGCGCATCATGCTTTTGGGCGTGGCGGAAGGCGAAGCGGCGGATTACCAGAAAGCTGGTGGCGACATTATCGCCAAGGTGCAGACATCGGGCGCAAAACATATTGCCGTTCATGGGGCTAATTTGACAGTACAGCACGCGGCAGAGGTTGCTTTTGGCGCTACTCTGCGCAACTGGCGGATGGACAAATATCGCACCAAATTGCCGGAAACTTCAAAGCCGACTGTGGACTCTTTCACTGTTGTTGCTGCGCCAGCGGAGGCCAGCGCACATTGGGCAAGTTACCAAGCAGTGGCCGAAGGCGTTGCCTTGACCAAGGAATTGGTCACTGAGCCAGCGAACATCATCTACCCCGAGAGCTTTGTTGCGCGTTGCCAGCACCTAAAGGAACTGGGCGTCGAAATCAGTGTGCTGGATGATAAGGATATGGCGGCGCTTGGCATGGGAGCGCTGTTGGGTGTGGCACAAGGTTCCCGCCGGCCAGCGCGCCTGTTGGTGATGAAGTGGGACGGCACTGGTGGCGCTCAGGAACGGCCAGTCGCCTTGGTCGGCAAGGGTGTTACGTTCGATACAGGTGGTATCTCTATCAAGCCAGCGGCAGGCATGGAAGATATGAAATGGGACATGGGCGGCGCGGGTGCGGTGGCTGGTGCCATGAAGGCATTGGCGGGACGCAAGGCCAAGGCCCATGTCGTGGGCGTCTGCGGCCTTGTGGAGAATATGCCCGATGGCAATGCACAACGTCCCGGTGATATCGTCACGTCTATGTCGGGCCAAACCATTGAAGTGTTGAACACCGACGCAGAAGGCCGCCTTATTCTGTGCGACGCGCTCCATTGGGTGCAGGTAAAACACAACCCGGAATATATCGTCGATTTGGCGACGCTGACAGGTGCGATTATTGTCTCGCTTGGTAGCGAATATGCAGGGCTATTTTCGAACAGTGATGAACTTGCCGATAAGCTAACGGCGGCGGGTAAGGCGTCCGGCGACCCGCTCTGGCGCTTCCCCTTGTCCAAGGCTTATGACAAGATGATCGATAGCCCGATTGCCGACATGAAGAATATCGGCGGCAAAGGTGCTGGTTCCATTACTGCCGCGCAATTCTTGGGCCGTTTTATAAGGGACGGCGTGAAATGGGCGCATCTTGATATTGCCGGGACCGTGTGGGCCGACAAGCCTGGTCCCGTGTGGGACAAGGGCGCAACCGGATTTGGCGTGCGTTTGCTTGATCGCTTCGTCGCCGACAATTTCGAAGGCTGATGTAGTAGCATCATGCAGGTCGATTTCTATCAGCTCACCCGCGATCCTGCTGAAAAAATACTTCCCTCCATCGCGCAGCATGTGCGGGATGATGGAGGGCGGTTACTGATTGTCAGTAACGACAGCAAGCAGTTGGATGCCATATCTTCCGCGCTTTGGACGGCAAAGGCGGACAGTTTTCTCGCGCACGCCAAGGCGGGCGAGGGAGAGGATGCACTGCAACCTATATTGTTGTCACATGACGCAGAGGCCCCCAATAAAGCCCGTTTTGTGGCCATTGCTGATGGAATCTGGCGCTCGATTGAAAAAGAATTCGATCGCATTTTTTATCTTTTTCCGCCCAGCCACATCGACAACGCGCGCGCTGCGTGGCGAAGCTTAAGCGATGGGGTTGAGCGGCGGTACTGGAAACAGGACGGCGGTAAATGGGTGCAAGGCCCATAAAGCTTGCACAAAAGGCTAAGCAAGGTTAGACGCGCGCCAAATTCACCCCTATATATTTGGAGCATCTCATGGCGGTTACGCGCACATTTTCGATCATCAAGCCTGACGCAACACGCCGCAACCTGACAGGTGCCGTGACCAAGATGCTTGAAGAAGCTGGCCTGCGCGTTGTGGCTTCAAAGCGCATTCACATGTCGCGTGCACAAGCAGAAGGCTTTTACGCCGTACACAAAGAACGCCCGTTCTTTGGCGAACTCGTCGAATTCATGATCAGCGGACCAGTGGTCGTTCAAGTGCTGGAGGGCGAAGGCGCCATGCAGCGCAACCGAGACATCATGGGCGCGACCAACCCCGAAAATGCAGAACCCGGCACGATCCGCAAGGAATTGGCCGAAAGCATCGAAGCCAACACCGTGCATGGTTCGGACAGCGATGAAAACGCCGCCATCGAAATCGCCTATTTCTTCAAGCCTGAAGAGATTGTTGGGTAAGCTAACCTATATGCTCTATGCCCCGACTTCCCTGAGCTAATCAGGTAAGTCGGGCGTCATTCGCGGGGCGATTTAGGATTGTGTCCTAAGAACTTCACACAATCGCAGTCCACCGCCTTCAAATCGGGCTAAAATTCCCCCGCCACATCCATAAGCCTCGTCAATTTCTTCGGTGCCACCGCGCGCCAGCTTTTGGCGATCCAGTCGCCAATATGGTCCCAATCGGTGTCGCCAAGGTCCAGCCGGATGCCAACCCATCCATCCCCGAAATAGGCCGGGCGATAGTAACGCTCCGCGTCGCTGTCGATAAGCATCAACTGCTCCTCAACGCCGCTGATTTTGACCAATAACGCGGTTTTGCCGTCGCCGTGATGATCCACCGACACATAAGCGAATTTCTTGCCACCGATAATGCCGAAGCACGGCATGCCGTGGGATAGAACTTCGTCCGCGTCGGGCTGGGCGAGGGCGAGAGTGCGGACCTGCGCCGTCAGATATTCCGGGTTGGTATCGCGCGCGACAAAATCGGCCAGCGTCTTCGGGTATAATTGATATTCCGCCATTTTTACGCGGTCGGCGAGTGTATCTTCTGTGTCGCCGGGTAAAATTGCCACTTCGATTTGGCCAAGCACGGGGCCGTCGTCCAGCTCGGCCGTAACCAAATGGACGCTGGTTCCTGCGACCGAGTCTTTTGCTTGTATAGCCCTTTGATGGGTATGTAGTCCTTTATATTTGGGCAACAAAGACGGGTGGATATTGAGCATGCGTCCATCCCATTTTGCGACGAATTCCTTTGACAATATTCGCATATATCCTGCCAATGCGACATATGTCGCGCCGGATTTTACGATTGCATCATGCATGATTGCGTCATGGGCCACACGGTCAAGGCCGATATGAGATTTTGTGAAGGTAGGGATGCCTTCTGCTGCCGCGATTTTTAGGCCTTCAGCGTCTGGGTTATTGCTAGCAACCAGAATGATTTCATATGGACAGCTTCGCAGTTTAGACGCGAATAACAGGGCCGCCATATTGGTGCCCGCGCCGGAGATGAGGACGGCGACTTTGGCTTTCATATGCCCTCCCTTTGCCGAGGGCGGCAGAGAGATAAAGGCAATTTAGCCCACATAAGTTGCAGTCCAATCGGATTGCGCGCTCCATGTTTCGATAGAGCCCGTGACGGTGCAGCCTTTGTCTCCCGATGCAATGTGGCCGATATTAAACACTGTCTCACCAGCGGCCTCTAAAGCGGCCGTCACGTCGGCTACATCCGCCTGCGTAACCACTACAGCCATGCCGACGCCGCAATTAAACGTGCGCGCCATTTCCTCTGGCTCAATATTTCCCTGTGCTTGTAAAAACGCCATCAGGCGCGGCTGCCTCCAAGCGTCCGCGTTGACATGCGCATGAAGCCCTGCTGGCAAAATGCGCGGGATGTTTTCGAGCAAACCGCCGCCCGTGATATGCGCCATTGCGTGGATTTTGCCGGTGCGTACCAGCGGCAACAAGGATTTTACATAAATCCGGGTTGGCGCCATCAGCGCGTCGATCAGGATGACATTTTGGTCGAACAGAGCGGGGCGATCCAGCTTCCAGCCCTTGTCCGCGGCAAGCCTGCGCACCAAGGAAAAGCCGTTTGAGTGCACGCCCGAAGACGCGAGGCCCAAGATAACATCGCCCGCTACAACCTTATCGGCGGTCAGGACTTGGTCGCGTTCGACCGCGCCGACACAAAAACCAGCGAGGTCATAATCACCATCGGAGTACATGCCGGGCATTTCCGCGGTTTCGCCACCGATCAGTGCGCATCCGGCCAGTTTGCAGCCCTCGGCTATGCTCGCCACGACCGATATCGCGATAGCATTATCCAGCTTGCCGGTCGCATAATAATCAAGGAAAAACAGCGGCTCTGCGCCTTGCACGATCAGGTCATTTGCGCACATCGCGACCAAATCAATCCCGACGCCTTCGTGCCGTCCCGATTCTATCGCCAGTTTCAGCTTTGTTCCCACACCGTCATTGGCCGCGACAAGCAAGGGGTCATTAAACCCTGCTGCTTTCAAATCAAAGAACCCGCCAAATCCGCCAAGGTCGGCGTCGGCACCTGCACGACGCGTTGCTTTGGCCAGTGGCGCGATGGCGCGCACCAGTGCATTGCCGGTTTCGATGGAAACACCTGCCTTGGCATAGGTGTAGGATTCTGAGCTTTGATCTTTTGCGTCCATTTGTCGCCGTTAGCGAGAACAGGCTTGGAATTCCACGTCTATGTCGCCTAAAGGTGCCGAGATGACAAATTTGCGCAAGAATTGGTTCCGCATTGCAGCAATTGGCGTGCCATTGGCGCTGGTTGGTGGTGGCATTGTTGTTGCGCAGATTGAGGGGCCAAAGCGCGGTATTGCGCCGATTGCGAGCGCCGGGGACTTTGAAGTGACTGGCGTTTCGGTCAACGTGGTTGGCGACAACGCCTTTGAAGCACGGAAAAAGGGTTGGGAGCAGGCACAGCGCATCGCATGGGCGGCATTGTGGCGTAGAACCCACAATAATGTAGGGGCAGTTCTGTCCGATTCGACATTGGACGGAATCACTGCCGCTATTGTGGTCGAACAGGAACAAATTGGCCCGCGCCGTTATGTCGCAAAGCTGGGCGTCTTGTTTGACCGTGCCCGTGCGGGTCAGTTGTTGGGTGTCAGCGACGTTGCACGGCGTTCTGCACCATTGATGTTGCTGCCCGTGACCTACTCCGCAGGTGCACCCACGGTGTTTGAACAGCGCACGTCATGGCAACGAAGCTGGGCCAAATTTCGTACCGCAGATAGCACGATCGATTATGTCCGTCCAAGCGGGGCAGGAGGGGAGTCGCTTTTGTTGAATGCGGGCCAACCTGAACGCCGCAGCCGCATTTGGTGGCGCACGATCCTTGACCAATTCGGTGCCGCGGACGTTATCATTCCTATCGCGCGGATTGAACGGCAATGGCCGGGCGGGCCAGTTATAGGGCGCTTCTCCGCGCGTTATGGTCCGGACAACAAGTTTCTGGGTGCATTCACGCTGCGCACATCAAGTGAAGCTGGCGTTCCTGCGATGATGGATCAAGCCGTATTGCGGATGGATCAATTGTTCCAATCGGCCTTAGCCTCAGGGCGTCTGCGGGCCGATGCATCGCTGGTCCTTGAACCCGAAGTGGTTGAGGAGGAGGATTTGGAGGGCGAAGTCGAAGGCGCGGTGGCTTTGGATGAAGCTGGCAAGCCATTGCCGGAATCCGCCGGACCATCGCTTGACGATGTTGTTAGATCCATTGTGCCCGAGGGACAGGCCCCTTCCGCGCCTCAATCCCGTCCATAAGCATTTAGCGGGCCGATGCGTCAAATTGCTTTACCCTTGGACGAGTTGCGCAGTGGCGTGTCGTCCAGCCTCATTATCACAGAATCGAACGCAGCGGCTTTTGCTGGATTGTCCAGTGCAGCGGGCTGGGCAAAGCGATGTGCCATTCTGACGGGCCCGGCGCGCTCGGGGAAAACACTGATGGCGCGCTATTTTTCGGGACAGAATGGCACTGTCATCGATGAAGCCGAGTCGCGTTCCGACGAAACACTTTTCAACGCCTGGAACCGTTCGCAAGAAAGCGGCGTGCCGTTATTGCTGATATCACGTTGGCAACCTGCGGAATGGAATATTGCGCTTCCCGATTTGCAGTCGCGATTAGGCGCGGCAATGTTGCTCGAAATTGCGCCACCGGACGACGAGATGATGGAACAATTGCTGCAAAAGCAGCTCGCCGACCGGGGCGCCGCGATCAGCATAGATGCCTTAAGCTATGTGAAGCGGCGTATTGAACGCAGCTATGCTGCAATTGAAAAATTTGCGCGATCCGCAAACGCCATGGCACTCTCAGATAATGTGCCCGTAAATTTGACCTTGGTAAAAAAGGTTATCGAAGGTGAATTTAATAGGTCCTGACCCTAAGCCATTGTTTCCCGTAACATGTCTTCTTCATGCGTCAGGGTCATCTTGAGCTTGCCATTGACCACGGCAAAGGCCAATCGTCCTTCGACAAGGTCCAAAGCATCGCGCCCAAATTGGTCAAAACGCCACCCCGTTAACACTTCAAGATCTTCGCGCTCACCAGCTGCCAAGCGCTCAAGCTCTTCGGTCCGCACAATTAAGCGCGGGGCCACGTTGATCTCGCGTGACCGGATTTTGAGCAATAGTTTCAGCAGATCCGCTACGAGTGAACCATCCTTGCCACCGCCAGGCGACGATCGCGCACGGTCTGGCAAATTGTCTCGTGCAATAGGCTGGCTTGCCTCAATAACCCCGATAAGGCGTGCACCAATGTCATTGTCGCGCCATGCGGGTGAAAGGCCGCGCACTTTGGGCAGATCGGCCTGACTTTTGGGTGGATGCGCGGCGATATCTGCCAGCGTTTCATCCTTCATAATCCTTCCACGCGGGATATTCTTGCGCTGCGCCTCTTTTTCGCGCCACGCAGCCATGGCTTGAAGCCTTCCCAGCACGTCAGGTTTGCGCGATTGCACCTTAATCCGTGCCCACGCGTTCTCGGGGTCATTGCGATAATTGGCGGCGTCGGAAATACGGTCCATCTCATCATTCAACCACGCACCACGGCCAGTGATCTTGAGCTTTTCCAACATCATCGGAAAGATAACTGACAGATGGGTCACATCGGCAATGGCATAATCGATTTGGCGTTTATCCAGCGGACGCCGCGACCAATCAGTAAAGCGGGCGCCCTTGTCCAACTGGATACCCATCCACAAGTCGACGAGGTTCGAGTAACCGACCTGCTCACCCTGACCCAAAGCCATCGCGGCGATTTGCGTGTCGAACATGGGGTGAGGGGTTTTGCCGGTCAGGTTGAAGAATATCTCAATATCCTGCCCACCCGCGTGGAAAACCTTTAACACATCCTCATTTTCGCACAGCAGCTCAAGCAATGGCGTGATGTCAAGACCTTCGGCCTTGGGGTCAATGGCTGCGGCCTCATTGCTATCTGCCAATTGAACCAAACATAAATCGGGATAATAGGTATTTTCCCGCATGAATTCGGTATCAACCGCAACGAAGGGGGATTTTGCAAGGCGTACGCACAATTCTGCGAGGCGTTTGCTGTCAGTGATAAGTGGATGAATCTGCATTGGGCAACGCCGTAGCACCCATTCACGACTTGACAAAGTGCCGCTGCACTGTTGACAGGCCCGCTTTCCACAGCTTTTTTGAATTGAGTAAAAAATGCACGCTTATCGTACGCACAAATGCGCTGAACTCCGAGATTCCCATGTGGGCGAAACTGTCCGCCTGTCGGGCTGGGTCCACCGTAAGCGCGACCATGGCGGCGTGTTGTTCGTCGACCTGCGCGATCATTATGGCATGACGCAGATCGTGGCCGATACCGACAGCCCTGCTTTGCCGATATTGGAGGCGTTGCGCCTTGAGAGCGTCATCACCATTGATGGGGAGGTGAAGGCTCGCAGCGCAAGTACGGTTAATGCTAACCTCCCGACTGGTCAGATTGAGGTGTTCGCCCGCAGCGTAACAGTGCTGAGCAAGTCTGAAGAACTGCCATTGCCAGTTGCAGGCGAACAAGAATATCCTGAGGAAACACGACTGAAATACCGCTTTCTCGATTTGCGTCGCGAAACGCTCCACGCCAATATCGTTAAGCGCACACAAATCATTCGCGAAACGCGCCGCCGGATGGAAGATATCGGTTTTACCGAATATTCAACGCCTATCCTGACAGCATCCAGTCCCGAAGGCGCGCGCGATTTCCTCGTGCCCAGCCGCATCCATGCGGGCAAATTCTTTGCACTGCCGCAAGCGCCGCAGCAGTATAAGCAGTTGTTGATGGTTGCCGGTTTCGACCGCTATTTCCAGATCGCCCCCTGTTTCCGCGACGAAGACCCGCGTGCTGACCGCTTGCCTGGTGAGTTCTACCAGCTTGATCTGGAAATGAGCTTCGTCACGCAGGAAGAAATCTGGGACACGATGGAGCCAGTCATGGCGGGCGTGTTTGAATCATTTGCCGACGGCAAAAAAGTAACGCCAGCAGGGCAATTCCCGCGCATCCCGCATTCAAAGGCAATGCTCGATTACGGCACTGACAAGCCCGATTTGCGCAACCCGCTGATCATCCATGACGTTACCGCCCATTTTACAACTTCGGGCTTCGGCTTATTTGAACGCATTGTCGAAGGCGGCGGCGTTGTCCGCGCCATTCCTGCTCCAAAGACTGCGGACAAGAGCCGTAAATTTTTCGATGACATGAACGAATGGGCGCGCAGCGAAGGCCATGCCGGACTTGGGTATGTTACCCGTAAGGGCGGTGAGTTTGGCGGCCCCATCGCCAAGAACCATGGTGAAGAAGGCATGCGCGCGCTGTATCAGGCGATCGGGCTTGGAGCTGATGATGGTTGCTTCTTTGCGGCTGGCAAGGAGGATCAAGCGGCAAAGCTAGCTGGCGCAGCGCGCACGCGGACGGGCGAGCAGCTTGACCTGATTGAAAAAGACGCGTTCCGTTTTTGCTGGATCATCGACTTCCCATTCTACGAATGGAGCGAGGAAGACAAAAAGGTCGACTTTGCCCACAACCCCTTCTCAATGCCCCAGGGCGGGCTGGAGGCGCTGGAAACGCAGGACCCGCTTACCATCAAGGCATATCAATATGATATGGTCTGTAATGGCTATGAGCTTGCCTCAGGCTCGATCCGGAACCAGCACCCCGATTTGATGGTCAAGGCGTTTGAACTTACGGGTTTGTCGCAGGCGGACGTTGAAGAGCGCTTTGGCGGCATGTATCGCGCGTTCCAGTTTGGTGCGCCACCGCATGGCGGCATGGCTGCAGGGGTAGACCGGATGGTCATGCTCTTGTGTGGCGTTCAAAATTTGCGCGAAATCACGTTGTTCCCGATGAACCAACGGGCCGAAGATCTTTTGATGGGCGCGCCGTCAGCTGCAATGGCCAAGCAATTGCGGGAATTGCACATTCGCGTGGTGGAGCAGCCGCCCAAGGCTTGATTTCAGGCGCAAGGTTAGCAACAGGATCTGTCTCTTTTGGCGACAAATCTGCGCTTTCGCTTGTTTGTCCGTGCAATAGGTGCTGGAAAGCGGACATGTCCATTGACCTTTCCAAGTTTGAAGCCGGCAAAATATATGAAGGCATATATGACAATGACCTGAAAAGCCTTCAGGATCGCTTGTCTGAGCTCCAAGCATTGCACATCCTGCATGAGGCGCGCACTTTAATCATATTCGAAGGCTGGGATGCCGCTGGCAAGGGCGGTGCAATTAAGCGCATGACCTCTTTGCTTGACCCGCGCTTTTATCAGGTCTTCCCGATTTCTGCGCCGACCTCAGAAGAAAAGGACAAGCATTTCCTGTGGCGCTTCTGGAACAAATTGCCGGGTAAGCAGGAAATCAGCATTTGGGACCGAAGCCACTACGGCCGCGTTTTGGTCGAGCGTGTCGAGGGATTTTGTACCGAGGCCGAATGGCGACGCGGTTATGACGAAATCAACGAATTTGAATCGCGCCAGGGCGAAATCGGCACAAAGATTATCAAGATATTTGTGCATGTGACCGCCGAAACACAAGACAAGGTTCTGATCGAACGGCTGGATGATCCTACCAAAAGGTGGAAAGTCACTGCGGAAGATTTTCGTAACCGCGAAAAGCGGGGGGAATATCTCGAGGCACTAAAGGATATGTTCAAGCGCACACATACGCATTGGGCACCTTGGTCCGTTGTTGACGGCAACAATCAAAAGGCTGCGCGAATAGCGGTCCTTTCGCATGTGATTGCGGAATTAGAGAAGAGCGTACCGCAGGAATTTCCCGATGCCAATCCAGCAATCGTGGCTTTGGCGCAGCGGACGATCGGCTATTCCCCCAAGGGATAGTCTATACTTAATACTTCCCATTCTTTGGGCCCTGTAGGCAAATTCACAATTTTGACATCACCCACGCGCGCGCCGCGCAAGGCGCGGGAAAGCGGCGCGTTCCAGCCTATGCGTCCGTTGCTGGCATCGGCTTCGTCATCGCCGACAATTGTGATCGTGCGGTGTACGTCGTCGATATCTGCAATCGTCACGCACGCGCCAAAGAATATCCGGCTTCGGTCCTCTTGCTTTGATGGGTCGAGTATTTGCGCGGCCTTCATCTTCTTGGATAACTGACCCAGTTCCCGATCAATCACGCGGAGCTTTTGTCTTCCGTAAATATAATCGCCATTTTCACTTCGGTCGCCGTTGCCTGCAGCCCAGTGGACAATTTCGACGACGGCGGGGCGATCGATGGCGAACAATTGTTCATAGCGTTCGCGTAAGGCGGCGAATCCGGTTGGGGTGATCGGGTTTGTGCGCTCGGCCATGCACCTGCCTTAGTCGTTCAGGTCGAAGAGAGTCGAGAGACCCCAGATGAGTTGAACGATCTCACATAACCTCGATTGCGCTTGGCACGAAAGGGTGAATGTTAACCCGGTGTAGACTTGCCCAAATAGGTGCTAAGAGGGGTAGATGACCGTACCCGTGCCTTTTCGGGGTGAAGATGGTCATACATCACCGCATTTTCCAAAACGCGATAGACATAATCGCGGGTTTCGCTGAGCGGGATTTTCTCAATCCAATCCATGATATCGATGCTGCCCGTACGTGGGTCGCCAAAGGCGCGGAGCCATTTGTTCACATTGCCCGGGCCGCCATTATATGCGGCGATGGCCAAAGGATAACTTCCGTCATAATAATCGAGCATGCGCTCAATATAGGTGGCACCCAAGGCGATATTGTAATCGGTATCAACGGTCAGCGCATCAGGACGGTAGGCCATGGAGATTTTACCCGATGTCTCCCGCGCTGTTCCAGGCATTAACTGCATAAGGCCGCGTGCCCCTGCGTGGCTCACGGCGGCGCGGTCAAACTGGCTTTCCTGACGCATGATTGCATGGGCGAGTGTCCAGGTTTGGCTATGCGCTGCTGGAACATTAACGGTAGGGTAGCTGTTACCCAGCAAATCGGGGATACCATCGGTGCGCGCTGCACGACCGGCCATCACTGCCAGATCCGGACGGCCAAGCTTTTGCGAAAGGCCAATTGCAGCAGTATATTCTTCACGGTCATCGGCGTGGCAGGCAATGGCCCTGAAAAAGTTGCTCTGGTCACGCCAGCTGCCGTATTTTGTGGCCAGCGCCGCTGCCAAATGCACAGGGGGAACATTCCCGTCCGCCAAAACTGGCAGGGTAGCTGCCACGCGCGGCACTTGCGGTAAGGGACGACGCAGTTGCTCCAAGGCCAGCTGGCCAAAAAAGCCTTCATAAAAGGCCGCTGCTTGTTCGTAATAGCGCGTCGCGCTTGAAGTGTCGCCAGCCTTCGCAGCGGCCTTACCCGCCCAATAAAAACCCCTTGATCGGGTTTGTGCTGTTTTTGCGGCAGTCGCATAGCGTTCGAACATGGTTACGGCATCATGAGGGCGGCCCAAACGGTCCATAGCCAATGATCCAGCTAGCCAAGTGAGGCTGGTATATCGATCACGCGTAGCGAGATCTTGGTCTGCCATTACCAAGCCGGCAGGGACGGCGTCGTCCACACGGGAGGCAATGCGATAGGCCACGTCATATTGGCCATCATTTTCGGCAGCGCGTGCCTGCGTCAGCAGCAATTGGTACCAATCCTTGAGAACAGGTGCGGGTGCGACCAGATTTCCTCGGTTTGCAAGCAATTCGCGCACAGCCAGGCCGTTGCCAGCAGCGCGCATCGCGTCCGCCCGCGCCGCGAGAAAACTCGCTTCGCTGTTCGCTAAAGCGCCTGCTTCTTGCACCTTCAAGTCCGCCTCTGGTGCCTTCATGCGCATTGCAAGCGCAGCTGCAAACGCAGGGCGACGCTGCGGCGAGGTGTAAGCGATCCAGTGTTCGGCGCCGCGCGTCGATCCTGACCATAACAGCCGGTCGACTCGTGCATCATGATCGGCCGATGTCAAAGTGCCGCGGGCAATGCGGAAAACCCTTGCTTCATCACCATCGTTTAGCGTGCCGTCACGCCATGCCTCGCGCGCTAAAGCTTCAGCGCGGGCCTTGTCGCCAACTGAGTCCAGCGCCATCGCAAATTTAGCACGGCCTTCATTGGTGACGGGCGGCAAACGGTCAAAATAAGCCACCACTTGGTTAGGAGCGTAAGACAGGGGATTAATCGCCTGTTCTGCCTTTTTGCGCATGTCTTCAGCATTTGGCCAATCGGGGTACAGCATCAAAAAGGAGGCGTAATCGTTAAAGCTATAGTTGCCGGGTGCGCTTAACATTTTCCAACGCTGCAGCGCGGCGGGGATTTTACCCTCGCTTGGGTCGTAAATAACGGGCGTAGATAGTGGTTGTCCGGATGGCGCGGACACTTGCCCGGTACCGGTGCCACTTTGCCAAATAATCCCGTCCGGTTTCTGTGTGGATGCAGATGCAGTAAATGGAATAATGAGGACGGATGCGGAAATGAGGTGCTTTACCATGCTGGACATATTATGGACCCGGACCTTATCAATGTCTGAATAGGCGACTATGTTAGCCTTAGCGTTCAATTTGGATCAAAATGAAAGTCATATAATATGTTTTCCGGATCAATACCGGCTCTAGTGACTCCTTTTTGCGACGGAGCGTTTAGCGAAAAGCATTTTCGTGCGTTGATCGATTGGCAAATCGAGCAGGGTTCAAGCGCGCTCGTGCCTGCAGGGACCACCGGTGAGGCATCGACACTGTCTAATGCGGAGCATCATCGTGTCATTGAGGTGTGCGTCGAGCAGGCCGCTGGGCGCGTGCCTGTCATCGCCGGTTGCGGTTCAAACGACACAAACAACGCTGTCCTGCACCTCAACTTTTCCAAGAAAAGCGGTGCTGCCGCGGGGTTGGTGGTTGCGCCTTATTACAACCGGCCCAATCAAGAGGGCATTTATGCGCATTTCGAGCATATGACGAAAAAGAACGATTTGCCGATACTGCTATACAACGTCCCTGCGCGCACTGTGACCGATATCAAGCCTGAAACCGTCGCACGTCTGGCAAAGCTACCGACCGTAATTGGCATTAAGGATGCCAGTGGCGACATGCCGCGCGTCACCGACCACCGTTTGGCTTGTGGGTCGGACTTCTGTCTGTTGTCAGGCGTCGATGAACAGTCGCTCGCGTTCAACGCGGCGGGTGGCAAAGGCTGTATTTCGGTGACAGCGAACGTCGCGCCGAAGTTATGCGCAGAGTTTCAGGCGGCTTGCGCCTCCGGTGACTATGATTTGGCACGTGAGCTGAATGACAAGCTCTATCCCCTCCACTTGGCGCTGTTTTCTGATGCATCCCCCGGTCCAATCAAATATGCTTTGTCTCGCGTCATCGAAGGCTTCCCGACGGAGTTGCGTTTACCAATGACGCTGCCCAGTGATGCGAGTTGTCGTCAGGTTGATGCCGCTTTGGAGAATGCAGGCCTTATCTAATGACTCGCCCAAAGCCGGAAGCATTTAACAAAGTAAAAACGGTCGCCGAAAACCGGCGGGCGCGGTATGATTTTCATATTGATGACAAATATGAAGCGGGCATCGTCCTGACCGGTACGGAGGTAAAGTCGCTTCGTTTTGGCGAGGGGTCAATTGCCGAGAGTTACGCGGAAGTTCGTGACGATCAAATTTGGTTGATTAATGCCAATATCCCTGAATTCAGTCATGGTAACCGGTTCAATCACGAACCGAAGCGACCGCGCAAGTTGCTGCTTAACATACGTGAAATAAACAAGCTGCATGGCGCAGTTATGCGGCAGGGTATGACACTCGTTCCGCTTTCGATTTACTTCAACGGCCGGGGCAGAGCGAAAGTGGAACTTGCATTAGCAAAGGGCAAAAAGGCCCCGGATAAGCGTGCTACGGAAAAAGAGCGCGACTGGAAGCGGGAACAAGGACGAATTATGCGGGATCGCGGATGAGCAAATTCGACATCTGGTTAAATAAGCAAGCGCCGACGCGCGACAGCTTTGAACGTAGCCGTTTTCTGCGTCCTTTTGCGCAACGCGTCTTTCACCCAGCATTGTGGCGATTTACGCGCCGCTCGGTGCCGCGTGGCGTTGCGCTTGGCTTGCTCGTGGGCATTTTCCTGCTGATCCCTGGCGTCCAGATAGTTGGTGTCGCGCTTTTGGCGCTGCCGTTCCGCGCCAATATTCCGATCGGCGCGGCAATGACGTTTCTTAGCATGCCAGCGACTACGCCGTTAATCCTTTTCGGTTCGGTCTATGTTGGTGAATCGGTTTTGCGGTTAAACAATGGTTCAGGGCGCTTTTATGAACTCATTGAAAGGGCTGCGCCTCTATCTGCCTGGGGCGACTATGTCTGGAACGAAGCACCTCTTGCACTTGTTCAGGGAATTGCCGGGCTCGCCATAATTTCAATTGGTGCCGCGGTCGTTGGTTACTTCGTTGCCGCGTGGTTCTGGCGTTGGAGGATCAGTGCCAAATGGCGCCGTCGGTCGAAGTCAATTCCGTCGGGCAGATAAAATACAGATGGGTTTCAGGTAGACCCTGCATGGCTGCTGCGAAATCTTGACAAATCACATGATGCGTTCCAGCCCAAAGATATGGTAAATAGTGCTTAAGTCCAAGCAGCATGATCTTATCGGGTAAGGGGCCGTTTTGAGCAAAATATCGCCGCCGACTGATTTACAGATACTTGGCGGGGATGTCGAGGCGCATGCGCGACAGGATTTTCAAAAGCGTGTCGCCTTGGTAATTGCGACCATATTTTCGCTTGCAATCCTCTGGTTTTCAACAGAAAATATTGTTTTTCTGGGCTCCTGTGCTGCTGCCATTGTCGCTTCGGTCGGGCTGATGCATTATTTTCGCAGTAGCCCTGCCGTCGAAAGCGCGCCTGCTTTTTCCGGGCCCGACTGGTCGATAACCCATGCGGTGGTTCAGATGAGCCATGCCGCCATTGCGATCAGCGACCGGGCGGGTCGTTTGGTTTGCGCCAATGACCATTTCACGGATGTCTTTCCGGGATTGAAAGCGCCACCAGATCTTGGCGTCGATGCGGCTAATCGCGCCTTACTTGATGCCGCGGGGCGTGCGGCATGGCGCGACGGAAGCGCGGACATCGCAGCGATCGAAAAAGAGGGCCTAACCTATAGCGTGAAAGTCGTTCGGGCCGGCATGGCCGACGCATATTTGCTATGGCATTTGACGGCGGTGGAGGAGATCGACCTTGAAAGCTGCGCGATTGAAATGATCACGGGGCACATCGGTCGGGCGATGTCCAGCAGCGGTGTGATGGCGGTCGCCGTGAACGCTGATGGCCGAGTATGTGCGGCCAATGCCACTTTTGCATTACGCGCGACCGGCACGGATCGGGAGCCTATCGTCGGTCGGCTCTTTGCCGATTTGATCCAGATGGATGAAAAAGGCAGCGTGTATTTTGAACGTGAGGGACTGCGGGGTTTGCCAATCCGGTTGCTGCAAGTGCCTTTGAACGCAGACAATGTTAAAAGCGCAGCGCTTTTGCTGGCGGTCGATGAAGAAGCCGCGAAAGTTGATCGCGGCTTGGCGTTGGCGCATGTGGAACAATTGCTGTCGACGCTGCCACTTGGGCTGGCGCTGGCTGACCGCGACGGACGGTTTTTGTTTGCTAATGACGCCTTTGTGCGCGTTCTTGACGTTGAGGCGCATAAGCTATCACCTTATCCCGCCGATCTCGTTATCAGCGAGGATAAGGGCGCGGTACTGGACAGCATTCGCCGATATATCAGTGGGTCAATGGGCTCTGGCGATATCGCTATCCGATTAAAAGAACGGCCCGACGAGGTGATCGCCTTGTCGATCGCAGGCGTGCGCGGACTAGGTGAGGCTGCGGTCCTGCTTGGGCTGAAGGACAATAGCGAAGAGATTATCTTGAAGCGCCAAGTCGCGCAGCAGACGAAGATGGAATCCATTGGTCAGCTTGCAGGGGGTGTTGCGCATGATTTTAACAATATCCTGACTGCCATCATCGGCTATTGCGACCTGATGCTGCTGCGACATCAGCCAGGCGACAGCGACTATGACGATATCCAGCAGATCAAGAATAACTCCAACCGCGCAGCCAGCTTGACGCGCCAATTATTGGCCTTTTCGCGTCAACAGACCCTGCGTCCGCAAATCCTGCAAATCGCTAATGTGGTGGCAGATGTCTCCAGCCTGTTGAAGCGGCTTTTAGGCGAAACCGTTCGGCTTGAGGTACATCATGGGCGCGGCGTGGGGGCTGTGCGGGCTGACCCGGGGCAGCTTGAACAAGTTATTGTTAACTTGGGTGTGAATGCGCGCGACGCCATGCCCAAAGGTGGCGTCGTACACATCCGGACGGCGGCTGTCAGTCAAGGCGAAGTTGCCGCAATGGGCAGGGATCTTTTGCCAATCGATGAGTATATCCATCTGTCTGTCGAAGACAGCGGCGTTGGCATCCCGAAAGAAAATCTGTCGAAAATATTCGAACCGTTTTTCACGACCAAGGAATTGGGCAAAGGCACGGGGCTTGGCCTGTCAACCGTCTACGGCATCGTCAAACAATCGGGCGGATTTATCTTTGCAGACTCCCAACTGGGGAATGGAACGCGGTTTGACATCTACCTGCCCGTGTACCGAGGCGCTGTCCCTGCGCCCGGCATTGGCAAGCGCGAATTGTACAAACCAAAAGACCTTTGGGGCAGTGGCAGGATATTAATCGTCGAGGACGAGGATATGGTGCGCGCGGTGGCTGAACGGGCGCTTGTGCGGCAAGGCTATGTGGTGGAAACCGCCAGCGACGGGGAACAAGCACTTGAGATGTTCGCGACTGGAAAACGCTATGATCTCGTTGTGTCCGATGTCGTAATGCCCCATCTGGACGGCCCGTCGATGGCGCGACAGTTGCGCGAAATTTATGGCGACATCCGGTTGCTGTTTATTTCCGGCTATGCCGAGGAGCAGCTGCGCGAAACGATCAGCCTCGACAATGTTGCTTTCTTAGCTAAGCCGTTTTCGGTCCAGCAAATTGCTGAGGCCTTTCACAACGCGCTTGCGCAGGACAATGAGTTTAAATATTGAAATAAAACATGTAAATTTTTTTGTTCCCCCCTTGTTCTTTTAGAACATAAAGCGTACATAGAACCCGTTCCGGAGATATTTTCCGGAATAGGCATGACGCTAAGGAGTGGAAAAATGGCAGCAAGTCTCAAGATAATTGATGGGAATCAGGCAAACGGTATGAAAAATTCGGAACGTGAAAAAGCCCTAGAAGCCGCCCTCGCGCAGATTGATCGCGCATTCGGCAAGGGTTCGGCGATGAAGTTGGGTAGTCGTGAGGCGATTAGCATCGATGCAGTATCGACGGGATCGCTTGGGTTAGATATCGCCCTTGGCATTGGTGGATTGCCTAAGGGACGCGTGATTGAAATTTATGGTCCGGAAAGTTCGGGTAAGACAACCCTGACACTGCACGTGATTGCAGAGGCGCAAAAGGCAGGCGGCACGGCTGCATTCATTGACGCAGAGCATGCGCTTGACCCAGGTTATGCAAAGAAGCTTGGCGTAGACGTCGACAATTTGATCGTTTCGCAGCCAGATACGGGTGAACAAGCGCTTGAAATTGCCGACACGTTGGTGCGTTCAAATGCCGTGGATATCATCGTGATCGACTCGGTGGCGGCACTTGTTCCGCGCGCAGAAATCGAAGGCGAAATGGGCGACAGCCATGTGGGCCTGCAGGCACGGTTGATGAGCCAAGCGCTCCGCAAAATCACTGGTTCAATCAGCCGGTCAAACTGCATGGTCATCTTCATCAATCAGATTCGTATGAAAATCGGGGTGATGTATGGCTCGCCAGAAACCACCACAGGCGGCAATGCTCTGAAATTCTACGCATCGGTGCGTTTGGACATCCGCCGTACAGGCCAGATCAAGGCAGGCGAAGATATTGTCGGCAACACGACCCGCGTGAAGGTTGTGAAGAACAAGGTTGCACCACCATTCAAACAGGTCGAATTTGACATTATGTATGGCGAAGGCATTTCTAAAACGGGTGAGTTGCTTGATCTGGGCGTGAAGGCCGGATTGGTCGAAAAATCGGGTAGCTGGTTTAGCTATGATTCGGTTCGTATTGGTCAAGGCCGTGAGAATTCGAAAAGCTATCTGACCGAAAATCCGGAGGTAGCGGCGCGGTTGGAAGCAGCCATTCGTGGCAAGACAGAAGAGGTCGCTGAAGTCCTGATGACAGGGCCAGACGCAGACGACGATATTTAAGTTTTGGACGAACAAGCACGGTCTTGCCTGAGGCTGCTGCTTTCGGCCCGCCCTGGTCCACCCCGGGGCGGGTCATTTGCGTGAAGGTGGGTAGAGTTTCCCCTTGCTGTCTTCGCTGCATCGGCGGACGCACGGGCGCTAAGTTGTTGACAGGCACAATGGCTTGGGCACAACGTTCGGCATGCGGCCCAACATCCATCTCATCGGCTTGCCGACTGACCAGAACAGTTCGTTCGCGCGTGGGGCTGCATTGGCTCCATCCAACATTCGCGCGGCATTTTGGAGCGATCGGGGCAATCTATCGGCACAATCGGGCCTTGAAATCGGCACTGACATCATTCTCAAGGATCTCGGCGATTTGCCCTTATCGGACGTTGACTGCGCCGCCGATGACGCATTGATCATGCGGGCGGTGACCGAAAGCGTGGAGGCAGATGCTATCCCATTGTCGCTAGGTGGGGATCATGCGGTGACCTATCCCATCGTTGCGGCGCTGGCGGCGCATTATGGGCCGCTGAATATTCTACATTTTGATGCGCATCCCGATCTATATGCCGATTTTGAAGGCAATCCGCGTAGCCATGCCTCGCCCTTTGCGCGCATATTGGAAGAGGGCCATGCAAAGCGAATCGTGCAGGTCGGCATTCGCACATTAAACAAGCACTGCCGCGAACAAGCCGAACGCTACAATGTCGAAATTCTTCCGATGTTGAACTTCGACGCCAGTAGAGTACCGATCATAGATGGCCCATTATATATCAGCATTGACCTTGACGGCATTGATCCTTCTGAAGCGCCCGGCGTGGCACATCCAGAGCCCGGCGGATTAACGATCCGCGAAGTCCTGTCGATTATCGCCAAGCAGCGGGCCCGGATCGTTGGCGCGGACATCGTCGAACTAAATCCTGCGCGCGACGTGAACGACATAACTGCCATAGTCGCCGCCAAGCTGGTGCGCGAGCTTGCCGCGCAAATGCATAAAAATTACTACCATTTATAAGGAAGCAGCCATGACCATCATTGTACACCATCTCAATAATTCGCGTTCACAACGTATCTTGTGGCTGCTCGAAGAGCTCAACCTCCCTTATGAAATCCGTCATCATGCCCGTGATGCTGTGACCAATCTTGCGCCCGAAGCGCTTTTAAACGTCCATCCTTTAGGCAAGTCACCTGTGATTGAAGATGACGGCAATGTAATATTCGAATCCGGCGCAATCGTCGAATATTTGTGCGAACGGCATAATGGCGGCCACCTTGTCCCTGCACGCGGCACTGACGCGCACATCCGCTATCTCGAGTTCATGCATTTTGCCGAAGGTTCGGTCATGACGCCGATCTTGTTGAACCTTTACACGGCGCGGCTGGGCGATGCGGCTGCACCCTTGCATCCGCGGATTAATCAGCAACTTGGTAGCCATTTTGCGTTCATGGAAGACAATTTGAAAGCGACCGGCTGGTTTGTTGGCGATAGCTTGACCGGAGCCGACATTATGATGAGCTTTCCGGCCGAAGCCGCAGTTAAAATGGGTAAAGCGGCGGCCCTACCAAACCTTACTGCTTTCGTTGAAAAAATCCATGCCCGCCCAGCGTATCAGACCGCCCTGCAAAAGGGCGGACCTTATGCCTATGCGTGATAGCGGCCGCAAACTGCATATCCGGCTTGCAGCACGGCGAGTCGTTCCCTAAGTCGCAGTCATTATGACATCGACCAATGACATTCGCCGCGGCTTCCTCGATTATTTCGATAGTGCCAACCATGACATAGTGCAGTCTGCGCCGCTCGTGCCCTATAATGACCCGACATTGATGTTCGTCAATGCCGGGATGGTGCCGTTCAAGAACGTGTTCACGGGCCTTGAAAGTCGTGAAACGCCGCGTGCAGCCTCAAGCCAGAAATGTGTGCGGGCAGGCGGCAAGCATAATGACCTCGATAATGTCGGCTATACGGCGCGGCACCATACGTTTTTTGAAATGCTCGGCAATTTTTCGTTTGGGGATTATTTCAAAGAGCAGGCGATTACACATGCATGGACATTGCTGACCAAAGTATGGGGCCTTGACCCCGCGCGGTTGACGGCGACCGTTTATCATACCGATGATGAGGCGTTCGCCCTTTGGCGTAAAATTGCTGGTCTGCCTGAAGAGCGCATCATTCGTATCGCCACGACGGACAATTTCTGGTCAATGGGTGATACTGGGCCCTGTGGGCCATGTAGTGAAATATTCTACGATCATGGCGATCATATCTTCGGCGGTCCTCCCGGAAGCCCTGATGAAGATGGCGACCGTTTTGTAGAAATCTGGAACCTCGTGTTCATGCAGTTTGAACGGCAGGAGGACGGCACCGATGTGCCATTGCCCAAACCGTCTATCGACACGGGCATGGGGCTGGAGCGGATCGCTGCCGTCATGCAGGGCGTAACTGACAATTATGACACCGACACTTTCAAGGCATTGATCAACGCGTCTCAGGAGCTCACGGGTACAAAGGCGGTGGGCGATCAAAAGGCCAGCCATCGCGTCATCGCGGACCATCTGCGTTCAACGAGCTTTCTGCTGGCCGATGGCGTAATGCCGTCGAATGAAGGTCGCGGCTATGTCTTGCGGCGGATTATGCGCCGGGCCATGCGCCACGCGCATATTCTCGGTGCAAAAGAGCCATTGATGCACCGGCTGGTCGGAAGTCTCGCTGCCGAAATGGGGGCAGCTTATCCGGAATTATTGCGCGCGCAGCCCATGATTGAGGCGACGTTGAAGCAAGAAGAAACGCAGTTCCGCCGGACGCTCGATAAGGGCATTAAGCTGCTCGACGAAGCGACCGCGGGTATGGCGCCGGGTGATATTTTAGCCGGCGACACGGCGTTCAAGCTGTATGACACATATGGTTTTCCCTATGATTTGACCGAAGACGCGTTGCGCGCGCAGGGCTTTGGTATTGATCAGGCGGGCTTTGAAACCGCGATGAAAACGCAAAAAGCAATGGCGCGGGCCGCATGGAAAGGTTCGGGCGCGAAGGCTTCGGATGATGTGTGGTTTGATATTGCAGAACGTGTCGGCAGCACCGAGTTTACAGGCTATGCCGCCAATGAGGGCGAAGGGCAGGTGGTTGCACTTGTGAATGATGGCACAGAAGTGCAATCGGCGATCGCTAATGACACGGTCACGGTCATCACCAACCAAACGCCATTTTATGGCGAGAGCGGCGGGCAAACGGGTGACGCTGGCGTGATTTCCAGCGGCAACATGCGCGGCGAAGTGACGGATACGGCAAAGCCCTTAGGCCGTTTGCATGCGCATCAGGTCACGATTGGCTCAGGTGAGATTAAAGTCGGCGATTTTGTTACGCTGAAAATCGACACCCAGCGTCGTAACGCCTTGCGCGCCAACCATAGCGCTACGCACTTGCTACATGCGTCATTGCGGGATCGTTTGGGCGAACATGTGACGCAAAAGGGCAGCATGGTTGCTCCTGATCGCTTGCGGTTCGACTTTTCGCATAACCAGGCGGTAACACCGCAAGAGATTGCGATGATCGAGGCCGATGTAAACGGGCAAATCCGCGGTAACGATGCGGTTACAACACGGTTGATGACCCCCGATGACGCGGTTGCCGCTGGCGCGCTGGCATTGTTTGGCGAAAAATATGGCGAAGAAGTCCGCGTACTGACGATGGGCAAGACCGACGACACGCATTATTCGTTGGAATTGTGCGGCGGTACCCATGTCAATGCATTGGGCGACATCGCTTTGTTCACCATCATCTCCGAAGGTGCAGTCGCAAGCGGTATTCGCCGCATCGAGGCGCTGACAGGTGAGGCGGCGCGCTTATGGCTTGTTGGCCGTGAAACACAGTTGAAGAATGTCGCTGCGATGCTGAAAACTGCGCCGGATGAAGTGGGCGTGCGCATCGAAACGCTTATGAACGAACGCAAGCGGATGGAGAAGGAACTGTCCGAAGCCAAAACAGCGCTTGCTTTGTCCGGTGGTGGTGGTCCGAAGGTAGAGGCTGAGCAGATCGGCGATGTCACCTTCATGGGGCAAGTTATCGCGGGTATTGAACCAAAAATGCTGCGCGGCCTTGCAGATGATCAGATGAAGGCCATTGGTTCAGGTGTCGTGGCCATTATTGCCGCCAATGAAAATAGCAACACGGTTGTGGTGGCCGTCTCGCCAGCCTTGCATGGCACAATGACCGCGCCTGACCTCGTGCGTGTGGCGACGGAGGCCATGGGCGCGCAAGGCGGCGGCGGACGCCCCGACATGGCACAAGGTGGCGGTCCTGCAGGCGCCGAATTGGCGCAAGCCGCGTTGGATGCGATTAAGGCAAAAATCGCTGGTTAAGCAGTAGGTTTGAGTTTGGGGGCCTCCTCTAGGCCTCCGGCTTCCTTTATCTGGCGCCGGAATTCGTCGCGCTTTTCGTGGATCGATGCGATAACTGGGCCCATGGCAACGCCCAGATCCACGAGCACTGCCTCCGACAATTGAAGCGAGCTTTCCAGTGTTTCGGGCACGGCATCGGTCGCACCCGCCTGATAGAGCCGCGCGGCATGATCCGGGTCACGGGCGCGCGCAACTATCGTGATATCGGGCAACCATTGACGGACTCGCTTGACGATATGTTCGGCCAATACGGGTTGGTCCATGGTCAGGATCAGGGCTTTGGCATGGCCCAAGCTTAATTTATCTAGCGTTTCGGGGCGTGATATGTCGCCGTAGATAACCTTGTAACCCGCCCGCCGCGCGGCGGTTACGGCGTCGACATTGGATTCTACGGCAACATAAGGCTGGCTGTGCATGGTCAACATGTCGGCCACCAGCTTTCCGACCCGGCCAAAGCCGATTACGACCGTTCGTGGCTCTTGCGTGGGGTCTTGTTCGTGCACTTCATCATCGCTCTCGCGCAGTTCCAGACGGCGGGACATATCATGACCGATACGCGCCAATATCGGTGTAATCGTCAGTCCAATTGCGGTGGCCACTTGCCAAAAGTTAATGGTTGTGTCGTCGATGATCTGCGCTGCGCCTGCGACGCCTAAGACGATCAGGGTTGTTTCGGACGGGCTGCCCATAAGAACGCCTGTTTCGGTCGCGGTGCCCGTGCGTGCCCCGTTCAATTTCAACAAACTGGCTGTCACCGCCGCTTTAACAAGCACCACGCCTCCCACAGCGCCAACCAGAGCGGCCCAATTGGCGGCGACGAAACGCAAATCGACCTGCATACCAATGCTGATCAGAAAGACGCCCAGCGCTAGCCCTTTGAAGGGTGCAGTCATCACATCCACTTCGTTATGATAATCGGTCTCGGCAATTAAGAGACCTGCAATCATTGCCCCTACGATTGGCGAAAGGCCAACTGCGCCCGTCGCCAGGCTTGCGACAATGACAACGAGCAAACTGACCGATACAAATAACTCAGGACTTTTTGTACGCGCGGCTTGTCCGAACAAGCGGGGCAGGAGGAAGCGGCCAAGTAAAAGCATGGCGACGATAACAAGGCCACCTTGCCACAATACGGTGATGAGACCCGACCATGAATCCGTGCCGGCTTGTGGTGCCAACGCTCCCAAAACGAATATAATCGGTACAATAGCCAAATCTTCGAACAGCAGCATGGCCAGTGCCGACTTACCAACCGCGGAATGCGTGCCAGATATTGGCAGCACCAAGGCGGTCGACGACAGCGCCAATGCAATCCCAATGCCTATGGCGGCGGTCGCGCCATATCCGAACGCATACAAACCAGCGGCGATTATCAGGCCAGCGCCAAATAACTGCGCCGCGCCGACACCGAATACCAAGCGTCGCATTTTCCATAATCTGCGGAAAGATAGCTCAAGACCAATGGAAAACAGCAATAATATAATGCCATATTCGCCTATGGGATGAATAGCCTCTGGATTGGTGATGGTGACCCATTCGAGCATTGGGTACATGGGCACCAATGATCCAAGCCCCATTGGGCCAACCATTATCCCGACCAATATAAAACCAATGATAGGCGTGATGCGAAGCCGAGCAAAAGCAGGAATGACTATGCCCGCCGCACCCAATATGACGAGCAGATCGCTAATGCCTTCGGTTTGTAGTTCACCTGCCATGCCTTGCATTTACGCACAGGCGACATGAGAAAGATAGGCAGGGCAATAAAAAAAGCGCGGGAGTTGCCCCCCGCGCTCTCATATTCTCACTTGAACTGGAATTACATCCAGCTGCCCATTTTGATTTCGAGATTGGCACGAACCTGCTCAAAAAACTGTTCTGTGGTCATCCATGCCTGATCCGGGCCTATGAGGATCGCGAGATCCTTTGTCATATGGCCATCTTCAACGGTTTGAATGCAGACTTCTTCCAGCGTTTCGGCAAAGCGCGTTACTTCGGGCGTTTCGTCGAACTTGCCGCGGAATTTGAGGCCGCCCGTCCATGCGAAAATCGACGCAATTGGATTGGTTGAGGTTGCCTTACCTTGCTGATGTTGGCGATAGTGGCGCGTGACCGTGCCGTGCGCGGCCTCGGCTTCAACCGTCTTGCCATCTGGTGTCATCAGTATGGAGGTCATCAGGCCAAGCGAGCCAAAGCCTTGCGCAACCTGATCAGACTGCACGTCGCCATCATAATTCTTACATGCCCAAATGAACTTGCCGGACCATTTCAGCGCCGATGCGACCATATCATCGATCAATCGGTGCTCATAGACAATGCCCAGTTCCTTGAACTTTGCCGCGAATTCGGCTTCGTAAACTTCTTGGAATAGATCCTTGAAACGACCATCATAATATTTGAGGATCGTGTTCTTGGTCGATAGATAGACAGGCCATTCGCGGGTCACGCCATAGTTCAACGACGCACGGGCAAAGTCGCGGATGGAATCGTCGAGATTGTACATCGCGAGCGCCACGCCTGGCGACGGGTAACGGAAAACCTCTTCGTCTATTTTCTGCCCATCATCGCCATCCCATACGAGGCGCAGCGTTCCAGGACCGGGAACCAAGAAATCCGTAGCGCGATATTGGTCACCGAAAGCATGACGACCAATGACAATTGGGTCCGTCCAGCCTGGAATCAAGCGCGGTACGTTGTCGATGACGATTGGCTCGCGGAAAACCACGCCGCCCAAAATGTTGCGGATGGTGCCATTGGGCGACTTCCACATTTTCTGCAGGCCGAATTCTTCAACGCGCGCTTCATCTGGCGTAATCGTGGCGCATTTTACGCCGACGCCAAATTCGCGGATAGCGTTGGCGGAATCCACGGTGACCTTATCATTGGTCTTGTCGCGATATTCCATACCAAGATCATAATATTTCAGGTCGATATCGAGATAGGGCAAAATGAGTCGCTCACGAATCCATTCCCAGATAATCCGCGTCATTTCGTCGCCATCAAGCTCGACAACTGGGTTTTTGACCTTAATTTTTGCCATGGTAGAAAGCTCTTTCCATATGGGGAGATGGGATGATGAGCGGTGCCATAGCAAAGTCTGCCATATGTTCAACTGCATCCCCAATATTGTCTGAAAATGGCTGAAATTGTATCTTAGGTTGTAAGATGGCGGCGCATCCCCTAGCTAAGGCCTATGAGCAGACAAGAATTGACAAACCGGGGTGCCGGGGTTGCGAAATGGTCGTTTCCACCCGTCCATCCTGAGGGCCGCAAGTTCGGACTTATTGCCGCGGGCATCACCCTGTTTTTCGCCTTCATGGCGTGGGAAACGCTCGCTTGGCCGATGGGTGCCGTTACCGTGTGGACACTGGCCTTCTTTCGCGACCCTGCGCGAACCACGCCAATCGACGAGCGGTTTATCGTGGCGCCCGCCGATGGGCTTGTCACGTTGATCGAACAAGTCCTTCCGCCATTCGAACTGCGAGGACCCGATGGCCTGGGTGACCAGCCAATGACCCGCGTGTCGATTTTCATGAGTGTGTTTGACGTGCACATCAACCGGACACCCATTCGCGGCACCATTAAACGCGTTGTGTATATAGCGGGTAAATTCCTCAATGCCGACCTTGATAAGGCCAGCGAAGAAAATGAACGCCAACATTTCCTTGTGGAACGCAGCGACGGCGTGCGCATCGGCTTTACGCAAATCGCGGGCTTGGTCGCGCGCCGCATCGTTGCGTTTGTGAAAGAAGGCGACAGCGTTGCCAATGGGCAGCGGGTTGGCCTGATCCGTTTTGGCAGCCGCGTTGATGTGTATCTGCCGCATGGCACGTCTTCGCGCGTCATCAAGGGCCAGCGTTGCGTTGCTGGGGAAACGGTTCTCGCCGAAATCGGCGTTGATCAGGACCTGATCGCCGTCGCGCATTGATGGACGCGCAGCCCTCCCGTCCTGGAATATCCTTGCGCGCACTCGCGCCGAACGCCGTTACCGCGCTTGCTTTGTGCACGGGATTGTCCGGCGCTTGGTTTGCAATGCAGGGCCGTTGGGAAAATGCCGTTGCTGCTATTGTTATTGCTGGCGTGCTCGACGCCATGGATGGCCGTATCGCGCGGATGCTGAAGGGGGAAAGCCGTTTCGGTGCGGAACTGGATTCGCTTTCTGACGTGATTGCTTTCGGGGCGACGCCTGCTTTGATCATCTATATGTGGGTCATGCAGGATATGCCGCGTTTTGGTTGGACCATATCGGTATTCTTTGTGCTGTGTGCGGCATTGCGTCTGGCAAGGTTTAACGCACAGATTGATACGGAAAACCAACCGCACAAATCTGCCGGATTTAATACCGGCGTTCCGTCACCACCCGGCGCAGCGATGGCGTTATTGCCGATGATGATCTGGTTTGAAACTGGCGCGGATTGGGTGCGCGATTATCGCTTCATTGCGCCATGGATGTTGTTGTGCGCGCTGTTGATGATTTCCAATGTGGCAACCTATAGCTGGTCGTCGATCAAGGTACGGCGCAGCCTGCGTTTTATGGCGCTGGCGGTCGTTGGCCTGTTCACCGCAACTTTGGTCGCGGCGCCGTGGGTTGCGCTCATCGGTGTCGGCATCATTTACATTGCCTTGCTGCCGCTGAGCATGATGAGCTACGCACGGGTTAAGAAGTCGCAACGGAACTGTGCCGAAGCCACTTGACCTCCGCCCCTCAGGGGTTATGTTCCAGTTTCGTTCTAATTTGAGGAGTGGCCGTTGGAGCCGTTAATCGTTATTGTAATGGTGATTTTCGCTTTGTTGGGCGGTCTTGCGCTTGGCTGGTTTGCGGGTAACCGCACTGGTAAGGCAGGGCAGGAAACGACCACGCAATTGCGGGCTATGCTGGATCAGGTGGTAGTCGAGCGGGACAGTGCCAAGGACCGCTTTGCGCGGCTTGAAACGAGCCTTGAGGAGCGCGAGCGAAGCTTTGCCGAGCAAATCGCAGCGCTTGGTGATGCCAAGGAGAATCTGTCCGCACAATTTGGCGAGATTGGGCAGAAGTTATTGGGCGAAGCGCAGGCGGCATTCCTGCAACGTGCTGACGAACGCTTCCACCAAGCAGGCGAGAAGAATGAGGAAAGGCTGAAGCAATTGCTTGGCCCTGTCGGCGAGAAGCTGAAGGCCTATGAAGAGCAGGTCGGCAAAATCGAGAAGGACCGGACCGAAGCTTATGGTGATCTGAAGGGTTTAATCGGCGAAATGCGCTTGGGGCAGGAACGTGTGTCGAGCGTCGCTTCGGGCCTGATGAATTCCTTGCGCAATGCGCCTAAGGCGCGTGGGCGTTGGGGTGAACAGCAGTTGAAGAACGTACTCGAAAGCTGCGGTTTGTCCGAACATGTCGATTTTGATCTCGAAACCAGCATAGATGTTGGCGATGGTTTACGACTGCGGCCCGACGCGGTCATCCATGTCCCCGGCGGCAGGACGTTGGTGATCGACGCGAAAGTGTCGTTGAATGACTATCAGGACGCCTTTGACTCGGTGGACGATGATGTGCGTGCAGTTGCCATGACGCGCCACACGCAATCGATGAAGAACCATATCGATGGCCTGTCGCGCAAAGCCTATTGGGATCAATTTTCCGAAGCGCCCGATTATGTTATCATGTTTGTGCCCGGTGAACATTTCCTCGCGGCCGCGCTGGAGCATGAGCCGCAATTGTGGGACTTTGCCTTTGATAAGAAAGTTCTGTTGGCGACGCCAACAAATTTGGTGGCGATTGCCCGCACCGTTGCCAGCGTCTGGCGGCAAGAGGGGCTAGCGCGTGAGGCGAAGCAAATCGGGGCGCTTGGTAAGGAAATGTATGACCGCATTGCGGTGGCAGCACAGCATCTGAAATCGGTCGGCAGCGGACTTTCGTCGGCGGTGAATAATTACAATAAATTCGTCGGAAGTTTTGAACGTAATGTCATTTCGACGGGTCGGAAATTTGCCGATCTAAACATCGAAACTGGTAAGCGCGAACTGGAAGATATTCCTATGGTTGAGGCTTTGCCGCGTTATGGCGAAGGGGAAACGCCGCAACCGATTGAGGACCAACGCGACGCTATTGCCTGAGACCTACTGGGCTTAGGTATGCCGAAACTGGTTTAGGACCTCATAGGCCATAACTGCGGTCGCGACAGCCGCATTTAAGCTGTCCGCTTTGCCACGCATGGGCATTTTGACGCGCAGGTCGCACTCGGCTTCATAATCGTCCGGTAGGCCCTGCGCCTCATTACCTGTCAGGATGAAGCATGGCGCGGTATAGCAGGCCGCTTGATAGTCGGTATCGGTTTGCAGGCTGGTGCCGACCAATTGGCCTTCGCCCGCCCGCAACCAAGCCGTGAATTCTTCCCACCGGCATTGCACGACCTTTTGCGTGAAAATGGCCCCCATGCTGGCGCGGACGGACTCAACTGAAAATGGGTCGGTGCAATCATCAATCAGGATCAGCCCGCCAGCGCCCACGGCATCGCCGGTGCGCAACATCGTGCCAAGATTGCCGGGATCACGCATGGATTGCGCCACAAGCCAGATCGGCGCTGCCGTCCGGTCCACGTTCGCTAACGCGGTTCCATGGTCCCGATAGACGCCAACCACGGCTTGGGTGTTATCCTTGCCCGACAGTTTCGCCATAATTTCGGCGCTGGTTTCGATAACATCGCCTTCATTGGCCAGAACTTCGGCCTCTAAAGTTACCTCAAGGTCATGCACTGGCCGATCTTTAACCCGAAACAGCATTTCGGGAAGAAATCCAGCCTCCCGCGCTTCGGTCATAATGCGCAGACCTTCGGCAAGAAACAGCCCGGCGCGTTTACGGAGCTTCTTTTCACGAAGCCCGCGTATTTCCTTTAGCAGCGGATTCGAGAATCCGGTAATTTCACGACGCATCAATCTTCGCCAAAACCGTCGACAACCAACCCGACCAGCTTTTCTATTGCGAGTTCGGCCTGTTCACCTTCGACATGAATGATGATTTCGCTACCCTTGGCCGCGCCCAGCATCATTAAACCCATGATAGATGTGCCAGTCACGGATTGACCATCTTTCTCGACTTCAACTTTGATACCTTCGGGCAAGCGAGACACGAACGTCACAAACTTGGCGCTAGCGCGGGCGTGGAGGCCCTTTATGTTAACGATTGTGACGCTGCGGCTAATCCGTGTCATCGTGAAGCTTCAAGCACTTCAGAAGCGACGCTGATATATTTGCGTCCAGCTTCACGCGCGGCTGCCACTGCCTCTTTTACGTCTAGGTTTTTGCGCGCACTATCGAGGCGGATAAGCATAGGTAGGTTTACGCCCGCGATCACTTCAACACGTCCGCTATCCAGCAAGGAAATGGACAGATTTGAGGGTGTTCCGCCGAACAGATCGGATAGGATGATGACGCCCTTACCACTATCGACCTTTTTAATGGCAGCCGCGATTTCATTGCGTCGTGCTTCCATATCATCATGCGGGCCGATGCAAATGGTCGCGACGTCCTTTTGTGGCCCCACAACATGTTCAAGCGCAACAAGAAACTCGTTCGCCAGTTTGCCATGCGTGACTAAAATCAAACCGATCATGTGATGTTGCTGCCTTGTCGCGACGTTAATCTGTCTGCGCCGTTAGCAGGCTCTTCCAGCGCGTCAATTGGTCTTGATGTCAGATCGCGATGCGCCACCTTCAAGGCAAAGCCATCCGCACGCAACCAAGTGCCAAAAGTTTCCGCAACATGCACAGACCGGTGCCGCCCACCTGTGCACCCAAAGGCAATATTGACATAAGCCTTCCCCTGCGCGTCGTAGAGCGGCAGTAGGAACTGCAGGAGGTCGCGGATTTTCTGCAGGGCTTCATCATATTTCGGATCGGCGGCAACATAATCGGCAACCGCCGCATCCAGCCCCGTCATAGGCCGCAAATTACCATCCCAATGCGGGTTTCGTAAAAAACGCAAGTCAAATACCAGGTCGGCATTGTGCGGGACTCCGCGGGAAAATCCGAAGCTAGATACCGTGATGTTAGAATGCGGTGACGTATCGCTGCTGAACTGTTCGCGGATGACAACCTGCAAATCATGCGCCGACAGTTTGCTAGTATCAATGACGGCCTCCGCCCATCGGCGAAAAGGCTGCATCACACTGCGGTCAATCGCAATGCCGTCCATCGCGGGCCGGTCTTGCGCCATGGGATGACGGCGACGGGTTTCGGCGTAGCGACGTTCAATTTCGACGCCCGCGCAATCCAAAAACAGCGTCATTATTTCGAGATTAGGTTGCGCCTGCAGCTTCTTGATTTGCCGGATCAACGCTTCTGCATCAAAGCCGCGCGTTCGGCTATCAAAGCCCAGCGCCAGAGGAATATTTGGGCCACTCTCACCGCCCGACGCGGGAATTTTAAGCAATTGGCCTGCCAGCTTGATTGGGAAATTGTCGACTGTTTCCCAGCCCAGGTCTTCTAGCGTTTTCAGCGCGGTTGTCTTACCTGCGCCGGACACACCGGTGATCAAGAGTATTTTCTGGGGTTCGGACGCTGTGTTCTGGGTCACATCATTTCGCTTTCGTTAAACGCGGCGACCGTGTTTGCCACTGGGTGCAATTCAGCGTCAATGACCGACTTCAGTGCCCATTCCACCTTTAATACACTGCTCGCCTGAAATGGATCCAGCTTGAACATAGGCACCGAGTAACCCGCTATGGTTATGCTTTGATACTTCGGCGGCATGCGGTCCACATCCTGTGCCAATTCGACGATGAGGCGCAATGGCGCGGAAGGAACGAAATCCGTGGGGCATATCCCGATGCCGCGCACTTCGATTTTCCCCGCTATATTTGGTGCACAAGCCAGTTGTGGCAAAGCATTGATTTCTTCGATGTGCAATATATCGTCGCATATCAATTTTGCTCCATGGTCAATCAGGCGAAGCGCCAGGTCCGATTTCCCACTACCAGACGGTCCAAGTAACAGCACTCCGTTCCCGTCAATGGCAACGGCGCTACCATGCACCATTTCCGCCATCATCGCGTTGCCGCAGCGGCGCAGGGCAGTGCGATTTCGAAGCATGCCCCGCCTTTGCCATCAACCCGGTCGCGCACGCCAATGCGCCCATGATGCCCCTCGATAATTGTGCGCGCAATGGCAAGGCCAAGCCCGCTATGCTTTCCGAAATTTTCCGTCGCTGGCCGTTCGCTGTGGAAACGTCGAAAAATGGCCTCCCGATCTTGTGGAGGAACGCCGGGGCCTTCATCGCTAATCCGGATGATGACATCGTCATCGGCCAGAGTGGCGGATATTTCCACAACGGCCCCCCGGGGCGAGAAAGACACAGCATTGTCGATCAAGTTGGTCAACATTCGTTCAAGACGCACATCTTCACCCATAACTGTCGCAATTTTCCGGCGTGGCCGCGCAAAGGCAATATTGACGTTTTTGTCGCTGCCCCGATCTTCGCGGGCCTGAAGCAATTGTTCGATCATATCGCCAAGATCGATGGGTTCAAACTTCGCTTTGGCCAGCTGCGAATCCACACGGCTCGCGTCCGAAATGTCGCTGATCAGGCGATCCATGCGCTGGACGTCGGCTTTTGCGACATCCATTAATTGTTTGCGCAATGTTGGATCTTCAATCCGCTCTGCGCCGTCCAGTGCCGACCGCAAAGATGCCAACGGATTTTTAATCTCATGTGCGACATCGGCAGCAAAGGCTTCTGTGGCATCGATGCGTTGGCGCAGCGCGATGCTCATATCCGATAGCGCGCGGGCCAACATACCAATTTCGTCGCGGCGTGAGGGCAGGCGGGGAACGGTAACCTCTTGCGCGCGACCAAGCCGCACCTTCACAGCAGCGCGGGCCAGATGGCGCAAGGGACGGATGATTGTGCGGGCGAGAAATACGGAGAGCAGAACGCCGATGCCAAGCGCAAACAAGAAAAACATACCGACGTTGAAGCGCTCTGCCCGGACGAACAAACGGATGTCGCGTTCATTGGCGGTGGTCAGCACAGTAAAGCCTTGGTCGCCCGACGTTGAGGCTGCGCTAATCATGTGCGTGAGGTCGGGCGCAAAGCGGACCACCGAAGAAGCTTTGGAAGGCGTTGCCGCGCGAATTTCAGACCATGCGGAAGAGATATCCTCTGCGGGTTCTTCATAGCGCTGCAGCTTGGTCGCGCCGACGAGGAAATCGAATAGGACATCGATCCAGCGTGCCGCAATTTTGGGCCAAGGTTCACTGTCGGGGTCGCGAAAGACATAAGTGGGTGCACGGCCCGCAAAGCTGTCCAATATCTTCTTACCATTTTGGTCGTAAACGCGGATCCGCGAACCGTTTAATTGTCCGAATTTGGCGATATAATCGTCCCTCTTTTCCGTGGCGATAAGTGGCAGGCTGGAAACCAGGAAACTGGCCTGAACGCGGGCTGCGTTTTCGCGCTCTGCTATCAACCGGACGCGATAGCTGTCGAGGAAAAACAGACCAGCGCCCAGCAAAGCAAGTACGAACAGGTTAACGGCAAGTATTCGGGCGGTCAGTGATAACCCCCGGCTCCATCCCAGCTGCAGATCAGCGGGTTCAGCTGTCTGCGAAGCGATATCCAGCCCCATAAAGCGTATCAATAGCGGTGAATTCAGGGTCAATTTCACGGAATTTGCGCCGGAGCCGTTTAATATGGCTGTCAATGGTGCGGTCATCGACATAGACGTCGTCCTGATAGGCAGCATCCATCAATTGATCACGGGTGCGCACGACGCCTGGTCGATTGGCCAATGCCTCAAGGATCATAAACTCTGTCACCGTAAGTGTAAGTGGCCTTCCATCCCATCTGACGTGATGCCGTGCCGGATCCATTTCCAGCTTGCCGCGCACCATAGGTTCTGGTTCGGGCTCGGCTTCGCCATTGCCGGTGACCTTGTCATAGGTTGCGCGTCGCAAAATCGCCTTTACCCGCGCAATCAACAGCCGTTGCGAAAATGGCTTGGTTATATAGTCATCAGCACCCATTGCGAGGCCAAGTGCCTCGTCCAGTTCCTCATCCTTTGATGTGAGGAAGATAACGGGCATTTCACTTTTTTCGCGCAGCCGCCGCAGCAGCTCCAACCCGTCCATCCGCGGCATTTTAATGTCAAAAATGCCAAGATCTGCGGGATTTTCGAACAATGCTTTTAAAGCAGTTTCACCGTCCGAATAAATCCGCGTCACATACCCTTCGGCCTGCATCGCAATCGATACAGAGGTCAGGATGTTCCGGTCGTCATCAACCAAGGCGATATTGGCGCTCATAACTCAACTATAGGGTGGCAACGTCGGGGGTTCAATCTATTGCTCATTCTACGCAAAGTCTGTCGTGGATAACCTGTGTCTTGCAAAATGATGCGCCCTCTATTTGACCTTCTATGATGCATCGTATACCGGCGGCGACTTCACACTGCATACGTATGCACTAGATTCGCAACTTTTGCCGGAGCATTTAATGTCGACACCACTGAATATCTCACTTTCGCAACAGGGTTTCGGCACGGATGCGACATTGTTTTGTAACCTAGGCACGGCGCCGTTGGTAGAGGCTGCTTTGGCCAATGCAGAAGGCATTTTGTCCAAGGATGGTCCGCTTGTTGTCAAAACCGGCACGCATACAGGCCGGTCCGCGAAGGACAAGTATATCGTCCGCGATGCCGAAACCGAAAATAGCATCTGGTGGGGCAAAACCAACGTCGCCATGGACCCTGCACATTTCGCCGCGCTGAAGGAAGATTTCATTGCGGCGCTTGGTGGTAAAGACAAATTATACGTCGCGGACCTGTTCGGCGGGTCGCAGCCTGAGCATCGTGTCAACGTTCGCGTCATCAACGAATTTGCGTGGCATAACCTGTTCATTCGCACCTTGCTGGTGCGCCCAACGCCACAGGAATTGGCCAGCTTCGTACCCGAATATACCATCATTGATTTGCCAAGCTTCCGCGCTGATCCTGCGCGACATGGTTGCCGCAGCGAGACGGTGATTGCGGTCAATTTCTCCGAAAAGCTGATCCTCATTGGTGGCACCGCTTATGCTGGTGAAATGAAGAAATCCGTGTTCGGCATCCTCAATTATCTGCTGCCGGTAAAGGGCGTGATGCCGATGCATTGCTCCGCCAATATTGGTGCGGATGGCCATACTGCCGTGTTTTTTGGCTTGTCAGGCACCGGTAAAACTACCCTGTCGGCTGACGCCAGCCGCACGTTGATTGGCGATGACGAGCATGGCTGGTCCGACACCGCCGTCTTCAACTTTGAAGGTGGTTGCTACGCCAAAATGATCCGCTTGTCGCCCGAGGCAGAGCCTGAAATTTTCGCCACCACCAAGCGGTTTGGTACTGTGCTCGAAAATGTCGTCATTGACCCCGAAACGCGGGAATTGGATTTTGACGATAATAGCCTCGCCGAAAACAGCCGTGGTTCGTACCCCATCGAATACATTCCGAACACTTCGGAAAAGAATATGGGTCCTGTGCCAAACACGATTATCTTCCTGACCGCTGATGCCTATGGCGTATTGCCTCCAATTGCGCGGTTGACGCCAGATCAGGCGATGTATCACTTCCTTTCAGGCTATACTGCACGTGTTGCCGGGACCGAAATTGGCGTTACCGAACCGGAGGCAACATTCTCCACCTGCTTTGGCGCGCCCTTCATGCCGCGTCACCCCAGCGTGTATGGCAATTTGTTGAAAGAGCGTATCGCCAAGGGCAATGTGCAATGCTGGTTGGTCAACACCGGCTGGACCGGTGGCAAGGCCACAATGCCGGGTATCAGCCGCATGCCGATTAAGGCCACACGTGCGCTGTTGAACGCGGCGCTAGATGGCAGCCTGAACAATGCCGAATTCCGCAACGACCCGAACTTCGGCTTTGAATTTCCGGTTGCTGTGCCGGGCGTTGACAGTGGCATCCTTGATCCGCGTGCGGCATGGACCGACAGCGCCGAATATGATGTGACCGCGCAAAAACTGGCACAGCAATTCATTGATAACTTCGCGCAATTTGCCGATCATGTTGATGAAGGTGTAAGGCAGTCGGCACCTAAAGTTCCTTAATCCGTCCGGATCAGCCGGACCAGTTGGAAGTCCGGATGATGTCCCATTTTGAAGTGCGCTTGTTTCACGATGATGCGTCGATAGTCGCCATTGGCGAGGGGCTCTTGGCCGCCACTTTGCCGCGTGAAGCATGGACGCATGAGGCGCATTTGGCGGCGTGCTGCTGGCTACTGCTTGATCGGCCGGACATTACTATAGAACGCGAACTGCCTGCGATTATTTCGGCGTACAACATTGCGAGCGGCGGCGTGAATGACGATAGCCAAGGCTATCATGAAACGATTACGCAGGTTTATATTGCGGCAGTGAAGGCGCATCTTTGTGAGGAGGGATGCGACATGCCGCTGTATGCAGTGGTGAATAGATTGTTGCTATCAAATCGGGGAAGCCGGGACTTGCCGCTTCACTTTTATTCAAAAGAGCACTTGTTTTCGGTGCCAGCACGGCGAAGCTTCGTTGCCCCTGATCGTGCTAGCCTCGATCAGATGTAGCCGTCAGGCCTGCTGCAGACAGAAGCGTTCCACACCAAATGCCGGCCATAATTCACATGGCGGACCTCACCCAAGCCAACAGAAATGCTGAGTTCGTTTGGCCGTTACCCCTGCAATTTTTTGCCCGTAAAGACGGTCAGGACGGACAATATAACGAACATTGCGACTTGATAGGCAAGGGTGATGGGCAGGAAATAGTCCGCTACGCCGATAATTAATGCGGCAAGGCCAACCCACAGAAGGTAGCGACCCCGCGCAACCAATTCTGCAAATGTGAGGAAAAGCCCAAGCGAAAGCCAGAACCAATGCGTTGATATTGTGTCGAGCCATTCTGCCATTTTTTTGTCCTATATTGTTACGTTCGAGACCGCAAATGTTACTCAAGAGTTCGTTCCTAACCTTGTTCATCCCACTGCGATCATGATCGCTAACAGGGCCGTTGGTCGAGATCAGCGACGTTTGCCGAAGCGGAAGATTTTATTGTGGCGAACCGAGGTGGCGTGCAGCGATTTAAGTGTCGCATGATTGAATCGATGCATGTAGAGGAAGTGATATTGACGATAGAGCGTTCCCGACATGCGACGGGTGACGCGATATCCTAATTCGGAGCGATAAATATGCGTCTTGCCCGTTTTGCCTTTCTTGTAAGCTTCGCTGCGCTGGCTTCCGGGCCATTGTTTGCAAAAGGCGTTACAGAAGCGGATTTGCGCGGTCATGTCGAAATACTGGCCAGCGATGCATTTGAAGGCCGCAAGCCTGGCACCGCGGGCGAGACAAAGACGATAAAATATATTGCCGATGCATGGGCCAAGGCGGGGCTGAAGCCTGCGGCTGCGGATGGTAGCTGGTTTGACCCGGTGCCCCTTATTCAACGCGGGCAGGGCAGCTCCACTTATGCTTTTACCGCAAAGGGCCGCACCTTGCGGATCGTGTCGGATGATATTGTCCTGATCGGTCAGAAAGCGGCTTATACGCGCAGCAATTTGCCATTGATATTCACCGGAGCAGGCGTGACCGCGAAGGGGCAGGTGGCCGCGGACGTCAAGGGTAAGGCGGCTTTCGTGCTCTTTGGTGCGGACAACGTGCCCGACAACATGAAATCACCCCGTGCGCGGCGCGAAGCCTTAATCGCAGCCGGCGCAGAGGCCGTGATTTTTGTGGGGGATAGCCAAGGCAATTGGCTAACATTGCGCCGTCAGCTTTTGTCGCGTCCTATTACACTGCAAAGCCGGGAAAAGCGCGCGCCATTGGAAGGCGCGATCAGCACCGAATTCATGGTCGGTTTGGTTACAGCTGCGGGGCAAGATTGGGACAAGTTGCGCGCGAACGCCAAACAGGCTGATTATGCGGGCGAAGCACTTGGTATTGATGCAGATTTCGATGTGAAAACCGACCTGTATCGTTTCAACAGTTCAAATGTGATCGGCAAAATCGCTGGGCGTAAAAAGAACAGCGGCGCTATATTGTTCATGGGGCATTGGGACCATTTGGGCATCTGTGCACCCGAAGGCGCGCCGGACCGTATCTGTAATGGTGCCGTCGATAACGCCAGCGGCATTGCGGTGATGAACGAAGTTGCCGAAGCATTGGCGAAGAAGAAGCATTACCGCGATATCTATTTCCTGGCCACGACAGCAGAGGAAAGTGGCCTGTTGGGCGCTTATGCCTTTGCCGATAAACCTGTGCTACCGTTGGACCAGATCATAATTTCGTTGAATATCGACACCATTGCCATTGCGGCGCGCGGGGCCAAGGTGGCGATTATTGGTCGGGGAACAACGCCGATGGATGCCGTGGTTGAAGCCGTGGCGAAGAAGACCGGCCGTGCGATTGAAGGTTCAACCGATGCAAATGCCTTCCTGCAACGGCAGGACGGGTGGGCGCTGGCGCAAAAGGGTGTTCCTTCTTTGATGGTGGGTGGTTCATTTGCCGACCTGAACCTCTTGCAGAAATTTTTGGGCAGCGATTATCATGGCCCCAATGATGAATTGGCGGACAGAACGGAATTGGGCGGTGCCGCCGAAGATACCGACCTGCACATTGCGCTTGGTCGGCACTTTGCCGATACGCGAAAATATAAATCGAAGAAGGCTGGCGAATAAAAACGTTACTGTTTACATGGGCCGCCACGAATCAAAGCTTAAAGCGGTGGCCCTATGAAAGAAATTCCTCTCGGTCTGACATTTGACGACGTGCTGTTACAGCCCGCTGCGTCCGACATTTTGCCCAGCCAAGCGGACACGCGGACGCGGCTGACCAAAAACATTTCGTTGAATATCCCTATTCTGTCGTCGGCGATGGACACCGTGACCGAAGCGCGCATGGCCATTGTCATGGCGCAGCTTGGCGGCATTGGTGTTTTACACCGCAATCTCAGCATCGAAGAGCAATGCGCCGCGGTGCGTCAGGTGAAGCGCTTTGAAAGCGGCATGGTCGTCAACCCAATCACCATCGCGCCAGACGCCACTTTGGCCGAGGCGCAGGCGTTGATGCTCGCGAACGCCATTTCCGGCATTCCGGTGGTGGAGGCGAGCGGAAAGCTGGCCGGTATATTGACCAACCGCGATGTGCGCTTTGCCGAAAATCCGGCGCAGCCTGTGTCCGAACTTATGACGCACGAAAATCTGGCGACAGTTTCCGCCTCCGTCACCCAAGAAGAGGCGCGGCGTTTGTTGCATCAGCGGCGGATTGAGAAGCTGTTGGTTGTCGACGATGCCTATCATTGCATTGGCCTTATTACGGTCAAGGATATCGAAAAAGCCGTTTTGTACCCCAATGCCACCAAAGATAGCTCCGGACGGTTGCGCGTCGCCGCAGCGACCACCGTGGGTGAAAAAGGCTTAGCCTACACAAAGGCACTGATTGATGCAGAGTGCGACCTGATCGTCGTGGACACGGCGCATGGCCATAGCGCGATGGTTGCCGCTGCGGTTGCCGAAATCAAACGCATGGCGCCAGAGGTTCAGATTGTGGCCGGCAATGTCGCCACCGCCACAGCCACGCGCGCATTGATTGATGCGGGTGCAGATGGCATCAAAGTTGGCATTGGCCCTGGGTCAATATGCACCACCCGCGTGGTTGCAGGCGTAGGCGTGCCGCAATTGACGGCAATAATGGAATCGGCCGCAGAAGCGGCAAAATCGGGTGTTCCGGTTATCGCGGATGGCGGATTGCGGACATCGGGTGATGTTGCCAAGGCGCTTGCGGCGGGTGCATCATCGGTAATGGTCGGATCATTGCTGGCGGGTACCGAAGAGGCACCGGGCGAGACATTCCTGTATCAAGGCCGCGCCTATAAAAGCTATCGCGGCATGGGCAGTGTCGGGGCAATGGCGCGTGGTTCCGCTGACCGCTATTTTCAGCAAGATATTAAGGACCAGCTTAAACTGGTTCCTGAAGGCATTGAAGGGCAGGTACCCTTCAAAGGACCTGCACGGGATGTCATTCATCAGCTTGTCGGCGGCGTAAAGGCTGCCATGGGTTATACAGGTTCGCGCACAATCGCCGACCTTCAGGATCGCGCGCAGTTTGTGCGCATCACCAATGCCGGATTACGGGAAAGCCATGTTCATGACGTTACCATCACACGCGAAGCACCCAATTACCCAACGCGTTAAGATATGAGGCCCGCTGCGCGCCTGCAATCGGCGATTGAGCTGGTTGACCAAATCATCCTTGCGGCCCGCGATGGCGGTGCGTCTGCAGACCAGATTGCCAAACGCTTTTTTGCAGAGCGGCGCTATGCGGGGTCAAAAGACCGCCGCGCAGTGCGTGATTTGGCGTGGGGCGTTATCCGGCGTTTTGGCAAGCGCCCCGCGACCGCACGCTCGGCCTTCGCCGCGATGGCTGATGCCGATCCGGCGCTGGCGGCGCTGTTCGACGGCTGCGATTATGGTCCGGCTGTGATTGATCCGGCCGAGGCGCGGTCAACCGGTGGTGCTTTACCCAAATGGATTAAGCCTTTATTTTCCGCAGTTGTCGATGAAGCGGAGCAAGCATCCTTGCTGGACCGTGCGCCGATGGACCTGCGCGTCAATGCGTTAAAGGCCCGCCGGGAGGAAATTGCGGCTTTGTTGCCGGAAGCAGAAATATTGCAAGCGCTCGAGTTTGCATTGCGGCTGCCTGGCGGTACTGCAATCGACAGCCATCCGGCGGTCGAAAATGGCCAGCTTGAGATTCAGGATTTGGGAAGCCAGCTCATCGTCGAGGCGTGTCAGGCCAAGGGGCTTGGCACAGTGCTTGACCTGTGTGCTGGTGCGGGGGGTAAGACACTTGCCTTGGCCGCAGCGATGCGCAACGCAGGGCGCCTGATCGCCACCGACACCAACCGCAACCGTCTGGACCAGTTAAAGCCACGCGCAGCACGAGCGGGGGCGACGAATGTCGAAACGCAGCTATTAAATCCTGATAAAGAGAAGGAGATGTTGGTAGATCTTCAGAATAAATGTGATCTTGTTCTCATAGATGCACCTTGCTCCGGCAGCGGCACATGGCGGCGGAATCCGGAAACACGCTGGCGTTTGGATGCAGCACGGTTGAAGCGTGTGGTCGAGGAGCAAGCCAAGCTTTTGGACATTGGTTCAGAAATGGTCGCGCGCGGCGGGCATATCGTTTATGCGGTATGCTCGCTCATCGAAAATGAGGGCAAGGGGCAAGTGGCAGCATTTTTGAAATCGCATAAGGGCTGGCGCGCGGTGGAAACCGGTGTTTCTATAGGCCGTGCCGATGGTGACGGGGTGCTGCTGACGCCGTTACATGACGGCAGCGATGGATTTTTCTTCGCGAGGCTCCAAAAGCTGTGATAGCGAAGTGGACCAATAATTTTTGGATGAATTTTATGCGTTTTTCACCCGCGGCTATTGCCCTGTCACTCACACTTGCCATTATGTCGAGCGCCAGCATTAGTGGGCGCGCGGACAAAGATATTGATGCGCGTTCGATCGCGTTGGTGAACACCGGCGACGAAGAAGCCAACGCTGGCCGACTTAATAGCGCAATCGGCTGGTATGAAAGCGCGCTGGCGGTCGACCCACGTAACCGCGCCGCTTATATTGCCATGGCACGCGCGGTGAAGGCCCAAGGGCTGAACGGCAAGGCCATCAGCTTTTATGCAGAAGCGCTGGAAATTGATGCCAACGATCAGATTGCGTTGGCTGAGCAAGCCGATGCCTTTATCGCCAAAGGCGCGCTGGAACAGGCGCGCAAGAATATGGCCCGGCTGACGACAGTGTGCCGCGCCGATTGCGCCTCCGTCGCCCGGCTTTCGCGGACCATCGACGCAGCGTCACGTAAAGAACAGGCGCAGGCAAGCGCGGTCGACCTGAAAGCGAAATTGGGCGCCATGCCGGAGCCAAAGGCGAATTGATCGCTTAGGCCGTGGACCCATATATAAGGGTCTACGGCCTAGTTGCGCAGCCGTTCAATGGCTTGCGCCAGCGCGACGTAAAGCTTCCCAATGTCCGACGATAGCAAGGTAACGCCGATGGCGTTGCCGTCGCGCGTGCTCAGCAGCAGGCGCATGATGCCTTCGAAGTCATGCACGTACCTATTCACATGTTCCCGGAAATCGCTGTCATCGGCATAATGTTTTGCAATGATCTTTGCCTCACGTGAATCCAGCAAGCGCACGGCGCGACGGGTAAATACGCCCCTGTCGCCTTTTAAATAAGCTGCCCATGCGGTATCTGTCACGTCGTTGTATAATATCTTGGTAACGTCGATAGCCGTCGAATTCAAAGATTCGGTTAAAATCACCATACGGCGGGCAAAGCTGTCATCTTGGACCGATTCAAAGCTGTTGATCGTATCGGCAATTCGGCCTTCAAGGCTCGTCGTCATGTCATTGAGTTCGCCGAGCTGCTTGGCCACCAAGGAAGAGGCGGTTTCCGACAATGCGATGTTGCGTGCTATGGCTTCCTGCACCGCTTCATTCATCGACGCGACCTGCGCATCCAATGCATTGGCCAATGCCGTGCGGTTCTGCTCAGTCAATTGATCCGCGACATGCGCCAGTTCTTCGTCGAGGACCTTGCGGCTGCTTTCGGCGGCAGCGCGCGTTGTTTCACGTACGCGCAGTAACGACGTGACCAAATTGTCATTTGCTTGATCCGACATATCCTGAAGCAGAGCCTGCGTTTGTTTGAGCGCAGCACCAAGTGCATCGACTTGGTCATGACGTGCGGCAAAATGTGCATCGCTTTCGGCCATCAGCGCGCCAACAGCATCATGTTGCGCGGAGATTAAATGTTCAATATCGTTCAGCTTTGCAAGCGTTCCATCGCTTATGTTGTTGAGCGATTCCGCGGCGGCAAGCGCTGCGTTCACTTGCTCTATACCTTGTGTCATGCGCGCGTTTACGCTGTCCATCGCGGCGGGAATCTTATGGCCAATTTCCAAATTGGCCGTGCTCAGTGAAACAATTAACTTGTCTGATTGGTCAAGTAAGCTGGCCGTCGTCAATTGGTTATCCGACAGGGCACTTCCCACCGAACGAGTGCTTTCGCCCAGCGCCGATACGGCAAAGGCAAGCTTTGCCGTTTGGTCCGTGGCTGCGCGGTCAATCTCTGAAATCTGCACGGCACTGTTTTGAATATGATCGCTGATATTCGCGATCATAGCCTGAATGCGCGCCTCTTCCTGGCTGGATTGGGCTTCAATATTACCCAAAGACCGACGTAAATCGGCAAGGTTGGACAGGATTTGCGTTTTACTGCGGGCAATGACGGTGTCGACTTCGCTTGATGCCTGCGCGATACCGTTGGAAATCGCTTGTGCGGCATTGTCCATAAGCGTGGCCATTTCGGTGCTTCGGTCGAGCGCTTCAATGCTGGTATCATCGAGCATCTTCACACTGTTACCCAGCGACTGCGCGAGCCGGATGGACAAGTCATCCGCGCGTGTTTCGACATTCTCGATATAATCACTTACTGACTTGCCTGCATCGCTTACGCGTTCAAGGGCAGCAATCAGCGACTTAATCTGGATCTGCGCATCATTACCTGCGCTTCCAATCTGGTTACTGACATCTTTAGCTGCTCTGGTCACAACGGGCAGATGTTTGCGCAGTTGTTCCAAATTTATATTGGCGGCGTTGCTCACTGATTCCAGCGTTTTTGCCTTATCATCGCTATCGGCCAGGGCAGCTGATAACAACTGCGCAGAGTCCACAAGGTTTTTCGAGGACTGGCGACCCAATGTTTCCAGCTCACGCGCATTTTGCGATAGAAATTGGCGCGCAAGCGCTATTTCTTCGTTCACGGTCCGCATCCGGATCGCTAACGCATCGCTTTCGGTTCGCAACATGTTCGCGACCCTGCCAAAGCGTGTGGCTTCTCGGCTACTGTTGCGCATGACCAGCATCCAGAGGACAGCAATAAAGAGCGAAGGAACAGCCCATGTGACGATCAGCGTGATTATCCGATCATTGTTCATGCCGAATTGCGCTTCAGGCCAATAAGTCAGGCCAAAAAACGCCGACCATGCGGAAAATGCGATCAACAGCAGTGTCGGGACAACATAATGCCCGATACCTAAGCGAGGCGCCGTTTCGTGCGCAATATCATCATAATCATGGTCCACTGCTTGATCATCTTCGGTCGCGCCTTCAGCATTGCTGCTAGCGGGCGGCAAGGCCGCTTCTTGGTTGGTTTCAGTGATGTCGCGGTTCAGGCCGACGATTTTGGAGCGTATAGTCATAACGTACCATTTAACACATTATTCGATGAGAGAAACGCAAACTTATCAAATCGCGATAAGGGGCGGAAAATGGCAGAGGACTGTGGCGAATTTGGCCGCTGCTAGGGTGAAATGATGATTGCAATTGAGCGCCTTAAAGGGTGTATATTGGGTAGGTATTCAAAATTTCTGTTGGCAAAACGGCTTGATCCTTCATATCGGGAAAATGCTTTCCGTGCGAAATTCGAATATCCCGACAATCGCCTTACTCTCCGTCGCGTACTATAATGGCAGTGGACAGTTTGCGGCGACCGGTGCTTTGCGTTCGGACTTGGCTGGCGTATCCTTGATCGAATATCAGATAATGATGCTCGCGCGTGCCGGTATCCCAAGTTTTCTGATTGAGGTCGAAAACATCGATGGCGCATTAATCGAGCTGGCCGACCGTTGCCGCTTGCGTAAATTGACGGTCGATTTTGTCCGCACGGGCGCGGACATCCTGCGTCACATCGACACTGACGACAGGATATGGGTACAATCCGGGCAGTTATATGTACAGCTGGGCTTGATTGAGACGCTGCTCAAATTCAGCGACAATTTCATCGCAACCATTGATGGCCGTGACGAAAATCGCGCGTTTGAACGTATTGATATCAATACGCGTTGGGCCGGTGTCTCGGTTGTTGGATATGACGCTATCGCCATGTTGCGTGACCTGCCAGAAGACTGGAGCATTATATCGTCGCTGCTGCGGCAGGCTTTGCTGGCCAAAGTTCCGTTCCGCCCATTGTCGCAACAGCATGTTCAAAATGGCACGCTGACCGTTTTGACGGGCGCGCAGGATTTTTCGGAACTCAATCGCCAGATACTCCGGCGACGTGTTGCAAGTAGGGCAGGCTTTATTGAGGCACATGTGCTCGGGCCAATCCTTGCCCGCATAGTTCCCCTCATCTGGCAAAGCCCGGCAGCGGTAACTGCGACCAAATTCGCAAGCCCTGTGATAGCATTAGCGGCAGTTGCGTTGGGGATTGGAAATTTAGCCACGGCAGCAAGCGGCGCGGCCTTTCTCTCCATCGCGGCGAACGCACTACGTCTTGCAGCAACGGATGATGCAGATGGCAGTGATCACATACAGAGCCTGTCTGTTGTCACTTGGGCGCTGATCATATTGGCCATGTTTGGCAGCGCTTATGTGGCAACATCTTATCATGACAATGGCTTATTTGCGGCTTTTGCCGTGGCCTCGCTTGCTTATCTTGCCCGGAAAATGGCGATGCCCAATTGGGCGAAACAATTGCTGCATTCACCTGCTGCTTTGGCGTTACTGGCTATTGTCGGAGCTGCAACCGTTGGAATAACGTCGACATTGCAGTGGATCATGGTGTTGCAATTTAGCATCTTGCTCATCGCAAACATAAAGCGCGATACCGACGGCAATGCATCAAACTAAGCCGAAAGCCGGGTTAACGCTAAATTCAACGTGCCGTAGCTACTGAAGGCGGAGGCGCAATCTTTACGCTCCGCCTTCAGCGATGTTTCAGCGTGCGTCTAAGCTAGGATAAGGACGGTGATTTGGTCCGGTATATAATTGACGCGGGCGGCCAATTTTCTGCGCGGGATCCGAAATCATTTCGTTCCACTGCGCAACCCAACCCACGGTCCGCGATAGCGCAAACAATACGGTGAACATTTCGGTCGGGAAACCAACTGCCGATAGGATGATTCCGGAATAGAAATCAACGTTCGGGAACAGCTTCTTCTCGATGAAATATGGGTCATTCAACGCCATTTCTTCCAGCTGCATCGCAACGTCGAAAATAGGATCGCTGATGTTCAGTTCGCTAAGAACTTCGCGAACGGTCTTCTGCATAACCGAGGCCCGTGGATCATAGTTTTTGTAAACACGATGACCAAAGCCCATCAAACGGAACGGGTCATTCTTGTCCTTTGCCCGCTCAATATAATGTGGGATGCGGTCCGGCGTGCCGATTTCGCGCAGCATGTTCAATGCTGCCTCATTCGCGCCGCCATGGGCAGGGCCCCAAAGGCACGCGATACCGGCGGCGATACACGCAAACGGATTGGCGCCAGATGATCCCGCAAGGCGGACGGTCGAAGTGGACGCATTCTGTTCATGGTCGGCGTGGAGGATGAAAATCCGGTCCATTGCGCGCTCAATGACAGGGTTCACCTCATATTTTTCGGCTGGTACGCCAAAGGTCATGCGCAGAAAATTGCCGGTGTAAGACAAGTTGTTGTCGGGATAGACAAAAGGCTGCCCGACCGAATATTTATACGCCATGGCCGCAATTGTTGGCATCTTTGCAATCAAGCGATGGCTTGAAATCATCCGGTGTGTCGGGTCGCTGATGTCGGTAGAGTCGTGGTAAAATGCGGAAAGAGCGCCAATTACACCACACATAATGGCCATGGGGTGGGCGTCGCGGCGGAAACCACGGTAAAAAGTTGCCAATTGCTCGTGCAGCATGGTGTGTCGGGAGATTGTATGGCTGAACTTGTCCAATTGCTTTTTGCTTGGCAGTTCGCCGTTCAACAGCAGATAGGACACTTCCATAAAACTCGACTGTTCGGACAGTTCTTCAATGGAGTAGCCACGATGCAAAAGGATGCCTTTGTCGCCATCAATAAAGGTTAAGGCGGACTCACAGCTTGCGGTCGATGTGAAGCCAGGGTCAAAGGTGAAATGGTCCGACGCCCCGTAGAGCTTGCGGATGTCGATCACGTCAGGGCCTTCTGTGCCCTTCATGATGGGCAAGTCATAGCTGGTATCGCCAACGGTGAGCGTTGCGTTATTATCGGCCATTTTCAAACTCCAAATCTACTATGCTATATACCGAGCTGCCCTTGATAAAGGCATGTTTTTTTAATGATACGGGACGCGGGAGACGCCCGTGACGACAATCTAAGACCGTTTAAATGCCAATGTTTCGTGGGGAGAAAATGGCAATGTCGTCGCCTAACCCAATGATAGGAAATTTCATGGGCGTCAAGGCAAACAATAGCTTCTATATCGTGGATAAATTGCGCTTTCACTTGTTGATGCTAAATAGCTTCAGTTAAACAGAAATTTGGCAATTTTGTTACAGACGGAAACGTCCGGTTCGGTGCGCCAATTACGATGTTTGCGCTTCTGTAAAACTGGCTCGACCGCGAACGCGACCAATTACCCTTATGGTTCCCCGTTGGTATCGGATTCGGCGTCGCATTCTGGCAGTTTTTTGGCAGTTCTGCTTGGGCCGGATTGGCAATGTCATGCGCTTCCTTGTTGTTTTTCGGGATCCTGGCGCCGCGATATAGCCGGTTACGGCAGTTGGCCCAGATGGCTGCTGTTGCGATATTGCTTGGTTTTCTTCTAATTGCCTTTCGTTCAACGACCGTTGCCCAGCCCGTTTTAGGAAAAATTTGGATTGGGGAGTTTTATGGCCGGATTGAAGCTGTCGAAAATATCTCTGCGCGCAATGTCTATCGGCTGCAGCTCGCAACTGGCAGCAGTTCAGACTTGCCACCTTTTGTGCGTGTGAACCTGTCACCGGAACAATATCAAGACGACTTCCAACCTGGTGCAATCATTCGCCTGCGCGCCCGCCTGCTGCCGCCGGCTGGGCCAACCTTGCCCGGCGGATATGACTTTGCCCGGCGCGCGTGGTTTCAACAGATTGGCGCGACCGGAACGGCTTTGGGCGATGTTGGGCTTTTTCAGAAAGCAGAAAGCGGGGCATGGTTCGCGACGCAGCGCGCAGCGCTGACAGAGCATATACTGGCATCTATGCCGCAAGGGAGCGGCGCAATAGGCGCGGCACTGGTCACTGGCGATCAGGGGCATATCAGCGAGGCCGATGCACAGGCAATGCGGGACAGCGGTTTGGCGCACCTTCTATCGATTAGCGGGCTGCATGTGACGGCGGTGGTTGGGTTCATTTTCATCGCGGTCAGCCGTCTTTTGTCTTTGTCGGCATGGCTTGCATTGCGGATTCCCATCCCCGTCGTTGCCGCAGCAATGGCAGCGATAGGTGCGCTGGCCTATACCTTGCTCACAGGGGCCGAAGTGCCAACGGTCCGATCATTCATTGCCGCGGTTCTCATCTTAATTGCGTTGGCGTTGGGGCGCGATGCGCTCACGCTTCGATTGGTGGCCTTTGGTGCGTTAATAGTCCTGATATTCTGGCCCGAGGCCATGGCTGGCCCAAGTTTCCAGCTTAGCTTTGCCGCGGTTGCGACGATCGTGGTCATGCATGATTTGCCAGTTGTTAAACGCTTTACCGAACGGCGCGATGAAAGCTTGGTGCGAAAGGCGGCGCGGGCGGTCGTCTCGCTCATCCTGACCGGCGTGGCCATTGAGCTTGTCCTAACCCACATCGCCTTGTTCCATTTCCACAAAGCAGGGCTCTACGGTGCCTTGGCCAATGTGGTGGCGATCCCGATGACAACTTTCATCATCATGCCGTTGGAAGCATTGGCGCTGGTTTTTGATGTGATTGGCTTAGGGCAGCCATTTTGGTGGCTGGCAGGGCATGGCATCGCCACAATATTGGCGCTCGTGCATTACGTCAGTAGCCTGCCGGGCGCGGTCACTATTATGCCTGCGATGCCGATATGGGCCTTTGGGTTGTTCATTATTGGCGCGCTGATATTTGGGTTACTGACAACCCGCGTGCGCTATTTCGGCGTTCTGCCGTGTGCGATTGGCATCATCGCGATGGTCACGGCGCCGCGCCCCGATATTCTCGTGACGGGGGATGGCAAGCATTTGGCCTTAGTTACAGCAGATGGTGAAGTGGCGTTACTGCGCGCGAAGGCGGGTGATTTTGTCCGCGGGATGATTTTTGAGAAGGCGGGAAGTAAAGCGCAAGCAACGCCGATTGAGGATTGGCCCGGCGTCCAATGCACGTTGGACAATTGCGTGGTTACTTTGATGGGTTCGGAGCGATCGTGGACATTACTAGCGACTAGAACACGCAATCTGATACCTTCTATGGAAATGGCCGCCGCATGCAAACGCGTCGATATCGTTGTCAGTGATCGCTGGTTACCAGCGTCATGCCGCCCAAAATGGGTGAAAGCGGATCGCCGATTGTTGGAACAAAGCGGCGGTCTGGCCTTTTATCTGGATGCACAACGCGTGGTCACAGCAAATGAAAACAACCGCCATATGCCATGGGTGCAGGCCGCGCTAAACGCACGCGCTGGGGCTGTATCAGATCAATGATATCGGCGGAGCAGTCCGGCGAGCTTACCCTGAACCTCAACCTCATGCGGCGCATAATATTGCGGCTCATAACTTCCATTGGCGGGGTCAAGACGGATCTGCTGACCTTCACGGCGCAGATATTTCAATGTTGCTTCCTCACCGCGCACCAAAGCCACTACAATTTCGCCATCGCGCGCCGTATTTGCTTTACGGATAAGGGCATAATCGCCATCCAATATCCCGGCCTCAATCATTGAGTCACCGGACACCTCAAGCGCATAATGCTCGCCTGCGCCCAACAATGCCATAGGCACAGATAATGAATTCTGCCCCTCAAGTGCCTCAATCGGCACGCCAGCAGCAATCTTGCCGTGAAGCGGAATTTCCATAACATCATTTGCCGCAACAGGTATTTGAATTTGCGGTTTGCTTTCCTTAACCGGTGCAAAGCGCGCCACATTGTTGCCGCCCACATTCCTGCCTTCGGGCATTTTCATCACTTCAAGCGCGCGTGCACGGTTGGCCAGTCGCCGAATAAAGCCGCGTTCCTCCAACGCACCGATCAAACGGTGCACCCCGGATTTGCTCTTCAGATCAAGCGCCTCTTTCATTTCCTCAAATGAAGGGGAAATGCCACTTTCATCCAATCGCTGGTTAATGAATAAAAGCAGTTCGTGCTGTTTAGCGGTGAGCATATTCAAGGTTCCATCATGTTGAACATGAATGGAACGATTAGAGAACAAAAGTGGTTAAGTCAAGAACAATCGGGTGTGTACTGTCGAGATTTTACGACAGCCGCATATATTGAATCATTGTTCCTTCAGGACGCGGTGGAACATGCGGTTGTTGCACCAGCAGCGCATTGGCTTGGGATAGAGCACGTGTCAGGCCGCTGTCCTGTGCCATCAGTGAAGTGACATGCCCGCCTTCGACCGTTGCGCGCAAATATTCAGCACGGTCCCCGCCTGCGGGCAAGTCGGTCGCGGTTGGCGCTTCAAACAATGCAGGCAGGGGGGCACCGCACCCCGCCATGTGCCGGATGAGTGGCAGGAGGAACAAAAAGGCGGTGACGAAGGCAGAAGACGGATTGCCGGGCAGGCCAAGGACCACCGCGTTCCCAACTTTGCCCGCCATAAGCGGTTTTCCGGGCCGCATCGCAACTTTCCAGAAATCCATCTGCGCGCCGATGTTCACTAACGCGCGTTGCACCAAGTCATGGTCACCAACCGATGCACCGCCAGTGGTGACGACGACATCCACCTGTTTGGAAAGCGCCGAAAGGCTGGTCTCAAGCGCGCCCAAATCGTCACGCAATATACCTGCGTCGCGGACATCACAGGGCAGGCCAGCGAGCATGGCTTGCAACATAGGGCTGTTGGAGCAGGGAATTTGGGCTGGGCCAACAGCGGACCCGGCGGAAACCAATTCGTCGCCCGTGGCAGCAATTGCAATACGCGGTGTGCCGCCCACGATGAGCCTGCCAAGCCCAGCCATCGCGGCCACGGCTATTGCCCCAGCGTCTAAAAAGATACCCTTTGGCAGCACTGCATCACCCGCACGAAAATCACTTCCAAGGCGGCGGATATTGGCCCCGTGCATAGGGATGCGGTCAACGGTCGCGTGTAGCATGTCGCCATCGCGCGCGGCATTTTCTTGTATGAGGACGCTATCGGCATTTTGGGGCACATGCGCCCCGGTAAAAATGCGCACGGCCTCGCCGCGTTGCAATTCGCCTGCAAAGGGATGCCCCGCCGCGCTTTCGCCAATCACGCGCCAAGGACCGGGAAAGTCTTCGATGGCGATAGCATAGCCATCCATCGCGGACAGGTCCGCCGCAGGTTGCGTGCGTTCGGCCGTCAGCGGCGCGTGCATATAATGCCGCACGGCCTGCAAAAGGTCTCGTTCAACAGGGGGCAAAGGAGAGGCCAGCGCCAACAATCTGGCCTGCGCTTCTGCAACCGAGATCATGCGCGATAGTCGCCAGATTTGCCGCCTGTTTTGGAGAGCAAGCGCACGTCCGAAATGATCATCGATTTGTCCATGGCCTTAGCCATGTCATAGAGGGTCAGCAAGGTGACGCTGACAGCGGTTAAGGCCTCCATCTCCACGCCCGTTGGCCCGTTCAAGCGTACCCGCGCTTCGACACGAATGGCCGCGGCTTCATATGCAAAATCAACGTTGATTTTGGACAACATCAAAGGGTGACACAAAGGAATGAGGTCGCTGGTTTTCTTCGCCGCCAGTATGCCAGCGATGCGCGCCGTGCCCAGCACATCGCCTTTTTTCATATTGCCCGCGCGTATCGCCGCAAGCGCTTCGGCAGACATGGATATCCGCCCCTCGGCAACAGCCTCGCGCGCGGTGTCCGCCTTGGCCGACACATCGACCATATGCGCGCCGCCATCCGCGTCTAAATGCGTGAGATCAGCCATGCCCACTCAATAACCTTTGCGTTGCGGCCTTGATATCATCCTGCCGCATAAGGCTTTCTCCGACAAGGAAGGTGTTAATCTCGGCCTCTGCCATGCGCAGGCAATCGGCATGCGTCGAAATGCCGCTTTCGCAAACAAGCAAAATGTCATCCGGCACCAATTTCGCCAGACGCTCCGTTGTGGCCAGATCAACCTCGAAGGTTTTCAAATTGCGGTTGTTCACCCCAACCAGCTTGGATTTCAGATGCTTGAGCGCGCGTTCGAGTTCGGCCTCGTCATGGACCTCTATCAGCACATCGAGATTTTCCTGCCGCGCCGCATCCTCAATTTCCGCCATTACAACATTATCGAGTGCCGCAACGATGATCAATATCGCGTCGCCGCCCATCGCGCGCGCTTCTGCGCATTGCCATGGGTCAACCATGAAATCCTTGCGGATAACTGGTAGGTCACATGCGCTACGTGCGGCGATCAGATAATCCTCATGCCCCTGAAAATAAGGCGCGTCGGTCAATACGGACAAGCATGCAGCGCCGCCAGCCTGATAGGCGGCAGCATGCGCTGCAGGAGCAAAATCTGCACGTATTAGGCCCTTGGACGGACTGGCTTTCTTGATCTCTGCGATCAGTGCAATATTGGTTTGGCTTTTCGCCCGCAACGCCGCTTCAAACCCACGAGGAGCCGAAGGCGTTGGCCAATGCGCAAGGCCTTTCGGCTTACGCTCTGACACTTCGTTACGCTTGGTCGCGCAAATTTCTGCAAGCTTGTCCGCCATCAATAGGCCACCCAGCAATTGAGAAGCGCGTTGGCCAGGCCCTTGTCGATGGCTTCCGCTGCTTCTTCCACGCCCTCGGGCATAGTGTCTACGACGCCCGCGACAAGCAAAGCCGCCGCCGCGTTGAACAAAACGGCGTCCCGATATGCGCCATGTTCGCCCTGAAGCAATTTGCGCAATTCCAGCGCATTATGCTGGGCATCACCGCCGCGGATGGCTTCGACAGGGTGAACGGGCAGGCCCGCATCCGCCGCAGTGGCACGCTGGTAGCGAACACCATCGGGTTCGACGACCGCAACTGCATTGCCGCCAGCCAAGCTCAATTCGTCCAAGCCTTCGTCGCCTGAAATGATACGGGAATGCTCTGTGCCCAAATGATGCAGCGCCTCTGCATAAACAGGGACATAGGCAGGGCGTGCAATGCCGATAAGCTGCCGCTTCACGCCCGCAGGATTGGCCAAGGGGCCCATCAGGTTGAAAATCGTGCGTTGACCAATGCTTTGGCGGATCGGCTGAATACGCTTCATCGCGGGATGGTGATTGGCGGCGAACAGGAAACAGATGCCCAAGTCTTTGAGCGTTTCCTCAGCCATCTGTCCGGCGCGTTCCATGTTCAACCCAAGCGCCTCCAGCGTGTCCGCTGCGCCAGCTTTAGACGATGCCGCCCGGTTGCCATGCTTGGCGACTGGCACGTCGCAAGCAGCAACGACCAAAGATACGGCGGTGGAAACATTCAATGTATGATGCCCGTCACCCCCCGTGCCGCAGACGTCTATCGCACCCGCTGGTGCGTCTATGGGGATTAACCGGTCGCGCATCGCCTGTGCCGCAGCCGCAATTTCCACCATCGTCTCACCGCGCGCGGTCAGCGCAATCAGAAAGGCTTCAATCTCTTCCTCTGACGCGCGGGCATCCAATATGTCGGCAAAGGCCTGTGCAGCCTCATCATGGGCGAACAGATGCTGCGGGTCGGGCAATGTGCGAAAGGGGGTCACGCGAGTTCCCTTAATGCGCGATCTGAGACCGCCATCCCCGCAATACGCATGAAATTGGCCAACATGGCGTGTCCATGTTCGGTAGCGATGCTCTCGGGATGAAATTGCACGCTATGAATGGGCAATGTGGTGTGGCGAAAGCCCATGACATAGCCGTCATCGCTGGTGGCATTTACCACCAAGCTTGGGGGAACATTTTCGACGATCAAGGAATGGTAACGCGTCGCCAGAAACGGGGAGGGTAATCCTGCGAATAGACCACTGTTGTCATGGGTGACAGGCGAGGTTTTGCCATGCATTAACCCACCGCGCGCGACGGTCCCGCCAAAATGCTGCCCGATCGTCTGGTGGCCAAGGCATACGCCGAGCAGCGGCTTACCAGCATCGGCACAAGCGGCAACAAGATCAAGGCTCACGCCCGCTTCATTCGGCGTTTTTGGTCCTGGCGAAATCAGGAATGCTTGCGCGCCCGATGACAATGCTTGCCCTGCCGAAATGTCGTCATTGCGCACAACTTCAACCTCGGCGCCAAGCTCCATCAGATAATGGACGAGGTTCCAAGTAAAGCTGTCATAATTGTCGATGACTAGGATCATGCGGCGTCCCTAGCGGCTTTGCCGCGTGGGTGGAAGAGGCACTATTGCCCAAATTTCGCTTCGTCCGCCACACCAATGGCCTCGCGCGCCGCGGCGATCAGGGCGCCAGCCTTGGCCTCACACTCGCGTTGTTCATATTCGGGGTTGCTGTCGGCAACAATGCCAGCGCCAGCCTGCACATGCATGATGCCGTCTTTTACCACCGCAGTGCGCAAGACGATGCAGCTGTCCATGTCGCCATTAGGGGAGAAATAGCCAACCCCGCCCGCATACGCACCACGCGTTTCAGGCTCCAGCTCGGCAATGATTTCGCACGCGCGGACCTTGGGCGCGCCGGACACAGTGCCTGCTGGAAAGCCCGCGAATAAGGCATCAATGGCGTCTTTATCATCCGCCAATTCGCCTACAACATTGGACACGATGTGCATCACATGGCTGTAAAATTCGACCATATAACTGTCGGTAACAGTCACGCTGCCGCCCTTTGTCACGCGGCCCACATCATTGCGACCAAGGTCGAGTAACATCAGATGCTCTGCACGCTCTTTAGGGTCGGCCAGCAAGGACGCCTTGTTTTCCGCATCTTCAAGGCTGGTTTTACCGCGCGGCCGTGTTCCCGCTATGGGACGGATCGTTACTTCACCGCCGCGCGCACGCACCAAGATTTCCGGGCTCGACCCAATTAGCGCAAAACCAGGAAGGTCGATAAAATACAAAAACGGCGAAGGGTTTATCCGCCGCAATGCACGATAGAGATGAACAGGCGGCAGAGCAAAGGGCGCGGTGAACCGCTGCGCCAGTACCACCTGAAAAATGTCGCCTGCTTGTATGTAATCTTTGGCGGAGGCAACCATTTCGGCATAGCGGCCAGCAGGCAGGACGGGCTGCAGTTTCAGCTCTTGTCCATCGCTCTGCGCCGCCGGTTCCGCTTGGGCAACATGCCCTGCATCGAGCAGCCGTTCAGCCTCATCCAAACGCTCATGCGCGCGCGCAACGGCTTGGGTGTCCGCCATGCCTGTCCAGACCGGCGACACGAGGAACATCTCGTCCTTCAAGCGGTCGAACAAAAGAATGACGGTTGGCCGCACAAATAGCATGTCCGGCAATTCCAACGCCGATTGCGGCGCGCGCGGAAGCTTCTCGACAAGACCGATGGTCTCATAGCCGAAATAGCCCACTAGACAGGCAAGGGCAGGTGGCAATTCTTCAGGGACATCCATGCGACATTCTGCTGCCAAGGCACGCAAGGCATCGAGTGACGGTAGCGGGGCGGGCACAAACGCCTCCCGGTCGGTCATCCATTGGGTGTTGATTTCGGCCTTGTTGCCAGCGGCACGGAACACAAGGTCGGGGGCAATTCCAATAAGGCTATGGCGACCCCGTGTTTCGCCGCCTTCGACTGACTCCAAAATGAAATCGCCGCGCTCTGCCTCAAACAATTTCAGCGCCGCCGACACCGGTGTTTCGGTGTCAGCGATGCGCTTTCGCCAAATCAGCTGCGGCTTAGTTTCCGTCACGATTTGTCAGGCGGGTGCGGAGTTCCTCGATACCGCCTTTATTTTTTTCAACGCCGACATCTTTAGCGGCCGATACGATCATCTGCGCGGCATATTCTTGTTGCAAAATGCCCGTTAGCTCTTGCTTGCGTGCCATCAGCATGGGCGCATTACCGCGCGCGTCGCCCTTTATAACGTCGTTAAGGTGCACAACATACCAGCCACGATCTCCGCCGGCTGCCAGAATCTTTGCCGTCCCCTTTTTCATGGCGAACATCATCGACAATGGTGGGGGAACTGGCTGTCCCTCGCGTGAGATGTCCGCGCGGGTGCCGCTGAGCCGTTCAACTTGGGCGCCCTTGATACCCGCGGCAGCAAGCGCCGCTTGAAGTGGCTGCCCAGCGTCTACCGCCTTGCGCAAGCCATCCGCGGCAGTACGTGCGGCCCTTGCGCCTTCTGACAATGCCCATTGCTGTTGAACGATGCTGCGTACGTCATTTAAGGGCGGCGGTGCGGCTTCTTCGAAATCAGCAACGGCAATCATGGCGAATTTCTCGCCGGGCACCAACTCAATCAACTGCGCCTCGCCGCTGGTTTCCATCTGGAATGCAGCGGGCAACATGGCCTCCATTTCTGGGATTGGCTTATAGGCAGGATTGCTGATGTCCTGCCCGGTCGCAAGTAACTTAGGCGAGGTATTGACCGTTAAACCATTTTGCTTCGCCACATCGGAAATAGTAGCGCCGTCTGCAAACGCATCTTCAATCCCCGCCGTCATTTCGGTCAGCATCTCTTCGCTGCGCGTTTTGAGTAATTCCTTCTCAATGTCGGCGCGTGCTGCCGCTAGTGACTTTGCCGCGACATTGTTGATCGTATCGACACGGATCACAGTCCATCCCAGTTTACCACGTGCAGGTTTGGCAATGCTGCCCTGTGCCGCTGCGAATACCGCATTCGCCACGGCTGCTGTTGTGGAGTTTGTTAGGCTGTCTTTGGTCACATCTGCCGCTGTCGTCACCGATAGCCCCAGTTCATTAGCAACGGCAGATAGCGATTTACCGGCGGCAACTTGTGCGACTACGGATTTTGCAGCTGCCTCCGTTGGCACGATGACTTGGCTGATGTTCCGCGTTTGTGATGCCGCAAACTGCGCGGCATTTGCTTTGTAATAAGTTGCGATGTCCGCTTCGTTCGGCTTGGCGCGTTGCGCAATGATGTCGCGTCCGAAGATAGCATAGCTAACCGCACGCTTTTCAGGGATGGTGAACTTTGTGGCATTGTCGCTGTAGAACTTCGCCAGCACGGTCTCGCTTGGCGCGCGTGTCGGCAAAAATGCTGTCGCCGGGATGGACGCGATTTGTCCGGTACGTTGCTCCAGCATCAATGACGCATAAGGCAAAGTCATGCCGTCAGGTGCGGCTGGTCCGCTGGCGGCTGCGGGCAAAATCTGCTGTGCGAATAAATTTTGGGTCAAATCGTCGCGTATTGCTTTTTCACTGACGCCAATTTGTTGGGCAAAGGCGCGAAACGCATCGGCGCTGAACTTTCCATCCAGTCCCATAGCCCCCGGGATCTTTCGTATTTCGGAATCGACGAGACGTTTGCTCACGGCCACGCCATAATCTTCAGCAAAAACCGTTATGGCATAACGGTTGATTAATTGTTCCAAAGTGGAATCGAGCCCGCCGCCATCGACAAATTGGGTCATATCCAGCGTTGGAACGTTTTGACGTTCCGCCCTCAACTGGTTTTCCAATGAGTCATTTAGTTCACCTAGGGTTATGTCCTTGTCCCCGACGCGGGCGACGTTGCCGCCGCTTAACCCGCCGAAATTGCCAGAACCGCTGACATCACCAAGTGCAAAGGCAATGGCGATTAATCCAATGAAAGCGAGCGCGAAAATAGCGCCGAATTTTGAATTAATGAGAGAACGGATGGAGCTAATCATGAACTGCGATTTCCTGCGGATGCGGCGCTAAGCGGCCTATGCGTGACGCTTTAGGCGGCAAGCGGCTTGCAATCAAGGGATAGACTTGCCCAAATGATGGAAAGCATGGATAGCCAACACAGATTCGTAGCCCATGAAATTTTGAGGTGCCAGATGCGCAAGTTTATCGTCGGAAATTGGAAAATGAATGGTGTGTCCAGTGATCTGGACGAAGTAACCGCCATTTCTGACTTGGCGCAGCTATATCCATCTGTGGATTCGGCGGTGTGTATTCCGGCCACGCTTATCACACGTGCCGTCACCGCCGTTGGTGCGTTTCCAATAGGCGGTCAGGATTGCCACATGCAAAGGGCCGGGGCGCATACAGGTTGCATTTCCGCTGACATGTTATCGGACGCGGGTGCGCTGCTTACGATTGTAGGCCATAGCGAACGTCGCGCAGCGCAGAAGGAAAAGGACACAGATGTCCGTGCGAAAGCCGAAGCGGCCAAGGCTGCTGGTTTGAAAGCCATTGTGTGCGTCGGCGAAACGCTGGACGAACGCGAGGCGGGAAAAGCGTTGGAAGTTGTCCTCGGCCAAGTGGCAGGTTCCTTACCTGACGCCACCGCAGGCACTTGGCTTAGCGTCGCTTACGAGCCTGTATGGGCGATTGGAACGGGCCGTGTTGCCGAACCGGCTGATGTTGCAGATATGCATGCCGCCATTCGCGCTGCACTGGTTTCGCGTTTTGGCGCGGAAGGTGAAAGGATCCATATTCTATATGGTGGCTCCATGAATGGCGACAATGCCGCGCAGCTTTTGGCGGTGCCAAATGTAGATGGCGGATTAATTGGCGGGGCCAGCCTGACTGCTACTAAATTCCAGCCCATATTGGCCGCCGCTCAGGCCAGCGGCGAATAGCATTGAAGAATATGGATCCGCTCGCTATGTGGGCGCCATAAACTTTGGCACTTCGCCATTAATATTCGGAATTTCTCTTATGGGTCTTTTTCATTTTCTCATAGTCGTTCAGGCCATTATCGCGGCATCGCTCGTTGGCGTCATCTTGATGCAGCGCTCCGAAGGCGGCGGCTTGGGCATGGGGGGAAGCCCATCGGGTCTGATGTCGGCCCGTGGCGCAGCAGACTTTTTGACGCGCACCACCACGATATTAGCGACAGCGTTCATCATTCTGTCGATATCATTGGCCTTTGTTGCGGCGAAAAAGGGTAATAGCGGCGAAATAGACAATAGCTTGCAACGGACGGAAGTGCCTGCGGCGCCGACCGCGCCTGTGACAACCGCGCCGGCGGCTGGGACCCCTGCCGTCCCAGCGCCTGCAACTGAAGTGCCGCTCGACAAATAATCGTTTCGGTCGGAAAAACCGTTTTACACAGGTTAATTTTCATCTGGCGGATTCGTGCGCTTGTTTTTTGGTGTAAACTTGGTTTAGGCCTTTTCTCCCATGACACGGTTCATTTTTATCACCGGTGGCGTGGTCTCCTCGCTTGGCAAAGGTCTTATGGCGGCATCGCTTGCCGCCCTGTTGCAGGCGCGCGGCTACCGCGTCCGCATACGGAAGTTCGACCCTTATTTGAATGTCGATCCAGGCACGATGTCGCCTTATCAACATGGCGAAGTCTATGTGACCGATGACGGGGCCGAGACCGATCTCGACCTTGGCCATTATGAACGCTTTACGGGCGTTTCGGCGCGGCAGTCGGACAATATTACGTCGGGCCGGATCTATCAGAATATTATCCAAAAAGAGCGCCGTGGTGATTATTTGGGCGCAACGGTGCAGGTCATCCCGCACGTTACCGACGCCATTAAAGAATTCGCGAAGGCCGAGACACAGGATCTGGATTTCGTTCTGTGCGAAATTGGCGGCACTGTTGGCGATATCGAATCGCTACCGTTTATTGAGGCTATTCGCCAATTGCGTAACGAGTTGGGTCGGGAACGGACCTTATCGGTGCATGTGACCTTGGTTCCCTATATTGCCGCTGCGGGTGAGTTGAAGACGAAACCCACGCAGCACAGCGTGCGCGAGCTGACATCCTTGGGTATTCAACCTGATGTGTTGCTGTGCCGCTGTGAACATCCGCTTCCGGAGGCAGAGCGCACCAAGATTGCGGCATTTTGTAATGTCCGCAAAGAGGCGGTTATTCCTGCTTTGGACGCAAAGAGCATTTATGCCGTGCCTCTGCAATATCATGTCGAAGGGCTTGATAACGAAGTATTGCGTGCATTTGGCCTTGAATCGGAAGCCGAGCCTGACCTTAGCCGTTGGGACGATATCATCGATCGGCAGTCCAACCTGGAAGGTGAAGTGACCATCGGTGTTGTCGGCAAATATGTCGGCCTTGCGGATGCTTACAAATCACTGAACGAAGCTTTAACGCATGGCGGCCTGTCGAACCGGGTGAAGGTCAATATCAAATGGATTGACGCCGAATTGTTCGAGCAATCCGAAGATGACATCGCCACCGCGCTTGAGCCCATGAACGCCATTTTGGTCCCAGGCGGATTTGGTGAGCGCGGCTCCGAAGGTAAGATTGCGGCGGTCAAATTCGCGCGTGAGCGCCAGGTGCCCTTTTTTGGGATTTGCTTGGGTATGCAAATGGCATGTATCGAAGGCGCGCGGAACACCGCAGGACTGTCGGGCGCATCCAGTACGGAATTTGGCCCCACAAATGAACCCATCGTTGGCATCATCACCGAATGGATGAGCCAAGAGGGCATTCAAAAGCGCGAAACGGGCGGCGACATGGGCGGCACGATGCGTTTGGGCGCTTATGATGCCGTGCTGGATGGCAACAGCCATGTCGCGTCTATTTACGGCACGAAGGACATATCCGAGCGGCATCGCCACCGTTATGAGGTGAATGTCCATTATAAGGATGCGCTGGAACAAGGCGGTTTGGTGTTCAGCGGCATGTCACCCGATGGTGAACTGCCCGAAATTGTCGAACGTCCGGATCATCCTTGGTTTATCGGCGTGCAGTTCCACCCAGAATTGAAATCACGGCCATTTGCGCCGCACCCCTTGTTCGCAAGCTTTGTGAAGGCCGCGCTTATGCAAAGCCGATTGGTGTAACAGAAAAGTGGCGGCGGTTTTATCCTGACCCTAATGCTTAAGCCGCTTGCGGCCCTTTTTTCTTGGGCGCTGCATCATGTTCAATCACCGTGGATGCCGCTTTCGCGCCAATCGCAATTTTGCGCGGCTTTAACGCTTCGGGCACTTCACGCACGAGGGTGATAATCAAAAGACCGTCTGCCATGTCTGCATCGATTACATGAATATGGTCTGCAAGTTGAAACCGGCGTTCGAAGTTCCGGTTCGCAATGCCCATATGCAGAAAATCGCGATTATCATTGCTTTCGGACTGCTTGCTGCCGGTTACGATCAGCAAATTTTGCTGCGCAATTATGTCGACCTCATCGACCTTGAACCCGGCGACGGCGACAGTGATCTTATAGTCATTCTCACCCGTGCGTTCGATATTGAACGGCGGGTAATTCTCATTTTGAGCGGCACGGCCTGTGGTCTCGAGCAGCTCGAATAAGCGATCAAAGCCAACAGTGTTCCGACGATAAGGTGTAAAATCAAAACGCGTCATTACAAATTCTCCTTCAAGCAATTTGGTTCATCGCTAACCCCGCATATGCAGCGGCTGGCATGTTCGTTTTGGAGCCTTTCGGCCTCCGAATGGCAAGATGGGATGTGCCGGAAAAAATGCAAGGCTAAAAAATCATGACAAAAAATAGTCCGCAAAATTGACCACAACAAAAAACAAGGCCGCCCGGAATTTCCGAACGGCCTCGTTCTGCAGCTATTTTAGCGCATTGTTTCAGTTCTCTACCGGTCCCCACCGGCGGGTCTGATTTTTCTCCCTGAACCATCGGCCATTTCGGGCTCTCGACGAATTCGATCACTGCATCTGCCTTTGCGATGGGCTTTGCAAACGGAACCAGACTCTGCCCAACGCTTTTTTAAATGCTGTTGCGCCGCTGCAACAATACTTGCCAGTTGTCATGGCGGAACCTAAGGACAATCCATGCCTAAAACATGGATGAGTGTCCGCACATGATATTGTCGCGATATGAATATATGGTCGCACGCCGGTATCTGCTCCCAGGTAAGGGTGAGGGCTTTATTTTCTTAGTCGCCAGTATCAGCCTCGTTGCGGTTGCATTGGGTGTCGCGGCGTTGATCATCGTGATGAGTGTGATGAACGGTTTTCGTGCCGAATTATTTGACAAGATCGTTGGCCTGAATGGGCATGCCGTGGTTCAAGGCTATGGCGGTCGCTTGCAAGATTGGCGTCAAATTCTCACTGATGTGAGGCAGACCGATGGTGTCACCGAAGCAACGGCGTTGATCGAGCAACCATTGCTAACGACCTTCAATGGCCGGGTTGAGGCCATTTTGGCGCGCGGCATGTCGGTAAATGATATTCTGAAAAACGACACGTTGGAGGGCAAAACCGTCGCCGGCGATTTGCGCAGGTTAAACCCCAATGAAGACAAGGTTGCGATTGGGTCGCGGCTTGCCCAAAATTTGGGCGTTCAGGTCGGGCAGAGCGTCACGATCATCAACCCTGCCGGTCGCACCACGCCTTTTGGTACCGTGCCGCGTGAGATATCCTATGAGGTCGCGGCTATCTTTGAAGTGGGCGTGTATGATTATGACAAAGCGTTTGTGATCATGCCTATCGAACGCGCGCAAATCCTCATGCTAATGGGGGATGAAATCGGCATGATCGAAATCAAGACGGAAAATCCGGACAAGGTGAATCAGATTCTCATGCCCTTATTGCCCAGGCTTGAGTATAAGGGCCAGATTGTCGACTGGAAAAGCATGAATGCATCCTTGTTCGAGGCTTTGGCGGTTGAGCGTGTCGCGATGTTTGTCGTGCTGTCGATTATCGTGCTTGTTGCCGTGTTCAACATCTTATCGTCATTGATTATGCTCGTGCGCGCCAAAACCCGCGATATTGCTATATTGCGGACCATGGGGGCGTCGCGAAAATCGCTGCTGAAGATATTTATGACTGTCGGCTTATTGATTGGTTCGTCGGGGATTGTGCTCGGCATGATATTGGGCGCGATATTCCTGTATTTCCGGCAATCGGTCGTGAACTTCATTCAATTTGTGACGGGCCAGAATTTATGGGACCCATCGATCCGGTTCCTAACCGAGTTGCCGTCGCGCACCGACCCGATTGAAGTGCTGGCGATTTGCGGACTGGCTTTGCTGTTCAGCTTCCTTGCAACCTTGTACCCGGCGCTCAAGGCGGCAAGTACCGACCCAGTTCAGGTGCTGCGTTATGAATAATATCTTGGAACTTATCGATGTCCGCCGCAAATTTGTCCAAGGCGATGTAACCATCGAAGTCCTGCGCGGTGTGGACCTTGTTGTTGGGAAAGGTGAGCTGGTGGCTTTGCTTGGCCCATCGGGTTCCGGCAAATCGACTATGCTGCAAGCAATCGGCCTTTTGGAAGGTGGATTTTCAGGGTCGATCAAATTCGATGGTGAGGAAGTCAGCGCAGCCGGCGTGGATCGCCAAACCGAGATCCGCCGTCAAAAACTGGGCTTTGTATATCAATTTCACCATTTGCTGCCGGACTTTGACGCGTTGGAAAATGTGATTTTGCCGCAGTTGATTGCGGATGTCGCGCCCGATGTGGCGCTTGATCGCGCGACTTACTTGCTGGCTCAGTTGGGCCTGTCCGAACGGCTCCACCATCGGCCCTCAAAACTGTCGGGCGGGGAGCAGCAGCGCGTGGCCGTCGCTCGGGCATTGGCGAACCGACCAAAGCTGGTGCTGGCCGATGAGCCAACCGGCAATCTGGACGAGCATACGGCCGATATTGTGCTTGGTGAATTTATGGCGCTGGTGCGTGAAGAGGACTCGTCAGCCATTGTTGCCACGCATAATGAGCGATTGGCTGCAAAGATGGACCGCGTCGTGCGCTTGCACGAAGGTAAGCTCGGATAACAATAGGGGACGCTAAATGTCAGTCTATGATTTCACAGTAAAAATGCCCGGTGGGGTTACTGAGGCCATGGCCGCGCATCAGGGCAAAGTTTTGCTGGTGGTAAACACGGCCTCCAAATGCGGTTTCACGCCGCAATATAAGGGGCTTGAGGCGCTGTATCGTAAGTATAAGGACCAAGGTCTCGAAATATTGGCATTCCCGTGCAACCAGTTCGGTGCGCAGGAGCCTGGCGACGCGCAAGAAATTCAGAATTTCTGTTCGCTCACATATGATGTGTCGTTTCCATTGGCCGCGAAGATTGATGTGAACGGAACGGACGAAGATCCGCTGTGGCATTATCTGAAGCAGCAGCAAGCTGGCCTGTTGGGTTCGCGCGGAATCAAATGGAACTTCACCAAATTTCTTGTGGATCGCAAAGGGAATGTCGTGGCTCGCCATGGCCCACAGGTAAAGCCAGAGGCGCTGGCCAAGGACATTGAAAAATTGCTCGCCGCAGCGGCTTGATTGTCCACAGCTTAGCCAAAAACAGACCTTGTCGAATCAGGCGCGTGTTCTAACGATGAGGCATGGCTTATGTACCCTTCGTTCCTCTCCGCGTGTATTCCGCATACACCATATTGGAAGGCGCGATTGAGCCTAAGGCCATTGGCGAAACTGCAAAGAAGCTCGGCTTTCCCGCGATAGCGATTTGTGACCGTAATGGGTTGTATGGCGTCATGCCGTTTCAGGACAGCGCGAAATCATATGGCGTGCAGCCGATCATTGGCGCGTTGTTGGGTATCCGGCGCCCGACGTCCGACGGAAAGTTCATCCGCGATTGGTTGCCATTATTTGCCCAAGATGAAAGCGGTTATAACAATTTGTGCCGATTGGTTTCCTTGGCGCATTTGGACCGCCCAGAGGATCTTGACGCGCATGTGACGCTGGAACAGCTGGCGGATCATAAAGATGGCCTGATCGCGCTCACAGGGGGGGCAGAGGGTGCGTTGGCGCAATTGTTAAGTGCGGGGCAACATGATGCCGCATCCAGCTACCTGACGCGTCTTCAGGCGCTGTTTTCCGACCGTCTGTATATCGAACTCAGCAGGCGCAACGATGCGGTTGAAGAAGCGGCAGAAGATGCGCTGATTGACCTTGCGTACGCCCGCAACATTCCCTTGGTTGCCACCAATCCCGCCTTTTTTGCGGAACCCGATTTCTTCGACGCGCATGACGCCATGCTGTGTATCTCGGACGGCACCTATATCGAAAGCGCGGACCGCCGCAGGAGCAGCCGGGACACGTGGATTAAAACGGGCAAGCAAATGGGGGAGTTGTTCGCCGATGTGCCCGAAGCATTGGCCAATACCCTAGTCATCGCCCAACGCTGCGCCGCACTCGCGCCCTATCGAAGCCCGATTCTGCCCAGCCTTGCCGGTGACAGAGCCGCCGAAGACGCACAATTGCGCGAAGACGGGCGGCTTGGGCTTGAAAAGCGACTTGAGATTGCGGGCATAACGGATCCCGCCGAACGGCAAGTCTATTTTGATCGGTTAAAGTTCGAGTCCGATGTCATCTGCGCCATGGGCTTTCCGGGCTACTTCCTTATCGTTGCCGATTTTATCAAATGGGCCAAGGAACAGGATATTGCCGTTGGTCCGGGTCGTGGATCGGGTGCAGGCTCACTGGTCGCTTGGGCGCTCACAATTACCGATCTTGATCCCATAAAGCTCGGCCTTCTGTTCGAACGTTTTCTGAATCCCGACCGTGTGTCGATGCCTGACTTCGATATCGATTTTTGCGAAACGCGGCGTGGCGAAGTCATTCGTTATGTGCAGAAAAAATATGGATCGCGCCAGGTTGCGCAGATCATTACCTTTGGAAAGCTGAAGGCACGCGCGGTTTTGCGGGACACAGGTCGCGTGCTACAAATGAGCTACGGGCAAGTTGATCGGCTGTGCAAGCAAGTGCCAAATCTGCCCGCTGATCCATGGGATTTGAAGCGCGCTTTGTCTGGCGTGGCAGAGTTGCGGGAAGAATATCGACGTGACGCGCAGGTGAAGCGGCTGTTCGACCTTGCGATGAAGTTGGAGGGCCTGCCGCGCCACAGTTCGACACATGCGGCCGGCGTGGTGATTGGCGATCGCGAATTGTCTGAATTGGCGCCTTTATACCGCGATCCGCGTTCGGACATGCCGGTCACGCAATTCGACATGAAATATGTGGAAAGCGCTGGCCTCGTAAAATTCGACTTTTTGGGACTGAAGACGCTGTCCGTTCTGCAAAAGGGCAGCCATATGCTCGCCAAGCGCGGTGTAGAGGTTAATCTCGACTTGTTGCCGCATGATGATCTGGCTGTGTATGAACTTCTGCAGCGGGGCGATACTGTCGGTGTGTTCCAGTTGGAATCCGAAGGCATGCGCCGCACGCTCGCGGCGGTGAAGCCAACAAACTTTGGTGACATTATCGCGCTCGTGTCGCTCTATCGCCCGGGGCCAATGGACAATATTCCCATGTTTGGTCGCCGCAAGAATGGCGAGGAGAACATTGAATATCCGCACCCATTGCTGGAACCTGTTTTGAACGAAACTTACGGAATTTTCGTTTACCAAGAACAAGTTATGCAAGCCGCACAGATTTTGGCTGGCTACAGCCTTGGCGAAGCAGATCTGCTGCGCCGCGCTATGGGTAAAAAAATCCAAGCCGAAATGGACGCCCAGCGCGAACGCTTTGTCACGGGCTGCGCAACGCATGCGATCCCTCCCAACCGGGCGAACGAGCTGTTCGACTTGATCGATAAATTTGCAGGCTATGGTTTTAACAAAAGCCATGCCGCCGCTTATGCAGTGCTAGCCTATCAAACGGCTTGGCTAAAGACGCACCATCCCGAAGAATTCTTTGCTGCCTCCATGTGCTTCGACATGCACCAGACCGACAAGCTTGCAACCTTCATGGACGATATGCGCAGGCTTGATGTCATCTGTTTACAGCCGGACATTAACCGCAGCGAAGCCGAATTTACCGTAGAGACCAATGCGCATGGCGAACATGCGGTGCGCTATGCGTTGGGCGGCATCAAAAATGTCGGCGAACGGGCAATGGAAATATTGGTGGCGGAACGCGCGACGGCGGGGTTGTTCAAAAGCCTAGATGACTTTGCCAACCGCGTTGATTCAAGCCAGATCAACCGCCGAAGCCTTGAAAATCTCGCGGCTGCGGGGGCTTTTGATGCGTTGGAAGCAAATCGTGGCGCGGTACATGCGGCGGCGGAAACACTTTTGGCAGCTGCGCAATCCGCGCGCGATTCACGCGAAAGTGGGCAGGGCGGCCTGTTTGGTGCGGGCGGGTCCGACATGGCCGCGCTACGGGTCGACAGCAGCGTGCACTGGGCACCCGCCGAACACATGAACCAGGAAAAAGACGCGTTTGGCTTTTATTTCTCGGCACATCCTTGTTCGCAATATGATGCGCTGGCCATTAGCCATGGCGCAAAGCCTTATGCGGTTTGGCTCGAAAGCGGGCCAATACCCGAAGGTGTCCGCCGCGCCGCCACAATGTCGGCATTGATTGAAGGCGTCCGTTGGCGCGAATCGCGCAAGGGCAAGCGCTTCATGATTGCGGATTTTTCGGACAATAGTGGCCAGTTTTCGGTGCGATGTTTTGACGAGGCGGTCGGCATGCAACTTGCCGATTGGGCAAAAGACGCAGAGTGCCTTTTGCTGCATTGCGAAATGGACATGCGGGCCGGCGATGAAACGCCAAGCTTTACGGTGAAAAGCGCCAAGGCCCTCTCTGGGTTGACCAGTGTGTCGCGTCTAAAAATGCAGTTGGATGTAACGCAAGAAGCAGCCATGGCGCAGCTCGCGCACATCGTCGCGCCATTGGATGGGGGGCGAAGCGAATTGGTCATTAAAACCCGCACCGCCGACGGACGTTGGGTGTATATCGTGCTGGGCCGCCGCTTTCAGATCGATGCATCTTTGTTGGACCAAGTGCGGATAATTGACGGTATTGAAAATGTAGAGCTTGCACCATTGGGCCCTGTTTTGGCATTGGTGCACTGAACTGCGAAAATCGTAGACAGAAATGGCGTCTGCAGTAATCTGCAGCGGTGTAAGAGGGAGAGATTGTGATGCACGGCACCATGCAAGATTGGGACCTTCGCGTTCCACGTTTGATCGACTACGCAGCGCGTGAGCATGGCCAGCGCGAAATCGTGACGCGTTGGACCGACGGTACTATTGAGCGCACAAATTGGTCTGGCGTCTCCACCGAAGCGCGCAAATTAGCGCAAGCCTTTGCCGGCCTTGGCCTGCAAAAAGGGGATCGCATTGCTACCTTTGCAATGAACCATCACCGGCATTTGGCGGCTTGGTATGGCGCGATTGGCTTTGGCGGGGTCATCCACACCGTGAACGTTCGGCTGTTTGATGAAGACCTAATCTACATCATGAACCATGCCGAGGATAAGGTGTTGATGTATGACGCAATGTTCCAGCCCATTATCGACCGATTGAAGCCGCATCTGAAGACCGTTGAGCATTATGTTATATTTGATCGCGATGACAGCTATGGCGCGTTCATTGCGGACCAAGACGGCAATTACGAATGGGCATCCGGCGACGAACGTGACGCATGTATGTTGTGTTACACCAGCGGGACAACGGGCAATCCAAAGGGTGTTTTATATCAACACCGCTCGACCATGTTGCATGCCATGGCGGAAATCGCGCCCGCCATTTTTGATCTTAGCCCGCAGTCGGCATTGTTGCCTATCGTGCCGATGTTCCATGCGGCGAGCTGGGGCTTGCCCTTTGCGGGCGCAGCGGCAGGCGTCAAGTTTGTGTTTTCTACCACTAATGACGCCGCAACCTTGCATGGCTTAATGCTGCAAGAGGGCATAACCCATAGCGCAGGCGTACCTACAGTATGGCTCGCAATGTTCGCGCATCTGGATGCAGAGGAGGCAGCGGGACGTGACGCGACGCTGGGCAAGCTGCGCTTGGTAACGATTGGCGGGTCGGCTGCGCCGCGGGCTATGATCGAGCGCTTGATGACGTCGGGCGTGCGCGTTTCCCATGCATGGGGCATGACCGAAACATCACCTATTGGTACAATGGGTGCGCCGACCCCCGATTGGGACGATTTAACGCTGGAGCAGCAAATCGATATCGTGTGTAAGCAAGGCCGCACGCCATTTGGTGTCGAGCTGCGCGTGATCGATAAGAACGGCAATGTTGCACCGCGTGATGGGGTGACATCTGGCGCGCTGCAGATACGCGGGCCATGGGTCATTAAACGCTATTTCAAGGCCGAGGCGGACGCGGTTGACGCTGATCAGTGGTTTGATACCGGCGATGTTTCTGTGCTGCATCCGGACGGTACAATGCAGATCACCGACCGTGTGAAGGATGTCATCAAATCGGGCGGTGAGTGGATCAGTTCGGTTGAGCTCGAGAATATCGCGGTTGGTTGTCCCGGCATTGCCGAAGCAGGTGCAATTGGTATTCCACATCCTAAATGGGATGAGCGGCCCGTTCTGATTGCCGTGAAGAAACCCGGAGCGGACATCAATGAAGCGACCGTAAAGGCTTATTTGGCCGAACGTATCGTCAAATGGTGGATGCCTGACCGCGTCCTGTTTGTGGACGAACTGCCGCACACAGGTACTGGCAAAATCCAAAAGGTTGAACTTCGCGCGCAGTTTAAGGATTTTGTGCTCGAGGATTAAGGCCGCTGTTGCGTTCCTGTGGTAAAATAGTCTGCGTAAGCCGTCTACATTATGTTTCGCGCAAGCGAGGCATCAGTTCCACAAAATTGCAGGGACGATGGCGGCTGTCGAGTTGATGAACCAAAATCTGGTCCCAACCATCTTTGACTGCTCCATTTGAGCCTGGAAGAGCAAAAATATACGTGCCCTCCGCCAGCACCGCACAGGCGCGCGACTGCACGGTGGATGTGCCGATGCTTGCAAAGCTTAACCAGCGGAACAGCTCACCAAAGCCTGGAATATCCTTGGTCTTTACGCGGTCAAGCGCCTCAGGTGTAACATCGCGTCCGGTCAGTCCAGTACCGCCGGTTGAAATAACCACGTCAATACTGTCGTCACCGATCCATTGATGCAACTGCGTAGTGATTAACGCAGTGTCGTCGCGCAGAATGGCACGATCAGCGATTTTGTGCCCGGCGACGACGATCCGTTCGGCCAAGATATCGCCGCTGGTGTCGTTCTCAATGCCCCGAGTGTCTGATACAGTTAGGAGCGCGATATTTACCGGCTTGAACGTCCTGTTTTCATCGAGCGGCAATGACGCCTCCTGTCATCCTGCGCGCGGTGACAACGCCATTGGCATCGGGAAATTTCGGCCACATATATTGGGCTAGGCCCTTCAAGCTTCCTGAAGCTCGGTTCTCGCGCATCTCGTACATCCAGTAATTTCTTAAGATGATCGCCACATAGCCGCGCGTTTCCCAATAAGGGATAGACTCAATGAACAGCAGCGGATCGCCATTGTCGCGTATCTCGCTGTTCCAGCGTGCCACAGGGGACGGCCCTGCATTATAGGCAGCGATCACCTTTGGCAGTAGCCCGCCCGTTGTAGGCAAGTCCCGCAGCTTTTCCAAATAGGATTGCCCATATTCCAAATTGATAGCCGGACGGTCCAATTCGGATGCCGTGAAGAATGCACCGCGCGCCCGCGCAAGGTCCTGAGCCGTTCCGGGACGAACCTGCATGAGGCCGCGTGCGCCAGCAGGGCTGATCACGTCTGTGCGAAAATTGGATTCTTGCAGCGTGTGGGCATAAATCAAGGATGGCGTGACACGCCAACCACCGGTTGGTTCCCAATTTGGTAGGGGATAACGTGCCGTTGCGTTGCTCTGGTCACGTGATGGACCATAATGGCCGAACCAAAATTGCGTTGAAGCCAAGTTTAACGAACCCGCCAACTGCGATAGGTTTGCATGTTGCCGTACATCCCCAATTCTTGCCTGATGACGCAGTGCCGAATCCGCCAGCTTATTCTGGCCAATTTCGGCCAGCGATACGGCCAAGACGGCGTTCGGCTGGTTTTTCAAACTCGCCCAATCCAACTTGACGACTTTGGCGACCTTACGCGCGATCGGTTCCATTCCAAGCGCTTCGCTGGCTAGTAAACCATAAAAGGTTTCCGACAGCTGTGCAGCCTTTTGCATCTTGGACTGCATATATTGCGGCTGTTTTGCGGCCATCGCCGCGCGTGCGCCCCAGAATAGGCCCGCGGCCTTTAAGTCATCGTTATTGGCCAAGCGGCCAACATGATCAAAGGCGTTATAGGCTTCAGCATAATCGCCGAGCCTCCAAGAGGCGAGACCAAGTACCCAACTGGCCTGCGTACCCCACTCACCGCCAGCAACTTGTGCAACAGCAGAAAGGCGCTTTGCGGAAGCATCGTCATTTTCGATATAATAAGACCAAGCCACACGATAGCGCAATTCTGTGAGCGCCTCAGGCGACAATTCAAATGCTTTGCTCTCCAAAAATAGTTCGGCAGCAAAAGGTTGGTCATTTTTAATAAACACCTGCAACTCGGCTCTTATACTATCACTTGCCTTATTTGCAGGTAAATCTCTTTTTGGTGCGCCACCCAGCCATGAAAAACGCCGAATGCCGGGCCGTTCGGGAAGCATCTCCAAGCCGCGCTTGCGGGCCATAGTCGCCAATTGTTCAGCCTGTGGCAAATAAGGTGCAGCCTCAAGCAGGGCTTGTAACTGCTCTGCCTCTACCTTTGGACTATTGGGTGCAATAAATAATTCCGCGCGCGCCATCGCGGACATCGGACCTTGTGGCGCCGCATCAATCATGCGCGCAGCCTCATCCCATTTTTCTGCCCGAATAGTGTCGTAGATCGCCGTAAAAATGGCCTTTTCTTGTGCGCTTAGAACATTGGGTGCTGGCTGGGAGGAAACAACAGTACGAAATCCACCGCTGGTGTTCGCCTGAGCTGTCGCAAAGGGTGTGCAAGCCAAGGCAACAGCTAACCGCAGCGCGTTAGTTTTTGTCAGGCTCATTGGAGCACCCTTTGCGCAAACATCTGCAAATCCCTCCAAGCCTGCTTTTTCATGGCAGGCCGCGCAATAAGGGTTCGTGGATGAAATGTCACCAGCGTTGGGACGTTAAGGCCATCATGTTCGACATTACGTAACTCTGCCCGCGCCTGCATCAGTTCTTGGCCCAACAGAGCCTTGCATGCGGCGGAACCGAGCATGACGAGCGATGTAGGTCTAATCAGCTGTATCTGATGCAGCATAAACGCGGCGAGTTCGGACAGGTCGTTTTCAGGAACTTCCGCTGTTGACGGCATACTCGTCGCCAACCATGTGCAATAACAATCTGTCACATCTATCCCGACGGCGCCCAGCATTCGATGCAGAAGGGCTGCATTCAATGGCATCGTTGTTTCTGGCGTAGCTATTATGTCTGGTAAATCCGATATGACCATCACATCGCAGCTCATCGGGCCAACAGACGGGAAGCGAAGGGGGCCATAAGTATTTCCGGGCAGGGGAGCGCCACGGGCCACCATCTGGCGAAGCTCTGCAATGTCGATCGGCCATGCAATTGCCGGGGCTTTAACCGGCTCAGCCGGTTTTTTGGCGGGAGTGTCAACCAAGGGCGCAGTTGGAGACTTTTCAAGAGCATCATCGGCCAGCCAGTTCACGGCGCTGTCGCTGACAGCCGAGTCCAACCCAGCCAGTGCCCACCAGCCTGTTAGGGATTCAACCACAGCAAATGTCGAAGTTTCTGCGCGATCCTCCATAAATCCCTTCAGTCACCAGTTGACGGCAGGGTCAATTGCTTGGCATGGCAATTCCCACAGGCTGTTCATATAACGGGACAGCTCGAATTATACGCCGGGTAAAGGATAAAGGCAATGAGTGAACGTGAGTCGATGCCCTATGATGTTGTAATTGTTGGCGCTGGGCCAGCGGGACTTTCGGCCGCAATCCGCATAAAACAATTATCTCCTGACACCAGCGTTTGCATCCTTGAAAAAGGTTCCGAGGTGGGCGCGCACATATTGTCCGGTGCGGTTATTGATCCCAAGGCGCTTGATGAGTTGCTGCCTGACTGGCGCAATATGGGTTGTCCGCTGGCCGATACGCCCGTGAATGACAATCAGCATTGGATCATGACCAAGACCGGCAAGTTCAATATGCCGCATTTCCTAACCCCCGGTTTCATGCATAATAAGGGTACATATACGGGATCGCTCGGCAATGTTTGCCGCTGGTTGGCAGGGCAGGCTGAAAATCTGGGTATAGAAATTTTTCCCGGATTTTCCGCAGCAGAAATTCTCTACAACGCTGATGGCTCTGTGCGAGGCGTTGCCACAGGTGACATGGGGATTGCCCGTGATGGCAGCCATAAAGATGATTATATGCGGGGCATGGAATTGCACGCAAAATATACCTTCTTTGCCGAAGGTGTGCGCGGCCATCTTACCAAATTGCTCAAGCCGCAATTTGCCCTGGATAAGGATTGCGAACCACAGGTTTACGGCATTGGTATTAAGGAATTGTGGGATATTCCGCCTGAGCAGCATTCTGCAGGTCGTGTGATCCATAGTCAGGGCTGGCCTTTGACGGACGCCAATGGCGGCGCGTTTTTGTACCACCATGCAAACAATCAGGTCGCCTTGGGCTTTGTTGTTTGGCTCAATTATTCAAATCCTTATCTGTCGCCCTTTGAAGAGTTTCAGCGCTGGAAAACCCATCCTGAGGTTAAGAAGATACTAGCTGGCGGTCGCCGTGTTTCCTACGGAGCGCGCGCGATTAGTGATGGCGGTTGGCAGTCAGTTCCTGAGCTTGCATTCGCTGGTGGCGCACTGATTGGGTGTTCGGCTGGCTTTGTAAACGTGCCGCGTATCAAGGGCACGCATACGGCGATGAAGTCGGGCATGTTGGCGGCTGAAGCTGCCGTCGAAGCCCTGGCTGCGGGCCGCGAACATGATGCACTCACTTCGTACCAGACGGCCTATGAAAATAGCTGGATTTACAAAGAACTGCGAATGGTCCGCAACGTCCTTCCGCTGGTCGAAAAATACGGTAACTTGCTGGGTAGCGCGCTTGCAGGCGTCAACATGTGGCTAGAGAATTTCGGTATTCGCATGCCATTTACGATGAAGCATCATCCAGACCACAAGGCACTGAAAAAGAAGAACAACGCCGAGCGCATTGAGTATCCGAAGCCCGATGGGGTGTTCAGCTTTGACCGTCTATCGTCGGTTTTCCTGTCAAACACCAACCATGCCGAAGACCAGCCAATCCATTTGCAAGTTAAGGATATCGATTTGCAGAAGAGCAGCGAGTTTATGGAATTTGCTGGCCCATCAACACGTTATTGCCCCGCGGGTGTGTATGAGTGGATTGAAGAGGAGGGTAAGGATGCCCGCTATCAAATCAATTCGCAAAACTGCGTCCATTGCAAGACTTGCGACATCAAGGATCCGAACCAGAATATCAACTGGGTGACGCCAGAGGGTGGCGGTGGGCCTAACTACCCCAATATGTAATGCGGGTGGCGCTTTGGTCGCCATCCCGGGGTGAAGGGCAATCGTGGAATATTCTGAAATAGCCTTTGCAAAGATAAACCTCGCCTTGCGCGTCCGGAAACGGCGGGGGGATGGCTATCACGATATCGAAACGCTATTCGCCTTTGCGCAAGACGGTGATATTCTGAACGCACGCCTTGCACATGCGCTGAGCTTGGAAATTGTCGGCCCTTTTGGCGCCGACCTGAAGGCCGATGAAAATAATTTGGTGCTGAAAGCGGCATCGTCCTTAAGGACGCACTTTGGAGTCATGCAAGGTGCCGCGATCCGGCTCGACAAAAGACTGCCTATTGCTTCCGGCATTGGTGGGGGATCTGCCGACGCGGCGGCAACGGCAAGGCTTCTTAACCAGCTTTGGGTTTTGGGTGCCTCCGAGCAAGAGCTTGCAGATATTCTTGCCCCATTAGGTGCAGACATTCCCGCTTGCGTTTTCAGCCGTACAAGTTTCGGCAGTGGCACTGGAACGGCATTGACTTTTTTGGACGATAGCAATGTCACCGCGCGACATATGTTGCTGGTGAACCCGCTTCAATCCGTTTCTACGGCGGCAATTTTTAAGGCGTGGGACGGCGTTGACGGCGGCGCAATTGATCGCGGCGATGTGTGGGATTCGTCAATTGCTGGGCGCAACGACCTTGAACCGATAGCGTCTGAGATATGTCCCGTCATTACAGACATTTTAACACGGCTTTCGCAGGCAGAACCAGCGATGGCGCGTATGTCCGGGTCTGGCGCAACATGCTTTGCGTTGTTTCATGATATGATGTCACTAAAGGCCGCAAGAGCAAGGCTGGATCCGCATTGGTGGTCTATGGCCAGCATGCTGCGATGACAGATGCTCCGTTCGACATATTGGGAACGCCACGCAAAGGCGGTTTCCTTATCATCGGGGACCATGCGTCAAATCATGTCCCTGCGGATATCGATCTTGGCATTGATCCAGCCTTCCTCAACACGCATATTGCATGGGATATCGGGGTAGCCTCTGTTGCGCGCTTAATCGCACGCGAGGAGGCATTCTCCGCGTTTCTCGGCGGTTATTCGCGTCTCGTTGTCGATTTGAATAGGGACGCGCATGATGACTCGGCCATTCCTAGCGCAAGTGATGGATTGCCCATTCCCGGCAACGCCATCAGCACAACCGAAAAAGAAGCACGGCTAGGACGGTTTCATAAGCCCTATCATCTTCATTTAAGAGAGCTGCTGGCGCAACATCGCCCAAAACTTATCTTGTCTCTCCACAGTTTTACGCCGGCATTGGAGAGCAAACCAGATGAAGCACGCCCTTGGCATGTCGGTGTTTTGTATAATGAACACGAAGCTGCCTCCAAACTCGCTATCCCATTTCTTGAAAGCGCAGGGTATATCGTTGGTGACCAACTCCCATACTCCGGCAAGCTGTTGAACGCGACGATGAATCGCCATGCTGAAGCCAATAACATTCCCTATATTGGTATCGAGATGCGGCAGGACATATCCTGTCATCCCGATGGCCAAGCAAGATACGCACGCACATTGGCAGAAATGTGCCATTTTGTTTCGGAACAGCTTGGCTTATCCATATAAAATGGCTTAAAGCGCTCCACTTAACGGAGGTCATTATGCCAAACCAGTTCGACAAGTCCAAATTGCCAAGCCGCCATGTGTCTGTAGGGCCGGAACGCGCCCCGCATCGCAGCTATTATTATGCAATGGGCCTGACTGCCGAAGAAATTGCGCGACCTTTTGTCGGCGTGGTCTCCGCCGGAAATGATAGTGCCCCGTGCAATACAACACTTGATGCCCAAGCCGATATCGCACGCGTGGGCGTGGAGCAGGGTGGCGGAATGCCGCGTCGTTTCAATACCATCACCGTGACGGACGGCATCGCCATGGGGCATCAGGGAATGAAAGCTTCGCTTGTCAGCCGCGAAGTTATCGCGGATTCGGTTGAGCTTTCGGTGCGCGGCCACTGCTATGACGCGCTTGTGGGCTTTGCAGGATGCGACAAATCGCTGCCTGGTATCATGATGGCCATGCTTCGGCTGAACGTGCCATCGATTTTTGTATATGGTGGATCTATCCTGCCTGGACGGCACAATAACAAAGACGTCACCGTTAAGGACGTTTTCGAAATCGTCGGTAAATATGCAGCAGGCGCTTGCCCTTTATCAGAATTGGAAGAGCTTGAGCGCGTTGCTTGCCCTGGCCACGGGGCATGTGGTGGACAATATACCGCAAACACTATGGCCTGCGTTGGCGAGGCGATTGGCCTGTCTTTACCGAACAGCAACATGGCGCCAGCGCCATATTCGACCCGCGACCAAATCGCGCATGCGGCGGGCGTTCAAGTCATGGAATTGCTCGCACGCAACATCAGGCCGCGTGACATATGTACGCGTGAAGCCTTTGTAAATGCTGCACGAATTGTTGCTGCAACTGGTGGTTCAACTAACGGAGCTTTGCATTTGCCTGCCATGGCGCATGAGGCTGGTATAGATTTTGATCTGTTCGATGTGGCGGATGCGTTTAAGACCACGCCATATATGGCCGATCTTCAACCTGGCGGTCAGTTTGTCGCCCGCGACATGTATTATGCTGGTGGTGTTTACATGCTGATGAAGTCGTTGCTAGCCGAGGGGCTGTTGTTTGGCGACTGCATGACCGTTACGGGCAAAACACTTGGTGAGAATATCGACCAAATCACTTGGAACCCAGATCAAAAGGTTATCTATCCAGCAACAGCACCCATAACCCCCACTGGCGGTGTTGTCGGACTTCGCGGTACGCTGGCTCCAGAGGGCGCAATCGTGAAAGTTGCGGGCATGGAGCGGTTGACCTTCACTGGCCCAGCTCAGGTATTCGATTGCGAAGAAGATTGCTTCGCCGCAGTGGAGGCGCGCGAAATTCGCGAAGGTTCGGTCATTGTCATTCGTTATGAAGGACCACGCGGTGGCCCTGGCATGCGCGAAATGCTATCAACAACAGCCGCGCTATATGGGCAGGGCATGGGCGAAAAGGTTGCGCTCATTACTGATGGTCGCTTCTCTGGCGCAACGCGCGGCTTTTGCATTGGCCATGTTGGACCGGAGGCAGCGTTGGGCGGCCCTATCGCATTGGTTGAGGATGGTGACGAGATCATGATTGATGCTGAAACGGGTGTCATTGATCTAAATGTTGCTGATGCAGTGCTTGAAGAGCGTCGTAAAAATTGGAAATCGCGCGAGACGGATTATCAATCTGGCGCAATCTGGCGTTATGCACAAAATGTTGGTCCAGCTTATAAGGGCGCGGTAACGCATCCTGGCGGCGCCAAGGAAACGCACGTTTTCGCTGATATTTAATCGCCGGTTGATTGCTTGCCTCGTCACAGGCATGGGGCGGTATGGAATTGACAGAAGAGATTATCAGGGTGGCCGCGCGCGGCGATGGCGTTACTGCAAATGGCCGTTATGTGGCGCTTGCCGCACCAGGCGATATTGTTGATCCTTCTGGCGGCTTGATCTATGGCCCGCATCATGTTGCGCCGCCATGCCAGCATTTCCCTTTGTGCGGTGGTTGTCAGTTGCAGCATCTCGACGAAGATAGTCTGCGCCTGTTTATCGCCGAACGGGTAACGCACGCCCTCGCGACGCAACAGGTCGACATCGGCGAAGTGATGCCTGTGCATCTATCGCCCCCAAAGACGCGCCGCCGGATCGCAGTGCGTTCGGCATGGGCTGGCAAGCAGTTCCAGCTTGGCTTCAGTACCGAAAAAAGCCATCGTATCATTGACTTGCGACAGTGTGATGTCATGGCGCCAGAGCTATTCGCTTTGCTTGCGCCGATGCGCGATTTGCTTGAGCCTCGGCTGAACCGTGCGCGGCAGGTGCAGATAAAGCTGGCGATGGTGGACCAAGGTGTCGATGTGTTGATTGAGAACTGGATCGCCAATGATCTCGACACGCATGAGCTGTTGTCCGAATTTGCCAAAACGCACAATCTTGCGCGTCTGTCTTTGGATGAAGGCTATGGTCCTGTACCCTTTTATGAGCCTGAGCCGGTCACTGTGACGCTTGGCGGGGTGGCGGTAGGTTATCAGCCTTATGGCTTCCTCCAAGCCACAGTCGATGGCGAGGCGGCGTTGGTCAACGCAGTTAACGAGATTGTTGGCAGTGACACGATCATAGCCGATTTGTTTGCAGGTTCCGGCACTTTCGCCTTATCTATGGGGGCAGGCCGCAAAATTTACGCGGGCGAAGCCGACCTGCAGGCGAGCCTTGCCCTAAAGGCCGCTGCTGGGCGCACTGGCCGAACGATATTTACAGAGCATCGCGACTTGTTTCGGCGGCCACTCTCGGCCGATGAGCTGAACAAATTCCAGACTGTGGTGCTTGATCCGCCCCGCGCCGGCGCAAAGGAGCAAGTCGCGCAGCTTGCTGCGTCGAATGTGCCAAACATCGCTTATGTAAGTTGTAATCCTGCCAGCTTTGCGCGGGATGCAAAAACTTTGGTAGCTGCCGGATACAGGTTGCAGCGGATCTGGCCGGTGGGGCAGTTCCGCTGGTCAACCCATATCGAGCTAGTAGGCCATTTTAGCCGTTAGTGGAGAAGCACCGACATCACGGCATGCGCCACGAGCATCATGAGTGCGACGGATGACAGTGCAAACAAAGCAAAGCGGATGATTACGCGGTTAGAAAAAATCTGGACCAAGCTGTGTGCGACGCGAAGACCGACATAGGCCCAAGCAATAGTCGCGTTCAAATTGTCGCCTTGTCCTACCATCGCCAACGCCAAGCACACCGCATAAAACACCGTAGGCGCTTCGTGTAGGTGGTTGTAATTATCTGCAACCCATGATGCTTTTTCTTCGCCCTTGGCAATAAGCGCATCGCGCAACGCCCCGCCAGTGGATCCGACAACCTTGGTTCCATCAATACCCGCACGGCCCATCGCTGGCAGCCGCGTGGCATACATCCAAATCCAAATAATCATCGTCCACGCTGCAAGTGCGACGACTGGCCCTAAGATACTACTTTGCATATCAATCCCCCTTAAATTGTTGCAACCACTGCCTGCACGGCCAAAACCGTCAGGCATAAGGATGACAACAGAAATAACACAAACCGGACGCTGACGACATTTACCGTCGATTGCCAGACGCTGTGGAGCACCCGCAAAACGGTGTAACCCCATGCTAAATAGACAGAAGTTTCACTTGCGCCGCCAGATATAGCCAAGATTACGACCGCGGCGTAAAATACCGTGGGTTGCTCCATGAGATGTGCATAATTATGGGATTTCCAAGCCACAGGCGGTGGCAAATTTGGATCTATGTCTTGTCCCCGTCCTCCGGGCGCAGCCTTGCTAAGATCCAACCCGATTTTTGCCATAGCGGGAAGCCGCGCTGCCATGAGCCAATACATCATGAAAACTGACCACAGCACCAATACCGCTGCTGGCGCCAAAATAGGCATATTCATAAAAAAACCCTCCCCATCATCAGATGGGGAGGGTGATGCACCTCATACAAATTGTCAAATGCAACTTAGACTTTTGAGCTTTGCGACCGCGTTGCTCGAACGCCTGTGTCATTGGCTGGAGCCCAGCCATAAAGCGTTGCCATCGGCTGATCTCCTACGACCAACGTCTCAGTTTCACCAAAGCCGTTAAACTCTGTCCGCATGGCACAGCCATAAGCGCCGAGCATGCCGACTTCGATATAATCGCCAGCCTGCACGTCATCTGGCAAGATGAATGGCCCCGCCATATGGTCCATATCGTCGCAGGTAGGCCCGTAGAAGCTGAATTCAGCCATCTGGGTACCAATTGACGTCTCCGACCGCTGAAGCGCCACAGGGAAACGCCAGCCGATATGAGCAGCATCGAACAACGAGCCGTAAGCGCCGTCATTGATGAACAATTCATTCCCGCGACGCTTTTCAACCTTCACCAACAGGGATGCATATTCGGCGCACAAGGCACGGCCAGGTTCGCACCAAAGTTCTGCGGAGTAGCTGATTGGCAAATCTTCAAAGCAATCGTGAATGACATCGAAATAGCCATCCAGCGCTGGAGGCTCCATGCCGGGATAAACCGACGGAAAACCACCGCCAACATCCACGATGTCCACAGTGACCGACGCCTCGACAATCGCGGCGCGGACATGCTCCATGGCTTCGGCATAGGCTGTTGGCGTCATGGCCTGACTGCCAACATGAAAGCAGATGCCAAGGCTGTCCGCAACCTGACGCGTTGCAACCAAAAGGTCAGCAACTTCCGACGGATCTGCACCAAATTTTGACGACAGACTCAACTTTGCATGTTCGGATGACACGCGAATACGTACACAAAGTTCAAGGTCGGTTGCCGCGACGCCGTCCAGTGCGGTTGCACGCACGATCTTCTCCAGCTCTTCATGGCTGTCGAGGCTGAATGTACGGACATTATGGTTGTGATAGGCCTGCGCGATGGCGCGCTCACTTTTGACCGGATGCATGAAACACAGCTTAGCATCGGGCAGAAATTTGTGGACCAACCGAACTTCACCCAAGGATGCTACATCATAATGCGTGATGCCAGCTTCCCAAAGGGTTTCCAGCAATGCAGGTGATGGGTTCGCTTTTACCGCATATAGCGACTTACCCTGAAACTTCTCAACGAAGAAACGGGCCGCGCGCGCAGCAGCATGTGGGCGGAGTAGCGTGATTGGTTCGTCCGGGCGGAGGGCGCGGACTACAGCAAGTGCGTCAGTGTTCTCGTACAATTCAAGGGACCCCCAAAAGATAACAGGAAACAACAAGGCTGCCTTGCGGTTATTGGAAGTCCCCCTGGGGCAGCGGACGAGCGCCATATGAAAAGCTGGGGGTGTTGTAAAGCGATTCGTTTGGTTTTTAGCTCAGACGGTCGCGGAACGCGGTCCAGTCGAACGACCGCACGCACTCAAGCGTATCCGTATCACTATTCCAAAGCCAGAGCGACGGGAGAGGAACGCCATTAAAGGTATTCGTTTTCACCATCGAATAATGCGCTTGGTCCAGAAATGCGAAACGCGCTCCGGGCTCTGCTGGGACAGGCAAAACATAATCGCCAATAATATCACCGGCGAGGCAAGATGGCCCTCCCAGGCGCACAGGGGAGCCTTCTGAACGCTCTCCAAGCATAGCAGGGCGATAGGGCGCCTCAATGACGTCCGGCATATGGCAGGTGGCACTGATATCCGTTATGCCGACCTGAAGCCCGTTTTCAAAAACGTCGAGCAATTCGCCGATCAATATCCCGGCATCAAGCGCGATGGCTTCACCGGGTTCGAGATAGATATCCAAGCCCGTTTCGGCGCGCACGTCTTGAATGAAGGCGATCAACTCGTCGCGCTGATAATCTGCGCGCGTAATATGGTGGCCGCCGCCAAAGTTCAGCCAGCCTAGCTGGCCAAAATAGGGCGCAATATGCGGTTTCAGCGTTTCCCAAGTGCGCTTCAGCGGTTCGAAATCCTGTTCACAAAGCGTATGGAAGTGCAGGCCAGAAACGCCTTTGAGATGTTCTGCCTTCAACTGGCTAATCGGAAAGCCAAGCCGCGATCCCGGCGAGCAGGGATCATATTTCGCGACTTCGCCCTCGGCATGTTCCGGGTTGATACGAAGCCCTACATCGACGCCGTCATTCAGGAACGATGCAAAACGTATGTGCTGCGATGGGCTGTTAAAAATGACATGGTCGGAAATGGCGACGATTTCGGCCATGTCAGCCTCTTTATAGCCAGCGCAATAAGTCGCTATTTCGCCCTTATAATAATCCCGCGCGAGACGCGATTCCCAAAGGCCCGAACTGCATACACCATCCAGATATTCGCCGATGATCGGTGCGACCTTCCACATGGAGAAAGCCTTCATGGCGCAAAGGATTTTTGCGCCCGACCGATTTTTAACATCCGCCAAAATGTCAAGATTCCGCCGCAACGCAGCCTCATCCACCACAAAGGCAGGCGAGGGAACGCGATGAAGGTTAAAATGGGCAAATGCCCCGGGGTCGCCTGCTTTGGTGTCCATATTATCATTCACCGCTGTATCAAACCACCGAAATCATGCTGAACCTCTTTCACCTCCGGTGACTGACGTTCTAGCATCCATCGTGCCACGCGGACCGAAGGATTGAGAGAAAAAATGGACCCTGAAACAAGTTCAGGGTGAGGTTTAAATTTTACTGTTCCGTCTCGTTTTAGAAGGACAAAGGCCCGTCCAATTCCTTCACCTGCCATGGCAGACCATGCACATTGAGCATGTCCATGAAGGGATCGGGATCAAACTGTTCGATATTCCACACGCCCGCGCCGGACCATTTGCCCGTAACCAACATCGCCGCGCCAATCATCGCGGGGACGCCGGTGGTATAGCTGACCGCTTGGTTGCCGGTTTCTGCATAAGCATCCTCATGATCACAGATATTGTAGATGTAGAGCGTCTTTTCCTTGCCGTCTTTGCCAAGGCCAGTCGCGATGCAGCCAATATTGGTCTTGCCCTTGGTCGTCGGGCCAAGCGAGGCGGGTTCAGGCAATACAGCCTTCAAGAACTGAAGCGGGATGATTTCTTTGCCTTCATAGATGACAGGGTCAATCCGCGTCATGCCGACCGCCTGAAGCACGTTCAGATGCGTGATATACGCATCGCCAAAGGTCATCCAGAACCGGATACGCTTGATTTCGGGCAAATGGGTTTTGAGGCTTTCGATTTCCTCATGATACATCAGGTACATATTCTTGAGACCAACCGCTTCAAAGTCGAAGCTTTGTTTCACCGACATCGCTGGCGTTTCGACCCAGTCACCATTTTCCCAATGCCGTGCAACGGCAGTGACTTCACGAATGTTGATTTCGGGGTTGAAGTTGGTGGCAAAGGCTTGGCCATGGTCACCGCCATTGCAATCCAATATGTCGAGCGTGTCGATGCGGTCGAAATAATGCTTCTTCAGGTATGTCGTGAACACGCTGGTAACGCCGGGGTCAAAGCCCGAACCAAGTAATGCGGTTAAGACAGCGTCCTTATAACGGTCCTGATACGCCCACTGCCAATGATATTCGAACTTAGCGACATCCAACGGCTCATAATTCGCGGTATCCATATAATGCACGCCAGCGGCCAGACACGCATCCATGATGTTAAGATCTTGGTAAGGCAAAGCAAGGTTTACAACGAGGCTTGGCTTGATCTGGTTCAGCAATGCTGTTGTTGCAGCAACATCATCCGCATCAAGGCCATAGGTGTCGATATCGACGCCCGTGCGTTCCTTGACCGAAGTGGCAATCGCATCGCATTTCGACTTGGTGCGGCTTGCGAGGCTGATATGGCTAAAGATATCCTGGTTCATGGCCATCTTATGAACCGCAACCGACCCAACGCCGCCTGCGCCAATAACCAATATCTTGCTCATCTTCTGTTTCCTCTTATCAGAGATTCGTTCAGCGCTCGCATATAGGGGCCTTTTATGACAGAACAAGAATTGGCTGCGGCTGCCAAAAGGCCAACGCACGAGGGCGTGCTGCGGGCGATGGCCAAGATTGGCGATATTCTGCCTAAGACACCATTGTTACCGCTTGAGGTGGATGGTGTAACCATCTGGTGCAAGGCTGAAATGCTCCAGCCCATCGGTGCTTTCAAGATACGCGGCGCGTGGCATCGCCTTTCTGACCTAAATGAGGAAGAGCGCGCGCGGGGCGTTGTTGGTGTGTCCAGTGGAAACCATGCACAGGGCGTAGCTTGGGCGGCCAAGAAGCTTGGAATATCGGCGACTATTGTGATGCCATCCAATGCGCCGCGTATGAAGCTGGAGGCGACGAAGGCGCTTGGCGCTGAGGTGGTTCTCTACGACCGCGCTACCGAATCGCGCGACGAAATCGCCGCAGGTTTGATTGTGCAAAGCGGCGCGACGTTGGTGCACGCCTTTGGCGATCCTTGGGTGATTGAAGGGCAAGGGACCGCTGGGATCGAAATCACGGAACAACTTCATGGTTTAGGCCTGTCCGGGCCGGATTTGATTGTTTCTTGCTGCGGCGGAGGTGGCTTGGCATCCGGCCTTGCGCTGGCATGTCCGGACGCCGAAATAGCCATTGTTGAGCCAGATGGCTGGGATGATATCATTCGCTCGCTTGACGCGTGTGAAATTTTGCCTGTCAAAGACCTTACGCACCCAACGTATTGCGATGCTCTACAAACCCTGCAAACCTATCCTGTTAATTTTGAAATTCTGCGCAACCGGGTGTCTCAGGGTGTTTCTGTAACGACTGACGAGGTCGCTACCGCGATGCGCGTGGTGTTTGAAAAGCTGCACCTTGTTGTAGAACCAGGTGGCGCCGTCGCGCTGGCTGCTCTGATTGCCGGAAAGATACAACCAAAAGCTGTTACCGCCGTGACCCTGTCAGGCGGAAACGTGGATCGGGAGTTGTTCGTAAAGTTGCTTGCTCAGGCGGCCTGAGCGATCGGCATTTCCATCCGGCCCCAGATTTCCAATAACGCCGCCGTTAAATTACGCATCATGCCCTCATCATGTTGGGGGCCCGGCGTAAAGCGCAACCGTTCCGTGCCACGTGGCACTGTCGGATAATTGATCGGCTGCACATATACGCCATATTCAGCAAGCAATATGTCACTAATTTTTTTGGCTTTTATGGGGTCGCCGACCATCAACGGCACGATATGCGTGTTGCTTAACATCACGGGCAGACCTGCGTCGGCAAACAGCTTTTTCAACATAGCCGCATTGGCTTGCTGCGCATCGCGCTCCACGCTTGAGGCTTTCAAATGGCGCACAGCAGCCAATACGCCTGCGACCAAAACAGGTGACAAGGATGTTGTGAAGATGAATCCCGGGGCATAAGAACGGATAACATCAATGATATTTTTATCCGCAGCAATATAGCCGCCCATAACGCCGAATGCTTTGCCAAGCGTGCCTTCGATAATGGTCACACGGTCCGCCACCGCATCCCGTTCTGAGATACCGCCGCCACGTGCACCATACATGCCAACGGCATGGACTTCGTCGCAATAAGTAAGCGCGTTATATTTTTCGGCAAGATCGCACACCGCACCAATAGGCGCAACGTCACCATCCATCGAATAGACGCTTTCAAAGGCAATCAGCTTCGGTGCTTCCGGATCATCGGCTGCAAGCAATTCTTCAAGATGTGCGAGGTCATTGTGCCGCCAAACACGTTTCTCACAACCTGCGTTGCGGATGCCTGCGATCATCGATGCGTGGTTCAATTCATCCGAATAAATTATGCAGCCCGGCAGCACTTTAGCGAGCGTAGACAAGGTCGCGTCGTTCGAAACATAGCCAGATGTGAACAGCAAAGCGCCATCCTTGCCGTGCAAGTCAGCGAGTTCCTGTTCCAGTTCGACATGATAATGGGTGTTGCCACCAATGTTCCGCGTTCCCCCAGAACCAGCGCCCACATCATGCAAAGCGTTTTCCATCGCATTAATAACGTCGGGATGCTGCCCCATGCACAAATAGTCGTTCGAGCACCACACGGTGATGTCCTTGGGACCATTATGTCCTGCAAAGCAGCGTGCGTTGGGATAGTTGCCCTTTTTCCGCAATATATCGATAAACACGCGATAACGGCCCTCGGCATGAAGCCGGTCAATCGCCTTTTCGAAAACAGCGTTATAATTCACGGACATTAACCCCGGTTTGAAACCACTATCGCAATATGTTGACGGCCAATAATCGCGGGCAATGCAAAAATCCAGCGCGAACGACTTGCAATAAGCTTCATTCTGGTTCCGTTATTGCGATATTTTCACTTACAGTGATTTAATCAACCTAGCACTAACAGCAGTTAATGCGGGGCTCATCGAATCCGGCGCGTACGCAGGAGAGGCGACGACCTTGAGCGTGTGGAACAAAACAACTACACAATACAGAAAGTTAAGGGATTCGTGTGATGAGTGATCTTTGGTTCAACATATTTGCGGGTTTGTTGCTTGGTTATGCGCTTGGCTCCATCCCATTCGGTTTGTTGCTCACGCGTTTTTCCGGCGGCGGTGACATAAGGTCCATTGGGTCAGGCAATATTGGCGCAACGAACGTTTTGCGGACTGGTCGCAAAGGGCTTGCCGCGCTCACATTGCTGCTTGACCTGTTGAAAGGATTATTCGCGGTTTTACTTGCGGCAAAATATCTTCCCGGCGAGGAAATTCTTGCAGCAGCTGGCGCATTTTTCGGCCATCTTTTTCCGGTTTGGCTCCAATTCAAAGGCGGCAAGGGTGTGGCAACTTATGCGGGCATCTTGTTTGGTTTGTTTTGGCAGGGCGGCTTGGTGTACGCGGCCGCTTGGATTGGCGTCTTGCTCATATCGCGGATATCGTCGCTGGCTGGCTTGATAGCCGCCATTTGTGCCCCCGTCGCTGCAGCGGTTTACGGTCATTATGAACTGGTTGCGTTGCTCTCCGCGTGCACATTGATCGTGTTTTGGAAGCATCGGTCCAATATCGAAAATCTCATGAATGGCACTGAACCTCGAATAGGCAAAAGTAAAAGTTGACCGTGGCGATGGGGAACAGCCAAATGCATTTTGATCAGCTTAGCCTGATCCGCTCCCCGAACATCGGTCCTGTCAGTTATCGTCAACTTATGGCGCGTTTCGGAAGCGCGCGGGCCGCGCTTGAGGCTTTGCCGGATCTCATCCGTCGCGGCGGTGGAAAGCAGGTCGCGCTCGCCAATGAGGCAGTAATTGCGCGGGAGTTTCAGTTTGTTCAAGCCTTTGGCGCTCGTCATGTTTTCATCGGCGATGCGGACTATCCCTTTTTACTGTCGCACTTGGAAAATGCGCCGCCCGTCATCTGCGTGAAGGGCAATCTTGAATTATTGGCGCGCCCTGCCGTGGCGCTCGTCGGAGCGCGCAATGCATCGGCAGGTGCGTGTCAATTTGCGCGGCAACTGGCGTTCGAACTAGGCCAAATGGGGTTGTCTGTTGTGTCGGGTCTTGCGCGCGGAATTGATACCGCCGCGCACGCAGGATCTATTGAGGGCGGAACAGTCGCAGTCATCGCTGGCGGTATCGACGTAGTTTATCCACCTGAAAATCGCGCGCTTCAGGATGCTATTGCTGAGCGCGGGCTTCAGATTGCGGAACAGCCACCAGACACTGAGCCAAGGGCGCGACATTTCCCCTATCGCAACCGCATCATTGCTGGCGCATCTGCCGGAACGGTGGTGGTCGAAGCAGCCCCCAAATCGGGCTCACTCATTACCGCGCGTCTGGCGGCGGAGGCCGGGCGGGAGGTCATGGCTATTCCCGGGTCGCCGCTGGATCCACGGTCGCGGGGTTGTAACCAGCTTATCCGTGAGGGCGCAAATTTGGTACAGAACGCATCGGAGATTGCCGAGCTTATTTCTCCCTTGGACAACCGCATGCTTGCGCCGCGGGTTAAATGGGTGTCTTCGATTACCTTAATTGCCGATGACAGCAGCCACACCGAACGCAGCGCCGTCATCGACCTGATGGGCATGACCTATGTCTCGGTCGACGAATTGGTGCGGCAATCCGGTAGCAGTCCATCCACAGTCCAGATGGTGTTGCTTGAATTCGAGTTGGCCGGAAAACTAGAACGCGGAGCAGGTGGGAAGGTCCGTTTGGCGGCATAAAATACAACTGCATTTTTCGTCTTGACGAGCCCTGCCTCACCCCATCAGCCTATACGCGTACGCGAGAGATTTTAGAAAAGTGCAAAATATCATGCAATTAGTTATCGTAGAATCACCTGCAAAAGCCAAGACAATCGAGAAATATCTGGGGCCTGGTTTCAAGGTGCTGGCGTCATATGGTCACATCCGCGATTTGCCGCCCAAGGACGGTTCGGTTAATCCAGACAATGGCTTTGAAATGCTGTGGGATAATTACGCCGATAAGGCAAAGCAGCTCAAGGCTATCACCGACGAAGCGAAAAAAGCCGATGGCCTCATCCTTGCGACCGACCCTGATCGCGAAGGCGAAGCGATTAGCTGGCATGTGCAAGAAGTGCTCGCAAAGAAAAAGGCGCTGCCGGCCAAAGTAGGCCGTGTGACGTTCAACGCGATCACGAAACAGGCTGTAACCGATGCGATGCAGCATCCGCGCGCGTTGGATGTCGACCTGATTGACGCCTATCGCGCACGCCGTGCCTTAGACTATCTGGTTGGATTTACGCTGTCGCCCGTGTTGTGGCGTAAATTGCCTGGCGCAAAGTCCGCTGGCCGTGTGCAGTCCGTTGCACTGCGGTTGATTGTCGAGCGTGAACGTGAGATCGAAGCATTCCATGCGCAGGAATATTGGTCCGTGAAGGCCGGGATGGAACATAAGGGGCAAAAATTTGATGCCCGTTTAATCCAATATCTGGGCAAGAAACTCGACAAGATGGACCTGAAGACCGAAAATGACGCCGAGCAAGCACGTCTTGCTGTGGAATCGAGCAAATTCACGGTCGAAACCGTCGAAACAAAGCCTGTGACCCGCAACCCGCAGCCGCCCTTTACAACATCGACATTACAACAAGAAGCCGCACGTAAGTTGGGCTTTTCCGCCAGTCACACAATGCGCATTGCGCAGGGTCTGTATGAGGATGGCGCGATAACATATATGCGCACCGATGGCGTGCAAATGGACCACAGCGCCATTTCGGCGGCGCGCAAATCCATCTCGGATCGTTTTGACAGCGGTTATCTACCCGAAAAGCCGCGCGTTTATCAAAGCAAAGCGAAAAACGCGCAGGAAGCGCATGAGGCAATCCGGCCAACTGATTTTAGTCGGGACAAGGCGGGTTCAGGGGACCATGGCCGCTTGTACGACCTGATTTTTAAACGCGCGATGGCCAGCCAGATGGCATCGGCCCGCATTGAGCGGACAACCGTCGATTTGCTCGACGGCACGGGACAGACCGGCTTACGCGCGACCGGGCAAGTTATGAAGTTCCCGGGATTTCTTGCCGTATATGAAGAAGGCTTGGATGATAGCGAGGGCGAAGATGGCGCGATCTTGCCAGCTTTGGCTGTTGGCGACACACCCGCCAAGCACGCTGCGGAGAAAACGCAGCATTTTACGCAACCGCCACCGCGTTTTTCAGAAGCGACCTTGGTTAAACGACTGGAGGAATTGGGTATTGGCCGTCCATCAACTTATGCGTCGACCATTCAGGTTCTGAAAGATCGCGCTTATGTTCGTGTGGAGAAAAATCGTTTCTTTGCAGAGGAATCAGGGCGACTACTCACAGCATTTCTAGAACGATTTTTCGAACGTTATGTCGCTTATGATTATACTGCAGGTCTTGAAGACCAGCTGGATGAAATCAGCGGCGGCCGTGCCGATTGGCAGTCCTTTCTGGAAGCGTTTTGGCGGGACTTTAAACCCAAAACGGTTGAAGTCATGGAGCAGAAACCGTCTGAAGTGACTGCGGAGCTTGACATATTCTTGTCGCCTTACCTGTTTCCAGAGCGCGAGGACGGCACTGATCCACGTATATGTCCGAAATGTGGCGATGGTAGACTTGCTCTGCGCGGCGGAAAGTTTGGCGCCTTTGTGGCCTGCTCAAATTACCCAGAGTGCAAATATACTCGAAAATTTGCGCAGCCCGGCGGCGAGAGCGGCGAGGATACCGGTCCAGAAGTACTTGGGCAGCATCCCGAAACGCAATTAGAAGTCAGCCGAAAATCTGGGCGTTTTGGTCCCTATTTCGAAATGGGCGAGGGCGCTGACGTTAAACGCGCCTCTATCCCTAAGGATATTCCTGCGGAGGACATCGGGCTAGAATGGGCGGTTAAGTTGCTGTCTTTACCACGCACCGTCGGCGTACATCCCGAGAGCGGCGAACCCGTCACGGCAAGCATTGGTCGTTATGGGCCATATTTAGCGCATAATGGGAAATATGCGCGGTTGCAGTCGACGACTGAAGTATTTGAAACTGGCATGAACAGCGCAGTTGTGAAGCTGGCCGAGGCATTGGCCAACCCCGGCCACGGCCGTGGTGCGGCGCGCGCGCCCTTAAAAGAATTCGGCAAACATCCGCGAACGGATGCGGAGATTAAGTTGATGGAGGGGCGCTTTGGCCCTTATGTGACCGACGGGACCACGAACGCGACGTTGCCCAAGTCTATCTCACCTAATGAGCTGACATTGGAAGAAGCCGCGCAATTGATCGACGCACGCGCGGCGATGCCGCCTAAGGGGAAGGTCAAGAAAAAGGCCGCGCCGAAGAAGAAGGCTGCGGCAAAGAAAGCGCCGGCAAAGGCCAGAGCAAAAGCAAAAACTTAAACTAAATCTGTCGCCTCAGCCTTCGCTGGGGCGACATGGTTCGGGTATAAAACCAACCGCGTTATTCGACCCACTCAAGCCCAATGTCGCGATACAGGCTGAGGTCCTCATCCCATTTGGCATGCACCTTCACATGCAAATAGAGATGGACCTTCACGCCCATGAGCTTGGCCAGTTCAAGACGCGCTGCCTCACCAATGGCTTTAATCCGTGTGCCGCCTTTGCCCAGAACGATGGCGCGCTGCGTGGGTCGCGCTACTAAGATCTGCTGGTGGATTTCTAGCGACCCGTCCTCGCGTTCGCTATATTTTTCAGTCTCGACGGCGCTGGCATAAGGAAGCTCTTCGTGCAGTTGCAGATAGAGTTGCTCGCGTGTTATTTCTGACGCGATCAAGCGCTCGGTTGCGTCAGACACTTGGTCTTCTGGGAAATGCCATTCGCCCTCAGGCATATTGTCAGCAAGCGCGGTTTTGAACTCTTCTAGGCCATCACCAGTCGCAGCACTGATATAATAAATTTGTTCAAACGCGCATTTATCCGTCAGTTTCGTGGTCAAAGCGAGCAATTTGTCCTTGGCGGCAATGTCGACCTTGTTGAGCACGAGCCATTTGCGTTCTGGGCGGTCCTTTAATCCTTCAAGGATCTTTTCCACTTTCGGTCCTGCGCCCGCGCGGCCGTCGACAATCAACGCGATCATGTCGGCATCGCCCGCGCCATCCCAAGCTGCCGCGACCATTGCGCGGTCAAACCTGCGTTGCGCCGCGAAAATGCCCGGTGTGTCGACCAAGATTATCTGCGTTTCGCCGGCCAAGGCTACACCCAACATGCGTGTGCGCGTGGTTTGTGCCTTGGGGCTAACAATCGCGACCTTCTGTCCGACCAGAGCATTGACCAAGGTCGACTTGCCCGCATTTGGCGCGCCGATAATGGCGACATGTCCGCATTTTTTTGTCATGCGTTGGCTTCCAAAAATGCAAGTGCAGCGGCGGTTTCAGCGGCCTGTTTGCTGTTGGCCGTGGCCGCAACAGGTGCAAAGCCCTTTACGGTGACGGTGATTTCAAATCTCATGGCGTGGGGAGGGCCTTCTTTTTTGGTGATGACATATTCAGGCACCTTACGCCCGTGGGCGGCGCACCATTCTTGGAGTTCGGATTTAGGATGTTTGGGGGCACCATTTGCGGATTCAAGAAGTGGCCTCCAGAGCCGTTCTACAAGATCGCGGGTGACGAGTAGGCCATGGTCCAGATACACAGCGCCAATAATCGCCTCCATGACATCACCCAGCACATTGTCGCTTTGTTGGGCACCATCATCGCGGGCTTGCTTTCCAAGCCGGACATAAGGCGGCAGGCCGATTTGTCGTGCAATCTCTGCGCAGGTTACGCCTGACACCAGCGCATTCAACCGATGCGACAGCCGTCCCTCGGCCTCATCCTTATAGCTATGATAAAGCATGTCGGCGATGATCAGACCCAATATCCGATCGCCCAGAAATTCAAGTCGTTGATAGTCCGGTTGCCCCGTACTGCCATGCGTGAGTGCACGCTGGTATAGGGCAATGTCTTTTGGCCGTTCGGGAAGTAACTCGGATAGCCAAGCCTCTTGTTCGTCGTTCGTCAAAACCCTTGTCCAATACGTTCCGCGCGCGTGGCCGTAAACCAGGTCCATGGCAGCAGCCAATGCGACGATCCATCCGTGGAGAACACCGAGACCAAAGCGCGGCCCACCAGATTTTCCTGCGGTACCATACCGATGGCGCCGGGCTTTTCGATGGGTGACCATCTGCTGTCGGCGCTGCGGTCCCGATTATCGCCCATCAGGAACAGGTCGCCTTGCCCAACAACAAAGGCTTCGGTGTTGTCACCCTCTAGACCGTTCGCAAGATCCAGAATTTCGTAGCTTCTGCCCTCCGGCAATGTCTCGCGAAAACGGGGGTAGCGGCATTGCGTGCCGCCCTTCGCTGCGGGTTCTTCCATATCAGGACGCCAGCAAGGGAATGGGTTGCGGTCAAGCGCAGCAGCATCACGCATATTTTGTGTAACCGGAATGACCAGATCGGCAATCCGCTCCTTCTTGACGGCGACGCCATTGATTTCGAGGATGCCCTCGCGCATCTGAATGACATCACCGGGCAGGCCAATGACGCGCTTTATATAATCGGTACCGTTAGACATCGGGGCCTTGAAAACCACCACATCACCGCGTTCTGGTTGGTTAGCAAAAATCCGTCCGGGGATAATCGGTAAGGCAAAAGGAAGGCTGTTTTTGGAATAGCCATATGGCCATTTCGCCACGAGTAGATAATCGCCGATGAGCAAGCGTGGCTGCATCGATTCCGACGGGATGTTGAAGGGCGAAACGATAAAACTACGTAATATGAAAACGAACAAGGCAAGCTTCAGCAAGAAGCCACCATATTCGCGCCATTCTGACGATGCAGGCGCAGTTGCAGATGAATCACGCGGCTTTTCAGTATTTGAAGTCACAAAATCTCACAAAAAATTGTCGTCCAATGACGGATAGGCTGGCCTTTTACCGTGAAGGCGCGTTATTTGCCAGCGCCGAGATTCACGCTGCGTTACGACGCCAATAATGATGAGACCGAAAATGACCGATAATCGATGGGTTGCGTTGGAACAGCATCAGTCGCAATCCCTTGTTAACCTGTTCGCGTCGGACGTTCATCGCGTGGGCAAAATGACTGTAGAGGACATGGGCCTTCGTTTCGACCTGTCAAAAACGCATCTCGATGATGCGGCGTTAAGTCATTTTGCCAAGCTTGGGGAAGATATGCAGCTTGACGCTGCAAAGGCTTCTTTATTTTCGGGTGCCGCTATCAATGTGACCGAAGGGCGCGCCGCAGAGCATCCTGCCGAACGCGGGTTGGGCGATCCCGAATCCGTCGCTTATGCGCGCGCGCTGCAGCAACGCATCCGCGGGTTGGTTGAGGCTATTGATGCCGGCCTGATGGGCGACATCCGTCATATATTGCATATCGGCATTGGCGGATCGGCACTTGGCCCTAAATTGCTCATCGACGCACTGGGCCGCGATGGCGCACGTTATGACGTTAAAGTGGTGTCCAATATTGATGGGGCTGCGTTGACGGAAGCGGTGAAGGACATGGACCCGCACAAGACGATTGTCGCCGTTGCTTCCAAAACCTTTACCACCACGGAAACGTTGCTCAATGCCACAAGCGCCATGGAATGGATGCGCGACGGCGGTGTGGCAGACCCTTACGCACAGTTTGTCGCACTAACAGCCTATCCCGATAAAGCGATCGAATGGGGCATCGACGAAAGCCGGATATTGCCGTTCAACGAAACCGTGGGTGGCCGTTATTCCTTGTGGTGCTCCATCGGCTTTCCCGTTGCGCTTGGTCTTGGATGGTCGGTGTATCAGGAACTGCTGGATGGTGCAGCCGCCATGGACGCGCATTTCCGCAATGCCCCTAACATGGAGAACGCCCCAACCTTGGCTGCATTTGCGGATCTTTATTATGCTCAAACCAAGGCATGTCAGACACGTGCGGTATTTGCCTATGATGAGCGTTTGCGCCTACTACCTGATTATCTTCAGCAGCTAGAGATGGAATCAAACGGCAAGTCGGTAACTGCCGAAGGCGCGCCGCTTGGACGCCACAGCGCGCCTGTGACATGGGGCGGCGTAGGCACCGATGCACAGCATGCCGTGTTCCAATTGCTGCATCAGGGCACGCATCTGATCCCCGTCGAATTCATTGCCAGCAAGACGCCGGGGCATGATTTCGATACCGCGCATCATGAAACCTTGCTGGTCAATTGCTTTGCCCAAGGCGCGGCACTGATGGCGGGGCAGAAATCCGATGATTTGGCGCGCAATTATGTCGGCAACCGTCCGTCTACGACGATATTGTTGGATGACGTCACGCCCGCAACGGTGGGGGCATTGATAGCGTTTTACGAACACCGGACATTTGTGAATGCGGTTCTATTGGGCATTAACCCCTTCGACCAATTCGGCGTTGAGCTTGGCAAGCAAATTGCCAAAAGCATTAGCGACAATGGTGCAAGCGGTTTTGACCCGTCTACCACTGCGCTGATCGCAGCGGCGCTGGGCGATATCTGAGCCATCGGTAATTATGCGATAACAATGGGCGAGAATTCCCGTTGGTAAAATGATGAACCTGTCCCCATATCGCGGGGACACAGGAAAGAACAATATATGGCTGATTTTGACTATGATCTCTTCGTCATTGGCGCAGGCTCCGGCGGCGTCCGTGCTGCGCGCATTGCGGCATCGCATGGCGCGCGTGTTGTCGTGGCGGAGGAGCATCGTGTTGGCGGCACCTGCGTCATTCGCGGCTGTGTGCCCAAAAAGCTGTTGGTTTATGGATCGCATTTCGCCGAAGATTTGCACGACGCACAACGTTTTGGCTGGAACACCGAAGGCGCGACATTTGATTGGAGCGTCCTGCGCGACAATGTCGCTGCCGAGGTCAACCGTTTGGAAGGGCTATATGGCCAGACGCTTGGCAACAACAAGGTCGAGGTTTTTCGCGAACGCGCGACAGTGACTGGGCCAAACAGCGTTCAACTTTCCGGCGGGCGGGACATTACCGCGGCGCATATCTTGATTGCCACGGGCGCGTGGCCCTCGGTCCCGGAAATTCCGGGCGCAGGCCATGGGATCACATCGAACGAAGTTTTCAGTCTTCCTGAATTGCCCAAGCGCGCCGTGATTGTGGGCGGTGGTTATATTGCAAATGAATTTGCCGGTATTTTTAACGAATTGGGTGTTGAAGTTAAACTTGTCACACATGGCGACCGCATATTGCGCAGCTATGATGACGAGATTGTCGATCGCTTGGTCGACCTAAGTCGTCAAAAAGGTATCGATGTCCATTTCCACTTCGGCATCAAATCGGTGACGAAACAGGATGACGGCACCCTTTTGATTACCGGCGACAACGGCGAGGTCATCGAGACCGATTTGCTGTTATGGGCCATCGGACGCACGCCGCATACGATTGGGCTTGGCTTAGAGCAGGTCGGCGTTGACCTTGGCAAAGACGGGTCGGTGAAGGTCGGTGACGACAACCGCACAAATATTCCAAGCATTTACGCAGTTGGTGACGTCACCAACCGTGTGCAATTGACGCCGATTGCCATCCGTGAAGGTCATGCCTTTGCCGACAGCGTGTTCGGCAACAATCCGCGTACGGTCAATTATGACTGCATTCCAACGGCGGTTTTCAGCAACCCACCCATTGCCAGCGTGGGTATGACCGAGGCGGAAGCACGGACGCAACATGATGACGTCAAAGTCTACAAAAGCGATTTTCGCGCTATGAAAAACGTGTTGGCCGACCGCAATGAGCGGGCCTTGTATAAAATGATTGTGGCAGGTCCCACTGAACGGGTTGTCGGCCTTCACTTAATCGGCCCCGACAGCGGCGAAATTCTGCAAGCGGCGGCCATTGCGGTTAAGGCAGGGCTTACCAAGCAGGATTTTGACGATACCGTCGCCTTGCACCCGAGCATGTCCGAAGAATTGGTGTTGATGAAATAATCAGGGAAAGTGCACCAGCGCATCGCCCGCTTTCCATTGCGGGTAGCGGGTCATGATAGCTGCGAACAGGTCGCTGCCAACAAAAGCGGCAAGCCAGCTTTGCAGCGCGGGCAGGGGCAAGGCCGAAAACCATGCGGCATCGGTTGCGGCAAATTGCCGAACAAAAGGAAATATGGCGATATCGGTGAAGGCTGGCTGTGTGCCGCCGAGATAGGGCGCGCCGGCCAATCGGTCATTCAGGTCACCAAGATGCATCAAGGCGGCGTCGCGATGTGGGCTGCCATCGGTCAGGTCATAACGATGCGGATATTTATACCTGTCCAGGGCTTGTTTAAATGGCCCGTCAGTCGCCAAAACTAGATTTTGGTCATCATGGGTCAGCCAGTCCTTGGGATCGCTTTGTGCGAGCGCCCAGCGCATGATATCGAGACTTTGCTCTAACACCCCGCCATCGGGTAGCACCAAAACGGGAACGGTCCCTTTGGGGGATGCCTCTAACATTTCCGGTGGCTTGTCGCGCAACACGACCTCGCGTAGTTCCACGTGCACGCCGCTGACCGCGACGGCCATACGAGCGCGCATGGCATAAGGGCAGCGTCGGAAACTATAGAGGATGGGCAGGGTGGTCATTTGCCTATGCTGCGCCTTGTGTTTCGACTGCGGGTGACACCCATAAGCTGCAAATTAGCGATCATCACGCGGATTAAAGCCAATATGCTGCTTGCCGCGCTTTTTGGCCAAGGCGATCTGCTTTTGCCGTTCCGCAAAACGGTCGCGATCCTCTTCGCTACGTTCGGCATAGCAAGCCGGGCACGACACGCCTTCGACAAAATGAACGGAGGCCTTATCCTCTTGTGAAATCGGGCGGCGGCACGCGTGGCAAAGCTCCATTTCACCAAGCTCTAAGCCATGCTTCACCGACACGCGTTCATCGAATACGAAACATTCACCCTGCCATTTGCTTTGAGCTTCCGGAATATTCTCCAGATAGCGCAAAATGCCGCCTTCCAGATGATAGACCTCGTCTATACCTTCTGCCTTCAAAAATGCCGTTGATTTTTCGCACCGAATTCCGCCTGTGCAGAACATGGCAAATTTTGTTTTGCCTGCTGCTAGCTCCGCACGATGCGCGCGAAACCAATCGGGAAATTCACTGAAGGATTTGGTTCTGGGGTCAACCGCACCTTCAAACGTGCCAATCGCCACCTCATAATCATTCCGCGTATCGATTAACACCGTGTCTGGATCGGAAATCAGCGCATTCCAATCCTCTGGCTGCACATAAGTGCCCACTTCACGTTTTGGGTCGATGCCCTCAACCCCAAGCGTAACAATCTCTTTTTTCAGGCGCACCTTCATCCGGTAAAAGGGCATGTCCTTGGCAACTGAATATTTTACATCCAGTTCGGCGCACCCCGGGATGTCGCGCAAAAACGCGATTAAGGCGTCGATGTCGGAAGGGTTTCCAGCCACGGTTCCATTGATGCCCTCATGCGCCAACAATATCGTGCCCTTGATGCCGCCCGCGGCGCATTGTGCCTGAATCCGTGGCTGCAGTTCCTCTGGCGCGTCAAATGCGACAAAGCGGTAGAGCGCGGCAACTTTAATGGGGTGAAGTTCGTCCATGAAGCGGCTCTATAACGCGCTTTTTGGATTTTGGCAGCCTGCAATCTATGGCGGGGTAAACTGAATTTAATCGCACGATTAATTTGCAATTGCTGAGACAGGATGCCAAGGCTTTGGTCAACAAAATTGCTTATGGGGAATGCCATGTCGGCCAATATCGCTGAACTGGAAGCACGCCGCGCGGCGTCGAAAATGGGAGGTGGGCAAAAGCGTATTGATGCGCAGCACGCCAAGGGCCGCCTGACGGCCCGCGAACGCTTGGATATCTTGCTGGATGAAGGCAGCTTCGAAGAACTCGACGCCTATGTCACACATAATTGCACCGATTTCGGCATGGCGGAGCAAAAAATACCGGGCGATGGCGTTGTCACGGGTAGCGGTACAATCAATGGCCGTCTGGTCTATGTCTACAGTCAGGATTTTACTGTATTCGGTGGGTCATTGTCCGAAGCCCATGCCATGAAAATCTGCAAAGTCATGGACAATGCAATGAAAGTCGGCGCGCCGGTTATCGGCCTGAACGACAGCGGCGGCGCACGCATACAAGAGGGCGTGGCTTCACTTGGCGGCTATGCCGAAGTGTTCCAACGCAATGTCTTAGCCAGCGGCGTTGTCCCGCAAATTTCGCTGATCATGGGCCCATGTGCGGGCGGCGCGGTATATTCGCCCGCGATCACCGACTTCATCTTCATGGTGAAGGATTCGTCGTACATGTTCGTCACGGGTCCCGATGTTGTAAAAACAGTGACCAATGAGGTCGTGACGCAAGAGGAATTGGGGGGCGCGGTGTCGCATACAACCAAATCTGGCGTGGCGGACAATGCGTTTGAAAATGATATAGATGCCTTGTTGTCGGTCCGCGATTTCTTTGACTATCTGCCTGAGAATAACCGCACGGGCGTGCCTGAGCGACCGACTGAGGACCCATGGGACCGGATTGAATCCAGTCTCGACACCTTGATCCCACCCAGCGCGAACCAGCCTTATGACATGCATGAGCTGATCCGCAAAACAGTCGATGAAGCCGATTTCTTTGAGGTCCAGCCCAGCCATGCGGCGAACATCATCATCGGCTTTGGACGGATTGAAGGCCGCACGGTAGGCATCGTCGCCAATCAGCCGATGGTGTTGGCAGGCGTGCTCGATATCAACAGTTCCAAAAAGGCCGCGCGCTTTGTGCGCTTCTGCGATGCTTTCGACATTCCGATCGTCAGCTTCGTTGACGTTCCGGGCTTTTTGCCTGGAACCGCGCAGGAATATGGCGGGATCATCAAGCATGGCGCGAAATTACTCTTCGCTTATGCCGAGGCGACGGTGCCTAAAATCACCATCATCACGCGCAAGGCTTATGGCGGCGCGTATGACGTGATGGCGTCCAAGCATCTGCGCGGCGACCTCAATTACGCATGGCCAACCGCTGAAATTGCGGTGATGGGGGCAAAGGGCGCGGTCGAGATTATCTTCCGCGGGCTATCAGCCGAAGAGCAAGCGGTGAAAACCGCGGAATATGAAGACCGTTTCGCCAACCCCTTCGTGGCGGCAAGCAAGGGCTTTATCGATGAGGTTATCTACCCGCATTCCACGCGGAGGCGGATTGCCTTGGGCTTACGGAAATTGCGGAACAAGGCGTTGGAAAACCCTTGGAAGAAGCATGATAATATTCCGTTGTGAGGATCTAATATGAAACTCGGACGTCTGAATCATATCGGCGTTGCGACGCCCTCCATCGCGGACAGCATCGTCTTTTACCGCGACGTGATGGGCGCGACCAAAATCCATGAACCGTTCGATCTGCCGGATCAGGGGGTGAAGGTCTGCTTTGTTGATACGCCCGGTGCAGATGGCGCGATGAATGGCACGCAAATTGAGTTGATTGAGCCGCTGCCCGGCAATGCATCCATCGCGGCGTTTCTGGAGAAAAATCCGGCGGGTGGGCAGCATCATGTCTGTTACGAGGTGCCCGATATCCATGCGGCAAAGGCCGCGTTCGAAGCGATGGGCAAACGCGTGCTGGGCGAGCCACGCATTGGCGCGCACGGGACGTTGATATTCTTTGTGCATCCCAAGGATATGCAAGGTGTTTTGACCGAGATTATGGAGGTGGGTGTTACGGCGCACTGACCGCGCATTAACCCCCAATCGTCATGCTGAACTTGTTTCAGCATCCATCATGCCACTTTGACCGAAGAAGTGAGTGGTAAAATGGACCCTGAACAAGTTCAGGGTGACGTGTTAATAAATGGAAGTTTTTATGACGAATATCGACCAGTGGAAAAAAGCGGCGGAAAAAGAGGTTAAGGGCAAGGACCTGACCTGGAATACGCCAGAGGGCATCGCTGTAAAGCCGCTCTATACCGCGCAAGATGCGGGCGATCCTGGCCTTCCCGGCTTTGCGCCTTTTACGCGCGGTGTGCGGGCGTCGATGTATGCGGGTCGCCCATGGACGATCCGCCAATATGCGGGTTTCTCGACCGCTGAGGAATCCAACGCATTTTACCGTCGTAACTTGGCCGCTGGGCAAAAGGGGCTTTCCGTCGCTTTCGACCTTGCAACCCATCGGGGCTATGACAGCGACCATCCACGCGTTGTCGGCGATGTTGGCAAGGCTGGCGTTGCGATTGATAGCGTCGAGGATATGAAAATCTTGTTCGACGGCATTCCGCTCGATCAAATGTCCGTGTCGATGACCATGAACGGCGCGGTCATCCCCATCTTAGCGTTTTTCATTGTGGCTGGTGAGGAACAAGGCGTCGACCAAGCGCAACTCGATGGCACAATCCAGAACGATATTCTTAAAGAATTCATGGTCCGCAACACCTATATCTATCCGCCCGAACCATCGATGCGGATTGTGTCGGACATTATCGCTTATACCAGCGCGCACATGCCCAAGTTCAACAGCATCTCGATTTCCGGCTATCACATGCATGAGGCGGGCGCGACCGCGGTGCAGGAACTGGCCTTCACCATTGCCGATGGCAAGGAATATGTGCAGCGCGCCATGGCGTCAGGCTTGGATATCGACGCCTTTGCGGGACGGTTGTCCTTCTTCTTCGGCATTGGCATGAATTTCTTCATGGAAGTGTCAAAGCTGCGCGCCGCGCGGACCTTGTGGCACCGTGTCATGGACGAACTCGGCGCAAAAGATGAACGCTCCAAAATGCTACGCACCCATTGTCAGACATCGGGCGTGTCGTTGCAGGAGCAGGATCCATACAACAATGTCATCCGCACGACGATTGAGGCGATGGCCGCTACCTTAGGTGGTACGCAGTCGCTGCACACCAATGCGCTCGATGAGGCGATAGCACTACCGACCGATTTTTCAGCGCGCATTGCCCGCAACACGCAAATCGTGTTGGCCGAAGAAAGCGGCATTACCAAAGTCGTCGATCCTTTGGGCGGCTCTTATTATGTCGAGGCGTTGACGGCTGAATTGGTCGACCAAGCATGGAAAATCATCGGTGAGGTTGACGCGCTTGGCGGCATGACCAAGGCGGTTGCGTCCGGCATGCCAAAGCGCCTTATCGAGGAAGCGGCCGCCGCACGACAAGCGCGTGTGGACAAAGGCGAAGACGTCATCGTTGGCGTGAACAAATATAAGCTCGCCACAGAAGACCAGCTCGACACATTGGAGGTCGACAATGACTTCGTCCGTCAGGGGCAAATTGCCCGCCTTGCGGCCACGCGCGCGGCACGTGATGAGGCCGCGTGTCAGGCAGCGTTGATGGCCCTAACCGAAGGTGCAAAAGGCAACGCAAACCTCTTGGCACTCGCGGTCGAGGCAGCCCGCGCCCGCGCAACTTTGGGCGAAATTTCGGACGCAATGGAGGCTGTATTCGGTCGTTACGCAACGACGCCAGTGCCCGTACAAGGGATTTACGGTAGCGCGCATGAATTCGATAAGCGCTGGGCGCAAGTCTTGGATGGCGTTGCTTCGGTTGGCCGCCGCTTGGGCCGTAAGCCCAAGCTGTTGGTCGCGAAAATGGGTCAGGACGGGCATGATCGCGGTGCAAATGTCATCGCGTCGGCTTTCTCCGACATGGGCTTTGACGTTATCAGCGGGCCATTATTCCAAACCCCTGAAGAAACCGTCGTATTGGCATTGCAACATGACGTTGATGCCGTTGGCGCATCCAGCCTTGCCGCTGGACACAAGACGCTCATACCCGAATTGGTAAAAGGTTTGCGCGCGGCAGGACGCGGCGACATCAAGGTGATTGCTGGAGGTGTTATTCCACCACAGGATTATGATTTTCTGCGGGAGGCAGGGGTGCAGGGCATTTACGGCCCAGGCAGCAATGTCGTGGAATGTGCCGCAGATGTTTTGACTTTATTGGGCCATAATATGCCGCCTTTGCACGATGCTACATGATGCTAAACAGCACCGTCACCCTGAACTTGTTTCAGGGTCCATTTTGCCTCACAAACGGACTGTTTTGGCTGCGCGATGGATGCTGAACCAAGTTCAGCATGACGAATATTGATGGGAGTGTTAAATTGACTGAAGTCCGCACCGACTGGACGCGCGCAGAAATCGGCACTTTGTTCGACCTGTCGTTCGACGAATTGGTATATCAGGCGCAAACCGTGCACCGCGCGCATCACGCGGCGGGGCAGATTCAGCTTTGCACTTTGCTTTCGATCAAAACGGGCGGCTGCCCCGAAGACTGCGGATATTGTTCGCAATCCGTGAAGGCCGACAGCGGCGTTGAGGCAACGAAGTTGATGGACGTCCAAGCCGTGTTGCAAAAGGCGGCTGAAGCTGCCGATGCGGGATCGCGCAGGTTCTGCATGGGCGCTGCGTGGCGCAACCCCAAGGATCGCGACATGCCAGCGATTGTGCAAATTGTTCAGGGCGTGCGCGCCATGGGCATGGAAACCTGCATGACCTTGGGCATGTTGACACCCAGCCAAGCAGACATGCTGGCCGATGCTGGCTTGGATTATTATAACCATAACATCGATACCTCGCCAGAGCGGTATAATGAGATCATTACCACGCGCACGATGGAGGACCGGCTCGATACGCTGGCCGAGGTCCGCCGTGCGGGCATCAACGTATGCAGCGGCGGCATACTCGGCATGGGCGAAACGCGCGCCGACCGGGTTGGCTTCATTCATACGCTGGCGACTTTGCCACAGCATCCCGAAAGCGTACCGGTAAACGCCTTGGTCCCTGTGAAGGGCACGGTGCTGGGCGACATGCTGGCCGATACACCGCTGGCGAAAATCGACGACATTGAATTTGTCCGCACGATTGCGGTGGCGCGTATCACCATGCCAATGAGCATGGTGCGCCTAAGCGCGGGGCGTGAAAGCATGTCGGAAGCGACGCAAGCTTTGTGCTTCATGGCTGGCGCGAACAGTATCTTTACAGGCGACAAATTGCTGACCGCAGCCAATGCAGGCGACGATAAGGACGCTGCGCTAATGGCAAAATTAGGCTTGCGCGCTATGGAGGCGGAAGAGCCGCTGCGCGCATGCAAGGCGCTTGAGGCGGCAGAGTGAGTTTGACGATATCATGTTGAAAACAACTTGTCAGGACATCGCTGTTTCACAGACGAATTCCGAAAGCGAGCACCCGTTGCCACGGCCAAAGGCATATCTTATTGCCGAAGTTGAGGTAACGGATCACGCGGCGTACGAAATTTATACGTCGGCAGTCGTTCCAATTGTCGCCCAATATGGCGGAGAATATATTGTTCGTGGCGGGCAAACGGCATCTTTTGAAGGCGAAGCCCCCAAAGGCCGATTGGTTATCATTGCATTTGCAAATATGTCAGCAGCTCAAGCATTTTTGATATCCGACGAATATCGCCCTATCGCCGATATTAGGCATAAAAATGCCGTATCCCGCATTATGATTGTTGAAGGGGTCATTCCTTAATGTTCAAAAAAATCCTGATCGCCAACCGTGGCGAGATTGCTTGCCGGATCATCAAAACCGCGCGTCGTATGGGGATCGCCACTGTCGCGGTCTATTCCGATGCCGACGCGCGTGCGCCCTTTGTGCAGATGGCGGATGAGGCGGTGCATATTGGGCCTTCACCGGCTGCGCAGTCTTATTTGATCGTCGACAAGATCATTGCCGCGTGCAAGCAAACGGGCGCAGAGGCCGTACATCCGGGCTATGGTTTTCTGTCCGAACGCACCAGCTTTGCCGAGGCATTGGCCAAGGAAAACATCGCCTTTATTGGCCCGCCCGTGAACGCAATTGCCGCGATGGGCGACAAGATTGAATCCAAAAAACTGGCGATGTCGGCAGGGGTCAATGTTGTCCCAGGCTTTGTGGGTGAGATTGACGACACAGAGCATGCGGTGCGGATTTCGGAAGAAATCGGTTATCCCGTCATGATGAAAGCCAGCGCGGGCGGCGGCGGCAAGGGGATGCGGCTTGCGTATAATGAGCAGGATGTCCGCGAAGGCTTTGAAGCGACAAAGCGCGAAGGCCTGAACTCATTCGGTGATGACCGCGTGTTTATCGAGAAATTCATTCTCAACCCGCGCCATATCGAAATCCAGATATTGGGCGATCAACACGGCAATATCCTTTATTTGAACGAACGCGAATGTTCGATCCAGCGGCGGCATCAAAAGGTTGTCGAGGAAGCGCCGTCACCCTTTGTCACGCCCAAAATGCGCAAAGCGATGGGCGAACAATGCGTGGCGCTATCGCGTGCGGTCGGCTATTATTCTGCGGGAACCGTGGAACTTATCGTATCCGGCGCAGACCCAAGCGGGGAGAGCTTCTACTTCCTCGAAATGAACACGCGGTTGCAGGTCGAACATCCGGTGACCGAATGCATCACGGGCATTGACCTTGTCGAACAGATGATCCGCGTGGCTGCGGGTGAGAAGCTTGCGATGACGCAAGATGACATCAAAATCGATGGTTGGGCGATCGAAAACCGCGTTTATGCCGAAGATCCCTATCGCGGATTTTTGCCGAGCACAGGACGGTTGACGCGCTATCGTCCGCCAGTGGCGGGTTGGACCGAGGACGAAGATGCCAACGGCCGTCGCGGTGTTGAGGGCGTCCGTGTAGACGACGGCGTCTATGATGGCGGTGAAGTTTCGATGTTCTACGATCCCATGATCGCCAAGCTCATCACGTGGGGTAAAACCAGGGATGAAGCCGCCGATCTGCAAATCGCTGCGCTTGACCGCTTTGAAATTGAGGGCTTGGGCCATAATATCGATTTCGTTAGCGCGATTATGCAGCACCCACGTTTCCGATCAGGCGAACTCACGACGGGCTTCATCGCCGAAGAATATCCTGATGGTTTCCAAGGCGCGGCATCAACACCCGAACTGGTTAAGTCACTCGCCGCAATCGCTGGTTTTGTGGCGACAGCAGAAGCTGACCGTGCGCGGCATGTCGATGGTCAATTGGGCGATACGCTTGATCCGCCAGCGCGCTGGCAGGTTACTATCGGCGCGGCGGTCCATGACATCGAGATGGTTGATGGCGACATCCACGTCGATGGTGCACCTTTCGATCTGTCGATGGAATATGACCCCGGTGATCGCTTGATAGAAGCGGAAATCGGCGAGGAAGAACTCGCGGTCAAGATCGTCAAAACGCGCACAGGATTTCATCTAACAACACGCGGCGCATCCTATTTTGCCCGCGTCCTGCCGGGTCATATTGCACATCTTGCAACGCACATGATCGAGAAAATCCCGCCAGACTTGTCCAAATTCCTCATTTGCCCAATGCCAGGCCTGCTGACGACCTTGCATGTCAATGTCGGTGACACGGTTGAGGCTGGTCAGCCATTGGCGGTTGTAGAGGCGATGAAAATGGAAAACATTTTGCGCGCGGAAAAATCGGGCACAGTCAAATTGGTCAATGCGAAGGCTGGAGAGAGCCTAGCGGTCGACGCAGTGATATTGGAGATGGAGTGAACCCGCTTGTAAGTGCCGCCATTAGCATTAAAACATCTGCAGAGGGTTTTTAGGGGAATATCATGGCCACTGCTGCCGAAACGGAAGTCGTACTTGATCCAAAACGCGATCGCCTTGTTATAACGGCATCATCGCTGGGTACGGTTTTCGAATGGTATGACTTTTTCGTTTATGGCATTTTGGCGGCGCTGATCGGGAAGCTATTTTTCCCCGCCGACAACCCGACCGCGGCGACATTGGCATCGCTGGCAATCTTTGGTGCGGGCTTTGGTGTGCGCCCATTTGGTGCGATCTTATTCGGCTATTTTGGGGACAAGATCGGCCGAAAATATACGTTTCTTGTCACCATAACGCTCATGGGTGTTGCGACCGCGGCGATTGGATTGTTGCCGACGTTTGAAACCGCAGGGATATGGGCTGCAGGCTTGCTTTTGCTCATGCGCTGTCTGCAGGGATTGGCGCTTGGCGGTGAATATGGCGGGGCGGCCATTTATGTGGCCGAACATGCTCCAGACGGCAAACGGGGCCAATATACCAGTTGGATTCAGGCATCGGTTGCTGGCGGCTTTCTGCTTGCGGTGATTGTCGTGCTGATCACGCGCCAGTCCATGAGCAACGAGGCGTTTGAGGCATGGGGTTGGCGTGTGCCGTTCTTGACCTCCATATTGTTGCTCGCCATTTCTCTCTATATGCGCCTAAAATTGTCGGAAAGCCCCGTCTTCAAGGCTATGAAGGCCGCTGGCACGACATCCAAAAATCCATTTCTGGAAAGCTTCCAATATCCCGGCAATGTGGGGCGCATTTTCGTCGCCTTATTCGGCGTCGCTGCCGGATTGACCGTCATTTATTATACGTCCCAATTCGGCACATTATACTTTCTAACCGGAACGGCGCGCGTGCCGGAGACTGATGCGCTTTTGTATATGGCGGTGGGAGCAGCATTGGCAGCACCGACTTATGTTGCGTGCGGATGGCTGTCGGATAAATGGGGCCGCAAAAGGCTGCTGCTGCTTGGTTATGGCCTTTCCATCGTCGGCGTGTTCCCGATTTTCTGGATGATGGCGGATGCCGCGAACCCAGCCTTGGCCCGCGCGACACAGAGCAACCCTGTTACCCTTTCTATGCCTGCATGTGATTTCAACGCACTCAACCGCGTACACGAAAGCGAATGTGCACAAGCGCTCAATTTCCTGACGAAGCGCGGCATTGCCTATAGCAAACAAACAAGCGACACCGTGTCGTTGAACGTCGGTGACGCCAATCTGCAGGGCTTTGATGAAAAAGCGTATATCGCCGCCCTGGAAAAGGCGGGGTATCCCGACAAGTCAGACCCAGCGCAGCGCGAGCCTTGGAAAATCATCTTGGCGGTGTTCCTGATGGTTGCCTTGTCAGGCATGACCTACGGCCAAGTCGCAGCAATCCTTGTGGAAATGTTTCCCGCAAAAATTAGATACACATCCATGTCGATACCTTACCACATTGGTGCAGGCTATTTTGGCGGATTTCTGCCCTATATTTCGCAGTATATCGTAGCGCAGACGGGGCAGCCGTTTTCTGGGCTTTGGTACACCGTTGGAGTTACGGCATTGGCATTTGTCGTTGCGTTGATTTGGTTGCCGGAAACATCCGGAAAAACGGAGCTCGATTGACAGCGGGTTCAGCAGGAGCAAAGGACGCTCCATGACTGATTTTGAGCCTCCTTTGCGCCTTCACCTTGACGGAGATGCGCTCGTTGCCAACTGGCGTGCGCTAGATGCGCGCAGCGGCGCGGCGCGGGCAGGGGCAGCCGTAAAGGCCAACGCTTATGGCTTAGGTGCGCGCGAGGTTGTTACCCGTTTGCGGGATGCAGGCTGCCGTGACTTTTTCGTTGCCCATTGGAGTGAAGCAGAAGCACTTGCCGATTTGATACCCCCCCATTCGATATCGGTGCTGAACGGTATCTCGCCATCCGATATTGCTGCGGCGCGCAAATTAGGGGCTACTCCAGTGCTAAATTCGCCAGAGCAAGTTGCGATGTGGCGCAACTCAGGCGGAGGGCAATGCCATGTCATGTTCGATAGCGGCATTAACCGCTTGGGCCTTGCACCACAGAACATAGCCGATGGCGTGCTCGATGGCATGGATGTTGATCTGTTGATGTCGCATCTGGCATCAGCGGACACCGATGTCGCGCAGAACAGCGAACAGCTGTACTTGTTTAACCAAACCGCCGCTGCAACCAACGCACAGCGGTTCAGCCTAGCCAATAGCGCAGGCATCATGTTGGGTGCAGATTATCATTTTGGTCTGACACGGCCTGGGATCAGCCTTTATGGCGGTATTGCGCGTGCTGGAATGGAAGAATGGATCAAGCTAGTCGTCCGGCTATCGGCGCGGCTGCTTCAGATTCGCGACTTACCTGCAGGGGCAATGGTCGGGTATAATGCGACGTACATCTGTCGCGAAGAAACGCGCGTGGGGACAATATCCATGGGCTATGCCGACGGATATTTGCGCGCTTTTTCGGGCAAGGGGATGGCTAGGGCAGACGGGCTTGCGTTGCCGGTCATCGGCCGCGTGTCGATGGACCTTGTGACGCTTAACCTCAATGCATCGCCTGATTTACGCGAAGGTGACTGGGTAGACATAGAATATGACCTCGTCGCTGCAGCGGCGCTGACGGGGCTTTCGCAATATGAATTGCTGACGAATTTGGGGTCTAGGTTCGCGCGTATCTGGAGCTGATGCTTAACCCTATCCGGTTAAGTCTATTCGCTCGATTTTGACGACGGGTGAACGTTGACGAATGCGTGTGCCGGTAAAGTCATTCTCATATTGTGCCGTCAACGAGTACCGCTCGATAGCATAAACGCCCGGCGTTGAGTCCGCGCTTTCGGCTTTCAACGGAGCATAGATACGGGTTTTGATGGCTTTCAAAACAACATCCGTCCAATCGGTGCTTCCTTGATTGCGTAAAATCTCGGGTTCATCGACTTTGCCGTCAGCACCGATCCAAAATCCGATATCTACCCAACGATTTTCGACAACATTGGTCACTAGGCGGTTCAAATCACTACCACCAGCCATTGCGCGAGCGGCTTGGGCCTCGTTCATTCTTATTGGCATTGCGTACAACAAGACTGGTTGGTCGGTACCACCCATGGCCGCGTAGCGCGCAATCAACTTGTCGGCTGTTTCACTGTTGCCATCAACTCTTTCCAAGCGCGACCTGAGAACTTCTGCGACAATCTTGAATTTTTCCGACCCCTCGGTCGGTGCGTCCAAAAACAAATCAATACTTTCCAGTGCATCCTTTTTCCGGAATGCTGTCCTTTCCGTTTCGGCTCGCTGAACACGAAGCGACAGATCTCGTAAGCGCGCGATTGCTGCTACCTGAGGCAAGCCAGCTGTGAGTGCTCGCTTTTCAATCTCGAGATACTTGTCACTGGCTTCTTCAAGATAGCCGAGCTTCATGCGGGAATCTGCTACCTCAATCTCAGCGCCAAATACGCGATAATCATTAGATTTGAGAGCGCCTTTCAAAGTATCGCGCATATCAAGAACCGAGATTCGGTAAACGTCAAACTCCCCCAAATGGGCAGCTACATTTCCGTTTGCGCGAAGCAAGTCCGAGACTTCGACAGGATATTTTCCTTTGTGCCGCCGGTTTCTTCCAAGGGAATTAACCAAGGTAGATCGCGCATTTCGATAATCCCCTGCGACAAATTGATTTTCCGCATGGGCCAGCGTGGCCTTTATGTCCTGATCAGGTGGGCATTTGCGGGCGAGGCATGCTTTCAAATCAGCCTCTGTGTCCTTGATTGACCTTGCAGTGACAACAATTTCTCGTGGTACTTCTTGTTTCGCTATCGCCGGGCTATTGCCCCCGGCCATTAAAAACAGAGCGGCCAGTTTAAATGCTTTTGGCATTGGAGTATCCTAAAATCTAAGTGACTCTAACAAAATGTCATGGCGATAGTAATAAGAGGCTTAACCTCGAACTGTCATCCAGTTTCGATTAGAATCTCAGCGTATTCGTTGCCCACTAGGTCTGCTTACAAAAGAGACTGCGCAGCGCGGTTGATCTTGTGCACAGGTTCCCTCGGCCTCAAGACACGCCCCAATCAGCTCAGACGCTCTCTAAAACGATTAAAGCGGCGTTAAAACTGACATCCTAACAAGATGGAGCGTCGTTTCACATGCCAATGGACTATTTTGCGGCAAGTGTAACAGCAACAAGCGGGGCCTTGTCTGGGTCGGATGCGATGTATGCTGGGTTAAACCGCTCGGCCCATGCTTCTGCTTCCTTTAACCATTCAATATGCACGTCTTCATACGGCAGGTTGTGTGTGCCCTTTGGCTGCTCGACATATTTAAAATCTATGCCTTCTTTCTTACCCGATCCCTTCAGTCGCGATACGAGTGTCCGCGATTGTTCAATAGGAATACGCGCGTCCCGTAAGCCCGCAACAATCAAGATCGGGGACCAGGGCCCATCCGTATTACGCGCGGAGGATATGCCTATCAAGTCGTCAGCCGTCGCCTGAAAATTGGCACCGAAGTCACCAAAAGCCCGCGTGTCATATGCCTTCATCATTGGGAAGTCGTAAACACCGGCTCCAGCGATCGCACATTTCCATTTATCTGGATCGCGCTGCGCACCTCGCGCTGTGGCATAGCCACCATAAGACCAACCCATGAGGCAGGCACGCTTGGGATCGATTAACCCCGATTGACCAAACCAAGTCAGTACATCATTCAAATCATCCTGCATCCGTAAGCCATAGCCATTGGGCTTACGGCCTTCCTTTACGAATTCCTTACCATAGCCGCCTGAACCTCGATAATTGGGCTGTATAACGACATAACCAAGCTCAGCCATCGCCTGATGCCATGGAAAGAATCCAAATTCTTCCTGATCACGAACACCGTAAGGCCCACCATGCGGCATAACAATTACGGGAAGTTTTTGGCGGCTTGGTCTGTGGCGTGGGTAAGTGACGACGGCTTCCATCTCCAGACCGTCGGATGCTTTGTAGCGGACAGAATTAGTAGGGTTGAGTTCAAATTCCTTAATGACCGGGTGCGCCCAGCCAACAAGGTTCAAATTACCAGATTCCGTATCGAAGAGATAATAGCCGCCGGGGGCGTTCACCTTAGCAATTCGCATGAGGATTTTCGTATCCCCATCATTGGTAGAGAGAATCTGGGCATTTCCACGACCAAAATCTTCATCCATGAGTTTCTGGACTTCGGCCAGACGTGGGTCAAACCAACGCGTGCGCTGTTTCGTCGATGTATACGCAACCCCTGCTATGGCATTATCAGCCTCATTGGAGATGATACCATCAATATCATACCCTTTAACCCCGAATATAGGATCCCCTACGATCTGTATCGTCTTCAAATTTACTTTATAGACTTTACGAAATCCATCCTTGTTGCTCGTCGCATATGCCATGTCTGGCTCATCAAGGAAGATGTCAGGTATAATTTGCGTTCCTGTAAAAGTGGTATCCGCTTCGTTGGAAACGGTCTTCATCACGCTGTTGCCATCAGACCTGTACATTAAGCGCTGTTTGCCACTGTCACTATCGTTACCGACGCCAGCGCGAATGACACCTTTACCGTCAACAAGCCAGCTTCGAACCTCAACATTTTGCCGCATGATCGTTTTGAATTTTCCAGAACGGACATCAACTTCGATTACCTCAGGATTACCGCTGTAGCTCATATCCTTTAAGGTATCGCGGGAGACAAGAATCGTCTCCTTTTCGTCGTCGATGAACAAAATGCTAACACCACTTCCGCGAGCGCCATCCCATGCCAACGGACTTATTTTTTTCGTTTCTAGGTCATAAGTGACTAAACGCAAAACGTCCGAACGGCGGCCGCCGATGATTTCACGCGACACAACTGTGAAAATGATCGTTCGGTTACCGACAAAACGCCATGACGCAATCGCACGGTCACCTGCCTCTCTAAACTCCTCTGCTTGAGCGAAAAATATGGGTGCTGATCCAGGTTTGGTAGCATCAATAAAGCCGAGGTAATCCACCCCATCTTTCGTCATCATTACTGCAATTTTGGTTCCGTCAGGGGAAAGTCGAGGAGAACGCATGAAAGGGCGCTTACCAAACACTGCCGTTTCTACCCTTCCGCGTGGAGCATTTACGACTATCGTCTGACTATCAGCCGCCTGCGCAGCTATATTCACTAAAGGCGCAGTGCTTTCGGCTACCACAGGCGCAAAAGTTGAAGGTGCTGCGGCGCCTAAAAACAATGCGGCCAATTTCGCTTTTCTCATAATCTCCACTCACCCGCGATGTTACATGTAATTACTTTATGTTATAGTTTTGATAGTGGCAGACGCAAGAGAGATGACGCGCTCGATGGGAATGTGTTCACAACAATTATGTTGCCACAGCTCCTAATCAAAAACGGGCAGGCGATATCAGCAAAGTCTGGTCTGCCGGAGCCTAGCTGCATTAAATTTCAAAATACACACATCCATACAAATCATCATTAACTGGCATCGCAGCAGTAAAAAAAGGGCGCCAAATTAGGCGCCCTTTCATTTCATTTAGGACACTAAGTGTCAGAAGTTTGCGTTGATTCCGAAGAAGAAATTCCGGCCAAAGCTGTCGAACGGATCACCGCCAGCGGTTCCAAGCAAACCAAGTGGTGGCTGCTTGTCCAACAGGTTGTTCACGCCAGCAAAGAAACGGAAGTCGTTGCTGATGTTAACACCAACGCGGATGTCGTGATACAAAACGTCTGGGTAATGAACTTGCGGGAACGCGTCAGCATTAGCTGGTGCCAATTCCACAATGTTACCCAAAATTGGGTCGCAGGTTACGCCCTCCCGTCCAGTCTGGCCACGGAAAGTACCCGTCAGCGGGCATTGTCCCATATAATTGTTCTGCGCTTCATATGAGCCGATAGTCATCTTGCCGATGTAGCGAGCTGCATACAAAACGTCGAAGTCACCGAAATCATAGCCAGTTGAGAAGCTAGCCGACCACTCTGGATCGCCTAATTCGCCGAGCTGACGATTTGGATTAGCTGGGTTCGTTGGGTCTGTGTAGTTATCCAAACGCAATGCTTTTGTAGCAATGAGACGCGCTGTCAAACGATCACCATTCTCAAAAGTCTTGCGATAGGCGAGGTCGAAATCGACACCCCGTGTACTTTGCTTCGCAAAGTTTATCCCGCCCGAGATAACAGCCGGCTTAACAAACAGACCAGTAACAGCGTCGCGCTTCACGGTTGAACAGAAAGGATTGTTGATCCCGCTGGCGTTTGAATAGCACAGGCTGATAATGGACTGTGCAGACAAAGAGGCGATCAGGTCTTCAACTTCAATCTTGTAATAGTCGACCGTGAGGCTCAGGCCTGGGATGAAGCTGGGTTGAGCTATAAAGCCGAGCGTCAAGCTCTTACCCTTTTCCTCAATTAAGGTCGGGTTACCGCCTGAAAGGAAGCCGGTCGAAGAGGTTCGCGCCGTACAGTTAACAAATGGCGCGCCCAAAGCAACCGGGAACGCAGTGGATGCGCAAGCGGTAACAAGCGCAGCATTAGCGGTGGTTGGAACACCTGCAGCAGCACAGTTGGCAGCTGTTGTACTACCCGGTGACACAAGATCACACGGATCTGAGATTTGTGCGAAGTTTTCTGACGCTGCAGAGAATAAATCACCCTGCGTTGGTGCACGAACAGACGTAGCATAAGCGGCACGGAAACGCAGATCTTCGATTGGGGCATAAATACCCTGCACATTGTAGGCATATACCGTTCCGGTGCGCGTGTTGTAATCAGATACGCGGCCAGCAAAGTTCAGCGACAATTCCTTTGCGAAGGAGACATCCTTCAACAATGGAACCTGAACTTCGGCATAAGCTTCCTTGACCACAAATTGTGGTGGATTGAAGTCCTGCAAAGCGTTCAAGAAGGTCGCGCCGCTGGATGTTAATGCATCATAATCGACGCTCGCCTTTTCCTTACGATATTCAGCACCCAAAGCGAAAGCAACTGGTCCGCCTGGCAATTCAAAAAGCTGTGACAAATCACCGCCAACAAACGCAGATGCCACAAACTGACTTGCGAATTCATCCGTCCGGCCTTCCGTGTTGATGAAATCTATTGCACGGGCATCCGAGCGGCCCTGACCGAATACGTTCACAGGCACACAAGCAGTGTTAACGTTCGAAACAGCATTCACAGCGCAAATTACGCGCTGACCAGCAGCATTGGTTACAAAGTTTGTACCAGTGAAGGTGGATGGCGCGACAACAGCATCAACGGCCAAGTTAAAGCCATCGAACGCGGTGCCAGCTTGATTGAAGATGACCAAGTTGTTGGTGTTGAAACCAACAGCTTCGAAACGGCCATAGTTAACAGCCAGTTCGTAGTTCCAATCTTCGTTAAACGTACCTTCTACGCCGCCGACTGCCCGATATGTTTCACGCGTGCCTTCAAAACGACGACCACCCAAGTCTATGTTGAAACGTGCAAGTGGGAACGTGCCAGTTGCCAAATTCGAGCAAAGGCCATTTTGTTGCAGGACCAAAATATTTTGGCCACTCAAAAACCCGTTATTACAACGAAATGCGGGTCCGCCCAATGTGCCAGGAACGCTGGTGAAGAAACTTGGTTGGCCTTCGCCAGCAACTTCAGTGCGAACATATTTGGCTTCGATGAAAGGCTTGAACGCATCTGATACATCATAATGCGCCATAAAGTTTGCGGCATAACGATCTACTGCGGCCAAGAGGCTCCCAGTGTTGCGCAAGGTGGAGCCGAAGCCACCTTGTGTATTGCCGGAGCCAACACTTGAAAAGTTGACTGTAGGTGTATCAATGAAAAGGTTGCCCGCGTCATCAAAGCGGAGGAACCGTCCACCGCTCAAACCGCCTACGGTACCCGCATCGGAAATAGTTCCGTTACGAATGCCGCATAGGAAAGTGCTGTCTGGAATACCATCAGTCGCACTAAAGCCGACTTCGCCGCCTGCAGCACCCTGCGCGTCGGTCTGCTGGAATTGGCAGCGGCCATTTGCTGCCCCAGTCAATCCTTCGCGCTGATACATCAATAGAGGCTCTTGACGCGTATATTCAACGGCAACTGATACGTTACCACGGCCATCCGCGAAATTCTGCCCAGCGACACCGCTCACGAAATATGTGCCACGATCACCGCGTGAAGAAATTCCGCCCTGTGAACGCAGTGTGATACCATCAAAGTCGCGCTTCAAGATGAAATTGACAACACCCGCAACTGCGTCCGAACCGTAAATTGCGGAGTTACCGCCAGTTACAATGTCGATGCGCTCCACAAGGTCAGTTGGAATTGTGTTAACGTCAAAGCCGTTGTCGCCGGGTGTTGATGTCACGTGACGGCGACCATTTACGAGAACAAGCGTACGGTCTGTGCCAAGACCGCGAAGATCGAGAAGGCTTAGACCTGCGGTGCCGATAAAGCGGCTAGAGTTACCCGAGCTGAATGTGGAACGGAGCGATGGTAGATCGTTCAATGCGTCCCCAAGCGACAACTCGCCAGTGCCTGTAAGATCTTCAATCGTCACAGATGTCAAAGGAACGGCTGACTGCAACGTTGGTCGCGCAATGCGTGAACCAGTCACGAGGATGGGCTGAGACACCACTTCCTCTTCTGCTTCTTCTTCCGCCTCTGTAGCGACCTCTTCGTCAGCCTTTGCCGGATCACTTGCGGCCGCGCTCTGCGCGAATGACGGAAGTGCAGCAAATAAAGCGAAACTAATTGCAGACCCTGCAATCAACAAACGTGTCTTCTTCATATTTAAGCTCCCCAGCTTATTTTTGACCTAATTCTACGGCCGAACATCCGCTTTGAAAGCCGAACGTAATTTCCTATATTATCTTGTAAACCAAGGTAAATCAAGAGTGCAACCAACGCTGTCCAAAATGCGAAGTTTCTTTTCAGATGTTGCTGTTATGCAACAGTGCTCATCAGGCGTTCATCGAAGCCCGCATGTTTCGTTGCGTTCAAAAAATGCCGAAGGCCGTTATGCAGGTTCACACCATGCCCGCGGCTGGAGGTATAATTCACCAATGTTGCAGTGCACTATGGCTTGATGCTATCAGGGTGCAACATTACCGGAAGGACCAAAGATGGCACGTACGGCCAACAAAAATGGTGATGGCCCAATCATCATTAAAAAATACGCTAACCGCAGGCTGTATAATATGCAGTCGTCGAAATATATTACGCTTGATTTCCTTGCAGATCTCACGCGCAAAGATATTGATTTCAAGGTACTTGACGCCAAATCCAATGAGGATATCACGCACGGCGTCTTGACGCAGATCATCATGGATGAGGAAAATAGCGGGCAGCAAATGTTGCCGGTTGGCTTCCTGAAGCAGCTGATCGCAATGTATGGTGACTCCATGCAAGGCATGGTGCCGCAGTTTTTGGAAACGTCGATGGACAATTTCCGCAAGAACCAGCGACAGGTTCAAGAAGTGATTGAAACAGCTATCACCTCTGGTCCTTTTGGCCATTTGGCAAAGCAGAATATCGAATTTATGCGCTCTGCGCGGGAAGCGTTGATGCCAAATTTGGGTAACCTCACGGGCAAAAAGCCCGAACGCGACGAAACCGTTGCCGAGCTAAAACAGCAGATCGCGGCGCTACAGGCGCAAATTGATAAAATGGCCGCTGACCGCGCCTCATAATTCCCTCAAAGATAACAGGTAAGATTTTGATAAAACATGCTTTAAGCGTCACCCGCGCGCAGAATTTCTCTGGCTGGTATCAGGAAGTCATTTCGGAGGCCGATTTGGCCGAGGAATCCGGTGTGCGTGGATGCATGGTCATCCGGCCTTGGGGCTATGGCATGTGGGAACGTATCCAAAAGCTTATGGACGCAGAGATTAAGGCCGCTGGCGTTGAAAACTGCTATTTCCCATTATTCATACCCTTATCCTTCTTTGAAAAAGAGGCCGACCATGTCGAAGGCTTTGCCAAAGAAATGGCGGTTGTCACGCATCACCGCCTTATCAGTGATGGCAATGGCAAGCTGATCCCTGATCCAGGATCGAAGTTAGAGGAGCCGCTTGTCGTGCGCCCCACATCGGAAACGGTGATTGGCGCAGCGATGAGCCGCTGGGTACAAAGCTGGCGCGATTTGCCTTTGATGGTGAACCAATGGGCCAATGTTGTGCGCTGGGAAATGCGGACCCGCATGTTCCTGCGCACCAGCGAGTTTTTGTGGCAGGAAGGGCACACCGCCCATGTGGATCGCCAAGATGCGATGCAGGAAACGATGCGCGCGCTGGAAATGTACCGTGCTTTTGCCGAAGGTCCGCTGGCGATGCCCGTAGTCGCTGGAGAAAAGCCTGAGAATGAGCGCTTCCCCGGCGCGGTTGCAACCTACAGCATCGAAGCGATGATGCAGGATGGAAAAGCGCTACAAGCGGGTACTTCGCATTATCTGGGCACGGGCTTTGCCGAAGCATCCGGCATTAAATATCAGGATAAAGACGGCAATCAGCAATTCGCGCATACGACAAGCTGGGGGGTCTCCACGCGCATGATTGGCGGCGTCATCATGACCCATGGCGATGACGATGGCCTGCGCTGCCCGCCGCAAATCGCTCCACATCAGATCGTCATCATTCCCATGTTGCGCGATAATGACGAAGACGAGGCTGTATTGGCATATTGTCGCAGCCTGCGCGCGGAATTGTTGGCACTCAACGTTTTTGGCGAACCTTTGCGCGTGTTGCTGGATACAAAGGCGACGAAGGCGTCGAACAAGCGCTGGGCCTGGGTCAAAAAAGGCGCGCCGATCATTGTTGAGGTGGGGCCACGCGACATGGGCGAGGGCAAGGCCGCGGTCATCCGCCGCGATAGCCTGTATAAGGACGACGGCAAGCTTGCGACTGCATTCACGCCGCGCGCCGAATTTGTTATGTCTGCGCCCGGGTTGTTGGAGGATATCCAGAGCAATTTATATACCGAGGCAAAAGCGCGGTTAGAGACCAATATTCACCGCGACGTGATGGATCTTGCCCAACATTTTGCCGGCGATGAGGCCGGTTTTGCAGGCTGGGTTGAGGTGCAATGGTCACGACCAACTGGTACGGCGCTCGACGCCATAGTGGCACAACTCAAAGCCTTGAAAATCACCATGCGCAACAGCCCCATCGACGCCTTACCCGCCGACGGCCCCTGCTTCTTTACAGGCGCGCCAGCGGTGGAACGAATACTGATTGGGCGGACTTATTAGAGCATGACCAAATATGCGCAATTTGAAGGCCTCCCCACCCGAGATCAGATCCTTGAATTTATCAAAATATCAAAGGACCCTGCGGGCAAACGGGAAATTGCGCGGGAATTTGGCTTGCGCGGGCATGAGAAAATCGCGCTGAAGGCCTTGTTAAAGGACATGACCGACGAAGGGCTGATTGACATGGCCCCGGGCCGTGCCTTTCATAAAATGGGCGGCCTGCCGAAGGTTACGGTGCTCAAGATTGTTGCGATTGATGGCGATAACACTGTCGCTGTACCGGAGCATTGGGAAGCCGAAGGCATTCCATTACCCAAAATTCGGGTGATAGAAGCCAAAGGCAAGCGTGGCGCCTTGGGCATTGGTGACCGCATATTGGCGCGCACCGAAGAGCGTGGCAGCGGCCACGTCGCGCACGTCATGAAGAAGCTGGCAAAAGGCAGCGAGCAGATTTTGGGTGTGGTCGAAGGCGGCGAAAATGGTCGTTTCTGGCTAAAGTCCGTCGACAAGAAAGCGCGCTTTGATACGCAAATTGGTGACGTTGGCAATGCGAAGGCCGGGGAACTCGTACTCGCCGAATTGACGGGCAACGCACACAAGAAATCGGCTCGGGTCACGCAAGTTTTGGGTGACCCATTTGCGCCTAAAAGCTTCAGCCTGATCGCCATCCACAAATTTGGCATTCCGTTTGAAATGCCCGAGGCGGCGGAACGCGAAGCAGGGCGCGTCCGCGAATTGCCGGTTACGGACGACCATCGTGAAGACCTGCGCCATTTACCCATCATTGCCATAGATCCACGCGACGCGCGCGACTTCGATGACGCTATCTGGGCGACCCCCAATGCCGATACCGGCGGCTTTGATGCTATCGTCGCGATTGCCGATGTGAGCTATTATGTCCGTCCCGGTAGCGCATTGGACCATGAAGCATCGAAGCGCGGCAACAGTGTCTATTTTCCCGACCTTGTCGTGCCGATGCTACCGCACGCACTGTCTTCGGACAAATGTTCGCTCAGGGCAGGGGAGGATCGCGCCGTGATCGCCTGCCACCTTGCTATCGGCAAAACTGGGCAAGTGACGTCATGGCGTTTCACGCGCGCTATCGCGCGAATTGCGGCCAATATTCCTTATCCAGACGCCCAAGCCGCTATCGATGGGCAGATGGAAAATCCATTGCTAGATACGGCGCTCAAGCCGCTTTGGGCGTGCTGGAGATTGCTTTCTAAGGCGCGGAACAAGCGCGGGCCGCTGGAGCTCAATCTACCAGAAAAGCGCATTACACTTGACGATCAAGGCCGCGTCACGGGCGTTGCCGAGCGCGAACAGTTGGAAGCACATCGTTTGGTCGAAGACTTCATGATCGCCGCCAATGTCGCCGCCGCTAAAGCGCTGGAGGCAAAGAAATCCTCGTTGATATATCGCGCGCATGAACCGCCAAGCCGTGAAAAACTGGTGGCACTGAAGGAATATCTGAAGACTTTTGACATCGAATTTGCGCTTGGTCAGGTGGTCAAGCCTGAGACATTCAACAATATCCTCGAAAAAATCATCGAAGAAGAAGTGCGTCCGCAGATCATGGAAGCGGTGTTGCGCAGCCAGACGCAAGCTTATTATGGCCCCAATAATGTTGGCCACTTCGGCTTGTCATTGGGCAGCTACGCCCATTTCACCTCACCAATCCGGCGCTATGCCGACCTTATCGTGCACCGCGCATTGGTGAGCGCTTACGGGCTTGAGATGCCTAAGCCGAAAATCAACGATGTTGAGCCTATAACGGGCTTGACCGAGGCTGCGATTACGAAGCTTGCGGCCACCGCAGAAGCCATCAGCCGCACCGAACGTCGCGCGATGGAAGCGGAGCGGGAAACGACAGATCGTTATATCGCGGCCTATCTTTCCGCGCATGTTGGGCAAATCGTTCAAGCGCGGATTACGGGTGTTCAGAATTTTGGATTTTTCGCAACCGTACAAGGGGTCGGCGGCGACGGATTGGTGCCTGCCTCAACCTTGGGTAAGGATTATTTCCATTATGACGAGGCCAGCCAGACACTGATTGGCGAAAAAACACGGCAGGAATATCGGCCGGGCATGTGCCTTGAACTGCGCTTGGCGGAAGCGAACCCGATTTCAGGGTCGCTGCGCTTTGAATTGCCGGAGGGCGGAAGCTACGCCCCCGATCGGTTTAAGCATAAGGGCAAGCCCAAGGCGGGCAAATATGATGCGGGAAAGCGCGGTAGGCCGGGGAATATCCGGCATCAGGGAAAGAGGCGTTAGGCGGGTTACGCAAAGCGTTCCTGAAGACTTTAACTCAATTCATCCAATTGTGCGTCGCTAAGCGATCCGGGAATAACCATGACAGGGCAGGGTAAGGTCCCTGCATTTACGCCCGTAAAGTGGCTAATTAACGGACCAGGCGCGCCTTGGGCGGCGGCACCCAGCACGAGCGCGGCGATACCGGGATGTTCCTCCAACATGACTTTTACAACGTCAATAGCCTCGCCGGGCTTAACGGTAATATCGGGACGAACGCCCATTTCGTCGAAGATTGAACCTGCGGCCGCGGTTACAAGCTGCTCCGCCCGGTCGCGCGCTTCTGCTTCCATTGTCGCCTGAACACCCCCCCAAGCGACAAAATCCGCTTGCTCAACAAGCGCCAAAATATGAACTGCGCCGGCCGTTTTGGCCGCCCGGCGCGATGCAAAACGCAAGGCAAGCCGTGCTTCCTCGGTTTCGTCGATAACCACCAGATATGTCCGCATTATTTCCCCCGGAGCTCGCTTCGCCCGCAGCCTTGCATGAATTCGTATAGACTGCGCGAAATTTGAAGGATTGGCAACCTCATCACGCTTGACGCTTGGGAAAGCTTGGCTATGCGGAGAACTATAACGACGACCATAAAAGGCTAGTATTCGATGTATATAGAACTCAAAATGCCCGCCCTTTCTCCCACGATGGAAGAAGGCACATTGGCTCGGTGGCTGGTCAAGGAAGGCGACAAAGTGTCTTCCGGAGATTTGCTGGCCGAAATTGAGACCGATAAGGCGACAATGGAGTTCGAAGCCGTTGATGAGGGTATCGTGACCCAGATATTGGTGGCTGAGGGAACCGATGGCGTGAAGGTCGGCGCGGTTATCGCGATGATTCAGGGTGAGGATGAGGAAGCAGCGCCCTCTGCTGCTGCGCCGGTCCAACCCGTCCCGCCTGTCGTAGCGGAGAAGGTTGTTCCAAGCGCGCAGGCCGCAGAGCCGACCGCGGCAGCGCCCCGTCCGCAGGCGGCCGCAGCAAGTCCCGCGCCATCGCAAAGCAATGACCGCGTTAAAGCGAGCCCACTTGCCAAACGTATTGCCGTCAACAAGGGCCTTGATCTGACCGCCGTCGCTGGCACAGGCCCGAATGGGCGTATTGTGAAAGCTGATGTGGACGCGCTCTCTGGCGAGGGCCGAAGTCCAGTCGCGGCTCCCGCGTCGAATGCTGGCCTTCGTGCAGAAGCGCCCGTCGCAAAACTCGCGGCAATTAACACCGACATTCCGCATGCGGTCGTCAAGCTCAGCAATATGCGCAAGACCATCGCGCGCCGCCTGACCGAGAGCAAGCAGCAAGTGCCGCATATTTACCTGACGGTAGATGTCCGCCTTGACGCCTTATTAAAGTTGCGTGGCGAATTGAACGCCAGCCTTGAAAGCCGCGGCATCAAGCTGTCGGTCAATGATATGTTGATCAAGGCGCTGGCGCTGACTTTGATTCAAGTGCCTGCGTGCAATGTCAGCTTTGCCGGCGACAATATGCTGCAATATAGCCGCGCAGACATCAGCGTCGCGGTATCTGTGCCGACTGGCCTGATAACCCCCATCGTTACGGACGCTGCAAACAAATCGCTGTCCAAAATCTCGACCGAAGTGGCCGAGCTTGCAGCGCGTGCCAAGGATGGCAAGTTGCAGCCGCATGAATATCAAGGCGGCACAGCGTCTATTTCCAACATGGGTATGATGGGCATCAAGCAATTTGATGCTGTCATCAACCCGCCACAAGCGATGATCCTCGCGGTCGGGGCAGGGGAAAAGCGGCCCTATATTGTCGATGACGCTTTGGCCATTGCCACGGTTATGAGCGTTACCGGCTCCTTCGATCACCGCGCCATCGACGGCGCAGACGGCGCGATGTTTATGAAAGTGTTCAAGGAACTGGTGGAGAATCCTTTGGGGTTGGTGGCGTAAAATGTCTGATTATGATCTCATCGTCCTTGGTTCTGGTCCCGGTGGCTATGTTGCCGCCATCCGTGCTGCGCAGCTTGGGCTGAAAGTCGCTATTGTCGAGCGCGAAAATCTTGGCGGCATTTGCCTCAACTGGGGTTGCATCCCGACCAAGGCGTTGCTGCGGTCGGCCGAAATTTATCATTATATGCAGCATGCGGGCGATTATGGCCTGACTGCGGCGAATATCAGCGCCGATATTGACGCGGTGGTCAAGCGGTCGCGCGGCGTTGCAAAGCAGTTGAATCAGGGCGTGACGCATCTGATGAAGAAAAACAAAATTACCGTCCATATGGGCGACGGCAAGTTGACCGCGCCTGGCAAATTGACTGTCACCAAAGACGGCATGGCTGAAGAATTGACAGCAAAGAACATAATCATCGCCACCGGCGCCCGCGCGCGAGATTTACCTAAAGCGAAGGCTGACGGAAAACGCATCTGGACGTATCGTCATGCTATGGTGCCAACAGAAATGCCGACTAGGTTACTGGTTATTGGTTCGGGTGCCATCGGTATAGAATTTGCAAGTTTTTACAATGATATGGGCGCAAAAGTCACCGTCGTTGAGATGATGGACCGCATTGTACCCGTCGAAGATGCGGACGTTAGCGCGTTTTTGGAAAAAGCGCTTAAACAGCAGGGGATGGACATTCGCACGTCTGCGGGGGTCGGTTCAGTCACGCCGTCTGAAACAAGCGTATCTGTTGAGATAAAGGGCAAGGATGGTTCCGTTACGACAGAAGAATTCAGCCATGTCATCGTTGCCATTGGCATAGTTCCCAATGTTGAGAATATTGGACTTGAGGATTTGGGCATAGAGCCCGACAAGCGCTTCCACATTAAAACGGATCCCATGGGCCGGACCAATGTCCCAGGCATCTGGGCAATTGGTGATGTTACCGCTCCGCCATGGTTGGCGCATAAGGCAAGCCATGAAGGTGTAATTGCGGCCGAAGCTATTGCGGGGGGTCATCCGCATGCGATGGATCCGATGAACATTCCCGGCTGCACCTATTGCCATCCGCAAGTCGCGAGTGTTGGCATGACGGAGGCGAAGGCTAAAGAGGCTGGGTTCGATGTCAAAGTCGGCAATTTCCCGTTCTTGGGCAATGGCAAGGCAATCGCTTTGGGTGAGGCAGAGGGCTTCATCAAAACGGTGTTTGATGCGAAGACTGGCGAATTGCTGGGCGCGCATATGGTGGGCGCGGAAGTCACCGAGTTAATTCAAGGCTACACCATCGGCAAAACCGCCGAGTTGGTTGAAGCCGATTTCATGCACACCGTATTCCCGCACCCAACCTTAAGCGAGATGATGCACGAGAGCGTGTTGGGCGCGTATGGCAAGATGCTGCATATGTGAGGATTTAGATTGGCGCCCATACGGATCAATTTTTCAACCGGAACCTTGGGTTGCCTGACAATATTTCTCGCAGTCGCCGCGCCGTTGGTGTTTTTGTTGTTCGGTTTAACCGATCTTTCGGACAGCACAGGTAGGCGCGCTGCGTTTGCGAGAATGCTTCAGTCGTGGCGCATCGACGACTTCCCGGTCGGAGCAGCACTTTTAGGCGGATATGTTCTCTTCGAAGCCGTAATGAATGGTTGGCGTTGGGCTGACCGAACAGCGATCACGATGACTAAAGATGCTTTGTTGCTGCACCCGAGTGTACTCCGAAAGCCCATATCGCTGGAACAACTCACAGAGGTGAAGACCGTCAAGCGCGTTACTTATGGAATAAAAACTATCAATCCGTCGCTACGCGTGTCGTGGATTGACGAATACCGCCGGTCCACCAAATCGCGAACGATTCGAAACATCGACTTAGCTTCAGCATCTGGTCAGCTTTTCAAAGAGCGTCTTGGTGCGTTAGGTAAATGGCGAGAGTCTGATTGAACTACTTTTCGCTGTCCTACACCTCCATTTTTTGCCATCCTTTGGGGTAACAAATATGTGTAGGAAAAACAGGTATGTCATATAGTGTGAACTTGCTGAAAAATCTGCGGGTCTTGGCGATTTCTGGTGCCTTTATTTTGTCCTCGACTGCACAAGCGCAAACTACGGTCATTACCGCAGATAAGATGGTCGATGTTTTGACGGGTAAAAAGGTTGATTTTCCTGCTGTGTTTGTCGGCGCGGATGGCCGCATCACCAGCATCGCCGATGCCCGCACGGTAAAATGGGGCAGCGATGTCGCACATATAAACATGTCCGGCAAAACCATCTTACCCGGCCTCATTGACATGCATGTGCATCTCGATAGCCCCGCTGATATTGGCGGCTATCGCGGCCTTGAATTTACCGACAGCTTCTGGGGTATGTCGGCCGTCGGTGCGGCGCAGGCTATGCTGAAGGCGGGCTTTACTACCGTGCGCAATGTCGGGGCGGAAAACCGCAATGACATCGGTCTAAAACAAGCGATTGAAAATGGCTATGCCATAGGTCCGCGTATTGTGCCGGCTGGTTATTCGATCGGCGCAACTGGCGGGCATTGCGACTCAACATTTCTGCCGCCAAGCCTTGAAGGGGCATCCAAGGAAGAGGGCATTGCCGATAGCGAGGACGAATTGCGCTACGAAGTCCGGCGCCAGCGGAAATATGGCGCAGAAGTCATCAAGGTCTGTGCCACAGGCGGCGTGTTTTCACGCAATACCGAACCTGGTCAGCAGCAACTTTCCGAACGCGAATTGCGTGTAATAGCCGAAGAGGCACATCAATGGGGCCTGCGCGTTGCGGCCCATGCCCATGGCGGAGACGGCATTAAGGCCGCGATCAAAGCGGGCATCGACACGATTGAACATGCAAGCCTTGTGGACGATGAGGGCATAAAGCTTGCCGCCGCGCGAGTGCGGCCCGTATGGTTCTCGATGGACATCTTCAACACAGATTATACGCAGTCCGAGGGCGCGAAAAACGGCGTATTGGAAGACAATCTGCGCAAAGACCGCGAAGTAGCGCAGATCCAGCGCGACAATTTCCGTAAAGCGCACAAAGCTGGTGTTAAAATGGTCTTTGCCTCGGACGCGGGCGTGATGCCGCACGGGCTTGTCGGCGGACAATTTAAAGTCATGGTCGAATATGGCATGACCCCGATTGAGGCCATTCAGGCCGCAACCCGCAACGCGGCCCAAGCGCTTGGCCGCGAAAAAGATGTCGGCGCGATTGCTGTGGGGCGCTTTGCCGATATCATCGCAGTCGATGGCGACCCCTTGGCGAATGTGCGGGAGTTGGAAACTGTCGACGCCGTGGTGAAGGGCGGCAAAATCGTCCGATGAATGCGCGAACTGCAATCTATCATAGCGCATTGATTGCGCCATGATGGTTGTGTAAACTTCTATTTCAGCGGTCGCAGAATTGTCCGCGAATGAATATCAGGGATTTTGAAACATGATCACTATCATCGCAACCGCAATGCTCAGCATGGCCGCCATGAAGGGCGACCCCATGGACAACGCCCGTAAGGCATTCAACAATTGCATGATTGAAGTCCACAATGTGGCCGTCGCTGAAAAAGCTGCCCCAAGCGCGTTTATCCAAACATCCGATTCGGCATGCCCGACAGAACGCGCAGCCTATAAGGCGATATTGGTGAAGTCCGAGCGGTCTTATGGTTCAAGCTTGGCCGAAGCGGAGAAGTTTGCGGCCGAGGAAATCCAGCTGCTGGTCGACTCGGTGGTGACGAGCTTTAATGAAAATATCGAGAGTGGCGCAAAGTTAACGCCGGAGAAGTAAAGGCTGCAACAAGCCATGTGGTTGTGGTGACTATTGTAGTTATCTTTTCATGCTCGGTGCTTGATAACCGAACCGGCGCATCATCCTCGGTAGGCACTGTTGAAAATACCACTGTAAGTGCTCAACGCTGCACAGGCCGCTTTTGCTAAGGCTTCCTCTTCGTTTTCAGAAAGATGTAAAACATCGAGGTCATGTCGAAATGCCTGCCACTCGCTTTTCCTTTTTTCAGCATCAACGCGCAAATTAAGGTGATTGGCCTTTGGGTCTGTTAGGAGTTGTGCCAATCCGAAATCGACAAATTGGGTCGCATATAACCAACCCATCCTTGGAAGTAGGCCAAAGGGCACACTGCGGCCATGACCGGAAAACTGTAAATCTGGGACAATGTGCCGAGGCGCTTTAGGTTCAAATACCTGCGGTTGGCGGATATCGAAAAAGGGAAAAAGCAACCGCTTGATATTAGGATCATCATAAACTGGTTTGACCATCTGATGATAATGGACGTGCGCCAGCAGTAACCGTTGACAATTGGTCTCGCTCATCACGGGCTGATGTGATTCAATGCAATCAATCACCAAATCCCGCGCATGGCTGGTTTTGACTGCCAACCATTTTGATAGCGACCAACTATCGGACAAAATATTATGTTCCATATGAAAACTATGGCCCGTAAAAACTTAAAAGCGCACAAAAGGGCGCAATCAATCCAGCACCCTGCGCAACTATTTGCTGATCGATGAATGGACAATGGCATATTTCTATATCGCACAGGCCAGTCTGCGCTCTAACGCCAAATTCCATTTTGCAATCCATGCCCATGCCGTGATGCTGTAATTAATTCTGCGACGTTTTCCAGTCTCGTTTGATTTTTTTGGCTAGGCTCCATTTATGCACTTCGGTTGGTCCGTCATATATCCGGAAAGCGCGGACTTCGCGGAAAACCTGCTCGACGATGGTCTTGTCTGTGACACCCGAGCCACCCATTACCTGAACGCAGCGGTCTGCGATGCGCATTAAGGCTTCGGAAACCGCCACTTTCGTCATCGAGCTCTCGACGGTACCCAGCGAGCCTGAATCCAAGACCGAAGCGCACCAAGCGATCATCAATTCAGCCTGTTTCAAATCGATCATATTTTCGGCGAGCATGAAGCCGACGCCTTCATGGTCAATCAGCGTTTTCCCGAACGCCTCGCGCCGATTGGCATAATCGGAGGCGATTTCATGCGCCCGTTCACAGCATCCATGCCAACGCATACAATGCGAAAGCCTGGCAGGGGAAAGGCGGAGTTGGGCATATTTGAATCCCTCACCAGCAAGTCCAAGCATTTGATCTGCCGGAACTCGAAGATTGTCGATGATGACGGTTGCATGTCCGCCTGGCATTGAGCTGTCTATGGTGTTTGGAACATCTTCGATCCGGATGGCTGGATCAGGCAGGTCAACCAAGAACATGCATGCACCTTCCTCAGCCTTTGCCATGATGATGCCAACACCGGCACCATCGGCACCAGTGATAAAAGCCTCGCGACCGTTGATGATCCAGTGGTTTCCGTCAAGTCGGCAGGTTGTCTTCATCATGGACGGATCGGAGCCAGCGCCGCCCTCTGAGGCAGGCTCGGTCATGAAAAAGGCAGAGCGGACCGCTCCGTCCACGAGCGGCTTTAAAAAACGCTCTTTGATTTCCGGACTTCCGACATGACCCAGTAGATACATGTTCCCTTCGTCTGGTGCCATTGTATTCACGGCAAGCGGGCCAAGCGGCGAGAGACCTGATTTTTGAAGCACAAAAGCGGTTTCAAGCTGTGTTAGATGGGATCCATTGGGAAGAATATGCGGCGTAAGTACGCCGGCGTTACGCGCCTTGCTGCGCATTTCCATGACAAGTTCATCAAGCGGCGCGCCGTGGTGGTCGCGTCTTGGGTCTCTCTCATAGGGAATGACGACTTCGCGGACAAACCGTTCAACGTTAGCGCCAATTACCATCGCGCGTTCCGACAGTTGAATTTGGTTTTCATTCACGCTTAAATTCTCCGTCTCACCAGATGTTATTCTTGCCAAATTCGATATATCATTTAGATGAAAATCAGCAAGAAAAATGGTCCAATTAGGATATTCAGGAGATACATAATGCTGCCCAGCAAACTGCTCATCAATGGCGCGCTCGTGGAAGGTGCGCTGAAATTAGAGGTTGTTAATCCCGCTACGGGCCATCCATTTGCAACTGTTTCAAGGGCAGACGCTGGGCAGCTCGAAGAAGCAGTCGCCTCAGCCAAAGCCGCAGCGCCGGGCTGGGCTGCATTGGGGTGCGCTGCACGGGGTGAATATCTGGCAAAGCTGGCAGATGCCATCGAAGCCAGTAAAGATGACTTTGCCAAGCTGCTGACGACTGAGCAGGGTAAGCCGCTTAAGCAGGCAATGGGTGAGGTAATCGGAGGCATTTATCAGCTTCGCCATTATGCCGCGCAGCGGATGGAGCCCGTCACACTTCGCGAAACTGACGCGGTCCGTATCATTGAACATCGGACCCCTCTTGGCGTCGTCGCAGCAATCACGCCATGGAATTTTCCGTTCATGATGGTGACGCAAAAAATGGGTCCAGCTTTAATCGCAGGAAATACAATTGTCGCAAAACCTGCGCCAACAACGCCCATGTGTACCTTGAAAATTGCGGAGCTTGCGGCGAATATTTTTCCCGCGGGTGTGGTAAACGTCATCATCGACAATAACGACCTGGGTGCAGCATTATCGAGCCATCCAGATGTTGCAAAGGTCAGTTTTACAGGTTCAACCGGAACTGGGCGGAAGATTTTTGCGGCAGGTGCTGATGATCTAAAACGGATTACGCTTGAACTTGGCGGGAATGACGCTGCGATAGTGCTTGACGATGTTGACCCAAAGGCGGTTGCCTCGAAACTGTTTAATGGCGCAATGGTCAATGCAGGGCAGGTTTGCCTCGCCATCAAGCGGGTTTACGCCCATGCTTCGATTTATGACGAGATATGTTCGGAACTGGCCATATTGGCTGAAAATGCGGTTGTCGATGACGGCTTGAACCAAGGCGCACAAATCGGTCCAGTTCAAAACAAAATGCAATATGAAAAATTATGCGGTTTTCTAGAAGATGCGGCGGCCAATGGCACAATTTTGGCTGGCGGTAAGCTGCTGGACCGGGAAGGTTATTTCATTGCGCCTACTATTGTTAGGGATATTGCCGATGACGCGAGATTGGTGCGCGAGGAGCAATTCGGTCCAGTTCTGCCAGTCATGAAATATGATGACATTGATGACGCCATCGCACGGGCCAACGACAATGAATATGGTCTGGGTGGGACAATCTGGGCTGGAAATGTTGATCGTGGCATCGAAGTCGCTATGAAAATCGACTCTGGAACGGTTTGGGTGAATAAGCATCTCGATCTGCCGTTTGATATCCCTTTTGGCGGTTCAAAGCAGTCAGGTATTGGTCGTGAAGGTGGGGATGAAGGACTATTTGCTTATACCCAACCACATGTCGTTAACATTGCCAAGGCCGCCATTTGATAGAGTTAAAGGTTCTTTGGAGATGCTGTTACGATTTCGCTGTTGCCTGACCAAACAACCCGGATAATCCCTAAAGAGATAGCAAGAGCTCTTTCTATGCCGGGCAGTACTGTGGACAAAGTCCGGTTTATGAAGCTGGCCTTTGGGCATCAAGCTTTGTAGTCATTCCATTGGCAACTGCGACCTTTTTAAGCAACGGAGCCAACGCACTGGGGGCAGGTGCGAATATTCGAGGCGCTCTTATTGATCGGCGGCGTCGAAATGCTTTGGGATCGTCCAGCAGGTCCGCTTGCCTCGGCACCTGCGCAATGGCGGTAGGGGTGCTTGCAAACCAACGCATTTATAGATATCACCTAGTTATACGATTAACTTAGGAGACGACTAATGGCCAGTAAGGCAGACGATATCAAGCAGAGCGAAGAGTGGCAGAAGGCTGTCTCCTACGAAATTCGTGACGAAGATATTGAGCGTCAGAAGCAGCTTATCGGCTTTGAAGAGCCTGGCAAAATGGCGCAGTACGTCCAAACGGTTAGCCATGATTCAATCCGTAACTGGTCCTATGGCTGCGGCGATGACAATCCGCTTTTCACTGACCCTAATTACGCAAAGAGGACGCGTTGGGGCGATGTGATCGCACCCGGCATGATGATTGGCCAGGTTGGCAAGCCGCTTTTGGGCGATCCGACCCCCGACGAAATCCGTGCCCTGAAAAAGAGCTTATTCCGGGGCATCCATGTATTCGTATCGGGTGCTGACTGGGAATTTTACCGCGCTGTCTATCCCGGCGATACGATTTATACATTTTCCGGAGAGGAAAGCTGCGAAGTCAAGCAGTCGGAATTCGCGGGCCGTTCAGTCATCAACGTTCGTCGCCACGTGAACATGAACCAGCGGGGGGATGTTGTGTCGGTTTACCGCGTCCTTAGCGTTCTGACCGAACGCAAGACTGCCGCAAAGAAGGGCAAATATTCAGCGATTGAACCTAAGGTTTGGACCGATGAAGAGTTCCAAGCGATTGAAGATGTCTACGCTGCAGAAATGGTCCAAGGTCCCAATAAGCGTTGGGCTGAAGATGTTTCCGTTGGATCGGCGCTCGGCATGCAAGCCAAGGGGCCATTGACTGTCACTGACGTCGTTTGCTTCCACGCTGGTGGTTATGGTTTTGTGCCTTATGCGCCAACCGTTGGTCGCCGCGCACACAAGAACCGCAAACGCATCGCGCCATTTTACGTGAAGAACGAATATGGCGTGCCTGACGTGGCGCAACGTCTGCATTGGGATCCAGTTTGGGCGCAGGCCATTGGTAACCCGATGGCTTATGATTATGGTGTCATGCGCGAAAATTACCTCTGGAGCTATCTCAATGACTGGGCTGGTGATGATGCTATCATTACCAATGTCCACGATGAAATCCGCAAGTTCAACTATATGGGCGATGTCCAAATGGTCACGGGTGAAGTCGTTGCAAGGCGCACCGAGCATGGCAATGAATTGGTAGATGTCGTTGTGCGTTTCACCAACCAACGCGGCGAAGAGAGCGTTAAGTCAACTGCGACCATCGCATTGCCAAGCAAGGCGCGTCCACTTCCGCTGTATCCGCCAGTGCCAGAAGCGCTGGCTGAAAAGGCGATACAGATGATGGCGCGTCACCGTGAGCTTGGCGGGGATTGATTGGCTGGTGGTTTTGCCACGGCTTCGATACCGCGTATAATTAAAAAAGACGTCGGCGTTGCCGGCGTCTTTTTCGTAGGTGAACCCTGCAAGCCCGAACAAAACAGAAAATGGGCCGCCTTAAGCAGGCCAGAGCGGAGTGAGTGATATGGAAAATAGGTTCCTTGGCAAAAGCGGACTGGAGCTATCGGTTTTCGGTTTCGGGTGTATGACCTTTTCCGATGGAACGGGCCGCTTCGGCGCAACCGGATCGACAAGCGGGGCGGATGCTGCGCGACAGATTGATCTTTGCATCGACCATGGCATCAATTTTTTCGATACCGCTGATGTCTACGCGGCTGGCCGATCCGAAGAAATATTGGGAGAGGCGTTGGGTAAGCGACGCAAGCAGGTTGTCGTTGCCACAAAAGCGTTCCACCGCATGGGGAAAGGCACGCATGATGCCGGTTTGTCGCGGCGTCACCTTATTGATGCCTGTGATGCGTCCTTACGCCGTTTGGGAACCGACTGGATCGATCTGTATCAGGTCCATAATTTTGACTCGTTAGTTCCGCCGGAAGAGACGCTGCGTGCATTGGACGATCTCGTCCATGCTGGGAAAATTCGCTATATTGGCTGCTCAAACCATGCTGGCTGGCAACTCGCTAAGGCGTTGGGAATTTCGAAAGAAGAACATCTGGCCCATTATATCGGGCAACAAATACAATATTCCCTTGTTTCCCGGGTGGCCGAAGAGGAATTGTTGCCTTGCGGTTTAGATATGGGCGTGGGTGCGATTATCTGGAGCCCATTGGCACAAGGCTTTCTATCAGGAAAGTTTCGTGCGGAAACCGATGGAAAAGCTCGTTTAGAGCAAATGAACGCGTTGAAAGGCTATGACAATCAACGTTGCCGCGATGTGCTGAAAGTGATTGATAAAATTGTGGACGGAAGAGATGGTACCATCACCCACAGTCAGGTTGCCTTGAATTGGGTAAAGGCACGGCTCGGCGTAACGTCCGTCTTGCTTGGCGCGCGAACTGATGCTCAGCTTCTGGACAATCTTGGTGCAGCCAACTGGTCATTATCACAAGACGAAATAGACACGCTGGATCAGGCTAGCCAAATTGGGTTGCGCTATCCGGTATCGGCGCAACAAAATTATGGGGCGGAGCGTAATCCACCTATTTTCAAGCGTTTTGGGTGAGGAATCTGGAAGCAGCGGCCCATATCCGACTGCCTAATTTCATCTATTCGTCGGAGACTGCTTTAGCAGTCATTGTTTTTATATGACCCTCAAATGGCTGCTAGTAGGGAGGCAGGTGTTGCTGCCCCCCAACTTAGTCTCATGATGTTAGAGCTATTCGCCAGCATATCCACCAGCAAGGAACGCCTCGAGCGCCCGGTGGAAATTCAAAACAGCGACTTCCTGTTTTGGATTAGGGCGCGCACCCTTAAAGCCGATGGACTTCATGCCTTTTTGTATTTCCGCGACGTTGGCGAAGTCTTGCGTCAGAATAAGGCCCCAGAAATCCTTGTCCCCATGGTTCTGGTTCCACTCTTGCTCAACTTTCGGCTCTTCGCCCTCAGGATAACGCTGCATGGAGTATACATCGAAAACGCACTTGTCTGGGTCATTGCCAAATGGACGTGCACGATAACCAAGCAAGCCAGTTGCACCCATCAGCATGATTTGGTTCGGGAACAGATGCCAGTCGATGCCAGCTTCCTGCATCTGCTGTGGCGTGATATCTGGCCATTTCAGGCCAAGCGAAATCGCATGTTCGTAAATGAACTGACCAAATTTCATCAGCACTTCCATGTGCGACGCACCCGGTTCAACCTCTTGCATGATACGCCGCGCGGCGTGGACGGTCTGCACCGATGACCCGGCGTTCAGCGTGGCGGCCATATCCTCCATATAGTCACGGATCCCGGGGCGGATATCTTCGGTCGGCTCACCGCCCGTCAGGCGGGGTGAGCGTGAACCCATTGGCATCGCTTCCCAATAGCCGAAATGCGCATGGCGACCGCGTGCATAGCTTTGTGTCCAATCGTCCATATAGCGCAGCATCTGGCTGTGCGTTGTCTGCACATGATAGCCCTCGTTGAATGCTTCGAGTGCTACTTTCCAGTTGCAGTCCAATATTGTGGATTTGCGCCAGTGGTAACGCAATCCGCCAAGATCAAACGGATCGAGATAGGCCTTCGCAGGGGCCAGATGCTCTTCAAGGCTAACGCAGTCAGGATCCATATTGATATAGATCCATCCGCTCCACCGTCCAACCTTGACAGGCATCAAGTTCAGGTCTTCGTTGGTCAAGTCTTCCGGTGCCCATTCATGCCTGTCTACGACCCTCGCATCGGTACCGTCGATTTTCCAGTTCCAGCCATGATATTTGCAGAACAGGCGTGCGGCATGACCGCAGCCCTCGGTTAACGTTCTTCCACGATGTGGACAGACGTTGTGGAATGCTTTGATTTCGTCGGGTGCAGAACGGATGACAATGATAGATTGATCGACAATGTCATAGGTATAATAATCACCAACCTTGGGAATTTCTTCTTCGCGGCAGGCCATTTGCCAGACCTTTTTCCAAAGACCTTCGGCTTCGCGTTTGGCAAAGTCGGGGCAGATATAGTTTTCCGCCGAAATTATCGAATTGGCACCTGTCCAACGTGCGGCTTCCTGTGTCGCAATATCACTCATCAAACTCTCCAGTTTTTTCGTCCGCCTTGCTTGGCGCGTAATTTTGGGGTGCTGCGATTAAAATCAATGCGGCGGACGAACAACTGATGCCCGGTCGCCGTCAAAGGCAATAATGACTTCCGACCCAGCTTTATAAAAAGCAGTAATTTCATCGCCGTTCAACTTCTGCCCAACGGTATTGCGGACATAGGTTTGCGGATCGATGGACAATCTATGCTGTCCGCTTGAATCGCGCACACTTACATGGCTTTCCGTGATTTCCTCTATCATACCCACAAGCGGGCAATCATCGCCTTTGGCCATTACCCGGTGATCCATCGACAAGCGAAACCGATCCGACTGATTGGTCAGGCCGGTATGCGGTGTCCAGAGGTTCATCAACAACACATCGCCCGCTTGATATGTGGTTCGACGCCAGCGATCAGCTGGAATTGCCTCAAGCGGGATGGGACCGTTCGATCCATTCTCCGTTTTCGGGTGATAGCTCTCGCGACCCGATGCCATGCCCTCTGCAAGCATAAGACCACCTATCTCGGCATCGATTTCCGCCAGCGGGATCCAGCAAATGCGGAAGGGAAGGCCGGGACTAAACGGTCCATCTTGATGGATGGCGTCGATACGTGGCTTATTTTTGTCCTGCTGCGGCGGCGTCGCGCGATATTCGACAATTGGCACCCAGAATGGATCGTCTTGAAACAGGCGGGTGAAAAAATCATTTATCGGCTTTTCAGCGACAAATGCAGGCCAAGGTCGCTTCGCCGCGATCGGTTCCATACGGAACGGATATGTCTCCAAGCTACCACCATTATACAGGACACTTTTATCCGTTGGCGCATCGCCAACAGGTTCAATCACCTTCTGTTTCTCTAACTCGTCGATCCAGGATTGACGCAACCGCGCAACGGCACCTTTGTCTAATACATCGCGGAAAAACCAGTATCCGTCTTGTTCCCAGGCAGCATCAAGCGCAGCTTTGTCACCGATTAAATGGTTATGGGTTTTCAATTCTTGCGTTACCGGAAAACTTGGTGCCGAAACATCGTTCAACTGAGTGGCCATGTTATCTGATCTCCATCCAATGGATTGCTTTTGAATATCCTGCGTCAGGCTTATCGTTACAATAGTTTTATATCAATCATCTACCGGTATAAACCGGTTTTCTACCTTCACGGTGTGCAGTACGTGCCTCGGCATAATCATCAGTTTTGAATAGCGCTGTTTGTGCCAGCAATTCCTGTGTCAGCCCGTTACGCACGGCACCAGCATGACCCTGATCAATCATCGCTTTCGCCATCGCCAGGGCAATTGGCGGCTTGGCCGCTAGATCAATCGCGATTTCTAGTGCTTTTTCATCAACATCTTGCGGATCATGCAAGAAATCTATTGCACCCCACTCAATGGCGGTTTTGGCGTCAATACTCTGGCCTGACATAATCATATATTTGGCTCGTGACGGCCCAATGAGGTTGCTTAGATATTGGGTGCCGCCTGTATCTGGCAGCAGGCCGTAGTTGATTTCAGGCAACGCCATTTTCAAATTGCTTGCCCCGACGCGGATGTCTGCCACCAGCGCCATTTCACAACCTCCGCCTATTGCCGCGCCTTTGACTGAAGCGATGACGGGCTTGGGGCAATCAAGAATCGCGATTCTTGTCTGCTGATGACGCTTGACGAAGTGATAGTCGCTTTCACCGTCCACCCTATGCCCAAGCACGGATGTGTCGCGGCCCGAGCAGAATGACTTGCCAGCGCCGCGCAAAAGGATGGCACGCACGTCGCTATCGTTGATAGCCTTTTGAAGACATTCGCTCAATAATGCGCCCGCTTCATCGTTAATGGCATTGTGGCGGTCCGGCCTGTTGATTGTGATAATGCCGACAGCGGACGCTATCTCGAAAAGGACTGGTGGGGCCATTCTTGTTCTTCTCCCGCGTGCAAATATCATGAGGCCTTAAAATGACCTTGAAAGGTATTAAGTAGTTATATAATTGCTCCAGCCATTGAGTCTATAGCCGGATGTTGTCGGTGAAAGAAAAATGGTTCTTTTCGGCAGAGTGCCGAATGAGGCACCGCTCCAACAGAATAGAGGATGTCAAATGGCACTAAAGACACGAATTACCAACATGCTTGGGATAGAGCATCCCATCGTCCAAGGCGGAATGCAATGGGTTGGCGTCGCCGAAATGGCGAGCGCCGTTTCAAATGCTGGCGGGCTTGGCATTTTAACTGCGTTGACTCAGCCGACGCCGCGTGCACTGGCCGAAGAAATTGAACGTTGCCGGTCTATGACGGATAAGCCCTTTGGGGTTAATCTGACCGTATTACCATCGATCAATCCGCCAGATTACAGAGGTTATACCCAAGCGATTATCGATAGCGGCGTAAAGATTGTGGAAACAGCCGGAACGCCTGCTGTGCGGGAGTTTTGGGAAATGATGCAGCCGCACGGTATTCGCATCCTGCACAAATGTACCGCCGTGCGCCATGCATTGTCCGCAGAGCGTGCGGGCGTTGATATCGTCTCAATTGATGGTTTTGAATGTGCTGGCCATCCTGGTGAAGATGATATTCCTGGGCTGATTCTCATTCCTGTCGCTGCAGACAAGGTAAAGATCCCCCTTTTAGCGAGTGGTGGCTTTGGTGATGGTCGCGGGCTTGCCGCTGCACTTGTGCTTGGTGCGGAGGGTGTCAACATGGGCACCCGCTTTACAGCAACAGTCGAGGCACCCATTCACCAAAGCTTTAAAGACGAGATGGTGGCCAATGACGAGCGGGGAACAGAACTTATTTTCCGATCGTACCGGAATACCGCGCGCGTTGCGAAGAACGAGGTGTCGCAACAGGTTGTTGCCGCAGAGCGTGAGGGAAAGCCGTTTGAAGCTGTAGCGGACTTGGTCAAGGGTGCGCGCGGACGCGAAGGACTTGCCAGCGGAGATACGAACCACGGCGTTTGGTCGGCGGGTATGGTGCAGGGGCTGATCCACGATGTTCCAACTTGCGCTGAGCTGTTGTCCCGTATGGTAGCTGACGCGGAAAACATTATCCGCAAACGCCTGACTGGCATGCTGACCGATTAAAGTTGAAAGGGCCACTTATGGCTGAAGCATTTATCATCGACGCATGTCGCACACCACGCGGTGGCGGTAAACCCAGCAAAGGTGCACTGTCCCATTTACACCCTCAGCATCTGGCAGCAACCGTGTTGGCAGCTTTGCGGGATCGAAATGGCCTTGACACTGCGACGGTCGACGACATCATTTGGTCGACTTCTACGCAAGAGGGCAAGCAAGGCGGTGATTTAGGGCGCATGTCTGCGCTTGCTGCCGGATATGATGTGAAAGCCTCGGGCACGACACTTGATCGTTTTTGCGGCGGCGGTATCACGGCCGTTAACTTGGCGGCAGGTTCTGTTTTGTCAGGAATGGAAGATTGCGTCATCGCTGGCGGCACCGAAATGATGAGCTATCAGCAAATACTAGCGGCAGAACGTGCTGCGGCCAATATGGCACCGCGTTTCATGGGCGCAGGGAATGAAGCATTGGATGCATTGCATCCTCAATCCAATCAGGGCGTTTGTGCAGATGCTATCGCCGCGCGTGAGGGAATTGACCGAGCAGCGCTGGATGCGCTTGCGTTGGAAAGCCAACGCCGGGCTGACATCGCCATCCGTGAAGGCCGTTTTAACAAGTCGCTCGTGCCTGTGTTGAATGAAGATGGAAGCGTCGCGCTGGATCGCGAAGAATTCCCGCGACCGGAAACTTCGGCTGAAGGATTGGCGTCGCTTAAGCCGTCCTTTCAGGCCTTGGCCGACTTTGATCTTGGCAATGGCAAGACTTGGCGCAATCAGATTAAGCGTGTCTATCCCGACCTAGAATGGGAAGGTGTGCATCATCCAGGCAACAGCTCCGGTGTGGTTGACGGGGCCGCAGCCGTGCTAATCGCGTCTGAGGCATATACCAAAAAGTACAATATTAAACCGCGCGCGCGGATCGTTGCCTATTCAAACCTTGGCGATTGTCCGACTTTAATGCTGAATGCTCCGGTTCCGGGTGCGCGCAAGGCTTTGGCTAAGGCCGGACTGACTGTGGCCGACATTGACTTATGGGAAATCAATGAAGCCTTTGCGGTTGTGGCGGAGAAATTCATCCGTGACCTTGGGCTTGACCGGACAAAAGTGAATGTAAACGGCGGCGCGATGGCGCTTGGCCATCCTATCGGCGCTACGGGTGCCATATTGGTTGGAACAATACTGGACGAGTTGGAACGCACGGGGGGACGATATGGTCTCGTTACCATGTGTGCCGGTGGCGGAATGGCGCCCGCAATCATTATCGAACGCATATGAGACAAGGATTTCCGAAATGAAGATCATCGTCCCCGTTAAGCGGGTCATCGATTATAATGTTAAGCCGCGGGTTAAGCCTGATGGTTCGGGTGTTGATTTGGCGAATGTCAAAATGAGCATGAACCCGTTTGACGAGATTGCGGTGGAAGAAGCGCTGCGTTTGCGTGAAAAGGGCGTTGCGACCGAGGTTATCGCGGTGTCGATTGGGCCGGACAAGGCGCAAGAAACGCTGCGTACGGCCTTGGCTATGGG
>NZ_CAMAYF010000005.1 GCF_945862485.1 Sphingorhabdus sp. EL138
GCGCCCGTGATCATGACCGTGCGGCCTGCAAGTGTGCCCATACCGTGGACCATTTCTTTAAAAGCGCGACCGGGCAGGCTTAAAAGGCGAACTCGGCCCGGACGCCATATGTGCGCGGCGCCGCATAGCTGCCAACGTCAGCAAGCGTCGATGTAAGCGATGATGCCAGATAGGCCTTGTTGGTTAGGTTCTTGCCCCAGAGCACCATCCGCAAGCCGTCTATCCCCGACGGTGCGAAGGATATCTCGCCATCGATCGTGGTGTAACCCTTTTGACGAATGCGATTGCTTGGCTCCATGCCAAAGCTGCTGGTGTGATAGACCGATGCATAGGCCCCGATTTTGCCAGCGTCGGTCTCGACACTGTAATTGGCGCTGACATTGCCGCTGAACTTTGGCGCACGCAACAATCGCCCGCCGCTCAGGTCCGTCGTAATCTGGATGCTACCAGTGCCGGTGGGTTGCAGCGCCTGCGCATTGGCAAAGCTTTTATACTTGCCATCAAGAACCGCAGCGCCCGCTGAGAAGGTGAGCTCAGAAGTGGCGTCCCAGCTCATGTCAAAGTCAAAGCCCTTTACCCGCGCTGACGCTGCATTCTGGGTGATATAGGCCTTGCCCGGCACAAAAATGACGGCCTGCAAGTTGGTGTAATCATAATAGAAACCTGCAGCGGTGAAGCGAAGTGACCCCGCAATCTTGCCCTTCACACCCGCTTCATAGGCTGTGATGGTTTCCGGCTTGACCGGATCAATTGCGAAATTGGTCGTGTTCACCACGCCGCTCTTGAACCCTTTGCCCCAGCTGGCGAACAAGTTGACATCAGGCGTCAATTCATAGCGTGCGGTAATGCGGGGCGTGAACTTTTTAAACGTCACAGGGTTGCCGGGATAGGCAATGATCGCAGGCTGCTTCACAGAACCGAGGGTGTCAGAAAACACCTTCTGACGTTCGCTGGTATATCGCCCGCCCGCCGTCAAGGTCAGTTGTTCGGTTGGCTTGACCGTGACTTCAGCATAGCCAGCAATGATCCGCTTTTCCACTTTGCCATAGGCATTTGTCAGGAAGAGCCTGGCACGTGGAGCTGGTGGCACCGATGGCATAAAGCCTTCAAAGATATTGCTTTCAAAAGTCTCGTTCCCCTTCAGATAGAAAAGGCCCACGAGAAATTCGACGGCGCCAAACTGGCGCGAGGCAAAGTTGGTATCATGCACCAGAAATTTGCCGGAAAGGGGTTCCGCCCTGGCTTCGCCAATATTGACGGCCGTTCCATCAATATCAGCAAGATAGACAATATTGTTGCTGAACAACCCGGTTGAGGAGTTGATCGTGCCTGCCCCGACATCAAATTCGCCGCGCAGGCTGACGCCCTTGGAACGGATCTGCGTAAAGACATCAGGTGACGCCGAAAACTGGCTGGCCTTGATCGGATCGGGTGTTGCCGGGACCGGAAAGAACGGGCCGCTAATCGGGCCAAGCAGACCCGTCAGATTCGCAGCATGGCCGATCGAATTCCCGTTCAGAGCAAAGCCTGCGTACATCGCCGAGTCACGGCGCTTGGCATAATAAGCGCTGGCTGTGATGCTCGCGCTATCACTTGGCTTGTAGAGCAATTTGCCACGCACAACCTTTGCCGTCAGCCCCAGATCGCGTTCACCGGTGACGACATGGCGACGGAAACCCTGATGATCCTGATAAGACCCTGAAACGCTGGCGGCGAGGTTGCTTGTGATCGGACCGGAGATATAGCCACGTAACTGCACATCGTTGAAACTGCCGTAGCTGGCGCTGAGCTTGCCCGTGTTGGTAAAACTGGGTGTCATGCTGTTCACAAGGATGGCGCCACCCGTGGCGTTCTGGCCATAAAGCGCGCCCTGCGGGCCTTTGAGCACTTCGATCTGCTGCACATCGGGCAGGTCGATGAGGGTCGCAATTTGTTGCGGCTGATAAATGCCATCAACATACATGGCGACGTTAGAATTTTCGCCCAGATTCGCTCCGGTTGACGTGATTCCGCGCACGGCAGGTTGAAGGAAAGAGCCGAAAAATGTCATGGCGACGCCAGGCACAACGCGGGCAAGATCTGAGGTGTTCGTAACGCCCGACTGCGCTAGCGCATCAGCATCAAGTGCCGTAATTGACATCGGCACGTCGGCAAGATTTTCATTGCGGCGCTGGGCCGTAACGATGATGTCGCCTTCACTCGCTTCTGTTGCCGCTTCAGCGGCCATGGCATTGCCGTTTGCGAGGAAAGCACCAGCAATTGCCGTGCCGCATAAAATCATAGACCGAATCATTTTCATCCCACCCTCCCTTATCGGCGTTTCTGGCCTCTTGAGCAGATATTTAGACAGGAAATTATTGGAATGCAACGATGCAATTGTTTTTTACAGCGCGCCACAGCTTGAGGACTTTTGAAGGTTTTTTTATCGTATTATCAATGCGTTACATATTTTCCATGCTGTCTGCCCACTTATCACAAGGTGGGTTGCAGCGCGCGCGCTTGAACGCTAGCAATGCAGTCTGTTCAAAACTGGCGATACCCGCCACCGCAGCACGCAATTCGAGTTCCAGCTGAGACCAAGCTGGTCAATCGCGCGTAACGGGAAAAGATAGCGAGTAGTTACATGACTGACACCGCATACGCCGCGCTGGAGGCAGTCCCCTTCCGGGTGACTAATCCCGAACTCATCCCATCACAGCGTTATTATGACCCCGAATTCTTCGCGCTGGAGAAGGAAAAGCTCTGGCCGCATGTGTGGCAGATGGCCTGCCGTCTGGAAGAGATTCCGAACGTCGGCGATTATGTCGAATATACGATTCTCGATAAGTCGGTCATCGTGGTCAACACCAAGAACGGCGTGCAGGCGTTCCATAATGCCTGCCGCCATCGCGGCGTCCGCCTTGCCACTGGCCCCGGCAATTGTGCCAAGCAGGGATTTGTCTGCCCGTTTCATGGCTGGCGCTGGAATACCGAAGGCGAAAACACCTTCGTGTTCGGCAAACAGGTGTTCAATCCGGAACTGCTCGACAAGGCAGAGATCAATCTCGTGCCATGCCGCGTCGAATTCTGGGCTGGCTGTGCGTTCATCAACTTTGATGATGACGCGCCCTCGCTGCTCGACTCGCTGGGCCCTGTGGCCGAACGGATGAACGCCCGCCATGCCGACAAGCTCAAGATGGACTGGTGGTTTGGCACGGTGCTGCCGACCAACTGGAAGCTCGCCATGGAGGCCTTCCAGGAAGGCTATCACACCATGAAGACGCACCCGCAGCTTCACCGCCTGTCCGCACTCGGCAATAGCTACGGCAATGACGCCGATGGCCTTGCGCCCAATCGCGGCCTGAACGGCAAGCAGACGCTCAACATGCACATTGACTTCATGGCACGGCTCAGCTCGGGCATGGGCGGCATGGTGCATGAGAGCGAAGTCGCGGTGATGGAGCGCATGCGCGACATGGAAGTGCCCGATGATCCCATGGGCGCGACCATGGCCTTTTACGGCAAGATGTACGAGGAAGTGACCAAGGATGCGCTCGCGCGCGGCGTGCCTATGTTCGACATTTCCAAGGTCTCGCAAGAGGTGGAGTTCCACGCGGTGGAGTTCATGTTCCCGCACTTCTTCCTGCTGCCGATGGTCGGCGCGATGTCATCCTATCGCATCCGCCCGCTGACGCCCGAAACCTGCCTGTTCGAAATCTGGTCGCTCGTTCTGCGTCCCGAAGGCGAAGAGTATGACACGCCCAAGGGTCCGACGATCCTGCCGTATGACTCGCCTGACTTCCCAGAAATTCCGCGTCAGGATTATTACAACCTGCCGCTCCAGCAGCTCGGCCTCCATGCGGGCGGGTTCAAGCATATGCGCTTGTCCAAGGATACCGAGGGCATGATCAGCAATTACCAGCGCCTGCTCGACGGTTATCTTGCCGCGCTCGATCTGGACACGCTGACCAAGGCGCAGAACATCGTCAATTGCGGGTTCGAAACCCCGATTCAGGACATTGGTTTCTGAGTCGGGCGATTGCGCCCTGACCTGATGGACACTGCATCTCCCGAGCGCAGCGAATGGCGCGAGAATGGGCCGCTGTTGCTATGCAGCCTGATCGGCCTGCCCGCATCGATGGTCTCGCTCTACGCGCTCGGGCAGTTTCTGGGGCCCTTGGAACAGAGTTTCGGCTGGTCGCGCACGCAGGCTTCGGTCGGGCTGTCGATTGCGCTGGTGATCAGCTTTTTGTTGATGCCGGTCGTCGGACGCCTCGTGGACCGTTTCAATGCGCGCTGGCTGATCCTCTCCGGCTTCGTCCTGACCGGGATTGCGCTGGCGGCCTTCTCGCTCGCCACGCAAAGTCTTGGCCTCTGGATCGCGCTCTGGTGCTTTCATGCGCTCGGGGCAACGCTGATCGGCCCGGCAGTGTGGCTGGCGGTCGTCGCCGCAGCCTTTGACAAATACCGGAGCATGGCGATTGCCGTGGTCCTTTGCGGCAGCGGCATTGCCTCGGCCTTCGGGCCTACTTCAGCACGTTATCTGATCGACGCATTCGGCTGGCGTCAGGCCTTTGTGATGCTCTCAGCCGTCTGGATTGTTCCGGCCTTCCTTTTGGCTTGCCTCTTCTTCTTTGACCGCCGTCTACGCGGCGACGACGCGGCCAAGGCTGAAACGCATGCAAGCGTGCCTCCGGCCAATATCCGGCAAACCTATTTCTCGGCCAATTTCATCAAGCTCGCGCTCGCGGTGGTCGCCTCGCAAACCGCTTTGTCGGCCTATATGATCCATTTGGCCCCGGCGCTGGCGGACAAGGGGTTTTCGCTGACTTATGCCGCCTCCATCGCGGGGCTGGCGGGGATTGCGGCCATCCCCGGCAAGATCATGATCGGCTATGTGTTTGATCGCATGGGAAAGACCAGCGTCTCGATTGGCATCATGGCTTTGGTCGCGCTGGCCTGCACGCTGCTGGCACTCGACAGCCAGAGCCTCGCCGCCGCGCTGAGCGCCACGGCCCTGCTCGGCATCAGTGCGGGAGCGATGATGGCCTTCATTGCCTGCTTGTCGCGCGATCTGTTCCCGGCCTCGATCTTCGGCACGGTTTACGGCGCGATGACCAGTCTGAGCGCCCTGGGTGCGGCGATGGGGCCGCTTGCTGCAAGCGCGGTTCATGACCAGACCGGCTCCTACGCCCTCGCCTTCTGGCTGGGTGTCGGGATTGCGGCGGTGTCGGCCATCCTGCTGGCCTCGCTCTCCCCGCAATCGGCACATTGATGCGTTTAAATATTATTATATATCAATGAGTTAAATGGCGCACCCAAGAGGATTCGAACCTCTGGCCTCTGCCTTCGGAGGGCAGCGCTCTATCCAGCTGAGCTATGGGTGCGGGTTGGAAGCGGTTAGCAGGCATGACGCCATTGCGCCAAGTTTTTTTTGGAGCGTAGTTTTAATCTAAGCCGATTTAGTGACGATGCCGCATGGAAACCGAATAGTTCGCGCGCCCGAACTTACCGGATGCATGGCGTGCGCGACACCTATTTTTCCTCTCGCTAATGGCTGGATAACTGAAAAAGGCGATGCTACGGCGAGCTTATGAAAAACCAGTTTGAACTCTCCGACGATCAAGTTGCCATTCAGGATATGGCGCGCAAATTCACCGCAGACGCGATCACACCTTTTGCCGCCGAATGGGACGAAAAGTCGCATTATCCGGTCGATGTGTGGAAAGCCGCCGGTGAATTGGGCTTTGGCGCGATTTATGTGTCGCAAGAATCGGGCGGCACTGGCCTTGGCCGGTTAGAGGCGGCGTTGATCATGGAGGCGATGGCCTATGGCTGCCCCACCACCAGCGCGTTTATTTCTATCCATAATATGGCCGCGTGGATGATCGATTGTTTTGGCAGTGCAGAGTTGAAGGCACGTTATTTGCCTGACCTGGTGTCGATGCACAAAATCGCCAGCTATTGCCTAACTGAACCGGGCAGTGGGTCGGATGCAGCGGCGCTGAAAACCAGCGCGCGGCGCGATGGCGATCATTATGTGCTGAATGGAACGAAGCAATTCATCTCGGGTGCTGGTTACAATGACGTTTACGTTGTGATGGTCCGCACGGGCGAGGACAAGACCAAGGGTGTCACGTGCCTCGTGGTTGATAAAGACACGCCTGGTCTCAGCTTTGGCGCGCCAGAGAAGAAACTTGGCTGGAACGCCTCACCGACTGCGCAAGTGATATTTGAAGATTGCCGCGTGCCCGTTGCCAACCGCGTTGGCGCAGAGGGCGACGGTTTCCGCTTTGCGATGATGGGGCTTGACGGCGGGCGGCTCAATATCGGTGCGTGTTCACTGGGCGGGGCGCAGCGGTGCTTGGATGAGACGATTGCCTATACCAAAGAGCGTCAGCAATTTGGTCAGCCGGTGGCCGAGTTCCAGAACACGCAGTTCATGCTGGCCGACATGGCGACCGATTTGGAAGCCGCGCGCGCCTTGCTCTACATCGCAGCGGCCAAGGTCACGGCGAACGCCACTGACAAGTCGCGTTTTTCGGCTATGGCCAAGCGCCTGTCCACCGACAGCGGCAGCGAGATTGTCAATCAAGCGCTGCAACTTTTTGGCGGCTATGGGTATTTGCGGGATTATCCCATCGAACGTTTCTGGCGTGATTTACGTGTGCATTCGATTCTGGAAGGCACCAATCAGGTCATGCGCATGATTATTGGCCGTGATCTCTTGCGCCAATGACCGATGATATCTTGGTCCGCGTCGAGGGTCATGCCGGTTTCATAAGCCTGAACCGGCCGTCGGCGTTGAATGCGCTGACGCTGCCTATGGTGCACGCTATGACGCAAGCATTGTTGGCGTGGCGCGATGATGACGCGGTAACATGCGTGGTGATTGATCATGCAGACGGGCGCGGTTTTTGTGCAGGTGGCGATATAGCTTTCTTGCGCAATTCAGCCCTGAATGATGGCGGAGAATCGGGCCGCAAATTCTTCCATGACGAATATCAGTTGAACCATTTATTGTTCACCTATCCTAAGCCTGTGGTTGCTTTCATGGATGGCATTACAATGGGTGGGGGCGTGGGTATTAGCCAACCCGCCCGTTTCCGCGTGGCGACTGAGAATACCAAATTTGCCATGCCCGAAACCGGCATTGGCCTTTTTCCAGATGTTGGCGGTGGCTGGTTTTTGTCGCGGCTCGAAGGCCGCATGGGACAGTTTTTGGCGCTGACCGGATCACGCGTGGCCGGTGCAGAGTGCCTCGCGCTTGGCCTTGTCACCCATTATCTGCCGAGCAGCGCGCTCGCCGAAGCCAAAACACGAATTGCCAGTGAAGGTGTCGAGCGCCTTGAAGGGATATTGGGCACCTTGTCGGAAACGCAACCCGCATCGAAGATCGTCGAGACGCTTGTGCAGATCAATCGCCATTTTGCCTCCAACGCATTTGAGGACATCCTTGCCAGCCTTGAAGGCGACGCGAGTGAATGGGCGATGAAAGAATTGGCGACCTTGCGGACCAAAAGCCCGCAAACCTGTAAAGTCGCTTTGCGCCAATTGTCCGAGAGCCTGAAGCTCAGCAACTTTGCCGAGAACATGGCCATGGAATATCGTATCGCCAGCCGCGTGATTGTACGCCCCGATTTTGCCGAAGGCGTCCGCGCCGTTATTGTCGATAAGGATAATGCGCCCCAATGGAATCCGGCGACAGCAGAAGCTGTGACTGAGGAGCTGATCGACGCTATTTTCGCCGCCTTGCCGGCGCAGGATGAATGGAAACCCCTATGACCTATGAAACCTTATTAGTCGAACAACGCGGCGCGGTGACGCTGATAACGCTTAATCGGCCGCAGGCGTTGAACGCGCTGAATAGTCAGGTGTTGGCAGACCTCATCGCTGCCTTTGCGGCATTTGATGCCGAAGACAGCCAAAGATGCGCCGTTCTGACGGGCAGCGAAAAAGCCTTTGCCGCAGGCGCGGACATTAAAGAAATGTCCTCGCAGTCTTTCGCGGACATGTATGGCGCAAACTTCTTCGCAGGCTATGATCGCGTAACCGCTACCCGCAAGCCATGGATCGCCGCGGTAAATGGCTTTGCGCTGGGCGGTGGATGCGAATTGGCAATGATGGCCGATTTCATCATCGCGGGCGACAATGCCAAATTTGGTCAGCCGGAAATCAAGCTTGCTGTCACCCCGGGGATGGGCGGGTCACAACGCCTAACGCGTGCGATTGGCAAAGCAAAGGCCATGGAAATGTGCCTGACGGGCCGGATGATGGACGCGGCTGAGGCCGAGCGATCTGGTTTGGTTGCCAAGGTTGTTCCTGCAGCCGAGCTGGTCGACGAAGCCGTTAAAACCGCAACGGCCATTGCCGCCATGGCGCCTTTGGCCGCGCTTGCGTGCAAGGAAATGGTTAACGCTGCATTTGAAACAACCTTGCAGCAAGGCGTGGTGTTCGAACGCCGCTTGTTCCATGGCTTGTTTGGTACAGAAGACCAGAAGGAAGGCATGGCTGCTTTTATCGAGAAGCGCCCGGGTAACTGGACGGGTAAGTAACCGCTCAGCGCGATTGCGCGATTTTCTCTAGCATCTGAAACTTGCCAAGCCCGCATCCGGCACCTTCGTAAAGCTGCCCGCCTTGATCATGCAAAACGCGGACGATGTCGACGCTGCACAATTGGTTGAGTGACGTTCGATAGGAAAAGCGATCCTCAAACTTCAATCCGGGGCAGCTTTGGGGCAGGGTGTTGCGATAGGTTTTGCCGCCCGCCATGCGGAAATCGATATTACGGCTATCGATAACTTTCGTGGAACGTATCTGCGATATCGTGACGCAGTTTTTTGGTTCGCCCACCGTCCGAACCGGTTCAGCTACCTTCTTACCCGCAAGTGCGACCGCTCCGCCACCAGACAGCAAGGCAATCGCAGGGATGATGAACAGCAATTTACGCATCGGCCTTCTCCATTATGACGACTCGCCCTTAACCCCTTCTGCCTTAACTTTAGCTGACTTGATTTTGGGCGCGGGCGTTTTGGGTTTGAAGCGGCACAAGTCGGCGACGGGGCAGCACCAGCATTCCGGCGTGCGCGCTTTGCAGATATAACGCCCATGTAAGATCAACCAATGGTGCGCGCCAACGCGGAACGGCTTTGGCGTGCTTTTCTCCAGCGCTTTTTCGACCGCGACCACGGTTTTCCCCGGCGCGATTCCCGTGCGGTTGCCAAGACGGAAGATATGCGTATCGACAGCGAAGGTTTCTGCGCCAAAGGCGGTGTTCATCACCACATTGGCGGTCTTACGCCCCACGCCGGGCAAAGCCTCCAGCGCGTCGCGGTCGGCGGGCACTTCGCCGGCATGATCACGTACGAGGATTTCTGACAAAGCGATGACATTCTTCGCCTTGTTATTATACAGGCCAATGGTCTTGATATGGTCTTTCAAGCCCTCCAGCCCAAGCGCGACCATTTGTGCAGGCGTCTTGACCTCTTCGAACAATGCCTTTGTTGCCTTGTTTACCCCCACATCGGTTGACTGCGCTGAGCATGTGACGGCGACGAGCAATTGATACGCATTGCCATAGGCCAGTTCAGTTTCCGGATCGGGATTTGCTTCTGCCAAGCGCCGGTAAAATTCGAAGATGTCGGCTTTCTTCAAAGACCAAGGACCTCTTGCATATTATACCGGCCGGGTGTCTGCCGCGTCAGCCAGACGGCAGCTTTCACCGCGCCGCGCGCGAATATAGCGCGATTTTCGGCGCGATGGACAAGCTCGATCCGTTCATTGTCTGAGGCGAATATGACCATATGGTCGCCCGCCACGCTGCCGCCGCGTAAGGCGGCAAAGCCGATATCGCCGGCCTTGCGTGCGCCGGTAATCCCGTCGCGGCCCCTTTCGCTATGATCTTTCAAATCGACCGCGCGGCCCTTTGCCGCGGCATCGCCCAGTAGCAAGGCGGTGCCCGATGGCGCATCAACCTTATGCCTGTGGTGCATTTCCAGAATTTCGATGTCCCAGTCCGCACCCAACTGCCGCGCAGCTTGTTCCACCAAGGCGGCAAGCATATTCACGCCCAAGGACGTATTGCCGGTCTGCAAAATGGCAATATCGCGCGCGGCATCATCGATCAGGAAATGGTGGCGCTCCTCCAAACCTGTCGTGCCAATGACGATGGGCTTACCCGCAGCCACGCAGGCATCGAGACTCGCCTCAAGGCCGTGCGGGCTCGAAAAATCGACGAGAACGTCGGATGCGGCAATCAATGCGCCAAGGTCGCCGTCCTTATCGACGCCTCCTGCATGTGTGTGGCCGTCGGCGACAATTGCATCTACCAAAGTCTGACCCATGCGCCCCGCGCTGCCAATAATTCCAATTTTCATATCTCTTGCCCTGACTTAATGTCTGGGTCTTACTATATTAGGCAACCGAAACAAGTTTTGGGTGAAGATGAAGGAAAGCATGTGGGGCAAGGCATAAAAAACATTGTGATCCTGACAGGCGCAGGCGTCAGCGCCGAAAGCGGCATCGATACCTTTCGCAGCGCAGGCGGGTTGTGGGAGCAGCATAAGGTGGAAGATGTGGCCACGCCCGAGGCTTTCGCGCGTGATCCTGACCTTGTGCTGCGTTTTTACGATATGCGTCGCGAACGTATTCAACAGGTAGAGCCCAATGCCGCGCATTATGCCCTCGCACGGCTGGATGCGGCATGGTCGGGCAATCTGCTGCTGGTGACGCAAAATGTCGACGATCTGCACGAACGGGCAGGGGCGCAGCGTCTGTTGCACATGCATGGTGAACATCTGAACGCTTGGTGCAATGCCTGTGATGCCCGCCACCCGTGGCGCGGAACATTGATGGATCGGCCAGCTTGCCCAGCCTGCGGCGTGGCGGGGCGGTTACGGCCGGATATCGTCTGGTTTGGGGAAATGCCGTATCGGATGGACGAAATATACCATGCGTTGGACCAAGCGGATTTATTCGTCAGCATTGGCACATCTGGCGCGGTCTATCCTGCTGCTGGCCTTGTGCGTGAAGCGCGGCAGAAAGGCATCAGGACTTTGGAACTGAACCTTGAACCATCGCATGGCACATCATGGTTCGAAGAATCGCGGCATGGCCCCGCAACATTCGTGGTGCCAGCATGGGTGGACGAGATATTAGGCGGTTAAGCCGCCACAGCTCCTACAGCCTGTATCTTTCGGCAGGCGAATAGACCGCATCCCGAGAGCCATCCCGTCGAACAAATGCAGCTTGCCCATCTGGGCCTCCCCAAAGCCGGTCAGCGCACGAATGGCCTCCATCGCGGCAAAGGATCCCATCAGGCCGCACATCGCGCCAAGCACGCCCTGCGTCGCGCAGTCGTCGCAATCATCGGGGTCATGCGCGTCGCCAACGAAGCAGCGATAGCAAGGCGCATCATCCTGCCACCCCGTAAAGGTACCAATCTGTCCATGAAACTGGCCAATCGCGGCGCTAACCAACGGCACTTGCGCGGCAAGGCACAGATCGTTCACGATCAAGCGCGTGGCGAAATTATCGCAGCCGTCGATCACGACATCGACGCCCTTTAGAATGTCTACCGCGGTGGAGCGGTCAATACGCTGCTTGAGGCCGCGGAATGTTACATCAGGATTTAAGCGTGCGACGGCGGCACTCGCGGCATCGACCTTTGCCGTGCCAATGTCGCTTTCGGTGTACAGAATTTGTCGCTGGAGATTGGAAAGCGACACAACATCATCATCAATGACGCTGATCGTTCCAACGCCCGCCGCGGCTAGATATTGGATGGCAGGGCAACCAATGCCGCCCGCACCGATCAGCAGCACATGGCTCGACAGCAATTTAGACTGACCCGCGCCGCCAATGTCGCGCAGCACAATATGCCGTGCGTAACGGTCAAGCTGTTGGTCGCTAAGCGTCATACGCCGGTTGAACCAAAGCCTCCGGTGCCCCGTTCGGTATCGTCTAGGGCGTCGACTTCGAGCATCATTCCTTGCGTGACCGGCGCGACTACAATTTGCGCAATCCGGTCGCCTGTGTTGATCACGAAATCTTCGTCACCCAAATTTGCGAGAATGACCTTCACTTCGCCGCGATAATCGCTGTCGATAGTGCCAGGGGTGTTGAGGCAGGTGATGCCATGTTTCAGGGCAAGGCCCGAACGCGGCCGCACCTGAACTTCATAGCCATCGGGAATGGCAAAGGCGAAACCCGTGGCAACGGCGTGGCGTTTGCCAGCGCGCAAGGTCAGGCTTTCGGCGGCGCAAATGTCCATGCCCGCTGCGCCAGATGTTGAATATGCAGGCATCGGTAGGCCAGCGCCGTGTTCTAGGCGCCTGACCCGAATATCAACCTTTTGCGAGGGCATCGGCCACTTTCTCCATCAATTTACGGGCAATAACGTCCTTGGCACTTTCGGGCCAGCTATCGACGCCCTCCTTGGTGATGATATGAAACGCATTGTTTGCGCCGCCCATTACGTCGCCGGACACGTCATTGGCGACGATCCAGTCGCAACCCTTTTTGGCGAGCTTTGCCTGCGCATGTTCGACAATCTTCTCTGTCTCCGCCGCAAAACCAATCAGCAGCTTTGGGCGATTGGCGTGCGTGGCGAGGCTGGCGAGGATGTCTGGATTTTCGGTTAAATTGAGCGCGGGGATATTGCCGCCGTCTTTCTTAATCTTTTGCTCAGGCGCTTGCGCAGCGCGCCAATCAGCAACGGCAGCCACCATTATGGCGGCATCGACCGGTAAGGCTTTTTCTACCTCTGCCTGCATGTCGAGCGCGGTTTCTACGTCAATCCGCACAACGCCGTGCGGGGTCTCCAGATGGACGGGGCCAGCGATGAGCGTTACTTCCGCGCCTAAATCCGCTGCCGCGGCAGCAATGGCAAAGCCCTGACGCCCCGAAGAACGGTTGGCGATGTAGCGTACAGGGTCAATCGCCTCATGAGTTGGGCCCGCGGTTACCAAGATGCGTTGGCCGGATAATGGACGATTTTGCTGCGTTACAGGCGCAGCACCGCTTTGAACCGTTGTTGGCGAACGGCCTGATGCCAGCATTGCATCAAAGGGATGCCCCAACATCATGCAAATTTGTTCGGCAATGGCGGGTGGCTCTGGCAATCGTCCGGGGCCAAATTCGCCGCACGCCATCGCGCCTTCATCAGGGGCCATGATGTGGATGCCATCGGCGCGCAATTGGGTCAAATTTCGTTGCGTTGCCTTATGGTTCCACATGCGGACATTCATCGCGGGAACGGCAAGCACGGGCTTGTCCGTCGCCAATAAGACAGTGGTCGCGAGATCGTCGGATATGCCCGCCGCCATTTTCGCCAAGATGTTGGCAGTGGCGGGGCAGATGACGACCAAGTCGGCCTGACGGCTCAACTGGATATGCCCAATCTCGCTTTCTTCCTTCAGGTCGAACATATGACCATATACTTGGTCTTCGGTCATGACCGACATGGACAAAGGCGTCATGAATTCGGTCGCGCTTTGCGTCATGACCGCGCGCACGGATATGCCCTGCCGCTTGAGCAAGCGGACAAGTTCAAGCGACTTATACGCCGCGATGCCGCCCGTGACGATGAGGAGGATGCGTTTGGTAGACATTAGCTTAACCCCAAAACCCACATGCCAGCCGCACCCAAGGCACCGGCCAATGCCGCGACCAATAGATAACGCGCAGCGTTGCTTTGTCCATTACGTTCCCAAATGAGTTGAACAGGCGGCAAGGGTGGCGGCTCAGGCGCGCCGCCTTTGCGCGGTAGCTGTTCATCCAAGCGGCGGATGAGGTCGGGGATCAACTTCAGCGTGTCGGCTTGTTTGCGCAGGCCATCGGCCAGAATGGCTTCTGGCCCCAATTCACCGCGAATCCAGTCACGCACATAAGGCGCGGCGACGTCCCACATGTTGATGCTTGGGTTTAATGAGGTCGCAATACCTTCGACCATCACCATGGTTTTTTGCAGCAACAACAAATGCGGCTGTGTCTGCATATCGAAATCGCGGGTAATCGCGAAAAGACTGTCGAGCATTTGCCCGACCGACAATTCGCTCACTGGCTTGCCGCGCGTTGGTTCGCCCACCGCGCGCAATGCTGTCGCGAATTCATCTACATTGTGATAGCTTGGCACATATTGCGCCTCGAAATGGATTTCTGCCACGCGCTTATAATTGCCCGTGGTCAGGCCATAGAGAATTTCCGCCAACCAAAAACGCGCCTGCCGGTTGATCCGGCCCATGATGCCAAAATCAATGGCGACAATCGTGCCGTCGGCGCGCACGAACAAATTGCCCTGATGCATGTCAGCATGGAAAAAGCCCTCTGAAATCGCTTGCCGCAAAAAGGTAAGGACAAGCTTTTCGGCTAATTTATTTAGGTCATGGCCCGCCGCCCTGAGCGCATCGATATCGGAAATTTTGACGCCGTCGACCCATTCTAGCGTTAGCACGCGGCCCGACGTCCGGTCCCAATCGATGGTCGGAATAGTATAGCCTTCGACCGCGACCATCGCGTCTTGCAGTTCGGACGCGCTTGCCGCCTCGCGCCGCAAATCAAGTTCGCGCAAGGTCCAGCGTTTCAAATTGGCGATAACCAGTTGTGGCCGCAACCGTGCTGCTTCACCGCCCAGCGCCTCCAAATGCGCGGCCGCCCATTCATAGGTTTCAATGTCGCGGGCGAATTGCTCACGAATACCCGGGCGAAGCACCTTGATTGCCACATCCTTGCCTTCATTCGTGCGGGCACGGTGTACCTGCGCGATGGAGGCGGCGCCAACGGGGACGGGATCGATATATTCAAACAACGCTGCCGCGGGCTTGTTCAGGCTGTTGTCGATCTGCGCATAGACCTGGTCAAATGGCGCTGGCGGTAACTGGTCCTGCAGCATCAGCAGATTATGCACCGCCTCTTCGCCGATGATATCAGGCCGAGTCGCGAGCGTTTGCCCAAGTTTAATCGCGGCGGGACCAATGGCGCGAAATGCGCCTGCATAATCCGGTACCTTCGGCTGTATTGTTCCAAAGCGCGCGATGCGGCACAGCCGCTTGACTTGTGCAGGGGTATTACGATCCGCCTCAATGGCGCGAAGAGCGCCGTGGCGCGCAAGAATGCGGCCCCATTTGAGCAAACGAATGATGTGGGTAATTGGGCGGGTCATGCGGCGCGGGGTTAAACCTTCCAGCCGCTATGGATCGCGACCAGACCGCCCAATATGGGCTCAACTTTGGTTTGCACAAAACCTGCTTCACCAATCATGCGTTTGAAATTCTGCATGTCGGGGAAACGGCGGATGGATTCGACCAGATAGCGATAGCTGTCTTCGTCCCCCGCAATGGCCTTACCCAACTTTGGCACCAATTTGTCGGAATAGACGTCGTATATTTGCGCAAGGCCAGGCCATTCGACTGTGGAAAATTCGAGGCAGAAAAAACGGCCACCATAACGCAGCACGCGATGCGCCTCGCGCAGGGCCTTGGGAATGTCGGTCACATTCCGTATGCCGAACGCAATCGTATAAGCGTCAAAATGTGTATCGGGGAAAGTCAGCGTTTCGGCGTTTTGCGCAGACCAGATGAGGCTTCTGATACCGCGCTGCATGGCGCGTTCCATGCCGACATCCAACATGTCTTCGTTAATGTCGGAGACGGTGACCTGCGCGCCGGATTTTTCCATGCGAAAGGCGATGTCGCCGGTGCCGCCGGCCATGTCGAGAATATCCTCACCTGCGCGCGGTTTAACGCGGCGCACGAAGCTATCTTTCCACAAACGGTGCATGCCGCCCGACATCGCATCGTTCATGATGTCATATTTGCGCGCGACATTGGAAAAGACGTCGCCAACGCGCTGCGTCTTTTCTTCTGGGCTAACTTCCTCATAGCCGAAGGATACGGTGTCGTTCATCATGCTGCCTCTAGCCGATTGTTGCGCCAGCCGCAAAGCCTGTTAGGGGCAAAATCAAATGCCCGAATAGGTGCAAAATTATATGCCCGAATTACCCGAAGTAGAAACTACCGTATCCGGCCTGCGGTCGGTCTTGGAAGGCGAACTTATCGTACGCGCGGAACCGCGCCGTGCGGATCTGCGCTGGCCGATTCCGCCCGATTTGCGGCAGCGGCTCACGGGTGCGCGCATTGAAACACTGGGCCGGCGCGCCAAATATGGGCTGATATACACCGACCGGCAGGACGTGATGATATTTCATTTGGGGATGTCGGGCCGTTGGCGCGTCGACCCCGTGGAAATTGAAAAGCACGACCATTTCATTTTGGAAACGGCGAGTGGCCGGGTGGTGGCGCTCAATGATCACCGTCGTTTCGGGTCGCTGGACATTATCGATTCGCAGCAGATCGACGATTATCGCTTCTTTGCCCAAATGGGGCCTGAGCCGCTGTCGGAGGCGTTCGATGCTTCCGTGCTGCAAAAGGCCTTGGTTGGCCGTAAAGCGCCGATAAAGGCCATGCTGCTCAACCAGAATATTGTGGCGGGCTTAGGGAATATCTATGTGTGCGAGGCCTTGCACATGGCGGGCATTGACCCAATTGCTGTTGCATCGAGCATAAGCAAGCCGCGGCTGACCCGATTGGTTATAGCAATCAAAGAGGTGCTCACTGCTGCTATAGCCGCTGGCGGATCTACCCTGCGCGATTTTGCAGCGCCCGATGGGGAGCTTGGCTATTTTGCAAAGGACTGGCGTGTCTATGGCCGCGCGGGTGAAGTGTGCGCCTGTGGCAGCAATATAATGCGGCGTGTTGATTCGGGTCGATCAACCTTCTACTGCCCGAAATGCCAGCGATAAGGCGGCATTATGAGGTTGACGAATCTCTTGGGCAGGGTTAAGGGCCGCTCCTTCAACGGGCGTACCGCATGGGCGCGCCTCTACAGATATTGAAATTCGAGGACAAAAATGGCCAATACGCCGCAAGCAAAAAAGCGTATCCGTCGCAACGCGCGTCGCACCGAAGTAAATGGCGCACGCGTCAGCCGCATCCGCACTTTCATCAAGAAAGTCGAATCGGCGATTGAACTTGGCGACAAGTCAGCGGCTGCTGCCGCACTGGCCGCAGCGCAGCCTGAACTGGCGCGCGGCGTATCCAAGGGCGTCCTTCACAAGAACACAGCATCGCGCAAATTTGGCCGCCTCACAAAGGCGGTCGGCGGTCTCGCTTAAGCGATACTTATGGTGCCGGACCTTCCGGTTTGAGACATTCGAAACCCGCCGCGAACACGGCGGATTTTTCTTTGCCAATTGTCACAAATTGCAAGGGTGAGGATTTCCCGCGATTCGACAGGTTCACAATTTAGTTCTGAATCGAAAAATACATAAAATCATGTGGTTATTAAATATTTAACGCATTTGCTCGTGTCTCGCCGAGTCAATGGCAATTATTTCAGTTTTTTTGCAGTCTCGCACTTGATCGACTCGTTTATTGCTGTCTAAGAAATGCATTCCAGCAACGCATGACTACAGTCGCGCAATGCCTCACATGGAGAGTAAACACGTAGCTCGGCTGCATTTGGCAACAAATGCGAGGCCAGTACCCGTTTGTCCTGTGTCCGGCAGATAGCGCGCGGTGATGTTGCGCTGGTTGGGGTGGAAAATGGGGGCAGGCACGTTGGCCGAAGGCAATTCAGTATCGCAAAGCAAAGTCGGTCCATCAGGAAGCGGGAATGATGTGTCTATATCACATGCCCGTTTCGACGCTGATTGGCACAATATCTCCTCCGGCTTGCGTCGAGATTTGGGTGCGCAGGTTTACGGCCAATGGATTCGCTCCATCAGCCTTGGTGACTATTGTGACTTGACTGGCACGTTGGAGCTTTTGTTGCCCTCCGACTTTTCCGCAAGCTGGGTTTCCGACCATTATGCCGACCGCTTGCGCCTGGCATGGTCCAGCACAAACAGCAGCGTCAAGCAGTTGAAAATTCGCACCCGCCCCGGCGCGCCGCGCGTCGAATTGCTGCGCGCTTCAACCAATGCAGAACGCGCGGTCGCGCAAGAAACGAATGAGGCACAAGCCACGCGGTCGGCGCTTGACCCGCGCATGACTTTTGCGAATTTCGTGAAAGGCCAAACCAATGTGCTGGCGCTGAGCGCTGCAGAGCGCGTGGCGTCGAAAGACAAGCCCTTGTTTAACCCGCTATATCTGCAAGCGGCAACTGGCCAAGGCAAAACACACCTGATGCATGCCATTGGTCATGCTTATGCCGAGGTTAATCCCGACGCGCAGATTTTATATATGTCGGCTGAAAAATTCATGATGGAATTTGTGACCGCGATGCGGCGCAAGGAAGTGATGGAGTTTAAAGCACGTTTGCGTGCTGTTGACGTGCTGCTGATCGACGATATCCAGTTCATCATCGGCAAGGTGTCAACGCAAGAAGAGTTTCTGCACACCATCGATGCCATCATTGGCGCAGGCAAACGCTTGGTGGTTTCCGCTGACCGCGCACCGCAAGCGCTGGACGGCGTGGATCAGCGCATCTTGTCGCGCCTGTCGATGGGCCTTGTTGCCGATATTCAGCCCGCAGATCTCGAATTGCGCCGTTTGATTCTGGAACAGCGCCTCGCCCATATGCCAGAGGCGCAGGTGGGTGAAGAGGTGGTCGAGTTTCTTGCCCGCACGATCAGCCGCAATGTCCGCGAATTGGAAGGCGGCTTGAACAAGCTGCTCGCTTATGCACAATTGACGGGCAAGCCAGTCACGCGGACTTTAGCTGAAGAGCAGCTCAAGGATATTCTAAGTGCGTGCCGTCGCCGTATCACCATTGATGAAATCCAGCGTGCCGTGTGCGAATATTATCGTATCGACCGCAGCGAAATGTCCTCAAAGCGCCGGGCGCGCGCGGTTGTGCGTCCGCGCCAAGTTGCCATGTATCTTGCCAAGGTGATGACACCGCGCAGCTATCCTGAAATCGGACGCAAGTTCGGTGGGCGTGACCATAGCACGGTGATCCACGCGGTACGCTTGGTTGAAGGGCTTCGGCAACAAGACAGCGACATGGATAATGATGTCCGCGCGTTGCTCCGCCAACTCGAAGCCTAGGGTCAGGACCCTAATTTCCACCCCTTTTCAACAAGCTTTCCAGCGCTTATCCCCATGATGTGAGTCGGAGGGATAAGTATGAGTCAGGTTTGCGCTTCATGCGGAGCGACTTCGGCTAATCAAGCCGCTTTCTGCGCCAGTTGCGGGCGTGCGTTGAAGCCCAAAATGGCCCCAAAATCCGCCAAGTCGGCCGCGAATCGTGATTGGCGGATGCCATTTGTCGCGGTCGTTGCTGTGTTGGCGATGGCCGCATTATATTTTTGGCTCTTCATTGCGGATGATTTGAAACGTGGCTCAGATATGCCCACCACCGAAGCGGGAGAGGCTTCAAACCCAGACGCGCAAATATTTTTCGCAATGACTGACGCGAACTTGCGCAGTAAACCAACGATAAGCGGCAGTGACATATTGGGCAAGTTGCCCCGTGGTTCGCAAGTGACCGGCACAATTCAACCAGGTTCAGGTGTTGATGGCGGGTGGCTGGAACTGAGTGATGGCAATGGTTTTGTCGCACTGGTCAATCTGTCACAGAACAAACCACCGGCGTTGGTAAAGGCGCTCAATGATCAACTATGGGTTGCAGACGGGCTGATTGATGTCTGGGCCACGACCTTGGCAGATAGCAATTTGCTGGATCGGCTGCGCGAGGGTGCACAGCTGACACTGGTGGGCACCACGGCAGATAACTTCGTTGAGGTGAAGCTTGCCGATGGACGCTATGGGTATCTTGCAGACGCTCCATCGATCTTGGCGCGCATTGGGGGCAAGCCAATTGCCATCGGCTTCAATCCACAGACCTGTGCGTTTTCCGGGGAAATCGGTGCTGAATTTGCCAAGATCGGTGCGCAGTTGCGGGCACAATGGCAAGCGTTGGAAGCAAAGGAATTTGCCAATGAAGCTGCCCGTCAAAAGGCCTATGCAGCGGTGGAAGGCAAAAGCAAATATCTCAGGCTACGCCGATCATTCGAAGGCTTGTCGTTGACGGGCCTGGCGCAGCATTATGAATCGCAGTCTTTATATTTCGATGACTCACCCGCCAAAGTTATGGACGTATTCCGCGCGCAAGGCTTTGACATCGGACGCGACGGGCTTTTCACGGGGACGGAGCTTTACGCAGGAATTGCCGCTACGCGGGGTGAAGGCGCAGCCTATGGAAAAACCGAACTGGGCTGCGGCGTATAGAACGCCACAGCCCGAATAGGGCTTAGCGCTTCTCCTCTGGCGCGACGGAAATCCGGACGGTTTCGCCGCCATTGCCGGGGAAACCCGTGAACATGGCCTCGACCAGATTTGGTACCAGATAGGGAAGTTTGTTCGAACGCGACTTGGCCTCCGCCTTGCCTTCGAATAGCCGCTTGCCGTCAACATTGCGGTCAATCTTCATATCCAGATTGGCGGTGAACACCGTGAAACTGTCGATGTCATATGGCCGGTTAAAGCCGCTATAGAGAAACGGATCATAAAAACCTACGACATAGCGTGCGCCGCGACGTGTGCGCACGACAAAGGGGCGGTAAAAGCGGCCATAGCCCCAATATGGATCGTAAAACGGGTCTTGACGAATGATGTTACGCTCCTTGCCTTCATCGACGGCATAATCGAGCGATACGGTCATGTCGGCGGTTGCCACCGATGACGGCACATACCCAACTTCCTGAAGTTCCTTGGCGACCAACGCGGCATATTGACCAAATTCTATGCCACCGGAGTTGGCGGGGTTGGCTGCGCGGATCATAAAGGTCTGACCCTGCGGCGCGGGTAGTTCCTGAAAGCGCGAAACATCGGCGTTAAAGGGCGTCGCGCATGCGCCTAAAGCAAGCAGTGCCAGCGGAGCGAGAAAAGTTACGACCTTTTTCATCCATTCATATCCCTTCAAAAGCGGCCAGACGCCGTCTTGTTATTAACCTGTCAAAATTAGGATGGTTTCGCTGAACTAAGGTTGAACGACGATATAACAACATTTAACGTAGTAAGCCAAGCGCAGCATAAGCTGCCTTTAACGTTGGTGCGCCCAATTCGCGGGCCTTGGCCGCGCCCTTTGCCAATGCCGCGTCGATTTGTTCATGATCATCCTTGAGCGCGCTAAAGCGTTCCGAAATGGGACGCAAATGTTCGACTACAATTTCTGCCAGTGCAGGCTTGAAGGAACCAAAGCCCTGACCGCCAAAACGTGCCAGCGTTTCGTCCACCGTCTCATTCGCAAAGGCCGCATAAATACCGACCAGATTCTTGGCTTCGGGACGGCCTTCCAGACCATCTGCCTCCGACGGCAATGGTTCGGGGTCGGTTTTTGCTTTCTTTATTTTGCTTAAGATCGTGTCAGCATCATCGATCAAGTTGATACGGCTCATGTCGCTTGGGTCAGATTTGGACATTTTGGCGCTGCCGTCACGCAAGCTCATGATGCGCGCGGTGGCTTTCGGAATGATGGGATCAGGCAAGGTGAAAATCTCTGTGCCTTTGCCAAAATCGGTGTTGAATTTCTGGGCGATGTCGCGTGCTAGCTCCAAATGTTGCTTCTGGTCTTCGCCCACAGGCACATGCGTCGCCTGATACAGCAGCACGTCCGCGGCTTGTAAAACAGGGTATGTGAACAACGCAATGCTCGCGCCTTCGCGGTTCTTGCCCGACTTGTCCTTGAACTGGGTCATCCGGTTGAGCCAACCCATCCGCGCCGTGCCTGTCAGCAGCCATTGCAGTTCAGAATGGGCAGGGACCCGTGCTTGATTGAACAGAATCGCCTTATTGATATCCAGCCCGCAGGCGAGCAAGGCCGCTGCCATCTCGCGGGTGTTGGCGGTCAACTCCTCGGGCACATGGGGCATTGAAATGGCATGCAAATCTGCGAGGAAATATAGGCATTCCATTTCATCCTGCATCTTCACCCAATTGCGGATCGCACCCAGATAATTACCGAGATGAAGGTTGCCCGTTGGCTGAATACCGGAAACGACGCGCATAGATATTACTCGCTTGCAGAAGACGTAGGCGCGGCTGCACGCCTGCGGAAAAGGGATTTGAGTTCGCTGATCCGGTAGGCCCCGAAAAGCAATATGGCCAGCGCATAAACTGCGCCGCCCACGCTGACCAAAATGGACAAAACGGCAATGCGTCGCCACAGGCCCGTACCAAGCTGGCCTTCGATAAGCGCATTTCCGAAATAGAGCGCGACGCCCATAAGGGCCGCCGCCAAAATTATGCGCCATGCCTTTTGCTTCAACCGCGCATCGACGGCAATATGGCCGCGTTTGCGCAAAGTGAACCACAGCAATGCGACGTTTACCCAAGCTGATATGGCCGTCGCCACGCCGACGCCGATATGCGCCAAAGGCCAGATCAAGATCAGGTTGCCGACAAGGTTGACCAGCATCGACCATAAGGCCAGTCGCAAAGGGGTTTTGGTATCGCTCCGCGCGTAAAATCCAGGTGTCAGAACCTTGATGAGCACATAAGCCGGAACGCCTGCCGAAAACGCCATCAGCACCGCCGCGGTCCCTTGAGTGTCGGTAGAAGTGAAGGCGCCATGTTCGAATATGCCATGCACAATCGGGATCGCCGACACAATTAACGCGACCGTCGCAGGCATTGCGAAGAATAAGGCAAGTTCGACAGCGCGGTTCTGTGTGTCGGATGCGGCTATGCTATCTGCCCCGGCAATCTGCCGCGATAGGGCAGGCAAAATAGCTGTCCCGATTGCTATGCCAATCAGGCCCAAAGGCAATTGGTTCAAGCGGTCGGCATAATAGAGCCACGATACCGAGCCTTCGGGAAGGAACCGTGCCGCAAGCGAGGTGGAGATCAAGAGATTGAATTGGATCGCGCCCTGGCCAATCGCTGCGGGGGCAATCAAGGCCAGCATCAGCTTCACATCCGGCGTCAGGCGCGGCAAACTAAGCTTCAGGTTAACGCCCGCGCGATGGCAGGCCCAGATAAGCCACAGCAATTGCAGCGCGCCCGATACGGTAACTGCGACCGCTTGCGTGACCGCCGTTTCAACCTCGGTATCGCCGCGGAAAAATATCAGCGCGATGATCATGCAGATGTTCAGCAATATCGGTGCGGCGGCATTGACCCAGAATCGGTTTAGCGAATTCAATATACCACCAAGCAAGGATACCAATGATATCAGCGCCAGATAGGGAAAGGTAATGATCGTTAAGTGCCGGGCCAGCGCGAATTTCTCCGGCCCGCCATCGGGAAAGCCGCCCGTCATGGCCCAGACAATAGGGCCAGCCGCGAGCATCATGAGGGCCGTAAACAGCACGAGAAACGGGAATAGCACGGACAGTATTTGGCTGGCAAAATGGCGCGCGGCGATCAGGCCTTGATCAGCTTTCTCGCGCTCGGCCTCCGTCATTTTCTTGTTAAACAAGGGCACGAAGACCGCCGCAAACGCGCCTTCGGCAAAAAGTGCCCGGAACAGATTCGGCAAACGCCACGCGATCAGGAAGGCATCGGACGCAAGACCAGCACCCACGAAGCGCGCCATCAACATGTCGCGCACTAGGCCCAAGACGCGGCTGACCAAAGTCAGCCCCCCGATGGTGATGCTGTTTCGAACCAGGCTCATCTGTTCACCTGGTGCCGTCGGCTTCAGGCTTCGCCGGCAGGCTGCGTCTCTGCCATTTGCTGCGCCTGCGAAAGCTGCTGAATATAGAGCGCATTGAAGTCGATAGGTTCAAGCACCAGTGGCGGATAGCCGGCATCGCGCACAGCGTCGGCAACGATTCGGCGCGCAAAGGGGAACATCAAGCGTGGGGCTTCACCGAATAAGAACGGATGGGCTTGCTCTTCGGATACATTACGCAGGCCAAACAAGGTGCCATAATCCAGCTCAACGGAGAATTGGACGCCATTGTCGGTCTCTGCCTTGATAGCAAGCCGTAAGGCGACTTCATGCACTTCGTCGGTAATGGCGTTGGCTTGGATATTGACCTGCACATCAATTTGCGGCGCGCCTTCCCAGTTGAAGCTGTGCGGGGCGTTCGGATTTTCAACCGACAAGTCCTTGATATATTGGTTCAACATACCGACGGCGGGCAAAGTATCTTCGCCATTGGCTTTTACCTTTTCGGAAACGATGGTGCCTGTGTCGTCGGCCATGATGTGTCGTGCTTTCTTATTGTTTGCCACAGCCGCAATGATACGACCCTTTATGGCCGATGCGCCTAGCAGGCGAACCGTTAAAGGGCAATGATACTTGCGATTGCGGCAAGGTGCAATTTTCTTTGGGCAAGGCCCTTTGAAACGCGTATCTTTAATTCCTATATATTTTTGAGTCGGCTTAACGAAAAATTTCGTACAGAGGTCGCAGATAGATTCTTGCCGGATGGAGGCGTTGTGACGTTTACGATTGTATTGCTTGCTCTTGTTGCAGCTTTCTTGGGCCTTCGCCTATATTCGGTCCTTGGAAAACGCACGGGACATGAGCAGGAACCTGTTGCGCATCGTCCTTTAGAGGCGAATACCGCGGCATTATTGCGGCAGCCTGCGGCTGGCGGTGACGCTGCTTCAGCTTTACCCGCTAATGACCTTTCAAAAGTCGATATGGCGGCGCAAAGCGGTATTAAAGCCATTGGCAATGCGGATCGTGGTTTTGAACTTGGCGCGTTCGTAGAGGGTTCAAAAACCGCTTATAAAATGGTGCTTGAGGCTTATTGGAAGGGTGACAAGGAAGCGTTGCGCTTCCTCTGCGATGATGACGTCTATGCAAGCTTTGCCGAAGCGATTGATGGCCGTGCTGCGCGCGGAGAGACCCTCGAAAACCGCTTGGTGCGTATTGACGAAGTACGCGTTGTCGGCGCAAGTTACGATCACCCCATGGCCCGCATCTCGGTGCGCTTTGACGCCGACATTGCCGCGATGGTTAAGGATGCCGATGGAAATATCATTGGCGGATCGATGACCGATGCGGTCGAAACGCATGATATCTGGACCTTCATGCGCGACGTGAAATCGGACGGCCGCAACTGGAAGCTTGACGAAACCGACTCGGTCTGATTCACCTGGGCGATGAAACGCGCCCTTTTCCTTCTCGGTCTATCGGCCTTCACACTCTCCGCTTGTGCAAGCGGGGTGACTTCGTATGGTGGCCCTGCAAGCTCGTCGGAGGCAAAGGTCGCCTCCCCGCCAGTCGCGGATATAGCGGCAACGCCTGCACCGGCGCGTGACGTTACAACCGCTGCTGGGCTTGGCGTGGTGCGCGGTCCGCAAATTACCACGTTGCAGGTGGATACGCGCAAAACGGCGCTTGCCCTAGACAGTTTTAGAACAAGTTGCCCCGGCCTTGTCCGCCGAAGCGACGCTAGCGGCCTGACCGAAGGCAGCGACTGGGTGGCGGCTTGCAACGCCGCCAAAACCTGGACGGGCGACGCCATTTCCTTTTTTGCAGAACATATGGATGCAGTGCAGGTCGGCACTGGCAGGGCTTTTGCCACGGGCTATTTTGAACCGGAAATTGCCGGTTGCCGTATGCGGCAAGCGGGTTGCGATGTACCCGTCTACAAACGGCCGTCGGACCTGATCGATGTTGACCTTGGGCAGTTTTCCGATGAGCTGAAGGGGCGCAATATCCGCGGCAAGGTCAGCGGTACCAAATTTGTGCAATATGACGATCGGGCCGCGATTGAGGGTGGCTCCTTGGCCGGGCGCGGGCTAGAAATCGCTTATGCGTCCGATGTTGTGGAGTTTTTCTTTCTGCAAATTCAGGGATCGGGTCGGCTGAAACTGCCCGACGGCAATGTGATGCGCATTGGCTATGACAGCCAAAATGGGCGTGGCTATACCGGAATTGGTAAGCTGATGCGGGATCGCGGGCTAATTACTGACGCCTCTATGCAGGGTATCGTCGCCTTTTTGCATGCCAACCCTGAAGAGGGGCGCAAGATCATGCAGGAAAATAAAAGCTATATTTTCTTCCGTGAACTGACGGGCGCGGGGCCTTTGGGCGCGATGGGCTATCCTGTGGTGGGTGAGGCGAGCATTGCCGTGGATGTGAAATTCATCCCGCTCGGCGCGCCGGTATGGCTGTCGATGGACCGTGCGGAGCCCAATGGCATTTGGATTGCACAGGATACGGGCGGTGCCATTAAGGGCGCGAACCGCATCGATACCTTCTGGGGCGCTGGCGACCGCGCGCGGGTGATTGCGGGCGGCATGGCGGCGCGGGGTGCGGCACTTGTTTTTCTGCCTAAGGCTGCGGTTGCGCGGTTAGGTCTGTAAAGCTGGCATGGCGCGGCCTCTCGACAGCACGGAAAAGTCGCTTTGGGGCAGGGTCATTGCGACCGTAAAGCCCTTGCATGGCGGCAAGCCAAAGCCTGTGCCTGTCGCAACCCCGGCGGCGGACAAGGCCGTGCTGGCGAAGTTTTTGAACGCCAAACCGAAGCCAGTTCCCGCCGAGAGAAAGCCGAAACAAACGCCCGTGCAAAGCAAGATTGCACCTGTGCCGCATAATCTCGACGGACATTGGGACAAACGGATCGCGCGGGGCAGCATCCTTCCCGATGTCAGCATCGATTTACACGATGCGTCGCTGTCGCTGGCGTATAACCGTCTCGACGGCGCGTTGGAGCAGGCAATTGCGCAGCGGATGAAAGTGATATTGCTCGTTACGGGCAAACCCCGCGCGCATGATCGGGCAAGTGGTGAGGGCCGGGGCGCGATTGCGGCGGTTGTGCGCGATTGGCTTGCCGCATCGCGGCACGCCCGGCATATTTCGGCGGTACGCAACGCCCATCCGCGCCATGGCGGCGCTGGAGCGCTTTACATTATGATGAAAAGCTAAGCCTCAGCCGCCAGCATTTTGAGCGCAACGCGCCGATAGATTTCCGTGAGCGCCGATAGGTCCGCAATTGCGACCGCTTCATCCAGCTTATGCATCGTTGCATTGCACAGGCCAAACTCGACCACAGGGCAAATTTTGGTCAGGAAACGGGCGTCCGAAGTGCCGCCAGTGGTTGATGCTTCTGGTGCGATACCGACCACAGCCTCAACCGCATCCGATATAGCAGCCGAAAGCGCCCCAGGAGGTGTCAGGAAGGCCTCTCCGGAGATCATGGCTGTCAGGGTGCCGCCATGGCGCTCTACAAGCTCACGGAGCCTTAAAACAAGCGCATCGCCGTTTTGCAAATCATTGAACCGGATCGATAATCGCGCTTCGGCCTTTGCCGGAATGACATTGGTCGCCTTGTTGCCGACGTTCAGGTCCGTAATTTCAATATTGCTCGCCTGAAACCAGTCGGTGCCGTCATCGAGCGTGATCGCTTCAATCTCGGCCAGAATCGCGATAAGGCTTGGAATTGGGTTATCCGCCAGATGCGGATACGCGACATGGCCTTGCGTGCCCGCGACCGAAATCCACATGTTGACCGAACCGCGACGGCCGATTTTCATCATGTCACCCAAGCGGTTGACGCTGGTAGGTTCGCCGACGAGGCAATAATCAGGGATGCTGCCCCGTTTTTGCATATGGGTAATCAATGCCCGTGTGCCTTGGATGGCGGGCCCTTCCTCGTCGCCGGTGATAATCAGGCTGATTGTGCCTGCATCCTTGGGAATGTCATGCAGCGCGGCAACAAAAGCGGCGATGCTGCCCTTCATATCAACGGCGCCGCGTCCGTGGAGCAAATCGCCTTTGATCTCTGGCACAAACGGGTCGCTGGCCCAGCCATTTCCGGGCGGCACGACATCGACGTGACCAGCGAACGCAAAGTGGCCCCCGCTTGCCGTACGAATGGCAAAGAGATTCTCCACCGGCGCGCCATGGGCAGGGTTGTCGTCATCTTTGCCCGAGATGAAACGTTCGACGGTAAAGCCCAGCGGGGCAAGCATCTCTTCAAGCGCGTCAAACACCGCGCCACTGGCGGGTGTGACGCTTTCGCAAGCGATCAGGCGTTGGGCATAAGCCAGTGCAAGAGCATTATTCATTAATCGGAGGCGTTACGGATTAATGCGCGCCAAAACAAGTCAGACATCGGCGTTACAATAAGGCTGTTTGCGTCATTATATCATTGCAGAACGCGGGTAAGTGCGTTTGACCAGCCAGCCAAGCGGACGTCGCGTGCCTCTGTACCAAGCATCGGCGCAAAACGCTTTACCCCACCGCGCATGCTGGCCGCATCCTCCAACGTGGGAAATAGTCCGCAACCCACCGCCGCCAGCATCGCTGCCCCAAGCGCCGTTGTTTCGACAAAGGCGGGTCTTTCCACGTCGATTGTCAGCATGTCCGCCAGATCCTGCGCCATCCAGTCATTCGCCACCATGCCGCCATCAATGCGCAATTCGGCCCAGTCTGCGCCATCGGCGGCAAAGGCGGTTTTGAGGTCATAGGTCTGGTGCGCCATCGCCTCCAATGCGGCACGAGCAACATGCGCCTTTGTCGCCGCAAAGCTCAGCCCGCTGATCGTAGCGCGGGCATCGGGACGCCAATGCGGCGCGCCAAGCCCCGAAAGCGCGGGTACGAGGTATACACCTCCATTGTCCGGCACGCTGCGCGCCAGTGGCTCGGTTTCGGCGGCATGCGATATCAACCCCAGATCATCGCGCAGCCATTGCACAAGGCTACCTGCGACAAATACTGATCCTTCCAGCGCATAATGACGCTCGCCATTCAATTGGTACAAAATTGTCGAAAGCAAACGGTGGCGTGACTGGCGCAATGAGTTTCCGGTTTGTGTGAGCACAAATGCGCCCGTGCCAAAGGTCGCCTTAGTTTGCCCGACGGCAAAGCAACCTTGCCCAATGGTAGCGGCCTGCTGATCCCCCGCCATGCCCGATATGCGGATTGCGCCGCCGAAATGCTCCGGCACTGTCGTGCCAAGGTCACCTGCGCAGTCCGTAATTTCTGGTAAGATGTCACGTGGGACGCCGAACAGGTCCATCAACCCGTCGTCCCATCCGCCGCTGCCAATCGCCATGAGCGCGGTGCGCGCAGCATTACTGGCGTCGCTGATATGGCTTCCGCCGGTGAGCCTGTAGACAAGATAGCTTTCGACCGTGCCCACCGCCAAATGTGCGCCTGCGTCCTTCAATTGCGGCCAATTTTCCAACGCCCAGCCAATTTTTGAACCCGAGAAATAGGGGTCAAGCAACAAGCCGGTTTTCGCTTGAACAACTGGCTCTTCGCCTTGCGCCTTCCTCGCGGCGCACATATCGGCTGTCCGGCGGTCTTGCCACACGATCGCAGGGGCAAGTGGCTTGCCGGTGCGTTTGTCCCAGAACACAACGGTCTCGCGTTGGTTGGTTATGCCAATGCTCGCGATCCGGTCTGCGCCGCCTGCCTTGGCGACCATCGCTTGCGCGCAGGCCAGAGTCAGGTTCCAGATTTCTTCGGCATCATGTTCAACAAGGCCAGGTTGCGGATAATGTTGCGTGAGCGGGCGTTGGCAACTGTCGACGGCGGTCCCGTCCGCGGCAAATAATACAGCGCGCGTTGATGTCGTGCCTTCGTCAATGACCAATATATATTCGCTCATGCTTCTGCCGCGCGCTGTGCGCGTCCCTCTCTTGAAAAAATGAAAATGGCACGGTTGCCGAAAACCACATGATTGACCGCAAATCCCATTAGCACCCATTTAACCAGCACAAAGACCATGACGTCAATAAAATGCAACCGTGGCGAACCAAAATGCTGATAAAATTCACCCGCATAAAAGCAATCCGGGCAGTATATCACGAAATTGTGCGACGCATAAATGTCAACACCATCGATGCGATTTTGCGCGGTCATGACATTCCTTATATCAAATAGGGCAGGAACAGCGACCTATGCCATCCCGCCGAGTAAGACGGCGCGGCACAAGCTTTTCCCTGCCTCTCGAGGCGCTAGGTTGTCATATAGGTCCCGCAAAATGTCATGTGACCGGACGGCGTCTATCAATTGAAACGCTGAACCTGACCGGCAAGGGCACAATATTCAGCGGCGCGGCGCTGATGCATCATGGGTTGCAATTGCCGCACGCATTTCCCGAAACCTGCTTGCTGTTTTACGCTTCAGCGGTCTGACACCTGTTCGCGCGATCGCGCTGATAATCATCTTTCGTCTGCCGAACCTTTGCAGAGGCCATTGGTTTACATCGGCCCTGCCGCGCCCCATATCCGGCAGTAGAAAAGGACTGTAACTATTTCCCGAACCGCCGCCCAAGTTTGGATAGAGCCACATGCGCATGGCATTTATGTCAAGCCAGCGGATATGTGGATTGATCCGTCGCGTCCCGCCGAACGCGCATTGGTGACGCACGGCCATGCCGACCATGCGCGCAGTGGGCATGGAGCGGTCTGGGCAACGCCAGAGACGCTGGCGATCATGGCGCTGCGTTATGGCACCGAAATGGGCACACCGATGCCTTATGGCGATGGGTTTGAAGCAAATGGTGTGAAGATAAGCTTTCACCCTGCCGGACATGTTTTGGGTTCCGCACAAATCCTGCTGGAACATGCGGGCGAACGGGTGGTGGTGACGGGGGATTATAAACGGCGGTTCGATCCGACCTGCGCGCCTTTTGAAGCGGTGGCGTGTGATGTGCTGATTACCGAGGCGACCTTTGGTTTGCCTGTGTTCACCCACCCGCCAATTGAGGATGAGATTGCCAAATTGCTCGCCGCCCGCGCCGCCCATCAGGAGGGGTGCATATTGATAGGGGCCTATGCCTTGGGCAAGGCGCAGCGCGTCATCGCGGAATTGCGGCGCGCTGGCTATGACGCGCCCATTTATATCCACGGCGCAATGCAGAAAATGTGCGACCTATATGCGGCGCATGACGTCGCTTTGGGCGAGCTCATATTGGCAACGGGGCTCGCCAAGGCAGAGATGAAAGGCGCGATTGTTATTGCGCCGCCATCGGCGCTGAATGACCGTTGGGCACAACGTCTGCCCGACCCGATAACGGCCATGGCATCGGGATGGATGCGGGTGCGGCAACGCGCGCGGCAGCGTAATGTTGAACTGCCTTTGGTTATTTCCGACCATGCCGATTGGACCGAGTTGACCGACACATTGTTGGAACTTCGGCCCAGCGAAACTTGGATTACCCATGGCCGCACCGACGCGCTTGGCCGCTGGTGCGAACTGCACCAATTGAAGGCGCGCGCGCTTGATTTGGTGGGCCGTGAAGAGGAGGAGGAGGGCTGATGCAGGCTTTCTCCGCACTCATCGATGGGCTGATTTACACACGCTCGCGCGACCATAAGGTCCGGCTGATTGCCGATTATCTGCGGAATACCCCCGACCCCGATCGTGGCTGGGCATTGGCGGCACTGGCGGGCACGCTCAGCATAGCAACGGTGAAAGCTGCCGCGATCCGCGCGATGGCGGAGGAACGCTTTGACCCGATGTTGTTCCGCATGAGCCGCGATTATGTCGGCGACACGGCGGAGACTGTTGCGCTTATGTGGCCAGAGGTTAGCGCGGATGCCGTGGCACCAACAGTGTCGGAGGTCATCGACCTGCTCAACAGCACAAGCCGTGCGCGCGCGCCAATCGTTCTGGCGGGACTGATGGACCGGCTGGATGCCAATGGCCGCTATGCGTTGCTCAAGCTTGCAACTGGCGGGATGCGCGTCGGCATATCAGCGCGGTTGGCCAAAACCGCTTTTGGGCAAGCCTTTGACCTTTCAGTGGATGACGTTGAAGAGGTCTGGCACGCGCTTCGTCCGCCTTATGCAGAGCTGTTTGCGTGGGGCGAGGGCAAGTCCGACCGCCCCGACCCCGCCGACAGCGCGTTTTTCCGGCCCTTCATGTTGGCGCATCCCTTGGAGGACGGCATTGTCGATCTCGACGCATATGCCGCCGAATGGAAATGGGATGGCATCCGTATTCAGATTGCATCCACGGGCGGGGAAACGCGGTTGTTCAGCCGCGGTGGTGATGAAGTGACGGCAGCCTTTCCGGAAATCGCCGCTGCCTTCAACGGCATTGGCGTGGTCGATGGTGAATTATTAGTACGCGGCGATGTGCAAGGCGGGGAGGCCGCGAGCTTCAATGCTTTGCAACAACGCTTGGGCCGTAAGAATGTGACCGCGGCGATGCAGGCGGAATATCCGGTATTCGTGCGCCTCTACGACATATTGTTTGACGGGGCGGAGGATCTGCGCAGCCTAACGTGGACAGCGCGGCGGGAACGGCTTGAGCGGTTCGCGGCGCAACTTGATCCTCTGCGGTTCGATCTGTCCGCGATCATCGCCGCGCGCGATTTTAACCATCTGGCGGAAATGCGGGCAGCGGCGCGTGAGGCGGAGATTGAGGGCGTCATGTTGAAGCGGCGCGATTCGCCCTATTTGGCGGGGCGCAAAGTTGGCCTTTGGTACAAATGGAAACGCGAACCGCTCGTGGCCGATTGCGTGATGATGTACGCACAACGCGGTAGCGGGAAACGCTCGTCTTTTTATTCGGATTATACCTTTGGCTGTTGGACGCCCGATGGCGCTTTGTTGCCCGTGGGCAAGGCGTATTCCGGATTTAGTGATGCGGAGCTGAAATGGCTCGACCGCTTTGTCCGCGATAACACGGTCGCGCGTTTCGGTCCCGTGCGCGAGGTCGAAAAATCTTTGGTGCTGGAGGTCGCCTTTGACGCTGTGCACGAATCCAAACGGCATAAATCGGGCATTGCGATGCGCTTCCCCCGTATCTCCCGCCTGCGCCGCGACAAGCCAGCGGATGAGGCGGATACGATTGCCGCCTTACGTGCGATGATTGGTTAGAGAAACGCCCGCACGTCAGCCATGAAGCGGTCGAATTGGTCATGGTGCAACCAGTGGCCGGCATTTTCATATTCAATGACCTTAGCCGTCTGGAAGTGCCCGATGCGGCCGTCTTTTTCGGGGTTGGAGGCCCAGCTATTGGCGCCATACATAAGCAACATCGGGCAGGTGATGGATTGCCACAATGTCAAAAGATTTTCGCGGGGCATGTCAAAAATGGCCCAGACATTTAGGTAATGGTCAAATTTCCAGCTCCAACTTCCATCTTCGTTGCGGCTGATGCCATGCACGGTCAGGTGGCGTGCCTGTTCGTCGGTCAAATAGCTGTTTTCGGTCTTCATCCGTTCATACGCGGCTTCGATATTGGGATAGCGTTTCGGTGCGCGTCCTGCGGCGTTGCGTTTATCCTCTATCCACTGCCGGAAACGGTTTTGAATACCGATGGCATCACGCTCAGCTTGCATCTGTGGGGACGGGCCCAGCCCTTCGATGTTCACCATCTTGCGCACATTTTCGGGGAAGAGACCAGTATAGCGGGTCGCGATATTGCCACCCATCGAATGCGCGATGATGCTGACGGGGGCAAGGTTCAATTGATGGATTAACTGCGCCAGGTCGTAAACGAACGCAGACATTTCGTAATTGCCGTCGGGCGACCAGGCGCTGTCGCCATGGCCCCTTAAGTCGGGCGCAATGATATGCCAGTCATGGCGCAATTCTTCGGCCACCCAATCCCAACTACGCGCATGATCGCGGCCGCCATGGACCAAGAGCAAAGGCGGCGCGTCGGGGTTGCCCCAGTCGACATAATTCAGCCGAAGCCGTTGCGAGGTAAAGCTGTTGGTGATGGGGCCATGCAAAGTCATTCTGCGGCCAGTAATTGTTCTGCGCCCCCAAGGTCAACCGATACCAGTCGGCTGATGCCCTGTTCAATCATCGTCACGCCGAACAAACGATGCATCCGGCTCATCGTCACGGCATTGTGGGTGACGATGAGGTAACGCGTCTCGGTCTCCTGCGTCATGGCGTCGAGCAAGTCACAGAAGCGTTCGATATTGGCGTCGTCCAACGGCGCGTCGACTTCGTCAAGCACGCAAATGGGCGCAGGGTTCGTTAGGAACAACCCGAAGATGAGCGCGACCGCCGTAAGCGCCTGTTCGCCGCCCGACAGTAAGGTGAGCGACTGCAGTTTCTTGCCGGGGGGTTGCGCGAAAATTTCAAGGCCAGCCTCCAATGGATCATCGCTGTCAATCAACGCCAGATGCGCTTGTCCGCCATTGAACAGGGTTGAAAACAGGCGACGGAAATGTCCGTCTACCGCCTCAAAAGCGGTGAGCATCCGCGCGCGGCCTTCGCGGTTCAGGCTGCCGATGGAACCGCGCAAGCGGTTGATAGCGAGAGTAAGCTCCTCGCTTTCGGCAAGGCCACTGCCTTGCTGCATTTCCAGTTCGGCCAGTTCGTCGGCGGCGATCAAGTTGACGGGGCCAATGCGTTCGCGTTCATTTTGTAGGCGGTCGAGGCGGCTCGATTCCACGCCTGCATCGTCCATCGCATCTTCATCAAAGTTCAGTTTTTCGGGCAGTACGGGCGGCGGGCATTCGAACCGTTCCCCCGAAATTCGGCCCATTTCGACGCGGCGCTGTTCCTGATTTTCGGCACGCGCCTCTGCGCCTGCACGGGCTTCGCGCGCCACAGAAAGCCGCTCGGCCGCCGCCGATAATTCGCTTTCCAGCGCGCGCAAGTTTGTCTCATGCGCTGTTTCGGCGGCTTGCAGGCCAGCGAGCTTTTCGGCCAACTGTTCTTTATCTGCCCGCAAATTGGCCATGTCGCGGGCCAGTATTTCTGGCTTTCCTGCGTTCTCTGCTTGCTCGGTCGCGATGTCGGCGCTGCGTGTGTTCATTTCGGCGATCCGGCGTTCGGCTTCGCCGGCGCGTTCCTGCCAACTGCGAATTTCGGCCATCGCCACGGCGCGGCGCTCGCGGCTTTGCGCTATGCGTTGTTCGAGCGCCGACAGGTCCGCCTGATTGCGCGCCAACAGATCGCGCGTAGCCTCATGCGCCGCTGTGAGGTTTTGGACGAGGTCGGCATGATGCGACCCGTCGGGCAGGGCATCGCGCGCCGTTTCGGCCGCTATGCGCTCCGCTTGCGCTTCGGCCAAATCCTGCGCGGCTGTGGCCATTCGGTCGCCAAGCGCTGCCTTTGCAGATTTTAGGTGCGTCCAGGCGTCTTCGGCTTGATCGACTGCGCGCAGGGCTTGGCGCAACTGGCCTTCCGTCGCCACACGCGCCGCGGTTGCCTTGCGGACTGCATCCTGCGCCGCTTCAATCTGATCTGTCATCTGCAACAGGCTTTGCGCTTGTGCATCGAGCGCGGCTTGCGCGGGCGCGATGAGCGCATTCAATTCGGCCAAACGGTTGGCGCGGACCAATTGCTCCGCAATCGTCGCGCCGTCGCCATCGGTGGCAAAGCCGTCCCAGCGACGCAGCCCGCCCGCCAGCGTAACCAGACGTTCGCCGGGGACGAGGGCTTGGCCATCATCGGTGTCGGCCACACGCACCATAGACAATCGCGCCGCAAGCTCTGCCGGAGCGTTGACAAAATGGATCAGGGCCGTGTCGGCGACCGTGCCCAGCGCCGCCGTCCCGCCAAGCCAGCGGCGTCCTGTTTCACCGCCAATGCTCGCATCTGCATCGTCACCCAGTGCAGCGGCCAACGCGCGTTCATAGCCGGGCTTCACCGAAATACGGTCGATGGCCTTGTTGCCTTGGCCCTTGGTCAACGAACGCTGCAACGCGCTCTGCTCGGTCAACAATGCAGCGAGTTCGGCCTTGGCACTGGCGATGGCGACTTGGGCAAGGTCGCGGGCGGAGATGAAAGCGGCCCGCTGCGCTTCGGCGGCTTCATGCGCGTTGCTCTCCGCTTGCAATTGTGTCTGCAGCTTTTGGACGTCGGCATCGGCTTGGTTTTTGGCTGCGGCATATTCCGCCTCATCCCCCAAATCGTCCCGTTCATTGGCAATGCGGGCGCAGATCTGTTCAGCGCGCCCTGCATGCGTTGTCGCCGCCGCCAGCGCGGCATCGGCCACGCGCAATTCGGCGTCCGCGCGCGCTTGCTCGGCGGATGCATTGGCTAAGGCAATTTCGCTTTCGCGCGCTTGCCGCTCCGCATTTTCCGCGGTGCGCAGCAGGGCAGGGCGCTCCTCTTCTTGTGCTTTAATCTGGTCGGCCAGCTTGACGCTTTCTGCCTGCAACCGGGCAAGCGCATCTGCCGCATCATGCGTCAGCCTGCCCTCACGCGCGCCATCATCGGCCATACGCGCTGCTTGCGCCGCAAGGTCAGATTGGCGCTGGATTATCCGTTCATGTTCGCCCGTTAGTTGCACGAGCTTGTTCGACAGTTCACTGGCCGCATCGCGCGCTGCCATGGCCAGTGCCCGCGCATCGGCAAGCTGTCGCACCGCCTCTTGCTGCTTTTCAGTGAGGACACGCTGGGCGACAGAAGCGTCCTCAACGGCTTTCGCTGCTGTGTTAGCTTCGGCACGTGCGACATCGGCCGCGGCTTTGGCCTCGCGCCAGCGGACAAAGATCAAACGGGCTTCTGCCTGCAATATGTCTTTGGTCAGCGTGCGATAGCGTTCGGCTTGCTTGGCTTGGCGGCGTAATTGGCCTGCGCGCGCGTCCATATCGGCAAGGATGGTCGCGAGCCGTGCCAAATTGCTTTCGGCGGCGCGCAGTTTCTGCTCGGCATCTTTGCGCCGGACATGCAGGCCGGAGATACCTGCCGCTTCCTCCAGCATCTGACGGCGTTCTTGCGGCTTGGCGGAGATGATCGCGCCAATGCGGCCTTGGCTGACCAAAGCAGGGGAATGCGCCCCCGTTGCGGCATCGGCGAAGATAAGCGCCACATCCTTGGCGCGCACATCGCGGCCATTGGACCGATAGGCAGAGCCAGCCCCGCGTTCGATCCGGCGGGTGACTTCCAATTCCTCGTCGCTGTCACTGTCGTCGCTATCGTCGCTGCGTTCGGCCAATATCGTGACTTCTGCGAAATCGCGCGGCGGGCGGGACGCGGTTCCGGCGAAGATCACATCTTCCATGCCCGCGCCACGCATTGATTTGGCGCTGCTTTCGCCCATCACCCAACGGATGGCTTCCAATAGGTTGGATTTGCCGCAGCCATTGGGCCCGACAATACCGGTGAGCCCGCTTTCAATCCGGAGTTCCGCAGGCTCAACAAAGCTTTTGAAGCCGACAAGTTTCAGCTTCTTTATCCGCAAGGGGTGAGCTCCATTGCGGCTAAAGCGATGTCATGCCCCCCCTGCGCCATATTTAGCGGGCGCCGGCCTCGACCAGCTTGCTCTTCACCTGCACCCATGAACTGGCGTCCAACTTCGCGCCGTTCAGCAAGAAGAATGGCGTACCAGCCACTTCATCTTCCTTCGTCCCGCGCTCCGTGGTTTTGATCAGCGCGTCAATCGCGGCCTTATCCGACAAGCACGCTTTGGCTTGGTCTTCGCTAATGCCGCGTGATTTCACAAATTCGATCAAGCCCATTTTGGTGCCGAGCAAAGTGGCGATCTGTTCCGGCGACATTTTCTGCATCGCTTGCTGATCCGCCTCAGTCACCGTGCTGATTTTGCCAAGCCATGAAGCCTGCTCGGCATAGAGTTGGTCGGTGAGCGGGAAGAAGGCTTCAGGGCCGCTGCATTGCGCCAAAAGGAAGCCGGGAACGTCCTGAATACCGTGGACGAGGAATGGACGGAATTCCATCGAGACGGTGCCGTCATTAACCAGCTTGTGCAATTCCTCGGTCGACTGCACCGAAAATTGCGCACAGCCGGGGCAGGTAATGGCGCCATATTCGACCAGCTTCAATTTTGCATTGGGGTTGCCCATTTGGTAGCCACCAAATTCGGTCTTAGTGACAACATCGACCCACGCCTTATCGGCAGGGGCGGCAACCTTGGCCAGCGGTTCACCCTTTGGGGCGCCAGCGGTATCTGCACCACCGCAAGCGGCGAGTGCCATGGCGGCGGCAGTAGTCAAAATGAATGTCTTGATACGCATGTGATATCCTTCTGTCTGGTATCTCGGTTTACTTCATTGCCGCCTGTAATTCAGCAATGTTATGAATATGGTCCTGCAAAACGCCATTGACCAAAAATGCAGGCGTACCGCGCACACCCAGCCTGGATCCTGAGTCGGTCATGCCAATAATGGCATTAAATGCCGGCTTGTTGGCCAAGCAGGTCTTTGCCTGTGCTGGTGTGATCCCGCGTTGTTGCATGATGGGACCAAGACCGATTTCGTCAAAGGTGCCAATCATGAATCCAGTATAATCTTCGGCTTTTAATTTATCGCGTGTGGCCGCGCTAATAATTTTGGCCTTTCCTGACCAGATGCCTTGAGTTGCGAACAAATGCCTTTGGTTACCGAAAAACTTTGCCTTGCCACCGCACCGCGCCAGCATGGCAGCAGTCAGATCCAAGGGATTAAGCACCATGTTGCGAATTTCGAGGCTCGCCTTGCCGGTGGCTACAAACCGCGCTTTGAACGCAGGTGCTTCCTGCATTTCAAAATCCGCGCAATGTCCGCAGGTGTAGCTTAGATATTCGACCACTTTGTTTGGCGCAGCAGGGTTGCCCAGAATATGCGCGCCCTTGTCCGTGACCGTCACCGTTGATAGCCATTTGTTCGGCGCGGGCGCTGCAGATAAGCCAGCGGACAACGCCGCAACACCGACCAAAACTGCGCCCAGATATTTTTTCATATGCGACATACGGATGGACCTTATCCTTCGAATTTCATCTTGCGCATCTGGTATCACTTGCCGTCTTTGGCAAGGCTTTTTGCGAGGCTTTCGAGGACGGCAAAAAGCTCTGGATCGCCAATTTCACGCAAGGATTCGCCCAATTCCATCGGCACGGGCTTTAACATCGGCGCGGCGGTTGGTGGACGCAGCTTTGGCTTGGCGACCGGGCCTTGGCGGACTTTAACCCGCGCGACCGCCCCATATCCAAAAAACCGGTTTACGCGCTCAATGATTTCCGGAAGCACATGCTGAATCATCGTGGCATGGGCACCCTCCACGGTCAGTTCCAGCGTGCCATCGGATTTCTTGCCAATTGGAAAGCGAATAGCCTCCGGCGCGGACACAGCGGCATAGCGCGCGCCGACGATTTCGTCCCAGCGGCTGACGACAGAGCTTTGCACAAAACCGAATTTCCGGAACGCGGCACGGCCGATATCGGGCATTAATGACGATACAGACTTCGCCTCACCACCGCGTGGACGCTGATATGTTTTGGGCGCCAGGGCCTTTTTGGTGCCTTTTGGCGGTGGTGGTGACTTGCCTTTATCCATCCCCTCATCCATGCCATTTTTCATGCCAGCCGTCCAACATGCCATCGATAAATCTGGGGATATCGCGCAGGCCTTGCTTGCGCATTATGACCTGCATGCGCGGACGCTGCCTTGGCGCACACCGCCGGGGCAAGGCTTTGCCGACCCTTATCATGTCTGGTTGTCGGAGATCATGCTTCAGCAGACGACCGTTGCGGCGGTGGGGGCTTATTTCCACAAATTCACCCAAATCTGGCCCGACTTTGCGGCGCTGGCGGTGGCGGATGACGCCGATGTCATGGCGGCATGGGCGGGCCTTGGCTATTATGCCCGCGCACGCAATTTGTTAAAATGCGCGCGCGTGGTCGTGGCGGATCATGCAGGTCGGTTACCGGAAACCGAGGCGGCGTTGCTGAAGTTGCCGGGTATTGGCCCTTATACCGCCGCCGCCATAGCCGCGATTGCGTTCGGGCAAAGGGCCGTCGTTGTCGATGCCAATGTCGAACGCGTCGTGTCGCGTTTGTTTGCGATTGCGACGCCCTTGCCGCAGTCAAAGCCGCTTATTCGGGATGCAATGGACAGCATTACGCCCAAGGCCCGCGCTGGCGACTTTGCGCAGGCGATGATGGATTTAGGGGCGGGCCTATGTTCAGTGCGTGCGCCCTCTTGTCTGCTTTGCCCGCTTGCCTTTGCCTGCGATGCCAAGCGTCTTGGTAATCCGGAAATCTATCCCGCCAAAACGCCAAAGGCCGCCAAGCCACAGCGCACAGGTACCGTCTATTGGATCGAACGGGATGGACATGTTTGGCTGGTGCGCCGTGACAACAAAGGCCTTTTGGCGGGTATGCGCGCTTTGCCCGATGACCAATGGACAGCCCGATTGGATGGCTATAAGACGCCGCCGGTGCCTGCCAAATGGCGAACATTGCCCCGCCAAGTGTCGCATGTTTTTACCCATTTTTCGCTTCTGCTCGACATTGCCGTTACGGCATGGCCAGCGGGGGCGGATGACCCCAATATAGGTGAATGGTGGCCACTAAAATCGCTCGACAAGGCTGGTCTGCCGACCCTATTCAGAAAAGCAGCAGAGGCGGCAATGCAGGCAGGAGAGAGAGTATGAAAATGCGGGATAGAGAACAGGCGATGATTGGTCGGCGCGGGTTTTTGGCATGGGGTGGCCAATTGGCAGCTATGGGTGCTATGGGCGCATTGGCACCGGCGCGGGCTTGGGCACAGGCGGCCGATTTATATCCGACCATCCGGACGCAGTTTCAAAGCTATGTCTCTTCGGGCAAACTGACCGGTGTTCTCGCCACCATTGGACGCGCGGCCGGAATGCCCGATGTTGTCGCCGTTGGTACACAAGGGCTGGGCGAAACGACGCCTGTGAATATCGACACATTGTGGCGCATTTATTCGATGACAAAGCCTGTGACCGGCATTGCTGCGATGATCCTTGTGGACGAAGGCAAGATGAAGCTCGATCAGCCAATTGCCGATTTCCTACCGGAATTTGCGAATATGACCGTGCTGACTGACCCGGACAAAAGCCTCGATGCGGTGCCAGCCAAGACCCAGATTACATTGCGGCATTTGCTGACTCATACTGCCGGTCTGGGCTACTCGATTGTCACCAAGGGACCGTTGCTGCAGGCCTATCTGGAAAATGGTATCACGCCGGGCATCGTTAGCCGCTTTCCTATTCCCGGTCAGCCTACAAGCACACCGACCCCTGATCTCAAGACATTTGCCGAACGGCTGGCGAAGCAGCCATTGATTGCCGAGCCTGGCACAAAATGGAGCTATTCGATCTCGCTCGATTTGCTTGGCCGCGTGATTGAAGTCGCGAGCGGCATGGATTTTGAAGCTTTTCTCAAAACCCGCATTTTTGAACCGTTGAAAATGAACAGCAGCTATTTCCAAGTGCCCAAGTCGGAAATCAAGCGCTTCGTATCCAATTACGCGCCTGTGAATGGCGTGTTGTTCCCAATCGATCCTGCTTCGACCAGCATTTACCTCGACAAACCACCCTTTGCCTTTGGCGGCGCGGGCATGGTGACGTCCGCGCGTGATTATGACCGTTTCCTCAACATGTTGGCCAATCATGGTGAATTGGATGGCGTTCGTGTCATGTCAACGGCGACAGCAAAGCTCGCCATGTCCGACTTGCTGCCCTCCGGTGTTTCCACCGCCGGCACTTTTGCCGACGGTGCTGGCTTTGGCGCGGGTGGCCGGGTTGGCAAAGGCGTGAATGCAGGCGTGTTCGGCTGGGGCGGTGCGGCGGGCACGGTGGCTTTTGTCGATCCAAGAAGCAAATTGCGCGCCGTCTGCATGGCGCAATATATGCCAAGTAATGTCTATCCGATTCACGCGGATTTCGCCAAATGGGTCCTGAAGGACCTAGGCTTGCCAGCTTGATCCTATGATGAATCCAGGTTTTACGGGCTCACCGCTCGACCGTGCGGACCGCGTCCGCAATGATCCAGAGGCTTATGACGCGCTGCTGGGCGACTGGCGCGCGCGGGTGCTGGGCCTTCACGGGCTTGATCCGCGCGTCACCGATGCAGGCGAATTGCACTGGCATTCTTTGGCGGAGCTTGAGGGGTCGGAGGAGCTTATCTTACTAGGGCTCTCCGACGGTAAGCCGCATTTCGTGGCCGTGGTCGATGCAACGGGCGATGCGTTTCGCTCGCCTGCTATCTGGCGTGCCTTGTCGACGCTGCCTGCGGGGGATGCCGCGATTTACGGCACGGCGCGTAGCTTGATTGAATGGCATAATGGCCATCGTTTCTGCGGACGCTGCGGTGCGGCGACGGTGTTGTTCCGGGCAGGCTGGGGCCGCAAATGTGGCAATTGCCAAAAAGAACATTTCCCGCGCACCGACCCTGTGGTCATCATGCTCGCCGAATTTGAAGGCAAGGCGCTGGTCGGACGGCAATCCCGCTTTCCGCCTGGCAATTATTCGGCGCTGGCGGGCTTTTTGGAACCAGGTGAATGCATTGAAGAGGCGGTGCGCCGCGAAATTCATGAAGAAGCCGGTGTGACCTGTGGCGCGGTGCGTTATGTCACCAGCCAGCCTTGGCCCTTTGGTGGATCGCAATTGATGATTGCGTGCACGGCCGATGCTTTGGACAACGCACTCACGCTCGACACCGACGAGATTGAAGATGCTATATGGGTAACAAAACAAGAGGCGATGGCAGCTTTGGCCGGTGACGCCGACCGTCGCTTCAACGCGCCGCCACCCTTTGCGATCGCGCATAGCCTTTTGCGCCATTGGGCATCGCAATGAAGACTGACGCGGTGCCGTTGCGTATCGATATCGTGTCCGACGTGGTGTGCCCATGGTGCATCATTGGCCTGAAACAGGTGGAGAAAGCGCTGACGCTTGTTGGTCAAGATATTGCCGCCGAAACCTATTGGCATCCGTTCGAACTCAACCCGAACATGCCACCCGAAGGCGAAGATACCGCAGAGCATATCGCGCGCAAATATGGCAGCACGCCCGAACAAAGCCGCGCGAACCGGAGCAGGCTGTCGGACATCGGCAACAATGTCGGCTTCGCGTTTAATTATGGCGAAGGCATGCGCATTTATAACACGTTCAACGCGCATAAATTGCTGACCATTTTTGGCAGTGAACGCGGATGGCGCGCGCAGACAGAGCTAAAAATGGCGCTATTTACGGCCTATTTTCAGGACCGCCGCGATGTGAGCGATACCGACGTCTTGTGCGACATTGCCGCAGCGCAAGGCATGGACCGCGCCGTGGCTTTGGCATGGATGAACGACGCTGCGCTAACGGCCAGTGTCCGAGCAGAAATGGCGCATTGGACCGACCAAAATATCACTGGCGTTCCGGCGATCATCTTCGATCAAAAATATATGGTCCCCGGCGCGCAAAGTGCGGAGACATTTGCCGATGTGATTAACAAGGTCTTGACGAAACGCGCGGCGGCCTAAACAAGTCCCATTTTCATCAGTTCATTAAGCATCTTCGGCGACATTTCGTCGCGGCCGTCGGTTTCGACCGAATCGAGATCAGGCGGGGCGTTGGCTTCTTCGAGATAGCGCCAGCCTTGATGCGCGCGCTTGGGGGTGGAGCGGACGGCGATGAGCTGGGGTCGAATGCGGATCCAATGCCGGCCAGCGCCATTTTCCATGAAGCCGATGATCGGGCTTCTGCCGATGATCGTATGCGTGTGTATCCAATAAAGCGAACCGCCCGCCATTTCTGCAACCCGCTTGGGCAAGTAACGCGTGGTTAAGCGGACTTCGCCGTCTTGGGCATAAGCCGCAAGGCGCTCGCGCAAATGCTGCGGGCTTTCCGCGCCAAAGGCGATTTTGGTCATGTTCAATGGCATGGAATTTATTTGGGAACTGTGTGGTTAACCGGCAAGGCCGCTGAAGACCGCGAGGCCGAGGAAGATAAGGAAACCCATCGAATCGGTAATCATCGTGACGAAGATGGAGCTTGAAACTGCGGGGTCTTGATCCAACCGGTCCAGCAGCACCGGAATGGCGACGCCGGACAATCCGGCCAGTGAAATGTTGCACAATATCGCCGCAGCAATGACAGTTGCCAGCAGCCAGTTGCCAAAAATCAGACCCGCGCCGAGACCTGCAATCACCGCGATCGTTGCGCCAATGAGCAAGGCGACCCGTATCTCGCGCCAAATCGAGCGCATGGTATTGGATTGGGTCAACTGATTGGTCGCCAGCGCGCGCACCGTCACGGCCAATGTCTGCGTCCCTGCATTGCCGCCTATCGACGCAACGATGGGCATAAGGACTGCGAGCGCAACCATCGTTTCAATCGCCGCGCCAAATTGGGCAATGATGAAGCTTGCGACCATAGCCGTGCCCAAATTGGCAATCAGCCAGCGGACGCGCGCCTTGTAGCTTTCCGAAATGGGCTCGTTAATGTCGCCTTCGCCGGCACCCGACAGGCGTAAGATATCCTCATCGGCTTCTTCCTGCACAATGTGGACGATGTCATCGGCGGTGATGACGCCCACCAACCGCCCCGAACCATCGACAACCGCCGCGGAGATGAGCGCGTATTTCTGGAAGCGTAAGGCGACCTCTTCCTGATCCATATCGACCGGGATGAGCGTCTGTTCATGCATCATGATTTCGCTGACCGGCACCTTGCGCTGGCTGCGCATGATCCAGCTCAATTTGCATGTGCCAACGGGCTTATGCTGCGGATCGACGACGAAAATTTCCCAGAATTCGGTGGTCAGGTCCTGATGGTCACGCAGATAATCGATGAGCTGCCCGACGGTCATATGTTCCGGCACCGCGACCAGTTCGCGCTGCATGATACGACCAGCCGATTCGTCAGGATAAGACAACGCATCTTCAATGACGGCGCGGTCTTCGGGGTCCAGCTCGGCCAAAACGGCTTGCTGGTCCTCCTCCTCCATATCCTCGATAATCGCAACCGCGTCATCGGTATCCAACTGTCCGGCAAGTCCGGCCACTTGGGACGCAGGGAGGGCATCGATAATGTCTTCGCGGACATAGTCGTTGACCTCGGCCAGCACCTCGGCGCTCATGAGATCGCCTAGGCTGATGGCGAGTAGGCCACGCCGTTCGGATGGCGTCAGTTCGAGAAGGTCAGCAATGTCAGCTTCGTGCAGCGGTTCAACAAGCCGGTAGACTTCGTCCAGATCGCCTTCGTCCACGGCATCGAGAACGCGGTCGACATAGTCGCGCGTCAGACGATTGTCTTCGTCCAGCGTTTCCACGATTTCGAGGTCAATACTATCCGGGTTGGCGATGTCGCTGGTCAACTGCGGGCCTCCCGTTTTTCAATCTAAGACGTTATACTAAGAATTCGCCCTCCTAAGCAGGCGGCGTCAAAATGCAATGATTTTGGCTTTGCACCACTGCGATGCATCCCCTAGGGCGGCCATCATCCATTTTACAAGCCTGAAGGAATATCAATATGGCCGATGAAACACTTACCCTTTCGCTCGACAGCGGCGACGTTGTTATCAAGCTTCGTTCTGATCTTGCCCCTAACCACGTAGCCCGCATCACCGAGCTGGCGCGCGAAGGCTTTTACGACGGCGTCAAGTTTCACCGCGTCATTCCCGGCTTCATGGCGCAAGGCGGCTGCCCCAATGGCACTGGCATGGGCGCTTCGTCCAAGCCAAATCTGGCGCAAGAATTTAACGCGGAACCACATGTGCGCGGCGTTTGCTCCATGGCGCGCACCAATGATCCGAACACCGCCAACAGCCAGTTTTTCATCTGCTTTGATGACGCACGATTCTTGGACCGCCAGTACACTGTCTGGGGCCAAGTGATCAGCGGCATGGAGCATGTTGACGCTTTGCCAAAGGGTGAGCCACCTGCGAACCCCGGTGTAATCCGCAAGGCGACTGTCGCCTAAAAACAAAAAAGCGCGGGAGGCCAACTGGCTTCCCGCGCGTTTTGTTTGTTTACAAATCGGGCAGTGTTAGTCGCTGCCGCCTTGTGTTGGCTCTGGCGGACGCATTGCGTCCATCGCGGCTTTCAACTCGGCCATGGAAATTTTGTCGTCCTTATCCGTATCAATATTCGCGAAATATTGAACCAACGGGCCTTGCGCCTCATCCTTGGCAATGAAGCCGTCTTTATTGGCATCAAGAAAAGCAAAAATTTGCTCGGGCTGTGGCACGCCGCCACTGGGCGGGGCGGGTGGTGCATTTTGCGCCATGACGGCGGGTGAAAGCAGGAGGGCCGACAAGACGGCGAATGACTTCAGCATGAATGATCCTTTGAACTATGGAATGTCGTTGATGGTCAGCGCAAACTGAACATACCCTTTACTACCGTAAAACAATTGCCTGACAACCAAACTCTGTCGCCGTCTAATTGGCAGCCCAAATATCCGCCGCGCGCCGATGCCTGATAAGCGGTGAAGCGGTCGCGACCGAGCACCTTGGCCCAATAAGGCGCGATGACGGCATGGGCACTGCCGGTGACGCTGTCTTCATCTACGCCAGCACCGGGCACGAATACACGGCTGACGATGTCCGTGTCTTCGCCGCGGGCGGTGGCAGTGAAGCTATCATCCCCCAGCGCAGCCAAAGCCTTCATATCGGGCTTGAGCGCCAGGATTTCTGGGGCCGTAGCATAGACGAACATATTATAGCTATCGGGGTTGCTGCGCATCGACAAAGGCTTGCCACCCATCGCGGCCATCATATCCGGATTGTCGACTTCCTCTGTAGGAATAGCGGGCAGCGCCACAGCATACGCATCGCCTTCGCGGCGCACTTCTAATATGCCAGCCTTACGCGTGCGCAGCGTCACGCGATCCATGTTGGGATTTTGGCTCAGGATGATATGCCCGCTCGCCAATGTCGCATGGCCGCAGAGGCGAATTTCCACAGCAGGCGTGAACCAGCGCAGCTCATAATCGGCCGCGCCCGTTGCATCGGGTACATAAAAGGCGGTTTCCGCGAAATTATTTTCCTCCGCAATTGCTTGAAGCACGGCGTCATCCAAATATTCCGTGAGCGGCATCACGGCGGCCTGATTGCCCGTGAAAGGCCGGTCAGCGAAGGCGTCTACGTGATAATAAGGCAGTTCAGTCATGGGAATTCTTCTTGTGCTCGATCGTTTCTGACGGGATATAGCCCATCTCATCCTTATGGCCTTCGGGGTCGGGGTGGATCAGGACTTCGACGCCCGGAAATGCGTCCATCAACGCTTGTTCCACTTCATCCATGATGCGGTGCGCCGCGGCTACGGTCATATTCGGGTCAACCCAGACATGGAATTGGCAGAAATCATGCGCGCCGCTGGAACGGGTGCGCATGTCATGTATGCCACGCAATTCAGGATGGCGCAGCGCGACATCAATGAAGCGCTGCCTTTTTTCTTCCGGCCATTCGCGGTCCAGCAATTGATCCAGTGCAATCCGCGCCGCGCGATAGGCGCCCCATAATAGCCACGCAGCAATCGCAATCCCGAACAACGGGTCGGCGCCGCGCACATTCAGCATATTGTCGAGCAGTATGGCAACGATCACCGCTATGTTGAGCAACAAGTCGCTTTGATAATGCACATGGTCCGCCTGAATAGCGACCGATCCGGTTTTGCGGACCACATGCCTTTGATAGGCGAGCAAGGCCACGGTGGCGATGATGGCAATGACCGAAACGCCAATGCCATATTCGGGATGCGCGGTCTGTTCCTGCGCGCCCAAGCGCACGATGGCGCGCCATGCGATCAATATGGCAGATACGGTGATCAACACGACCTGAAACAATGCAGACAGCGCCTCTGTCTTGCCATGGCCGAACCGGTGATCATCATCGGCAGGCATGGCGGCATAACGGACGCTGAATAACGTCAGCACCGATGCCAGAACGTCAAAGCCCGTGTCCGCCAATGAGGCCAATAAGGCGACGGAGCCGGTTTCGGCGGCGGCAAAAATCTTGAGCGCGAGCAAGAACAAAGCCATCGTCACGCTGGCAATCGCCGCGCGGTTGGTCAGGTTACCATGTGCATGGTGATGGTGATTATGCGCAAGGCTCATTGCGGTAACGTCATGGGTATAACATGCCAGTTTTCCAGCCGTTGTCATCGCGTTCATACAACCAGCGTTCGTGCAGGCGGAATTCACGGTCTTGCCAAAATTCGATACGGCTGGGGCTGACCATCCATCCCGACCAATGCGGCGGACGTGGCACGTCTTGGCCTTCAAAACGGGCTTCTATTTCGGCAAAGCGTGCTTCAAAAGTCGCGCGGTCGGCAAGCGGGCGGGACTGGTCGGAGGCCCATGCACCAAGCTGCGAATTGCGGGAGCGGGTTGCAAAATAGGCATCAGCGGTGGCATCGTCGACGCGGCTGGCTGCGCCCTCAATCCGGATTTGCCGACGCAGAGATTTCCAATGAAACAGCAAAGCGACATTCTTATTGTCGGACAATTGTGTCGCCTTGCGGCTTTCAAAATTGGTGTAGAATATAAATCCGCCATGCGTGCCAAGGTTGCGGCCATGGCCTTTCAAAAGCACCATCCGCACTGAAGGCTGACCGTCGACGCCCGTTGTCGCCAACGCCATGGCATTGGAGTCATTTATTTCGGTGGTCTGCGCTTCGGTAAACCATGTGTCGAAGAGGCTAAAGGGATCAGGTCTTTCCATAATCCACCGATAGGCTAGACTGATGCGGGTTAAAAGGGGCTAGACGATAAAATGAACTGGGACATGATATTTGGGTTAGCCAATGCGTGGGCTTTGCTGGGCTGGGTGATTTTGGCATTTGCGCCGAAACGCGCGCGCGTTGTGCCTTTTGTCTTTTTTGCAGGGGCGGTCTTGCTCGCATGTCTCTATGCGGGCCTGATGATCCCTTTGATGGCAGGCCTGATTTCGGATGGTGGACCAGTTGGGCGTCCGCCTGCGGATTTTACGACTTTGGCAGGCGTGATGGCGCTGTTTGACTCGCCCGGCGGTGCAACGATTGGCTGGATACATTATCTGGCCTTTGACCTGTTTGTCGGCATCTGGATTGCGCGCAACGCGGATGCGCATAATATATCTCGCTGGCTGCAGGCCCCGATTTTGTTTTTTACCCTGATGGCAGGGCCAATTGGCTTACTGCTCTATCTTCTGCTACGTGCGTTGATAGGCGAAAAACCCGAAAATGCGTTGCTCCCAAGTTGACTCGGGGCGCTGTAATACCAATCTAAGACGGGTAGCAGAGTAACAGGGACAAGAATGGCAGATCCTTATTCCACATTAGGTGTGTCCAAGGGCGCGGACGACAAGGCGATCAAGGTTGCTTATCGTAAGCTGGCGAAGGAATTGCACCCCGACAAGAACAAGGACAATCCAAAGGCGTCGGATCGGTTTAGCGAAGTGACGCAGGCCTATGACCTGCTGTCCGACCCCAAAAAACGCGGTCAATATGATCGCGGTGAGATTGACGAAAACGGGCAACCGCGCTTTGCCGGTAATCCTTTTGGCGGCGGTGGCGGCTATAGCCAAGGTGGTCCGGCGGGTGGCAATTTCGATTTCGGCAACGGCGGGATTGATCTGGGCGATATATTTGATGGCCTGTTTGGCGGCGGGGGCGGTGCACGCCCGGGCGCTGGGCCCGGCTCACGTCCGCAGCACGCACCGCCGCCCAAGGGCGCGAATATTGCTTATGCGCATTTGGTGTCGTTTACCGACGCCGCGACGCTTGCACCGCAACGCATCTCGTTAGGCGATGGCAAGACGGTGGAATTCAAACTGCCCGCAGGCATAGTGGCGGGACAGCAAATCCGTATTCCCGGCAAGGGGCAACCCGGCCCCGGCGGCCATGGCGATGCGATGGTGACGTTGAAAATTGGCAGACATCCCGATTTGGTGCGGGATGGTGACAATATCCGCATCGATCTTCCGATTTCGCTGAAAGAGGCGGTAGCAGGCGGCAAGGTCAAAGTGCCGACGGTTGATGGCGCCGTGATGTTGACTGTCCCGCCGCGCACCAATTCGGGTGCTGTTCTGCGCATCAAAGGCCGCGGCTTTACCGCCAAGACGGGTGTGCGGGGTGATCAACTTGTGACGCTGATGATCCATTTGCCGACAGACCCGGCGGAGCTTGCGCGGATAAGTGACATTCTCTCGGACAGCTCTGTCCGGGAGAATATAGGTGTCTGAAATTTCGCCTCTGTCACCAGAGGCGCGGGCACATCTTCCGGCGACAACGCATGCTGACGAAAGTGAAGCGACATGGTTTGCGCGACTTGGCCTTCCGGGTCAGGTCGTTGAAGTGACCAAGCGGGTCGGCGTCGGCGTGTATAGCGATGGGTTCATTCACGCAGGCAATTTTGCCTATCTGTCTTTGGTGTCGCTCTTTGCCTTTTGCGTCGTAGCGGCTGCTATCGCGGGTGCCTTTGGCCAAACCGAATCTGGCCTCGCCTTAATCGAAGCTTTTTTTCAAACCGTACCGCCCAGCGTGGCCAGCGCCCTTCAAGGACCCATCCAGTCTGCGATGACCGCGCGTTCCGGGCCGTTATTATGGCTCAGCGCTGGGGTCAGCCTGTGGACGGCGGCAAGTCTTATCGAAACCTTTCGCGACGTTTTGCATCGCGCTTATGGCGCAACACCCAACCGCGCCTTCTGGCATTATCGGTTAAGCTCTTTGGGCGCGATTATCGCTTCAGTTGTTCTGGCGATGGTCGCCTTTTCCGCGCAAGTGATGGTCACCGCGGCGGAGGATTTTGTCTATCGCTTCATCCCCACGGCGCAGACGGTGGCGAGCTATTTTGCGTGGGGGCGAATCATTCCCTTCGTCACGCTGTTTGTCGCGATTTACGTTATTTTCGCAGGCCTCACGCCGTCCAAATATCGCTCTGCGGATTTTCCAAAATGGCCTGGCCCAGCCTTTGTGAGCATTTGGTGGCTGGGCTTAACCGCATTGTTGCCCTTATTCCTATCCAGTGTGAGCAATTATGACCTGGCCTATGGCAGTTTGGCTGGCGTGATGTTGGCGCTGATTTTCTTTTACCTGATCGGCCTTGGCTTGGTAACAGGGGCGCAGTTGAACGCGGCGCTGGCCAACGCCCATGAAAATGGACTAAGGCAAGTCAAAGCACATATAGCGGACGAATGAGGATATTATGACCGGATTGATGGCTGGTAAACGCGGGCTGATTATGGGGCTTGCCAATGACAAGTCGCTCGCATGGGGTATCGCAAAGCGCTTGCATGCCGAAGGTGCCGAATTGGCCTTCAGCTATCAGGGCGAAGTCATGGAAAAGCGGGTGCGGCCATTGGCGGCGCAGCTGGATTGTGATTTCCTGATTGACTGCGACGTGGCGGACATGGCCAATCTCGACCGCGCTTTCGAAACGCTGGCGGACAAATGGCCAACCATCGACTTTGTGGTGCACGCGATTGGCTTCACTAATAAAGAGGCGTTGCGCGGCAAATATTTTGACGTCGGTTTGGAAGACTTTTTGATGACCATGAATGTCAGCGTCTACAGCTTTACCGCCGTCGCCAAGCGCGCCGCCGCGATGATGAAGCCGCTCGACCCTGAAACGGGCGAAGGCGGCGGGTCAATGCTGACATTGAGCTATTATGGCGCGGAAAAGGTTATGCCGCATTATAACGTCATGGGCGTGGCAAAGGCTGCGCTGGAAACGTCGGTCAAATATCTCGCCAATGATGTGGGGCCGCAGGGCATTCGCGTGAATGCGATTTCAGCCGGCCCCATCAAGACGCTGGCGGCATCGGGCATTGGCGATTTCCGCTACATTTTGAAATGGAATGAGCTGAACACCCCGCTGCGCCGTAATGTGACGATTGATGATGTCGGCTCTTCGGCGCTGTATTTCCTGTCCGACCTTGCTGCCGGAGTAACCGGCGAAACCCACTATGTTGACGCGGGCTATCACACCGTCGGCATGAAGCAGGAGGATGCTCCTGATATCAGCACACTCTGATGTTCGAGGGGCATAGCTACGCGCTGGTTCTTCTTCTGGCAGGCTGTGCTGTGCTCATTGGCGGGCACGGCTATTGGCACGCGCGTCGCTATTGGGAGGGGCTTCCGCCTCTCTTGGATGCATTTGTGTCGATGGCAGGCTTTTTAGGCATTATTGGCGCTTTTGTATGGGCCGGACGCATCGGCGCAAACTTCGGCCATCCGCACGCTGCCCGCGTGATAGGCGTTGCAATGGCGCTCATCATTTTTCGTGCAATCCGGACTTGGTTGGGCAAGGAGCAAGTGCGCTATCGTTCGGGGCAATTGAAGAAAACGGAAAGAGCAAATGAGCTTTAATACCTTTGGCCGCGTGTTCCGTTTTTCGACATGGGGCGAATCGCATGGTCCGGCGCTGGGCGCGTTGGTCGATGGCTGCCCTCCCGGCCTTGCTTTGTCTGAAGCAGATATTCAGCCATTTTTGGACCAAAGACGTCCCGGCACGTCCCGCTTCACCACGCAGCGGCAGGAACCCGATGTTGTGCGGATATTGTCCGGCGTGTTTGAAGGCCGGACGACAGGTACGCCGATTTCGCTGATGATCGAAAATGTGGACCAACGATCAAAGGATTATTCCGAGGTCGCCAAGGCCTATCGTCCCGGCCATGCCGATTTCAGCTATGACGCCAAATATGGCTTTCGCGACTATCGTGGTGGTGGCCGATCCAGCGCCCGTGAAACCGCTGCGCGGGTGGCGGCTGGCGCAGTCGCTCGTGCTGTTATACCTGATGTGAACATCATCGCCTATGTCGCCGAAATCGGTGGCGATGCGATTAATCGCGATAATTTCGAAGCGTCGCAGATTGATAAAAACCCGTTTTTCTGCCCTGATGAAGCGGCGGCGGGGCGTTGGGAAAAATTGGTCGACGAAGCACGCAAGTCTGGTTCCTCGCTCGGTGCGGTCATCGAATGCGTTGCCACAGGCGTTCCGCCTGGCTGGGGCGCGCCGCTGTATGCAAAACTGGACAGTGAGCTCGCGTCGGCCATGATGAGCATCAACGCGGTAAAAGGCGTTGAGATAGGCGCAGGCTTTGGGGCGGCGCGTTTGCGTGGTGAGGAAAATGCTGACCCGATGCGGCCAGCCAACGCAGGGTCAAACCATCCCGAATTTTTGGCGAATAATGCGGGCGGTATCGCGGGCGGCATTTCGACGGGGCAGCCCGTTTTGGTGCGCGTCGCGTTCAAGCCGACCTCTTCCATCCTCACGCCCGTTGAAACCGTTACACGCGACGGGTCCGCCACAGATATCGTCACCAAGGGCCGCCACGACCCTTGCGTGGGTATAAGGGGCACACCCGTGGTCGCGGCGATGATGGCGCTGGTGCTGGCGGATCAGAAGCTGTTGCACCGCGCGCAATGCGGCTAGGGACGGATTACGTAAAAGCGCTCTCGATGCGTTCTATCGTCCACGGTTCTTGCGCAGCGGCGGCATACCATTGTTCCATCCATGGATGCGTCATGATGGCGTCGGCATAAGCTTGGGCAAAACCTGGCAGGGTGAAACCATAGGTCACAAAGCGCGTGACCACGGGCGCGAGCATGATGTCCGCCGCGCTGAATGTGCCGAACAGATATGGCCCATCCTTGCCAAAGCGCGAACGTGCCTCCGCCCAGTTTTGCAATATGCGGATCGCATCGGCTTGGGTTTCTTCGGATAAGGTTACGTTGGTAACTGTTCGGCGCGTGTTCATCGGGCATTCGCGGCGTAAAGACAAATAGCCCGAATGCATCTCAGCCGCCATCGACCGCGCCATGCCGCGCGCGACCGCGTCCTTGGGCCAATAACGGTCACGCCCGACTTTGTCGGCGAGATAATCGATAATCGCGAGGCTGTCCCAGGCCACCGCCTCTCCATCCCACAAGATCGGGACTTTGCCCGACGATGGCGCAAGGTCTGCCGCGCGCTTGCGTTGTTCCCAGTCCGGCGCAAACAAAGGCACTATGACCTCTTCAAAATGCAGGTCAGATTGCTTCGCCGCGAGCCAGCCGCGCAGCGACCAGCTTGAATAGGCTTTGTTTCCAATGATCAGTTTCAAGGTCATGCGACCTTACATGGTCGCTGTTTGCTTTTCTGTCGAGAGGGCAGAAAAGCAAAATTTACGCACTTTTTAAGAGGCCACAGCTTCCAACACTGCGGCGCGCAGGTCTTCAATCCCGCCGCGTTTTTCGGCGGAGGTCACTGACAGGTCCGGATACGCCGCAACATGCTTGCGCAGCTTTGCCATAGTGTCGGTTTCCACTGCAGCCAAGTCGCTGGCCTTGATCTTGTCGGTCTTGGTCAACACGATGCGGTAACTGATGGCGGCACTATCGAGCATCGACATGATATCATGATCGACCTCTTTAATCCCGTGACGGCTGTCGATCAGAACGAACACGCGTTTCAAAACCACGCGGCCCCGCAGATAATCGTTAATCAGATAGCGCCATTGCTGCACGGTCTTGATCGGTGCTTTGGCATAACCATAGCCCGGCATGTCGACGATGCGAAATGCCGCAGGGTCGCCCACATCAAAGAAATTCAATTCCTGTGTGCGACCCGGCGTATTCGACGCGCGCGCCAGATTGTTGCGGTTGACGAGTGCATTGATCAGGCTCGATTTGCCGACATTCGACCGGCCCGCAAACGCGATTTCCGGCACCGTTGGTTCGGGCAGAAATTCAAGCTTTGGTGCCGACTTCAGGAAGCTTATGGGCCCTGAAAAGATTTTAACATGATCCATTATTGGTCACTAATTCCAAAATCGTCATCCCGAAACAAGTTCGGGTTGACGATAGGTTTAATTCGGGATGACGAACAGATTATGTGTCACGCCTTGGCATTCGCTTTTGCTTGCGCCTTTTCTTGGGCTTCACGGGCCATTTGCTCGCGCAAAATGGGGTGTCGCGAATATAGCCACTTTTGCTGGGCAATCGACACGAGGTTGGACATCACCCAATAGAGCTGAAGACCCGCGGCAAAGGGTGCCATGATGAACATCAGGAACCAAGGCATAACCGCAAAGACCTGCTTTTGCACTTCGTCCATGGGTTGCGGGTTAAGCCGCTGCATCAGCCACATCGTTACGCCCAACAAGATTGGCAAGATACCAATCGCGATGAAGGATGGCGGATCGAACGGCAGCAAGCCAAACAGGTTGATTGGCGTCAACGGGTCGGGTGCGGACAAGTCCTTCAACCACAAGACAAAGGGCTGATGGCGCATTTCAATCGATAGCAGCAGAATTTTATAGAGCGCGAAGAAGATGGGAATTTGCAGCAGGATCGGAAGGCAGCCCGCGAGCGGGTTCACTTTCTCTTCCTTGTACAAAGTCATCATTTCTTGCTGCAGACGGGGCTTGTCGTCTTTCCAGCGTTCTTGCAGCGCCTTGAGCTTGGGCTGCACCGCGCGCATCTGTGCCATAGACGCAAACTGCTTTTGCGCGACTGGATACATGAACCCGCGTACGATGAGCGTCAGCCCAATGATCGCAGCGCCGAAGTTGCCGAAAACGCCAAACAGCCAATGGAGGATCCAGAAGAAAGGAATGGCGATGAACCAGAACCAACCCCAGTCAATGGCATAGTCCAAATATGGAATGCCCAAATCTTGGGAATACGCGTTGAGGACAGCCATTTCTTTGGCGCCCGCAAACAGGCGTGAGTTGCTGTCATATGCGGCCCCGGCGGCAACGCTGGTATAACGCGTTGGGATGACCTGCGCCTGATAGACATCGCCGCTCGCGCGGAACTTTGCCGAGACAGGCGTTTTTTGATCGGGGATCAGCGCGCCGAGCCAATATTTGTCGGTAAAGCCGAGCCAGCCGCCCGTGCTGGTGAACGGAACCTCGCCTTTGTTTTCGACCACATCGACATAGCCCCAATCATAATTGGGCTTGTCATCGAACACGCCCATGGGACCGATGTGGATGTGCGTGAATATCGAACCACCGGACGTTGCGTCAGCGGGCTTACCTGTGCGGCTGAGCAACGCGAAGTTAGCGACTTCGACAGGAGTTGTGCCATTATTGGTGAAACGCTGCTTTGCCGTGATCATGAAATTGTCGTCAATTGACAATGCGATTTCAAACTTCTGATTTTGGGTATTGGTCCAGCTTAAGGTCACGGGCGTGGATGGCGTCAGCTTATTCCCGCTGGGTGTCCATACGGTCTTGTCATCTGGCGCTATGATGCCTGTGCCGGCCCAGCCAAAGCGGGCGAAATAAGCGTTTTGGGTGCCAGATGGCGCAAAAAGGCGAACCGGAGCCGAATCCTTGGCAAGCTCTGTACGGTGGGTGAGCAACACAAGGTCGTCGATTTTCGCGCCCTCAAGATTGATCGAGCCTTTCAGCTTTGGCGTTTCGACCATGATGCGGGCCGAAGATTTCAGCGCAGTGCTGAGTGGAATGGCCTGAACCGCAGCGGGGGCCGCTTCGACAGACACATCAGACGTCGCCGCGCCTGCGGGGCTGGCGGTGGATGCTGCGGTGCTGGCGACTGGAGGAGGTGTGGGGAAGAAATAGCTGGCGACATAGGGCCAACCGAAAAGGATGAGGCCCGTCAGCAATACTGCAAATATCAGGTTGCGTTTATCGTCCACGTCTAAAATTCCCCGTTAATCCGTAAATGAAGCGTCATGGCACGGGATCATATCCGTGCCCACCCCAAGGTTGGCAGCGCAATAGCCGTTTGATGGCCAGCCAGCCACCCTTAATTGCGCCATATTTTTGTAGCGCCGTAATCGCATATGCCGAACAGCTTGGGCTATATCTGCACGTCGGCGGTAAAATGCGTGAAGGGCCGATCTGCCACGCCCTTGCGACAAGGATGAAGAGCTTGGCGATCATGTCATCGACCCCATCGCAAGTCGAAGGAGCGGATTTGGCTTGTCGTCCGTCAACCGCATAACTTCCCCAACGCCTTCACCATATCTGCGCGCAATGCGCCAAAGTCCCGTTCAATCCCGCTATCGCGGCCAATCAGGATATGATCTGCGCCTGCCTTGCCATTTTGTGCGAGCATTTCCTGCGCGAGCGCACGAAAGCGGCGGCGCATGCGGTTGCGAACGACGGCGTTGCCGACTTTTTTGGTGATGGTAATACCCAGCCGGATATCAGCACTTTCATCCTGCCTGTCTTTCACAAGCAAAACAAAACCGGGAGTTGCATATCGCTTCCCCCGGTTGGCAGTCAGAAAATCTGACCTTTTTGTGATGACGCTGTAACCGCGCATATCGCGGTCCGCATGCTCGCTAATTAAGCCGACAGCTTCTTGCGGCCGCGTGCGCGACGTGCGTTCAGGATGTTGCGGCCTGCAGCGGTTGACATACGGAGACGAAAACCGTGGCGACGGGCACGCACGAGATTGCTCGGCTGAAAAGTGCGCTTCATGACTGTAATCCTTAAATTTTTTGCGTCTTGAAATGAAAATGGTCGCCGAATCTGCGCAGCGACCCTTTCTGTTGCAGTGGCCGATACGGTCAGGGAGGTGAAAAGTCAACACAAGTCAGGGCATTTTCATTTCGATGTCATCGCGCCGGAACAGGTGTATGATGTCGCGTTTGATGTCGGGAAATGGCGGGCGGCCTTTGACCTTGTTACGCCGCAGTGCCCAATTTGCCCAGCGGGCATATTCTGGATGTTGCTTTGAAAGTCGCGAGTACCGTTTCTTTGCCCAAAGCGAATGTTTGAGAATCACGCCGAGCCCGATGATAAACAGCGCTAGTCCGCCTGGGCCGGGAAGCCAGCTGACCAGTGGCGCCGCAACGATCAGCGCCCAACCCAAAATGACCATCGACCAGCGATAGGCAGGCGTATCGCTCCAGTTTTTTCGTTTCGAGCGGTGCATATGCGTCATGTGGGATAGCAGAATGGGTGTTGCAAGTTCATGTCAGCACCAAGCCGTTTCTGCAGAAATAAAAATTTGTAGCATTATCTGTAATCGCCCGCATGTATTCATCGTTTCGCCGCAATAAGGCTTTATCACCGCCTTTGATCGCCTATAATGAAATCCTAATGACAACCGCTCTCCTCCATCTTCACCGCATAGGCGTGCTGCCTGCTGACATCGACTTCATGGGGCATGTGAACAATGCGCGCTATTTGAACTGGGTGCAGGATGCGGTTTTGGCGCATTGGAACAAGCTTGCCCCGCCAGAGGCGGCTGCAAAATATCTGTGGGTCGCGCTCAAGCATGAGATTACCTACCGCAAACCAGCGTTTTTGGACGATGAGGTGATTGCATCGGTGGTGCTTGAAAAGGTGCAAGGCGCGCGGTCTTTCTACGACACGGTGATCAAGCGTGGCGAAGACGTTCTTGCTGAGGTCAAGTCGAGCTGGTGCTGCGTTGATGCAACAACGTTGCGACCTGCGCGCATCGCGGCCGATGTGCAGGCGTATTTTTTCCCGAAATAATCTTGCCCGAAACGGCGAGGATTAGAAAATAGGGTCGTCCGAACCATCGCCAATCGGCGTCACGGCGTTGTGTATCCCACATTCCACCTTGTCCCAGCCCTTCCAGCGGCCCGAACGCGGGTCTTCGCCGGGCGCAACTTTGGTGGTGCAAGGGGAGCAGCCAATCGAGGGATAGCCAAGTTCCACTAAAGGATGTGCAGGCAAGGCATGTTCGGCCATATAGGCATCGATTTTGGCTTGGTCCCAATCGGCGAGCGGGTTGACCTTCAAACGGCCATTTTCGATTTCAAACCGGGGCAGTGCACGGCGTGTGGACGATTGGAACGCTTTGCGCCCCGTAAACTGTGCGTCAAAGCCGGCCAACGCAGCATTTAACGGCAGCACTTTTCGAATTTCGCAACACCCATCGGGGTCATATGACCAACGCAGGCCCGTTTCATCCTTTTGCTGGAGCAAAACGGGGTCAGGGGTCAGGATGCGCAGATCCAACAAACCGAGCTTCGACCGAAGTTCCTCCCGATAGGTGATCGTCTCTGGGAAATGCTTACCAGTATCCAAAAACAGCACCGGCGTGGCGGGGTCAATGTTTGCAATGAGGTGCAACAAAACCGCGCTCTCGGCGCCGAAGCTCGAGACCACAGCCGCATCGCCCAACATATTCTCGCACAACAAGATGGTCAGCATCTCAAATGTATCGCGGCCCCGAAACATGTTATTCAGGCGCACGGCGTCGCCGTCGGTGTAACGCGGGGCGGTGTTGATACGATCAGCGATGCGGACCTTGTCACCCATGCCTTAGCTTCCAAATAGGCACAACGCTATCGGCGGCCCCTTGATAGGCATGGTCATAATTGGCCAGCGCACGGGCCACCGCGTCGGGGTTTAACGAGGCTTCGGGTGCGAAGCTGTCAAAGCCGCAGCGGCGCATATATGCAATCTGGTCAACCAACACGTCACCTTGCGCGCGCAATTCGCCTTGATACCCAGCCTCCCGCAATATGCGGGCGGCGCTATAGCCCCTGCCCTCGCGAAATTTGGGGAAGGCTACTTCGATCAGCGTCAGCCGGTCGAGGAAAGGGATTAAGGCCCGTGCATCATCATCCGGTTCCAACCGGACAGCGGTGGCATTGGATTGGTCCAGAAACGCATCCAGCGTGACCGACGGCTGTTCCGTCACTTCATCGGTGCGGTAACGAAACTCAACCATAAATCGCCTCCTTAAAGGGTTCGAGGCCGACACGGCGATAGGTGTCGACGAAACGTTCATCGCCCTTCCGCAGTGCCTTGTAGACGTCCGTCGCCTTTTCCACCGCATCGACAACACCGTCTTCATCAAAGCCGGGGCCAATGATTTTCCCGATGCTAACGTCTTCGGCGCCAGAGCCACCAAAGGTCAGTTGGTAATTTTCCACGCCTTTTTTATCGACGCCCAATATGCCGATATGTCCGGCATGATGATGGCCGCAAGCGTTGATGCAGCCTGATATTTTAAGCTTCAACTCACCCAGATCGAGTTGCCGGTCCATGTCGGCAAAACGTGTCGCAATTTTCTGTGCGACGGGGATTGAACGGGCATTGGCAAGGCTGCAATAATCGAGGCCGGGGCAGGCGATGATATCGCTGATCAGGTCAAGATTAGCGTCGGCCAACTCAGCATCGCGCAAGGCCTGCCACACGGCATAAAGGTCGCGCTTTGCGACATAAGGCAGGACGATATTCTGCGCATGGGTGACGCGCAATTCGTCAAAGCTATATTTTTCCGCGAGGTCAGCCATCACGTCAATTTGCGTTGATGTCGCATCGCCAGGGATGCCGCCAATAGGCTTCAAGCTAATGTTGACGATGGCGTAGCCCGCTTGCTTGTGCGGCTTCACATTTTGGTCAAGCCACAGGGCAAAATCGGGATCATGGCGGTCCGGTTCCACATTTGCGGCATCATATGCTGGCGGCGCAAAAAAGGCGCTGATGCGTTCCAATTCAGCCAAAGGCGGGTCGATGCCCAAGGTTTTCACATGTGCAAATTCTTCGGCGACCTGACGGCGATAGGCGTCCGCGCCGATTTCATGGATCAGGATCTTGATCCGCGCTTTGTACATGTTGTCACGCCGTCCGTAGCGGTTGTACACACGCAGGCAGGCCTCAAGATAGCTCAACAGATCGTCCGCCTTGACGAATGGGTTGATCTCGGGCGCGATCATCGGCGTGCGGCCCATGCCACCGCCGACAAAGACCCGCGCGCCCAGTTCGCCATCTCGGCGGACAAGTTCCAGTCCGATGTCGTGCAAGCGCATCGCCGCCCGGTCCTCGGGTGACGCAATCACGGCGATTTTGAACTTGCGGGGCAGATAGCTGAATTCCGGATGGAAGGTTGACCATTGGCGCAGCAATTCCGCCCAAGGACGCGGGTCGGTGACTTCGTCCGCCGCAGCGCCCGCATATTGGTCGGAGGAAATGTTGCGAATGCAGTTGCCGCTCGTCTGAATGGCATGCATTTCAACGGTGGCCAGCTCTTCTAATATATCGGCACAATCCTCCAGCTTGATCCAGTTATACTGAATATTCTGGCGCGTGGTGAAATGGCCGTAATCGCGGTCATATTTGCGCGCGATATGCGCCAGCATCCGCATTTGCCGTGAATCGAGCGTGCCATAAGGAATGGCCACGCGCAGCATATAGGCATGCAATTGGAGATAGAGGCCGTTCATCAACCGCAGGGGTTTGAACTGGTCTTCCGTCATTTCACCTGCAATGCGGCGGTTTATTTGGTCACGAAATTCGGCGACGCGCGCGTCCACCATCGCTTGGTCATAATTGTCATATTTATACATGTCAGATTATCCAATCACCAGCCGCAGGATCGGCAGGCTTAAGTGTAAGGTCCGTGCGGACGGTTGGTCCCAGCGCGCGAATGCGGTCCTTGATATGCGCGGGCCGCGGGCCGTTTTCGGTTGGCAGCGCATCAATGATGTAAGGCGCGTTGACGCGGCGTGCGCCTTCTTCGGCGTGGAGTATCGCCTCGCCATGTTCGCCAACATCGGCGGCATCTTCGACATGGATGGACCAGCCATTGCCCGTCCACCATGTGACAGCGCCAGACACCAAATCATTTCCCGTCAGTAATTTCACGCAATTTTCTCCGCCTGCTTGGCAAAATGGAACAACCGATCTTCGGCGTCAGATTTCAGGACGACATCGCCGACAATGATGATGGCGGGCGACATCACGCTTTCGCGCGCGATCATGTCGCCAAGGTCGGTTAATATGGTACGCATCGCGCGGGCGTCGGGCCGTGTCGCGCGCTCCAGCACAGCGACTGGCGTGTCGGGTGACAGCCCATCGCTGATGAGTTTCTCAGTGATATCCGCCGCCGTCGCGATACCCATGTAAATGACTAAAGTGCGGCCTTTACCCGCAAGGCCCGCCCAATTTTGGTCGGTCAGGCCCTTGCATTGGCCAGCGACGAAAGTCACGGCGCTGGCGGCATCACGGTGGGTCAGCGGTAACATCGTCGCGGCTGCCCCGCCCATCGCCGCAGAAATGCCGGGAACAACCTCGACATCAATGCCAGCATCGCGGCAGGCTTCGGCCTCTTCACCACCGCGCCCGAAAATAAACGGGTCGCCGCCTTTTAACCGCACGACCCTATGACCGGCCTGCGCCTCACGGATGAGAATGTCGTTGATCCCGTCTTGCGGCACCGAATGGCGTGAACGGCTTTTGGCGACGGAAATCAGCCGTGCGTCGGGATTGATGAGCGCCATTATCGCGTCATCCACGAGGCCGTCATGCACCACAACGTCCGCGGTCGAAATCAACCGTACCGCCTTCACGGTCAGCAGTTCGGGGTCACCGGGGCCAGCGCCCACCAAATATACGCGTGCTTGTTCCATATTGCTGTAATGGGCAATTGCGCCGCCAGCATCAAATCAGGATAAGTTGGCCAAGGCTTAGAAGAACTTTAGCGCATCATTTTTCCGCTAGAACTCCGACGTCATATGAGCTTGCCCCATTTCCCGAATAGCATGGATTTTGCGATGTAGCGGTTCCCAGTCATCCTTTTCGGATATGGCTTGCCAGATATCTTCGACCTCGTGGATCAACATCGAACAGACCGCGCCTTTCGACCAATAGGCGTGCCGGTTCCCCTCCACAGGCGCGTAATCGCGTAGCAAAGCGGCAAATGCGGCTTCATATTCGCCGGGGGCGTCGCCCGCGTTCGCCTTGCCATGGCGATAGCGATAGAAAAATTGATCGATGGCGATTTTTTCCCGCGACATTGTGCGTTCGGCGGCTGCAACCAATTGCCTGTCGAGTTCCTCTCCGCGTGACGCCACGCCCAAGCGCCACAGAAAGCGCCGGATGACCGCTTGCTGATACAGGCCCGGAAAACGTTCCAGCGCGGCAATCAATGGCGGCGCATCTGACACCAAGCGCAGCGCCACTGCCAACTGTCCCAAGTTCCAATGCAGCGCTTCGGCCTGTCTGCCAAAGGCGTAAAGACCCGTCTCGTCAAAATAGGCCGCGGTGAATTGCGGGTCCCAATATTCCGTAAAGCGCCACGGACCATAATCGAAGCTCTCACCGGTGATATTGATATTGTCGGTGTTGAGCACGCCATGGACAAAGCCCGCGACCATATAGGATGCGGCAAGATCAGCGACCCGCTCTACCGCCAGCCCAAGCAACTGGGCCGCAGGATTTTCCGAAGGGGCAACATCATAAAGCTGCGTTAGGCAGTAGGCGATGAGCTGCTGCATGAACTCGGCATTTCCCTCGGCGGCTGCGCGTTGAAAACTGCCAATGCGGATATGGCTATGGCTCAACCGTACCATCACCGCCGACCGTGTGGGGGACGGTTCATCGCCGCGTATCAATTCTTCGCCGGTTTCAATGATGGAAAATGTTTTGGAGGTGTTGACGCCCAAAGCCTCCAACATCTCCGTTGCCAATATTTCGCGCACCCCACCCTTAAGCGTCAGGCGGCCATCGCCACGGCGGCTATACGGCGTGGTTCCCGATCCCTTGGTCGCGAGGTCAAGCAAGCGGCCGTCGCCATCGCGCATTTGCGCAAACAGGAAACCGCGACCATCGCCAATGTCCGGATTGTAGACGCGAAACTGGTGGCCATGATAACGCAAAGCCAGTGGTTCGGGCATATTGTCGGGTAGCGGTTCAAAGCGGCCAAAGTGGCGGACCCAAGCGGCGTCATTATAGTCCGCCAACCCCACTGTCGCCGCCCAACGATCATTACGAAAACGCAAGATCGTCTCCGGAAAATGCGCAGGCCGGACAGCGTCACCAATTTTCGCGCCAAGACTGGCGATTTGTGGATCAGGGCGGTAGGGGGAAGGGAAAGGTTTCATATTCATCTAGGGTCAGGACTACTTAAATCCACCTTCGCGGTTTGAGGCCATACTGTTCAGTGCCAGGCGGTAAGCGCCGGACTTAGTGGTTCTAAGTCCAAGCTTGCCAACGTGGCAATGGACAAAATGGGTCAAATCCGAAGGACACCAAAATGGCTTCGATCTCAAAGCAAAATGCCCTTGCAGGCAGAATGACTGCCTGCGGCGGACATTTTACTTCGATATCTTTGCCATTTTGACGCCGCGAAGGTAGATTTAAGTGGTCCTGACCCTTACGCATCTGGGCGGTGCAAAAGGGAAAGGCAAGTATGGCGGCGGTTCGCATCCTGCATTTGCATAGCAGCTTTGATTTAGGTGATGCGCAATCGCGCACGGTTCGTCTGATGAATCATTTTGGTAATCAAGCCGAACATACGGTTTTGTCGGCGGTTAGTGACGCCTTTGGCGCGGCGGACGCCTTAGATCGCCGCGTGAAGGTCAATTTCCCCAGAGACGCCGCACCTTCGCTCACCGGAATGCCGAGCATGGGCCGCTATCGCCGTTTGGCCGCTTATATGAAGAAATTTCACCTCGTGCTGAGTTACAATTTCGGCGCGATGGATGGCGTCATGGCGCATACCTTGTTCACGCGCGGTATGAAATTGCCGCCATTGATCCATCATGAGGACGGATTTGAGCAGGATGAAGTTGATAAGCTGAAATGGCACCGCAATTGGTTCCGCACCATTGCGCTGCAACGGGCTGACGCCCTTGTTGTGCCCTCCAAAACGCTTGAACATATTGCGCGCACTGTCTGGCATCAGCCGCTGGAGAAAATCGCGCGCTTTCCCAATGGCATTGATACCGAACATTATAACCGCCGTCCGCAGCGTGGGTCTTTCCCGGGTTTTCAAAAGCGTGACGGCGAAATTGTCGTCGGTACGATTGCAGACCTGCGCAGCGTCAAGAATTTACCTCGGCTATTGCGTGCGGTCGCGGCGGCGGACGTGAATATCCGGCTTGCCATTGTGGGTGAAGGGCCAGACCGCGACGTCATCATGGCACAGGCCACGCGGCTTGGTATCGCGGACCGCGTCATGATGCCTGGATATTTGCGTGATCCCGCCCGTTATATTCGGTTGTTCGACATTTTTGCGCTGTCGTCAGATAGCGAACAATATCCCGTTTCACTGGTTGAAGCGATGACCAGCGCGCTGCCGATTGTGTCCACGGATGTGGGCGATGTCCGTAATATCGTATCGCGGGAGAACCGGCCATTTATCGTTGCACGTGATGATGAGGGCGCTTTGGCGTCGGCTATCGCTAGCTTGGCAAAAGATGCGGCACTTCGTGCAACATTGGCCACAGCAAACCGCATTTTGGCCTGTTCTCAATATGATGAGGACACGATGTTTGCACGCTATCGGCAGCTTTATGGTTCTGCCATGAAACGTGCCGATTTTGCGCGACAAAGCTGAACATTTGCGATAGCGCCGACCACTAGAAGCGCGCTGTACAGTGCTTTAAACAAGAATTTTTAGGGGTGGTATTTGTGTTCAAGGGTCTGAAACCCATTATCTATGGTGGCCGTGAAGTATGGCCATTGGTCGAAGGCGGCAAGGGCGTTGCGGCAACCAATCATGCAAGTTCTGGCGCCTGGGCTGCGGCCGGCGGCATCGGTACAGTCTCTGCCGTAAATGCCGACAGCTATGACGAAAATGGCGACATGATCCCGCAAGTCTTCCTGGGTAAAACGCGTGCCGAACGGCATGAGGAACTTGTCGCATATGGCATTCGCGGCGGCATTGCGCAGGTAAAGCTTGCGCATGAAATATCCAATGGGCGCGGCGCTATAAATATCAACGTGCTCTGGGAAATGGGCGGTGCACAGCGCATCTTGCATGGCATATTGGAAGCGACCAAGGGCATGGTGACAGGCGTTACCTGCGGCGCAGGCATGCCATATAAGCTATCCGAAATCGCGGCGCAATATGGCGTCTATTATCTGCCGATCGTAAGCTCCGCCCGTGCCTTCCGCGCACTGTGGAAGCGTGCCTATCACAAGGTACCTGAATGGTTGGGTGCGGTGGTTTATGAAGACCCGTGGTTGGCCGGTGGTCACAATGGCCTGTCCAATGCCGAAGACCCGCGCAGCCCCGAAGACCCCTATCCCCGCGTGAAGGCTCTACGCGATGTCATGCGCGTTGAAGGCATTTCGGATGATGTGCCCATCGTCATGGCAGGCGGCGTTTGGTTCCTGCGCGACTGGAACAACTGGATTGATAACCCCGAACTGGCGCAGATTGCGTTCCAATTGGGCACACGTCCGCTTTTGACGCAAGAAAGCCCCATTCCAGCGGGTTGGAAAGACGCGCTTACGAAAATTCCAGAAGACGGCGTGCTGTTGCATCAATTTTCGCCCACGGGTTTTTACTCTAGCGCGGTCATCAATCCTTTCCTGTTGGAGCTTCAGGCGCGTTCGGAACGTCAAATTTCGTTTGTGCAGGCCGCCGACGCGGAACACACGGCGCAATTGGATGTGGGCGTGAAGGGTAAGAATTTCTGGGTTACCCAAGCCGACCTGATGAAGGCACGCGAATGGGATGCACGTGGGTTTACCGTTGCGCTAAAAACGCCCGATAACTCGCTTGTGTTCGTGACGCCATCTTCAGGCGAGGTTATCCGGAAAGATCAAAAGGACTGCATGGGTTGTTTATCGCATTGCGGTTTTTCGTCGTGGAAAGATCATGACAATAATTCCACTGGCCGTCTGGCCGACCCGCGCAGCTTTTGCATTCAAAAGGCGCTTCAGAACATCGCACATGGCGCGCCGATTGATGAAAATCTGATGTTCGCCGGACACAGCGCCTATCTGTTCGGAAAAGATCCCTTTTATTCGAACGGCTTTGTCCCGACGGTGCAGCAATTGATGGATCGTATTCTTACGGGCGATTGATGCCATTTTCGGGCCTGATGCGTCAGGCCCGTTGAAACTTTTGCGACTGCGGCGGGGCATCGCGCCCCGCCATTTCGATCAATCCAGATCCCACGCTCTTTCGCCGTGGCTTGAAATGTCGAGCCCGTCGCGTTCCTGATCCTCGCTCACGCGCATGGGCAATACTGCCGACACCACATAACCAATAACCACCGTCACCACGGCGGAATAGCCCGCGACTATGGCAACGCCCTTGAACTGCGCCCAAAGTTGCGATGCCATATTTGCGCCTTCGGCATAGCCCGCGCCGCCCAAGGCCTCGCTCGCAAAAATGGCGAGCATCATGGAGCCCAATATGCCGCCGACGCCGTGCACAGCGAAAACGTCGAGTGAATCATCAATTTTCAGCGTGCCTTTGACAAGGCCCACAAACCAAAAGCATATGACTGCGGCCAATATACCCAGAATGATTGCTCCGCCCGGGCCAATCACGCCCGCCGCCGGCGTAATGGTCGCAAGTCCGGCAACCGCACCCGTCGCAAAGCCCACTGCGGTTGCCTTGCCAACCTTTATCCGTTCGATCAGCAACCAGACCAAGGCCGCTGCCGACGCACCGACATGGGTGTTGATGATGGCGCTCGCGGCAGCATCATTTGCCGCCAAGGCAGAGCCACCATTAAAGCCAAACCAGCCGACCCATAATAATCCGGCCCCAGCGACTGTCAGAGCGGGGCTGTGCGGCAACATAAGCGTTCTGGGGAAGCCGATACGCTTGCCGAGCATAAGGGCTACGACGAGCGCGGAAACGCCTGCAGTGGTATGCACGACAATGCCGCCGGCAAAATCGATAACGCCTTGATCGGCCAGAAATCCGCCACCCCAAACCCAGCGGGTGACTGGAACATAGACCAAAAGCGACCATAAGGCGCTGAATGCGACCACCCAGCCAAAGCGCGCGCGCTCGATCCAAGCGCCGACGATTAGAGCAGGGGTGATGATCGCAAAGGTCATCTGGAACAAAGCAAAGGCGAACTCGCCGGTTGTCTGCCCCTCCCTAATGGACGCCAGCAGTCCGTTAAACATGACGTTTTCAAAAGAGCCGATGAAGCCGTTGCCATTGACGGAAAAGGCGAGGCTATAGCCAATCACGATCCAAATGACCGAAGCCAAAGCGGCCACTGCGCCGCATTGGACCAACACGGAAAGGAAGTTCTTGGCGCGGACCAGCCCGCCGTAAAACAACGCTAACCCGGGCAAGGTCATCATCAACACTAACGCCGAAGCAGTCAAAATCCATGCGCTGTCGCCGCTATTGGCTTCAGGCAATGCGGCAGCGGCATTTTGCGCAAATGCAGGTGCGGCGGCCAAAGTGCTTATGAGCAGCGCTGGCAGTATAGTCTTCGAAATCATGTTCGTGTAGCCCCCCGGTTCGGAACCAGTCTCTAGGCGTGCAAAACCCAAGGCTCAATGCACAAAATTGCGGTCAACGTGCCACAATGAATACAATATTGCTTATTGCCAGCCTTCAAGGACTTGATCTGGCGGTCTGTGGCCGTCCGCCCACATACGGATGTTGGTAATCACGCGTTCGCCCGACGCTTCTCTGCCCTCAAAGGTCGCGCTGCCCAGATGGGGGAGCAACACAACATTGGGGATATTGAACAACCGCGAATCCACTGCGGGTTCATGCGTATAGACATCCAATCCGGCGCCAGCGATGCGGCCCGTTTCCAGGGCATCAATCAACGCGTCCTCGTCGATCAACTCCCCGCGCGAACTGTTGATGATATAGGCGTCCGCTTTCATCTGCGCGATGCGGTTGGCGTTGATGATCTTGTCGGTTTCTGCGGTTAAGGGGCAATGCAGGCTGATAATGTCCGACCGCGCCATGAGCCTGTCAATGTCGGGCTCAAAGATGATGCCCAATTCATCTTCGACACTGGCGGGCAGGCGGTGGCGTTTGTTGTAGATGATGTTGAGGCCAAAGGCCTTAGCGCGCATCGCCACGGCCTCACCAATACGGCCAAGACCGATGATGCCCAATGTCTTGCCGCCAATCCGGTGGCCCAGCATACCTGTTGGGCTCCAGCCGCGCCATTCGCCGTTACGCATGACACGCTGCCCCTCACCCAGACGGCGGGGAACGTTGAGGATCAGCGCCATCGTTAAGTCTGCGGTATCGTCGGTGAACACCCCGGGGGTGTTGGTGACCATGATGCCCTTTGCCTTTGCGGCGGCCAGATCGATATGGTTAACCCCTGCGCCATAGCTCGCGATGAGCTTGAGCCGGGGCGGGGCGGCTGCGATGATCTCTGCATCGATATTGTCTGTGACCGTTGGCACAAGCACGTCGCAATCGGCCATGGCAGCGACCAAAGCGTCACGGCTTAGTGGGGTGTCGTCGGCATTGAAGCGTGCGTCAAACAACTCCGTCATGCGTTTTTCAACCGCAGGTAGCAAACTGCGTGTAACGTGGATGGACGGACGTTCGATGCGGCTAAGTTCTGGCATAGGCTGACTAAAGCGGAATTCGCGGCTAGGTCAAGACAGGATGGTTGCGCTCGTCGCAACGCTTGCCGTATAAGATGAAAACGATGGTAAAAAATATGGTAAATCAGAACAGATCGATCGTGCGGTATGGCGCAGTGGCGCTTGCGCTTTTGGGGGCGGCGTCTGCCGCTGGACAGACGCAGCGTAAACCGCCTTATTGGGCATCTATTGAGAAGCCTGAAGCTCGGATGCGCACGGGACCCAGCACGGAATTTTCTGTTACATGGATTTACAAAAGGCAAAATTTGCCAGTGAAGGTTGTCGCGGTTCACAGCGTCTGGCGCAAGGTTCAAGACCCCGATGGCGACCAAGGCTGGCTGCACGTTCGGTTACTTAGCCCAGAGCGGACCGCCATCGTTATTGGTAAAGACATTGGTGCGTTGCGGGACTCACCGCAAGTCAGCGCGCATATTTCATGGCGCGTTGAACCCGGCGTTGTCGGAACCATTGATGAATGCGAAAAGGGATATTGCCGTTTTGAAACCGAAGGTCGGTACGGCTATATCGAAACGTCCCGTATTTGGGGCGATGAGGCGCTGTAAATACGCGCTACAAACGCCCGAAGCTTAAGCTTCGACGCGTTCTGCCAGCACTGTTAGGCCGTTTGCGTTCACTTCTGCAAAACCACCTGCGATCATCAGGCGCTCCGGCGTTGCGCCTTGCGTCTTGTAAATCTCAAGCGCCGCATCGTTGCGCAGCGTGCTCATCATCGGGCTATGGCCCTCTAACACGCCGAAATCGCCCTCAGTACCCGGAACGACGACCATATAGACGTCGTCCGAGCGATAGAGCTTCTCAGGGGTTACGAGTTCGAAGTGGAGAGGCATAATGGCTTACGCCGCTTCCGCAGCCATTTTGGCTGCCTTTGCAACCGCTTCTTCGATTCCGCCAACCATGTAGAAGGCGGCTTCGGGAAGGTGGTCATACTCGCCATCCACAACTGCCTTGAACGACTTCACAGTGTCTTCGACCTGAACGAACTTGCCGGAGATGCCGGTGAAGACTTCTGCAACGTGGAAAGGTTGCGACAAGAAACGCTGGATCTTACGCGCACGGGTTACGGTCAATTTGTCGTCTTCTGACAATTCGTCCATGCCCAAAATCGCGATGATGTCTTGCAGCGACTTATACTTTTGCAGCGTTTCCTGAACGCGGCGGGCGGTGTCATAATGCTCTTGGCCAACAACGGCTGGCGTCAAAACGCGGCTGACCGAGTCTAGCGGGTCAACGGCTGGATAAATGCCAAGCTCCGAAATCGCACGGTTCAACGTGGTTGTTGCGTCCAAGTGAGCAAATGACGTTGCTGGTGCAGGGTCGGTCAAGTCATCTGCGGGAACGTAAATGGCCTGAACCGAGGTAATCGAACCCTTGGTGGTGGACGTAATGCGCTCCTGCAACTGACCCATGTCGGTTGCCAATGTTGGCTGATAACCCACAGCCGAAGGAATACGGCCCAAAAGTGCGGACACTTCCGAACCAGCCTGCGTGAAGCGGAAGATGTTGTCGACGAAGAACAGAACGTCCTGGCCTTCTTCATCGCGGAAATATTCCGCCATGGTCAGACCTGAGAGCGCAACGCGGGCACGGGCACCGGGAGGCTCGTTCATTTGACCGAAGACCAGCGCAACCTTTGAACCTTCTGGGGTTGGGTTGCCGTCGGCATCCTTGGCGATAACGCCGGCGTCGAGGAATTCGTGATAGAGATCGTTACCTTCGCGGGTACGCTCACCCACGCCAGCAAACACCGAAACGCCGCCATGGCCCTTTGCGATGTTGTTGATCAGTTCTTGAATAAGAACGGTCTTGCCAACGCCGGCACCGCCGAACAGGCCGATTTTGCCGCCCTTTGCATAAGGCGCGAGCAAGTCGATAACCTTAATACCTGTGACGAGGATTTCGGCTTCGGTCGACTGGTCGGTGAACAAAGGCGCTTCTGCGTGGATTGGGTTGGACTTTGCAGCGCCAACAGGACCACGTTCGTCAATTGGCTCACCAATAACGTTCATGATGCGGCCAAGGGTCATTGGGCCAACCGGCACAGAAATCTGCGCGCCGGTATCGCGCACAGGCTGACCACGGGTCAGGCCTTCGGTCGCGTCCATGGCGATGGTGCGTACGGTGTTTTCACCCAAATGCTGCGCCACTTCAAGGACCAAGCGGTTACCGTTATTGTCGGTTTCAAGCGCCGACAAAATCGATGGCAATTGGCCAGTAAACGTTACGTCGACAACAGCGCCGATGATCTGGCTGATGCGGCCAGTTGCACCAGCGACGTTAATCGCGGTTTGGCCAGCGCCTGCCTTTGGAGCGGGAGCCTTGGTTGCAGCGGCCTTTTTCACAGGCGCCTTTTTAGCGGCTGCTGCTGCCTTTGGAGCTGCGGTCTTCTTCGGGGCGGTTGCCATTTGCTTCTTCCTTGCCTTTGGATGTCGTTAAAGCGCTTCTGCGCCTGCGATAATTTCGATAAGTTCAGTGGTAATCGCTGCCTGACGCGTGCGGTTATATTGAATGGTCAGCTTGTTGATCATGTCACCCGCGTTGCGCGTTGCATTGTCCATAGCTGTCATTTTTGAACCTTGCTCCGATGCCGCATTTTCGCGGTTCGCGCGCAGCAACTGAACGGCGACATTGCGTGGCAGCAATTCGGCGAGAATTTCTTCCTCGTCGGGTTCATATTCTACCGTGGCGGACAGGCCAGCCGCGTCGCCTTCACCAGCGGTTACCGCGACGGGCATCAATTGAATCTGCGTTGGTTCTTGCGTCAGCACGGTCACAAATTTGCTGAAGAACAGATGCGCGACGTCAAATTCGCCAGCTTCAAAACGCGCGGTCAGATCTTCGCCCCATGCTTGCACATCAGCAAAGCTGAGCTTGCCCAGATCGCCGGGTTCGATGCTGTGGATGATATCGCCACGAAAAGTCCGGCTGAGCTGATCGCGGCCCTTTTTCCCGATGGTGTAGAATTTGACGGTCTTGCCTTCAGCCTTCAAAGCTTCTGCCTGACGGCGGGCGAGGCGGACGATGTTGGTGTTGAATGCACCGGCAAGGCCCTTGTCACTGGTTGCGACAACGAACAAATGCACGTCGTTTTTGCCAGAGCCCGCAAGCAGCTTTGGCGATTGCGGGCCAACAGATACCTTGGACGCGATGCTCGACACCACTGCCTCAAGCCGCTCGGCATAAGGACGTGATGCTTCTGCTGCTTCGGTCGCCCGGCGCAGCTTCGCAGCGGCGACCATTTTCATCGCCTTGGTGATCTTCTGGGTCGATTTGACCGAGTTGATCCGCATTTTGAGGGCCTTAAGAGACGCCATCTATTCTTCCCTTTGCCGTCACCCTGAACTTGTTTCAGGGTCTTCACTAAGATGCTGAAACAAGTTCAGCATGACGGGTGATTGTTAAGCGAAATTCTTCGTGAATGTATCCAGTGCGGCCATCAGCGCCTTCTTGCTGTCGTCGCTGAAGTCGCGGCTGTCGCGGATGGTCTTCAGGATACCAGCATGGTTGGCGCGCAAGTCGGCAAGCATCGATTCTTCGTAGCGGGTGACATCGCTCACTGGAATACCATCGAGATACCCATTGGTGCCTGCAAAAATCGACGCGGTTTGCTCTTCGAATGGAAGCGGCGAGAATTGCTTCTGCTTCAACAATTCGGTCAAACGCGCACCACGGTTCAAAAGCTTCTGCGTTGAGGCATCAAGATCTGAACCAAACTGCGCGAACGCAGCCATTTCGCGATATTGTGCGAGCTCAAGCTTAATCGAGCCAGAAACCTTCTTCATCGCCTTTGTCTGTGCAGCCGAACCAACGCGGCTTACCGACAGACCCACGTTAATTGCAGGACGGATGCCTTGGAAGAACAGGTCGGTTTCCAAGAAGATCTGACCGTCGGTGATCGAAATCACGTTGGTTGGAATATAAGCCGAAACGTCACCAGCCTGTGTTTCGATGATCGGCAATGCGGTCAATGAACCACCGCCATTGGCGTCGGACATCTTTGCGGCGCGCTCCAACAAACGGCTGTGGAGATAGAAAACGTCGCCTGGATAAGCTTCGCGGCCTGGAGGACGACGCAGCAGCAAGGACATTTGGCGATAGGCCACAGCTTGCTTCGACAAATCGTCATAAACGATGACGGCGTGCATGCCGTTGTCGCGGAAAAATTCACCCATCGCAACGCCGGTGTAAGGCGCAAGATACTGAAGCGGTGCAGGTTCCGAAGCGGTTGCAGCAACAACGATGGAATATTCCATCGCGCCTTGTTCTTCCAACGCGCGGACAATCTGCGCAACGGTGGAACGCTTCTGACCGACGGCGACGTAGATGCAGTACAGCTTCTTCGATTCGTCGGTGCCCTTGTTGACTTCCTTCTGGTTAATGAAGGTGTCGATGGCGACAGCGGTCTTACCTGTTTGACGGTCACCAATGATCAATTCGCGCTGACCACGGCCAACAGGCACGAGGGCGTCCAGCGCCTTAAGGCCCGTTTGAACAGGCTCCGAAACCGATTGGCGCGGGATGATGCCCGGCGCTTTGACTTCAACGCGGCTGCGCTGTGTGGTCTTCAATGGGCCCTTGCCATCAATGGGGTTGCCAAGACCGTCAACAACGCGGCCAAGCAATTCCTTGCCGACAGGAACGTCCACAATCGTGCCGGTGCGCTTTACAACGTCACCTTCACGGATTTCGCTGTCAGAACCGAAGATAACAACACCGACATTGTCTGCTTCCAGGTTCAGCGCCATGCCCTGAATACCATTGGCGAATTCGACCATTTCACCAGCCTGCACATTGTCGAGGCCGTGAATACGGGCAATACCGTCACCAACCGACAATACGCTGCCGACTTCCGAAACCTGAGCTTCGGTGCCGAAATTGGCGATCTGGTCCTTAATGACCTTGGAAATTTCTGCGGCGCGGATATCCATGTTGCTACTTAGCCTTTCATCGCGTTAGCGAGGGTGTTCAAACGGGTTTTGATGGAGTTGTCGATCATCTGGCTACCGATTTTCACGGTAAGCCCGCCAAGAAGTGACGGATCGACTTTGGTCTGGATGGCGACGGTGCTGCCGACGCGTGTTTTGAGTGTTGCCAATAATGCCTTGGTCTGCGCTGCGCTGAGCGCATGGGCGGAGGTCACTTCAGCCGTGACTTCACCGCGATGCGCCGCAGCAAGCGTTGAAAACGCGCGGGCAACGAAGGCCGTTTCGTTCAAGCGGCGGTTGTCGGCGAGCACGCCCAATGTCTTTGCAGTCAGTGCATCAAGCTTCATCGCTTTTGCCACCGCGGCGATAGCTTTTTTCGCATCACCACGGCTGAGCACAGTATTCGTTGTGAGTGCTTTTAAATCAGCCGATTCGCTTACAGCTTTGGCAATCGCCTGCATGCTCTTTTCAACGGCATTGATCGCCTTCGCGTCGCGGGCCAGTTCAAACAATGCCGTCGCGTAACGGCCAGCAAGACTGGCTTGAATATTAGCGCTTGTGCCGCCGGAATGATCCACGCGTCGAATTCCTAAAATGTGAGACTGAAAAAACTTGGCGAGCGCACCGAAGGGTTGCCCCTTGTTGACGTCGCGCTGCGCCTAGCAGGGGTTTTGCTGCGATGCAAGATGGCGATTGTCGCTTGTGTAACGGGAACCGTGATGCCGAACTTTCTCTCCTCATTATTCGGAGATTTCTGCCTTAAACTTGTTTAAAGATAACAAACTGCCGTAGGATGTGAGCCTGAAATAATAGAATGGCGACAAAATGGAGAATGCAATGGGCAAAATGATTCGCATGACGATGTCGGATGGCGCAGAAATCGCCGTCTATAATGCCGAAGCAGAGGGGGAACGTCGCGGTGGCCTTGTCCTTGTTCAGGAAATATTTGGCGTGACCGACCATATCCGCGACTTGTGCGACGAATATGCTGCCGATGGTTATGAGGTATTGTCACCCGCCATTTTTGACCGCGAGCATCCAGGGTTTGAGGCCGATTATACTGGCCCCTACTATAATCGTGCCGTGGAGCTAGCGCGCGAGCTGCACCCGTTCGTGCAGTCGCTCGAAGATGCAGTGGTTTGCATTAATGCGCTGAAGGATAAGGGGCCGGTGTTTATCACAGGCTATTGCTATGGCGGCTCTGTCGCGTGGGCCGTTGCTGGGATCAGCGATTATCTCGCCGCCGCCAGTTGTTATTATGGCAGTCTCGTGCCGACGGTTTATGCGGACAATATCCCCAAATGCGCCACGATCGCCCATTTCGGACGCTATGACGCGGGCATACCGATGGAAGGCGTCGAAGCGCTTATTGAAAAGGCCCATCCGACCGCGCAAATATTCGTGTATGACGCCAATCATGGGTTCAATTCCGACCGGCGCAAGGATTATCATGAGCCAAGCGCCGATCTGGCACGGGAACGCACTTTGGCACTCTTTCGCGCCTGCGGTGGATGAATGCGGCTATGACACCAAGCGCATGGAGCAACGGCGGTTCAGGCGTTTCCATATATTGGACGGTGGCTGAAACTGCGCTTGGCGCGATGTTGCTGGCGGTGACCGATAAGGGAATTTGCCGCCTGTCGTTTGACGAAAATGAAAGCGCGCTAACGCGCCGCTTTCCGAACGCGACCCTGCTGCGTGAAGGCGGTTCGCTCTCGGCGCTCATCGACGGTGCGGTCTTCGCGGTTCAAAACCCAAAGCAGATGCCCCAATTGCCCTTAGATGTCGGCGGCACTGATTTTCAAATGGCCGTGTGGCAAGCGTTGCAGCAAATACCGGCGGGCGAAACGCGTAATTATGCCGAAATCGCTGCGGCGGTTGGAAAGCCTGATGCGGTGCGCGCGGCGGGCACGGCCAATGGTGCCAACCCTGTCTCGGTGCTTATTCCCTGCCACCGTGTCATCCGGTCAGATGGCGGCCTTGGCGGCTATGCTTATGGGTTGGAACGCAAGCGTCGTTTGCTGGCATGGGAAAACGAGCAGGGCGGTTTGTTTTCAGACTAGGCCGTGAACCATTTTTTAAGGATATAACGCCCGCACAAAATATAGTCCTTCGGGTGGTGCGTTTTCCGCAAGAGCCGAACGGTCGGCGGCATCGAGCGCCGCCTTTAGATCTGCGGCTGTCCAGCGTCCAAGCCCGACGGCGACAAGGCATCCGACCATAGACCGCACTTGATGATGCAAGAAGGACAAGGCCGCTGCCTCGATAATCACATGCTGCCCCTCTCGCCGCACGTTCAGGCGGTCGAGCGTTTTGACAGGGCTGGCGGATTGGCACGCGGTGGAACGGAAGGTCGTGAAATCGTGCAGGCCAACAAGTATCTGCGCGGCGTCATGCATCGCATCGGCATCCAGCTCCGGCCCGACGCGCCAGACGCGACCCTTTTCCAACGTCAGGGAGGCACGGCGGTTGAGGATGCGATATGCATAAGCGCGACCAATACAGCTATAACGCGCATGCCAGTCGTCGGCGACTTCTTTGCATGCCAATATCGCGATGGGGTGCGGACGCAAATGGGCGTTAATGGCCTCCATCAAGCGGAAGGCGGATAGGCCTTTTTCGACATCGACATGCGCGCGCATGCCCAACGCATGGACCCCTGCATCGGTGCGACCAGCGCTGTAGACCAAAGTTTTCTCGCCGGTGGTTTTGAATATCGCTTCTTCGACTGCCCCTTGCACCGAGGGGCCATGGTCCTGCCATTGCCAGCCCATATACGGGCCGCCGTCAAATTCGATGGTCAGCGCAAAGCGTGTCATGACAATATTGTCCCAGCGGGAATGGCTTTGCCGCGCAGCAGGTCCGCGGTGGGCATAGCCGGTTTGCCGGCACGTTGGATGAGCGTTGGGCGAATGGCATGAACGCCGCAGGCGATGGTGAGTTGGTCGTCCATAATCGTGCCTGCCGCGCCGTGGGCTGCGATGATGTCAGCGGCCAACACCCGATATCTCTCATCTTCAAATGCGAACCATGCGCCGGGTGCGGGGTTAAACGCACGGACTTGGCGCTCGACGTCTTCGGCGGATAGGGAAAAATCCAGCTTCGTTTCTGCCTTGTCGATCTTGGCGGCATAAGTAACGCCTTCATCCGGTTGCGCGACGCAGGGAAACGCATCCAAATCCGCCAAAACCCGAACCATCAGTTCCGCGCCAAGCTCGGCCAGCTCCATGGTCATCACGCCCGTTGTCTTGTGCCCGATTTCGATTTCCGTCGTCGCGCGGACGGGGCCCGTATCCAGACCCGCCTCCATCTGCATGACCATGACGCCCGTGGTGGCATCGCCGGCCAAAATCGCACGTTGCACAGGTGCGGCGCCCCGCCAACGGGGCAGCAATGATCCATGGACATTCAGGCAGCCATGCTCAGGCGCCTCCAAGACCGCTGGCGGCAATATGAGGCCATAAGCCGCAACGATAGCAACATCGACGCCCAGTGCCGCGAAATCAGCCTGTGCTTCTGCCTGACGCAGCGACAAAGGGCATCGTACCGGTAGCTCTAGCTCCTCAGCGCGTTGTTGCACCGCGGACGGGGTCAGTTTCTTGCCACGATTGGCGGGGCGCGGTGGCTGTGTGTAAACGGCGGCCACATCATGCCCAGCCGCCACCAACGCATCGAGCGTCGGCACGGCAAATTCGGGCGTTCCCATGAAGGCAAGACGCATCGTCACTTTTCCTTTGTTCAAAAGCCCCCTAAGACCCAGCGCATGGCATCGCAAGAAATAGACGCACTGGCACAAGCATTGTCGAAGCTACCGGGGCTTGGCCCCCGTTCGGCCCGCCGTGTCGTGTTGCACCTGATGAAAAAGCGTGAGAGCGTATTGCAGCCGTTATTGCGTGCTTTGCAGAATGTAGAGCAAAGGCTCGTTGTCTGCAGCACCTGTGGCAATATCGACACCGGCAATCCATGCGGCATTTGCGTTGACCCACGCCGCGACATCCGATCAATCTGCGTGGTGGAGGATGTATCCGACTTGTGGGCGCTGGACCGTTCACGGCTTTTCCCCGGAAAATATCATGTTCTGGGCGGCCGCTTGTCGGCATTGGATGGTGTCCGGCCAGAGGATTTGAATATCGACGGATTGGTCAGCCGCATTGCCCACGGCGGCATTGACGAGGTGGTGTTGGCGATGAACGCCACGCTTGAGGGGCAGACAACAGCGCATTATTTGGCCGAGCGGCTGGAGCAATTCCCCATCCGCCTGACGCAATTGGCGCATGGCGTGCCGGTGGGCGGGGAGCTTGATTATCTTGACGACGGCACTTTGGCGCAAGCCTTGCGCGCACGGCGACCCGTCGGTTGATTTATCCAAAGACCGTCCCTATTTGCGACCCATGGCCATATTACCTATTCTTGAAGTGCCCGATCCGCGGCTGAAAACTATTTCGAAACCTGTCGAGAGCTTCGACGGCGATTTAAAAACGCTCGTCAATGACATGATCGAGACCATGTATGCTGCGCCCGGCATTGGTTTGGCGGCCATCCAAGTAGGCGTGCCAAAGCGCCTGTTGGTGATCGACTTGCAGGAAGAGGAAGCCGAAGGTGAAGAGCCCGTTCGCAACCCGCGCGTGTTTGTGAACCCTGAAATCCTCGACCCGTCCAGCGAACATAGCCTGTATAATGAAGGTTGCCTGTCCGTCCCCGACCAATATGCCGAAGTTGAGCGCCCCGCCCAAATCCGCGCCCGCTGGCAGGATTTAGACGGCAAGGTGCATGAAGAAACTATGACGGGCCTGATGGCGACATGTTTGCAGCATGAAATGGACCATCTGGAAGGCATATTGTTCATCGACCATCTGTCGCGTCTAAAGCGTCAAATGGTGTTGAAGAAGATCGAGAAGGCCCGCAAAATGGGCGGCGGTCATGTGCATGGGCCCGATTGCCGCCACTGATACAGTAAGTTGAAACCCCGTCCCAGGCGGGGTGTCGTTATTTTGCGAACTGTGACGGGGCCGCGCTAACCGTTACAAACTTGCCCGCCTGAATTTCCTGCACCTCCAGCATACGGTCAGTCAGGCCATTGGTGTTGAACCGGAACGCCCCATCAACGCCAATGAAGCCTTGCGGATCGGTCAGTTGCGCGACGGGAAAGCGTGTTCCCGGACGCCAGTCACGGGCGAGTCGGGCGACCAGCAACACTGAGTCATAGCCAAGGCTCGACAAGCGCAAGGGCGCCTTGCCATAACGGGCACGATATTTGGCCGCATATTGCGTGTAGAGCGTGTCCGATACACTTGCGAACCACGCGCCATACATGGGTGCACTACCCGCAAGCGACCCATCGATATTCCACAAATCCGGCCCCAAAATTTTGGCCGTGCGCAATCCGCCACGGCGCAAGGCAGGCACGGTTGTTATGGCTGCGCGGCCGCTGTCGGCAACCAAGATGGCGTCAATAGCGCCCATCTGTGCCAGACGTCGGGCGGCGGCTTCGGCGGACGCAGCCGTTCCGTTTGTTTCCTGAATGCCCACCAACACGCCGCCGGCTGCGCGCACGGCAGTCGTGATATTGGATTGCGCCCGTTGTCCGTAAACATTGGATGCCACCACAGCAGCAAAGCGGTTCATGCCTTTTGATTTGGCGTACAGCACCGCGCGTTCAATCGACTGGTTCGGTAAATGGCCAAGCAAGAACACATTCTGTCCGGCAACGCCGACATCATTGGAAAAGCTGATAATAGGCACGCCTGCTGGACGAGCAATTTCTGCGACCTCAATCACATTGTCTCCGCGCAATGGACCCAAGATGACCTTGTTGCCATCGACAATCGCGCGCTGCGTTGCGGCGGCCACACCAAGGCCTGTGTCATACGTCACCATGCGGATATTGGTAACTTTGGTATCGGCAAGCGCCAGTTCCGTAGCATTGGCAATTGATTGCCCCACTTCGGCGTCAGGGCCAGTCACGGGCAGCAGAAGCGCAACACGGTGCATGCCATCGGACGGTTCGGCGACCACAGGCGGCGCTTTGCTGCGTGGGACTGTGCTACAGGCCGCCAGCATGATGATGGATGCCAACACCAACAGCTTTTTGAATTGGCCTGCTAAAGCTTGCGGCTGGGCCCGCGTTGCGGCAATGGTTGCGCTCATTTTGGGTTCCTTGGGAAGAAACTACATATTCCGATGACTTTCGAATCAGGCTTATATGTCGTTGCGACCCCCATCGGCAACCTTGCAGATATATCGCACAGGGCAATCGAGCTTCTGAAAGCCGCAGAAATCGTCGCGGTTGAGGACAGCCGCGTCACCGGCAAATTGCTGCATCACCTTGGCATTAAAAAGAAAATGCGCCGCTACAACGACCATAGCGGGGGTATCGAGCGGGAGTCTTTGGTCGCCGCGGCACGGGGCGGTGTGGTGGCCTTGGTATCGGACGCGGGCACGCCCTTAATCTCCGACCCTGGATATAAGCTGGTTCGCGCAGCCCGTGACGCTGGCGTGCCGGTGTTTACCATTCCGGGGGCAAGTGCCGTGACGGCCGCTTTGTCAATCTGTGGCCTGCCGACCGATCGGTTTTTGTTCGCTGGCTTTCTGCCCAATAAAGCCAAGGCGCGGGTCGAGACATTGATGGAGCTGGGGCAGATTAAGGCTACATTGGTGTTTTACGAAGCTGGTCCGCGTCTGGCCGCGAGCTTGGCCGCCATTGCCGACACATATGGCGACCGCGAAGTTGCGGTTGCGCGCGAGCTGACCAAGAAGTTTGAAGAGGTGGTGACCGGAACGGCGGCGGAGCTGGCGGCGCGTTATGCCGAACAGGAACCGAAAGGCGAAATCGTCCTGATCATTGGCCCACCTGCCGACGATGTGGCAACCGAAACGGGCGATGTCGATGCGGCGTTGCAAGAGGCGCTCGAGACGATGTCCGCCGCCAAGGCCGCAGGCGCGATTGCCAAGCGCTTCGGGCTGGAACGCAATGCCGTTTACGCACGCGCAACGGAATTGAAGGCGCAGTGAACCGCCTTGCTGCCGAAAAACGCGGACGGCGCGGGGAGGCGATTGCCGCATGGTTCCTGCGCCTGAAAGGATGGCGCATCGTCGGCGCGCGCGTGAAAACACCGCGCGGCGAGGTGGACTTAATCGCACGGCGCGGCAAAAGCATTGCCTTTGTTGAGGTAAAGGCACGCACGAAAGCCGTTGACCTTGCCACCGCGATTGACGCCAGTCGGTTGCGCCGTGTGGCCGCCGCTGCGGAAATTCTCTTGTCCAAATACGGCAAAGAATGTGAAAATATGCAGATTGATGTGATTATGGTTGCGCCTTGGCGTTTCCCTAAGCATTTGCCAAATGTCTGGCACGGATAGGAACTGGCGAAATGGCAATCAAAATGGCGGTCCAGATGGACCCTATGGACGGTATCAACATCAATGGCGATTCCAGCTTCGCGCTGATGCTGTCCGCACAGGCGCGCGGTTATGATATCTGGCATTATGATGTAGGCACGCTGACGCTCGATGCCCATGACCGGCTGACGGCATGGGCGCATCCGGTGCATGACCTGCAACGCGTCGAAGGCGCGCATTATCGCTTTGGTGCGCCGAAGAAGATTGATTTGGGCGCAGATATTGACGTGGTGTTGATGCGGCAGGACCCGCCCTTTCATGTCGGCTATATCACCGCGACCCATTTGCTCGAGCGGATCGAGCATGAGACATTGGTGGTCAACAACCCCGCCAGCGTCCGCAACGCACCGGAAAAAGTGATGGTGCTCGATTATCGGCAGTTTATGCCGCCGACGATCATCACCCGTTCGGCGGACGAAGTGCGCGACTTCCAAAAAATACATGGCGCCGTCGTGGTGAAGCCGCTGCACGGCAATGGCGGCAAAGCCATTTTCCGCATTGATGCCGACGGCAGCAACCTGGGCGCCTTGTTTGAGGTGTTCAACAACACATGGCCCGAACCGCATATGGTGCAGCCGTTCCTGCCCGATGTTGCGCTGGGCGACAAACGGATCGTTATGATCGACGGCGAAGTGACGGGCGCGATCAACCGTCGTCCGGGCGAAGGCGAGTTCCGTTCCAACTTGGCCGTAGGCGGTAGCGCGGAGTGGACGCAGCTTACCAGCCGCGAGCTTGAGATCTGCATGGCTATGGGGCCGCGTTTGAAGGAGCTTGGCCTTATATTTGTTGGCATTGATGTTATTGGCGGCAAATGGCTGACCGAAATCAACGTGACATCGCCCACGGGCATTGTCGCGATTGATCGTTTTAATGGCACGGATACACCCTCGCGCATTCTCGACGCGATTGAACGCAGACTTTCGGAGAAGAACTAATGGAAGATTGGATCATTCGCTTGGTCGAATGGGGCCATTATTGGGGCGTGGCTTTGCTCATGCTGCTTGAGACCATATTCCCCCCAATCCCGTCCGAAGTGATCATGACCGTGGCTGGTGTATCGTCGGCGCGCGGGACCATGAATCTTGCGGGCACTATTGCGGCGGGCACGGCGGGTGCGATGCTCGGCAATTGGATCTGGTATTGGGTGGCCCTCAAATTTGGCGAAAAACGGATGCAAATCTTCATCGACCGCTACAGCCGTTGGTTGACGCTCGATTGGGATGAGGTGGAGCGTGGCCAAAGGCTGTTCCGCACGCATGGATCAATCATCGTACTGATTGCGCGGATGCTGCCCACTTTGCGGTCGCTCATTTCGATACCAGCTGGCTTGTTCGGCATGACGTTTCGCCGGTTCATGATCTTCTCGACTATCGGAACCGCCGGATGGACCGCGGCCTTGGCCTGCGCGGGCTATTTCTTGGGATCCCAGTTCGATGATGTTGAAAAATGGCTTGGGCCAATTTCGACCTTAGTCATCGCAGGGATCGTGTTGACCTATGTCTGGCGGCTTGTTCGCTGGAAGCCGAACCCTGTGCCTAAGCCCTTGGATGTGCGTTCTGATACTCATCCAAAAGCATAGCGGTATCGACAGCCGTATAAACCTGCGTCGACGACAGGCTGGCATGGCCCAGTAATTCCTGCAGACTGCGTAAGTCCGCGCCGCCTGCCAGCAAATGCGTGGCAAAGCTGTGGCGCAAGGCATGCGGCGTTGTCCGGTCCGACAGGCCCAATCGCGTGCGTGCGCCTTGCACCGCGCGCCGCACCAATGCGGGCGATAATGGCCCGCCTTGCGCGCCCCGAAACAATGGCTGGTCCGCGCTGGTCGCATAAGGGCACAAAGCGAGATATTCCTGCATGGCTGTCCGGACTTGTGCCAGCAAGGGCACGATGCGTGTCTTGTTGCGCTTACCCGTGACGCGCAACGTAGTGCCAAGCGGCAATATGTCGCCCATCAGGCCAGTCGCCTCACTAACGCGCAGGCCGCTGCCATAGAGCAGCAAAAGCAACGCCCAATCGCGCGCGCCGATCCAGCCGTCTTTTGCATTTTCGGCGACGTCATCGGCGAGTGCCAGAACATCATCGGGGTTTACCGGACGCGGCAGGCTGCGCTGCACACGCGGCCCCTTCATAACCGGCAAAGTGACATCATCGCCCAAGGCAAAGCGCAAGAAATGGCGCGCTGCGGACAGTTCGCGCGCTGTTGAACGGTTGGTGAGGCCATCACCGCGCCGGTCGGCCAAAAAGGCACGCATGTCGGCCGATGATATCTTGTGTAGCGTGACGCGGGTGACGTCATTACCCCAATGCAACTGCAGAAATCCCGCCAGCCGATCTGCCGTTGCATAATAAGCCCGCACGCTATGCGGCGACATTCGGCGGTTGTCGGTCAGAAACGCGAGATATTCGGCAAGTAAGGACGACATGTCCGCATTGCTATCAGGCGGCGGCATCCGCCTCAAGTTTTACTATTTGCGGCAAGATGGCATCGAGCAATGGCATGCCTTGCGGTGTGACGGTGACGTGGTGGTCTTCGCGGCTAATCAGGCCAAGCCGCGCGATTTTGTCGACCGCATCCATGTCCAGCAAGTCGGCGGCGGCGATGCCCGTCTTTTGCGATAGGCGGCCAAGGTCAACACCCTCCGCCAGCCGCAATCCCATCAACAAGCTTTCGGTAGCGCGCGTTGCCGCATCAAGATGGTCTTCGCTGCTGATGCCGTGGGTGTTACGATCAACGGCGGACAAGAAATTCTCGGGCTTTTTATGGCGCTCTGTTGCAGCGTGCAGCCGCCGTCCATGCGCGCCGGGGCCAATGCCGATATAGTCATCATAGCGCCAATAGCTAAGATTATGGCGGCTTTCGCTGCCGGGGCGGGCATGGTTGCTGATCTCATAGGCTGGAATGCCTGCGGCGGACGTCATCTGTCCGGTCAGTTTATATAAGGTCGCGGCATCATCATCGTCGGCGGGGATGAATTGGCCCGTGCGCACCAAGGTTTCAAAGCGCGTGCCGGGTTCAATGGTAAGCTGGTACAGCGACATATGGTCGGTGCCGAAAGAAAGGGCGCGTTGCAGCTCTGCCGCCCACTGGGTAGCGGTTTGTTCGGGGCGCGCGTAAATCAGGTCAATATTCACGCGGCCAAAATGGCGTTGTGCAATCGCCAAGGCATCGAGGCTCTCGGCAACCGAGTGCGCGCGGCCCAAAAACGTCAGCGCTTTATCATCCAGTGCCTGAAGCCCAAGCGATACGCGGTTGACGCCTGCCGCAGCCAGGTCCGCGAAACGCGCCGCCTCCACCGAAGACGGGTTCGCTTCTAATGTGATTTCAATATCGTCGGCAAAACCCCAATGCCGTTCTGCCGCTGCAATCAATGCGGCGACGGTTGATGGCGGCATCAATGATGGCGTCCCGCCGCCGAAGAAGATGGAGGTCAATTTCCGATCCGCTATGCGCCCCGCCTCATAGGCCATGTCCGTCAGCAATGCCGCGCACCACGCGGCGTCGTCCACCGTGTCGCGGACATGGCTGTTGAAATCACAATAAGGGCATTTGGAAATGCAAAATGGCCAATGGATGTAAAGGGCGAGTGGGGCAGGCACCAATTCTCTTAACCCACTTCGCTATGTCCGCGAAAGACGATCAAGAAAACAACGCCGCAACCAATTTGCGGAACGCGTCCGCGCGGTGGCTCATCGCGTGTTTCTCTTGCGGATCCAATTCGGCAAAGGTCTCGCTGCGGCCTTCGGGAACGAACACAGGGTCATAGCCAAAGCCAAGCAACCCGCGCGGTGGCCATGTTAGGCTACCCTGCACACGGCCTTCGAAAATCTCTTGATGCCCGTCGGGCCATGCCAGCGCCAAAGTGCATATGAAATAGGCGCTCCGGTCGGTGTCGGGGCCAAGTTCGGCCAGCTTGCCCTCAACCTTGCCCATTGCCATATACCAATCACGCCCCGGTCCGCCTTCGAAGACCTGCGTTTCCGCCCAGTCGGCCGTGTAGACCCCCGGCGCACCGCCCAAAGCGGCAACGCATAGGCCGCTGTCATCGGCCAGCGCCGGAAGGCCGGAACCTTGCGCGGAGGCATGGGCCTTCAGCAACGCATTTTCGGCAAAACTGGTGCCCGTCTCGTCGGGTTCAGGCAGACCAAGTTCGCCCGCCGACACCGGTTCGATACCAAAAGGCGCAAGCAAGGCGCGGATTTCACGGACCTTGCCCGCATTATGGCTGGCAATGACCAGCCTGCCGGGTTCGAGTTTGCGATGTTTCATCAGGCTTGCCTCTAACAACAAAATCCGTCGCCCCAGCTTATACTGGAGCGATGGTTCCTTACTTAACCGCGTCGGCCTGCGCGGCGAAAATCCGGTCGGTTCCCATGCGCGCAAGGCGGAGCAAACGGAGCAGGCCTTCTTCGTCATAGGTCGCGCCTTCGGCTGTGGCTTGCACTTCGGCAATCTGGCCACCTTCGATCAGAACGAAATTTGCATCGGCATCGGCGTCGGAATCTTCGATATAATCCAAGTCCAAAACGGGCGTGCCTTTGAAGATGCCGCAGCTTACGGCAGCAACCCGTCCGCTGATCGGATCTTCCTTGATCGCGCCTGACGCAACCAAGCCATTGACGGCCAAGCGCAAGGCAACCCACGCGCCCGAAATCGCGGCGGTGCGTGTGCCGCCATCGGCTTGCAACACGTCGCAATCGATCGTAATTTGGTTCTCGCCCAGCTTCTTCAAATCTACGACAGAACGTAAAGAGCGGCCAATAAGGCGCTGAATTTCTTGGGTTCGTCCGGACTGCTTGCCTTTGGCAGCTTCGCGCTGGCTGCGCGTATGCGTGGCGCGGGGGAGCATCGAATATTCCGCCGTGACCCAACCTTCACCCTTGCCGCGCAACCATGGTGGAATGCGGTCTTCGACGCTGGCGGTGACCAGCACTTTTGTATCGCCAAAACCGATAAGGCAGCTACCTTCGGCATGTTTGGTGAAATGGGTTTCAATCGAAATGGCGCGCATTTCGTCTGGCGCACGGCCGGATGGACGCATGATAGTCTCCTGATGATAGATTGGCGGCTGCCATAGCCTGCCCTGCTTGCTTTGCAAGTGCGCGGTGCGCTACACAGTCACGGTGAACCAAACACCCATCAACGAACTGAATGACCGGACACGCATCATTTTCCGGATGGTGGTGGAAAGCTATCTGGACAATGGCGCGCCGGTGGGTTCGCGGACAGTTTCCAAATTCGCAGGGTTGAACCTGTCCCCTGCCTCCATCCGCAATGTCATGCAGGATTTGGAGGAAGCGGGCTATCTCGCCTCTCCGCATACAAGCGCCGGACGCGTGCCCACCGAGAGCGGTCTGCGCCTGTTCGTCGATGGCATGATGCAATCGGCGGAGCCTTCAGCCGAAGAACAACGCGCGATTGAATCGCAAATCCGCGGCGATGGACCGATTGAAGAGGCGCTGGCGGCTGCGACGTCGGTACTGTCGGGCCTATCTGCCTGCGCCGGTATCGTCTTGGTGCCAAAACGGGACGCGGTCCTAAAGGCATTTAGCTTTGCGCGCCTGTCCGCATCTCAAGTGCTCGCGATCATGGTCGGGTCCGACAATAGCGTTGAAAACCGGCTGGTATCGATAGACCCGGCAATCAGTGAATCCATGTTAGTGGAGGCCGCGAACTATATTTCGGCGCGCCTGTCTGGCTTGACCCTATCGGAAGCGTTGGAGCGCCTCGACAGCGAAATTCGGGCCGAAAAGGCGGAGCTTGATGTGGCCAGCCAAAAACTGGTGCGTGACGGCCTCGCCATTTGGTCGCTTGATGCCAATGACCGGCCAGTACTCATCGTGCGTGGGCAGTCGAACTTGATTGACGATGCAGCGGCGGCAGACCTCGACCGCGTTCGGCAATTGTTAGACGAGCTTGAGAGCAAAGAAGAAATCGCGCGGCTGGTCGATAGCGCGCGTGAGGCGCAGTCGACGCGGATTTTTATTGGTTCGGAAAATAATCTTTTCTCGCTTTCGGGATCGTCGGTCATCGCCGCGCCATATCGGGAGGCAGGCGGCAAGGTCGTCGGCGTCATTGGCGTCATTGGCCCGACCCGCCTGAATTATGCACGCATTGTGCCCATGGTCGACTTTACCGCGCAGGCGCTGAGCCGTTTAATAAGGCCGTGAACGCAGAAATGATGCGCGGGTTGATGAATTAAAATTGCTTTCTATATGCGAGCAGCAACAAACGACCATGCAGTCGCAACGTAAATGGGTTAATCAAGTTTATGACAAAGAAGAAATCAGCCGCAGCCGATCCCGCTGTAGAAAACGAACTTGAAGGCGTGCCAGAGCATATGAAAGACGATACGCCAGAGGCTACCGACGCTGCAGATGCAAAGATTGCGGTGCTGGAAGAAGCGCTCGCCGCTGCACAGCAGGAGGTTTTATACGCGCAGGCCGAAACGCAAAATGTGCGCCGCCGTATGGAAAAAGAGGCGCAGGACGCGCGCGCTTATGCCGCAACGGGATTTGCCCGCGATGTGCTGTCGGTGTCTGACAATCTATCGCGCGCCTTGGAAGCGATCCCCGCTGAAATGCGGGAAAGCGAAGCGATGAAACCGCTCGTCATTGGTCTTGAAGCAACGGGCCGCGAACTGGACAGCGTCTTTACCAAAAACGGCATTACGCGCATTGCCGCTATGGGCATGCCGCTGGATCCCAATCAGCATCAGGCGATGGTTGAAATTCCCAGCGCCGATGTCGCACCGGGCATCATCGTCGCCGAAATGCAGGCAGGGTATATGATCAAGGACCGCTTATTGCGTCCTGCCTTGGTTGGGGTGGCAAAGGCGGCGGAGTAAGCCCGCCCGCATCATTACCATCAGCCAGGGGTGGCGCAAGGTGACGCGCTCCGCTATTGAGCGCGTCACATGACCACAGCGGCAATCCCCACGGACCGTCAATCCCCTTGGCGCGATGAACTTCGCGCGACCTTGTCGCTTGCCTGGCCGTTAATCTTAACCAATTTATCAATGTCGTTGATTGGCGCGACTGATGTGGTGATGGTGGGTTGGCTTGGGCCGACTGAGTTGGCAGCGGCATCGCTGGGGTTCAACCTGTGTATGACCGCGGCGATTTTCTGCATGGGGCTAGTTACCGCAACGGCGCCGATGATGGCGAGCGAACGCGGCGCAAAGGCGCATTCCGTGCGCGATATCCGTCGCACATTCCGGCAAGGATTGTGGGTCGCGGTTGCGATCATGATCCCGATCTGGCTGTTCTTGTGGCAGACAGAGGCCATATTGCTGACGCTTGGCCAGCAAGCCGAACTTGCGTCCAAAGCGCAAAGCTATGTCCGTGCCTATATGTGGTCGATCCTGCCATTTTTGTGGTTGATTATTGCGCGTAATTTCCTGTCGGCGTTGGAGCAGCCCTTATGGTCGCTCGTCATCGGCATATTGGGCGTTTTTGCCAATGCGGCGTTCAACTATGTCCTTATTTTCGGGAAGCTGGGTGTACCGGCCTTGGGCATAATCGGCGCGGGCGTCGGTAGCATATTAGCCAATATATTCATGTTTTTGGGCATGGTCGCGGTGATTACTTATCACCCTAAATTTAGGCGATATCATCTCTTCGGGCGTTGGTGGCGCAGTGATTGGCCGCGTTTTAGGGCGCTGTGGAAACTGGGCTTGCCGATTGGCGTGACGATGGGCTTGGAAGGCGGCGTTTTCGGCGTTGCCGTCATGCTCATGGGGTTAATCGACACCGCTTCGGTCGCGGCGCATGCCATCGCGCTGCAGGTTGCAAGCGTGACTTTCATGGTGCCGATGGGTCTTGCGCAGGCTGCGACAGTGCGTGTGGGCATCGGCTATGGCCGGCGCGATCTGGCGCTTATCCGCCGCGCGGGTTGGACCAGCTTTGTCATGGGAACAGGGTTCATGGCGGCGATGGCGGTACTGATGTGGCTGTCGCCCGAGTTGCTGATTGCGCTCTTCATTGACCGTGATGCCGCAGCCAATGCAGAGGTTGTGCGACTGGCCGTCAGTTTCCTTGCCATTGCGGCCTTGTTCCAGATTGTCGATGGCGCACAAGTCGTGGGTGCGGGCATGTTGCGCGGGCTACACGACACCAGCGTGCCTATGCTTTTCGCGGCCTTTGGCTATTGGGTGGTCGGCATTGGTGTGGGCGCGTGGTTGGCGTTTTCGCAAGGATGGAATGGCGTTGGCATTTGGGTTGGTTTGGCGACCGGGCTTGGCATTGTCGCCGTGCTTATGCTCGTGCGGTGGTCGCTGCGCGGGCGGCTTGGACTGTTGCCTTCAGAAAATTAGCACGCGGTTATCCTGAAACAAGTTCAGGATGACAAATCTGGGGGTGGCATTATGAAACAATTGCGTTCTGCACCACTCTGTTTCCAGCCCGTATCCTTTACCCATCAATCGCTTTCTTCTCGTCCGGATCGCTGCCGTCGATTTCTTGTACCCGCGCCTTTACCAATATGCGGACATTGTTCGAAAACAGAAATTCGGCCTCAATCACACCCAAGCGGCGGGGGATGAGGTTGACGCCCCACATCATCACATGCTTGCCGCCTTTTTTGAAGGCGACTTTCTCTCCAGACGGAATGAGCACGCGGTCCATAGGCGCCATCGTCACCGCACCGGTTTTTGCGTCCACCGCAACATCGTGCATTTCAACACGAACGGCCGATGGCGAACTTACGCGCAGCAAATATACATCCTCCGGCCCGCCATAGACGTTGAAATGCATCGCTGACGGATTGTTATCGACAGGCGACAGGGTCAGCACCGCTTCCTTTACTTTCAACTGCGGTGTCGGGCCGCATCCGCTCAGCAAAAGAGCTGCCGCAGCGGCACTAAATGTGAATATACGTCGGTTCATAACGTCCTCCTTTTGCTGTCAGGTGCGCGTGTTGGTGCGACCATCCTATACAGAGTTTTCACTTAACTTTTTCCCTATCTAGGAACGCCGAAGTCTTGTGCCAAGAGAATTGGCACCTATATCGCCGCTACAAGGTCACGTTACGCGGAACCCCAGTGCCTGATAGGGCTGGTGCGAAATGCGGCAGGGTAAAGTTCAATTTTTAAAATTTCGGGGTAAGTTTTTATGGCTAAAGTTATTGGTATCGACTTGGGCACGACAAACAGCTGCGTTGCGGTAATGGACGGCGGCAAGCCCAAGGTCATCGAAAATGCAGAAGGCGCACGGACAACGCCATCGATCGTGGCCTTTGCTAAGGACGGCGAGCGCCTTATTGGCCAGCCCGCCAAGCGTCAGGCAGTCACCAATCCGGAAAGCACCATTTACGCGGTAAAGCGCCTTATCGGTCGCCGTTTTGATGATCCATTGACCAAGAAAGACATGGGCCTCGTGCCGTACAGCATCGTCAAGGGCAAGACCGGCGATGCATGGGTTAAGGCAGGCGGCGAAGAATATTCGCCCTCACAAATTTCAGCTTTCACCTTACAAAAGATGAAAGAAACAGCGGAAGCCTATTTGGGCGAAACCGTCACGCAAGTGGTCATTACCGTTCCAGCCTATTTCAACGATGCCCAGCGTCAGGCCACAAAGGATGCTGGCCAGATTGCCGGGCTTGAAGTGCTGCGTATCATCAACGAGCCAACCGCTGCGGCGCTGGCTTATGGCATGGACAAGGATGATAACAAAACCATCGCGGTCTATGACCTTGGCGGCGGTACCTTTGATATTTCGATCCTAGAAGTCGGCGATGGCGTATTCGAAGTGAAATCGACCAATGGCGACACATTCCTGGGCGGTGAAGATTTTGACAGCGTGCTCGTTGAGCATTTGGCGGCCGATTTTAACAAGGCTGAGGGCATTGACCTGACCAAGGACAAGCTGGCGCTGCAACGTTTGAAGGAAGCGGCTGAAAAGGCGAAGATTGAATTGTCGTCCACACAGACGACCGAAGTCAACTTGCCGTTCATTACCGCAGACCAAAATGGTCCAAAGCACCTTGTGAAAACCATCACCCGTGCCGACCTTGAAAAATTGGTTGATGAATTGATTAAGCGCACGCTTGAGCCATGCAAAAAGGCTTTGGCTGATGCGGGTATCAAGGCTGATGGCATTGATGAAGTCGTGATGGTCGGCGGCATGACCCGCATGCCCAAGGTGCGCGACGTCGTGAAGAACTTCTTTGGCAAGGAACCGCACACAGGTGTGAACCCTGATGAAGTAGTTGCGATGGGCGCCGCCATTCAGGCGGGCGTGTTGCAGGGCGACGTCAAGGATGTGTTGTTGCTTGACGTGACGCCATTGTCCTTGGGTATCGAAACACTCGGCGGCGTATTTACCCGCATGATCGACCGTAACACGACGATCCCGACGAAGAAGAGCCAAGTATATTCGACAGCCGAAGACAATCAAAATGCCGTGACCATCCGCGTGTTCCAAGGTGAGCGTGAAATGGCAGCAGATAACAAGTTGCTGGGCAACTTCGATCTGGTCGGCATCCCACCTGCACCGCGCGGCGTGCCACAGGTTGAAGTGACCTTTGACATTGACGCCAATGGCCTGGTCAGCGTGACGGCCAAGGACAAAGGCACAGGCAAGGAACAGCAGATCAAAATTCAGGCATCGGGCGGCTTGTCCGATGCGGATATTGAGCAAATGGTCCGCGATGCCGAAGCCTTTGCCGAAGAAGACAAGAAGCGTCGTGAATCGGCAGAAGCCAAGAACAACGCCGAAAGCCTCGTGCACTCCACCGAGAAGCAGCTGGAAGAGCATGGCGACAAGATTGACGCTGCATTGAAGGGCGAAATCGAAGCGGCCGTTGCGGAAACCAAGACGGCCATCGAAGGTGGCGATGCAGAAGCGATGAAGGAAAAGGCAACGGCCTTGGCTCAAATCGCGATGAAGCTTGGCGAAGCAATCTATAAGGAAGAGCAAGCCGCCGGTGCATCGGCAGATGCCGCATCGGAAGACGCGCCAGCAGACGACAATGTCGTTGATGCTGAATTCTCCGAAGTCGAAGACGACAAGAAAGACTGATGTTGCATATTTTCGACCGTCGCTATCGAAACGCAGCGACGGTCGGAAAGACCGGGGGGTTAGTCATTCATGAATCTCGACATTGATTATTATGAATTGTTGGAAGTCGAGCGGACAGCGGATGAAAAGACGCTGAAAACCGCGTATCGCCGGATTGCGATGGAATGCCATCCCGACCGCAACCCAGGTTGCGATAAATCCGAAGCGAAGTTTAAGGCCATTAGCCAGGCCTATGACGTCCTGAAAGACCCGCAAAAACGCGCAGCCTATGACCGGTTCGGCAAAGAAGCGTTTGAAAATGGTGGTATGGGCGGCGGCGGTGGCCAAGGCGGCGCTGGCTTTGGTGACTTTTCCGATATCTTCGAAAGCTTTTTTGGCGACGCCTTTGGCGGCCGTCAGCGTGGCCCGGCACGTGGTGCAGATTTACGCTATGATCTCGAAATCTCGCTCGACGAGGCTTTCCACGGCAAGGACGCGGAAATAACCATCGACGTCGCCACCGCATGCGGCACGTGCAGTGGCAGTGGCGCGACGCCGGGGTCGGGCAAGCGTCGATGCAATCTGTGCGCTGGTCATGGCAAGGTGCGCGCGCAGCAAGGTTTCTTTGTTGTCGAACGCACATGCCCGACCTGTCACGGTCGCGGCGAAGTGATTGAGTCGCCTTGCCGGGCCTGCGGAGGCGAAGGCCGTACGGATGAACGCAAGACCATCGCCGTAAATATTCCGCCTGGCGTTGACGAAGGCACGCGCATTCGTGTGGCAGGCAGGGGCGAGGCTGGACCAAATGGCGCAGCGGCGGGTGACTTGTACATTTTCATCCATCTGTCACGCCACAAGGTGTTCGAGCGCGACGGCACAACATTGTTCTGCCGCGTGCCCGTCAGCTTCAGCACAGCGGCGCTGGGCGGCGAAATCCGCATTCCGGGCCTCGATGGTGCCGAACATATTATCATCGTTCCAGAGGGCATACAGTCGGGCAAACAGCTTCGGCAGCGCGGGGCTGGAATGCCTGTGCTGCAAGGGCGTGGTCGCGGCGACATGGTCATTCAAATCGACGTTGAAACGCCGTCAAAGCTGTCCGCGCGGCAGAAGGAAATTCTGCGCGAGTTTCGTGAAACCGAAACGGGTGCAGAATGTCCACAATCAACCGGCTTTTTTGACAAGCTGAAAGGCATTTGGGACGGCATCACCGATTAGGCTTTGCCTGTGCTGCCGTGGCATAGAAGGTCAGAACTTAATCTGGTCTATCTCGGTCCGTAAGGAGATCATGAGGGGCTGGATATGCGTCAGCCGGTCCTGCTCCTCATCTAATATCGCTTGGAACACTCGCTTTTTGTAGCTTTGCGCGCGGTCATCCGAAAATTCATGGCCCGGCGGCAGCGATGATATCAATATATCGATCATCCGTTCCGCGCCATGCAAACGGCCCCATAGATAGTCATTTTCACGATAAGCGCGGCTGAAGAACGCACCGAAATTGTTGAACTCTATGCCCTTTAACGTTGCGGCAGTGCCGCCTTTGCGGATGGATGTGCAGTCGTCAGGCGAAATGCGGTCCACCTTGACTGGGTCGAATTCGTCAAAGCCTTCATCCTGCAACAAAGGTAGCGTGGCGATGTCGTAGAGCGCATAGCCCAAATAGCCGAGCAGCATGATCCGGCGTGCCGCATCGGGCAATGTCAGCATGGCATCGCACAATATTTTGTCGACCTTGGCATCGGTACGCACGAGATCGCGTTGCGCCGCGAGATGGTCCATCAAACCCGCGGGGTCGTCGATGCCTGATTTGGCGGCCATCGCGAAATCCAGCCCTAAAAACTCCGCCGTTTCCAGATCGAGAAACAGAGCCAGACATTTGTAAATGGCGTCGCGCATTTTGGTGATATCATCGTCCGGCATGTCGATGATATTTTCGACCTCTTCGGTCAGGTGCCGGGCGATAAAACGCAAGCGCCGGATGCGGAAACGCAGGTCATGTGCGCGAAAAAAGGCAATTTGGCGCGCGGTGGCTTTGCCCTTATGCGGCGGCCTATGGTCAAGGTCACGCGTCCCGATTTCGGCCCAAAGCGCGGCGCGCAAGTCCCGGAAAAACGCGTCTGGTGCATCGGGCAAGCTACGGCGCGCGGTGGCGACAATATCGTCCACAACGCCTGTGATTTTGAGATGGCTATAGGCGCGATAACCGAACCCGGCGGCAACAATCGCCTTTTCCTGGGCCGAGTGCCGCCATTTTTGCATACGGCTGGCAGATGGCCGGGTGAGGAACCATGTCTTGCCCAGCAGCGTCTCTACTGTATCTTCAACTTCATTACGCAGGCTATCAATGACGCGTTGCGTGCGTTCGATCCGCTCCGAACGGCCTGTGATTTTTTCCAGACTGTCGCGGATTGGCTGCTCCCGCGGAATGTTGGACGTTGCCCCCAATATCGTCGCAAAAAACCCCGGTGGCTTGCGTGGCATTTTGGCGGTGCCGTCCAAATTGCGCTTACCAAATCGGAAACTGGGGCGGCCTGGCTTTGGATCGATATAGACAAAACGCCGGTCCACTTCGCGCCGTGCAGGGCGGTTGCGCAAGGCGGAAATCGCCTGATTAAACGGCGCATTGGCCAAGACTGATCCGTCGATTAACATCGTATCTTCGGCGGCGTTGGCGGCAAATTGCTGCGGCAATATGCGTTTCAAAAATGCAAGCCGGCCAAGCCATGGAACATTTTCCCGCGCCAACAAACGGTCAAGTTCGCGCACAGAAAAGGGCGGAAATGCACCCGGGAAGCTGGCGGTGGCGCGCGCTGCAAAAATCAGTTCGGGAATGTCGGCGAGGTTGGTTCGTCCGCGTGTTGAAAAATCGACGGTGATGCGATGTTCGGACTCCGTGACCTCTTCAGGGCTGTTGAGGCGCAGCACCCGATCATGCCCGTAATAGTCGGTTACCGTGACAAATAAGTCCAACGGCTGACTTGCCGGTAAAAGTGGCGTTTCTTTGGCGCTCGCCGCCATCGCGTTCAGCGCATCGAGCAATAGTTTTGAAAACACATTCCCGCCAAAGGGTGGCGCAAACCATCGGGCGCGGACAAAGCGTGATAGCTTGGCGGCGACTTCCTGTTGCGCCTCTTTCGCGACTGTCCGTTCAACCGCCCCACCGCGTCGGCGCAAGACCATCCATGCAATCGGCGTTGCCCAAAATTTGGTGAATCGCGACAGCGGGCGGGCATCCGGATCAAGCAGCACATCGACGTCTGCCATGTCCAGCCACATGTCGGTCAAGGGCTCCAATGATTGGCCCGTGACGATGGCCTGCGACAGGAAAATACCGTTGATACCGCCCGCGCTTGACCCGGCAATGATGTCCGTCAAAACGCGCAACTTTACGCCGCTCACCCGCGACATTTCGGTGAGCAGGTAGTGATAGACAATCTCGCTAGGGCGGGCGGGCGGAGCGCCGTCATGAAAAGCGCGGCTCGCGCGGACCATGTGCCAAATTTCGCGCGTGACGCCATGCATGTAAATGGCAAGGCTGACCCCGCCATAACAAATGAGCGCCAGCCTGAGTTCTTTTTCGCGCATAGACATGATGTGGCATTAGGCCGCGTCGCGCGCAAGCGCTGATACTGAGCACTTATATCTTGAGTTCTTGATTTGTTCTGTTAGTTATCGGCCATGGCAAAGACAAAACGCAAATATGTGTGTCAGGCATGCGGGTCTGAATCCAACCGCTGGCAAGGGCAGTGTGACGATTGCGGCGAATGGAACACTTTGGCGGAAGAGGCCAAGGCAACTGTTTTTGAGCTGAAGCATCATTTGCATTCGGGCGGCCGTGCGGTCGAATTGTCCGGATTGAATACGGATATTACACTGCCGGAGCGCGCCTCGACGGGTATATCTGAATTTGACCGCGCACTGGGTGGCGGACTTGTACCGGGTTCAGCGACCTTGCTTGGCGGCGATCCGGGCATTGGTAAATCGACATTATTGTTGCAAGCCGCCGCAAACCTCGCGCGGCGCGGCTTGGCCGTTGCGTATATTTCGGGCGAAGAGGCGGTCGACCAAGTGCGCTTGCGCGCCCGCCGGCTTGGCCTTGGCGATGCGCCGGTGCAGCTTGCCGCCGCAACCTCGGTGCGCGACATATTGACGACGATGGCCCAAGGCGCACCGCCCGCTTTATTGGTCATCGATTCCATACAAACTATGCACAGCGACCTCATAGAAGGCGCGCCGGGAACGGTCAGCCAAGTCCGCGCCTCGGCGCAAGAGCTTATCCGGTTTGCCAAGGAACGCGGCACGGCGCTGATGCTCGTCGGCCATGTGACCAAGGACGGGACGATCGCCGGACCCCGTGTGCTGGAACATATGGTCGACACCGTATTGTCGTTCGAAGGCGAACGCAGCCATCAATATCGCATTTTGCGTGCGTCCAAAAACCGCTTTGGCGGGACCGACGAAATCGGCGTCTTTGCGATGGTGGAAGAAGGCTTGACCGAGGTTGGCAACCCAAGCGCCTTGTTCCTGACCGACCGGGCCGAGCAGGTTACGGGGGCAACGGTGTTTCCGGCGTTGGAGGGGACACGGCCCGTTCTCGTAGAAATTCAGGCACTGACCGTGCGGCTATCGAGTGGAGCGACACCGCGCCGCGCTGTCGTCGGCTGGGACAGTGGCCGCCTTGCGATGATATTGGCGGTGCTGGAGGCGCGATGCGGCCTTAGTTTTTCAACCGCTGAGGTCTATCTCAACATCGCAGGTGGCTATCGCATTTCCGACCCCGCTGCCGATCTCGCGGTGGCAGCGGCCTTGGTTTCGGCTTTGGCTGAACGGCCATTGCCGTCCGATGCAGTGCTCTTTGGCGAAGTGGCTTTGTCTGGCGAAATCCGTCCCGTGGCCCATGGTGCATTGCGATTGAAGGAATCGGCAAAGCTTGGGTTTAGTCGCGCATTAGTGCCGCCTTCGGTGCAGGGGCAGGCCGGTATTTCCACGCAAGAGTTCCGTACGCTTGCCAATCTCGTTGACCATATGCTGGGACGCTCCTAAATCTGATTAGAACGGTTTTAAAGGCAATAGGATCAGATGACAGCACTTGATATCATTGTCCTGTTCTTATTGGGCAGCGGGGCAGTATTCGGCTTCTTACGCGGCTTTTTGCAAGAAGCTCTGTCGATGATCGCATGGGTGCTGATCATCTTGGCCGTTCGTATGTTTCATACACCCGCGACAGCGGCTTTGGCAGAGGCCGTGGGCTCTGACTCTGGCGCGGCCATGCTCGCCTTTTTGGCACTTGTCATCGTCATCTTTGCCTTGGGTAAATGGATTGCGAAATCGATTGGGGCCAAAACGCGCAAGTCATTGCTTGGTCCGATTGACCGGGTTCTTGGTTTTGGCTTCGGTATGCTCAAGGGTCTGATAATCGCAACGCTCATCTTCCTTCTCTTCGTGATGGGATATGATGTGGTGTATGATGCGGGTGAAGGGCGACCTGAATGGATGACCAGTTCGCGTACATATCCGTTGCTCAACGCCAGCGGTGACGCCATGTCCGAATTTGTGCGTGCGCAACGCCTCACCGCCGATAGTGCCGCCGAAACCGCGAACTGATGGACTCCGCGCTCTACAATCGGGATATCTTAAGGCTGGCAACATCTCTGGTCGTAGGGCATCGCCTTGCAGACCCCGACGGCACCGCAGAAGTGCGTTCGCCCTTATGCGGCAGCCGCATTCAAGCGGATGTTACCACCGACGCCGATGGAATATTATGTGCCCTTGCCTTGCGCGCGAATGCTTGCGCGCTGGGACAAGCATCGGCGGCTATTTTGACGCAAAACGCCGTTGGCACAGCGATGACCGAAATCGCAACATTGCGCGATGGCGTGGCGCAGGCGTTACAGCGGGCGGGCGATATGCCAGGCTGCTGGCCGGAACTCGCTTTGCTCACGGCGGCAACTGATTATCCGTCGCGCCATGCCGCGATCTTATTGCCTTATGACGCGATCCTCGCCGCTGCCGCGCAGGTCAAAGACAAAGTATGATGGAAGAAACATCACGCCACCTCGTCGCTGATGTGATGTTGGGCGGTGTGGTACTGCTCGGCGCGGCGCTATTGGCGGTGCTGATTTTTCGGCGTCTCGGCCTTGGCGCGGTGCTTGGCTATCTGGTCGCGGGCATTGCCATTGGGCCGGATGGCCTTGCGTTGATTGACGCGCCAGAGACGATATTGGCCTATTCCGAAATCGGCATCATCTTGCTGCTGTTCCTCGTCGGGCTTGAGCTATCGCCGAGCAGGCTGTGGCTGTTGCGGCGTGACATTCTGCTGTTCGGGCCGTTGCAGGTCATTTTGTGCGGCCTCGGCATGTTTGCCGTCATCCATTTCGCAATGCCAAGCTTTAGCTGGCAAGCCGCTTTAGTACTTGGGCTTCCATTGGCCTTGTCGTCCACCGCGCAGGTGTTGCCCTTGCTGCAATCGCGCGGCCGTATGAAAACCGATTATGGCGAGAAAAGCTTCTCCATATTATTGTTTCAGGACATTTCGATTGTTCCCTTGCTGACCATCGTTGCCGCCTTGTCGCGCGCACCAGCCGAAGAAGGCGCGATTGAGGGGTGGTGGTTGGCATTATACGCCGTGCTGGCGATTGCCGGACTGGTCTTGGCCGGACGCTATTTGCTGTCGCCACTCTTGCGCTTGGTCGGCAAGATTTCGGAGCGTGAATTGTTCATCGTCACGGGCCTATTCACCGTCTGCGTCAGCGCCGCGGTGATGCAGGCGATTGGCGTGTCGCCAGCCTTGGGCGCATTTGTCGCAGGCGTCATGTTGGCCGAATCGCCTTACCGGCATGAGTTGGAGGCCGACATTGATCCGTTTCGTTCGATCTTACTGGGTCTGTTTTTCTTGGCAGTTGGCATGTTGCTTGATGTTGATGTTATCTTGTCGCAGCCCTTTTTCGTCGCGGGTCTTGCGCTGGCTTTGGTCGCGATAAAGATTGCAGTTATCTTCGCACTTGGCAGGTTTTTTGGTCTCCAGAACAAGCCGTCGATCATCATGGCAATGCTGTTGAGCCAAGGTGGCGAGTTCGCTTTTGTGCTGTTCGCCGCCGCGCAGCAGGCCTTGTTAATCGAACCAGAGGCCGCAAGCCTGTTCGGTGCAGTCGTGACGCTGTCCATGGCAACCACGCCGTTCCTGATGATCTTTGCGGGCAAGCTTGCTGCGCGCAAGGGGAAGGATGACGTCCAGTTGGATGACCCTGAATTGGCGTCACAGGCCAATGTTATCATCGTCGGGCATGGACGGTTCGGGCAACAGGTGTCGTAGATCATGCGCGCAGCGGCTCGTCCGGTGACGTTGATTGATATCAACCCGCAGACCATCGACCGCAGCGGGGACTTTGGCTTCAAGGTTTTTACGGCGATGGCAGCCGCGTCGACTTGCTCCAGCGGGCAGGGGGCAAAGACGCGCAGGCGATATTCTTCTGCATTGATGACCGATACATGACCGCGGACTCATTGATGCCTGTGCGTGAGACATTTCCGCGGACAAAATTGTTCGTGCGGGCTTATGGCCGGGAGCAGGCTTTGTTGTTGATGCAGGATGAAGGCATTAGCATCATGCGTGAAGTGTTTGAATCCTCGATCCGTATGTCTGCCGATGCGCTGAAATATTTTGGTACGGATCGTGCAAAAATCCACGAGATTATCTTGGAATTCCGGCGGCGTGACCGCAGCCGCCTAAAAGCGCAGTTCACCAGCGGGGACATGCATGCCGGAAGGCGTCACAGTTTCGGCGGCGATGACTCCGACGACTTTCTGATTGCAGACGATTAGGCCGTGAACTCATAAATATCACCTTCACGGCGTCAAAATGGCAAAGATATCGAAGTAAAATGTCCGCCGCAGGCAGTTATTCTGCCTGCAAGGGCATTTTGTTTGCGAGATCGAAGCCATTTTGACGCCGTGAAGGTGATATTTATGAGTTCACGGCCTAAACTTCGCTGTCGAGGAACGCGGCAACGTCATTCAGCGACACATCTTTGGACAAAAATGTCTGTCCGATGCCGCGCGCCAGCAAGAAGGGCAGCGTGCCTCCGCTCATTTTCTTGTCATGCCGCATATAGTCGACCAAAGCCGCGCCATTGGCGCTAACACCGGCTTCGGATAAAGTTGTTGGCAAGCCAGCCCGTTCCAAAAGCGAGCTGACACGTTCCGCATCCTCTGCAGGGCACAGGCCCAACCGCACCGAATAGCGAAACGCTAAGGCCATACCAGCGGCGACCGCTTCGCCATGAAACAGCCGGTCGGAAAAACCAGTGTCGGCTTCCAAGGCATGGCCAAATGTGTGGCCCAAGTTCAACAGCGCCCGCGTACCGGTGCGTTCGGTTTCGTCCGCGGCGACGATCCGTGCCTTCGACTGCACGGACCGGATGATGGCCTGTGCACGGATATCAAGGGATCCTGCAAAAAAGCTGTCGAGATTATCCACGCAAAAGTCAAAAAACGCTGCGTCATCGATCAGGCCATATTTCACCACCTCGGCAAATCCCGCTGCGAGTTGGCGGGTGGGCAGGGTTGAAAGCAACTCTGGGTCGATGAGGACCAATGCAGGTTGATGAAACGCTCCAACCAGATTTTTGCCTGCAGCGCTATTGATGGCGGTCTTGCCGCCAACGCTGCTGTCGACTTGGGCAAGCAAGGTCGTCGGTATCTGCACAAAGGCACAGCCGCGTTTAATGATATGCGCGGCAAAGCCAGTAATGTCTCCAACCACGCCGCCGCCCAGTGCAATGATATGGTCGCTGCGTTCCACATGCTGTTCCAGCAACCAGTCCGTCAACTGCTCCAACTGCGCCCAGCTTTTACCCGCTTCGCCAGCGGGCAGGATGAAATGCACGCATGATAGGCCCGCGCCGCGCACGGCCGATTCAAACTGTGGCAGAACGGCTTGCGCCACATTTTCGTCGGTTATGACAAGTAAGCGACTGTCGCGGGCATAAGGCGCCAAAACAGGGCCGACATTGGCCAGTAACCCAGCGCGGACATGAATATCATAAGGGCAGTTGGACAGGTCAACGGATATCACGGTCATGCGGAAAGGGCCTTTAATATATTTTCAACGGTCCGCACATGCGGTGAAGTATCGCTGCGGATATGGAGATTGGCAGCGGCATATAAGGGGTTACGTACCTGGCCAAGTTCAGTCAGCACCGTCACTGGGTCCTTGCCTTTCAACAACGGGCGATGGTTGCGCCGCGACACACGGTCGGCGAGCACTTGCACGTCGGCATTAAGCCAGATCGATGTTGCGCGTGCCAAGATGAGCGCGCGGGTTTCGTCGTTGACGAACGCGCCGCCGCCCGTCGCAATAACCTTTGGTGCGCCTTCGATCAGGCGCGCGATCACGCGGCGTTCACCATCGCGAAAATATGCCTCACCAAATTTCGCGAATATTTCGGTAATCGACAAACCCGCTGCCTTTTCAATTTCGTCATCGGCATCGACAAAGGGTGTGCCCAGACAGGTAGCAAGCCGTTTTCCGATGCTGGTTTTGCCGACGCCCATCATGCCGACAAGCACGACCGGACGGTCAATGACCAATGCGGCTTGCATGCCAAATTTGCGTTTTTTAGGTTCGTGAACTTCAGCCATGACGACATCGCCTATATATCGCCTTGGCGTCCGCCGAAAGCAGTTTGCCACTTTGCGGATTTTTGTAGTAATTACAGCATAATGAGTGGAGAAAAGCCGCATGGTTGCATGAAATACCATTTTTGCGGTTTCTGTCGGTTGCCGCAAGGGGCATAGGCTTGCTATTGACTGCTGAGGGTTGCGGCAATGGCAACGGATGATAATAAGGCATGCCGCATTGCTGTTCGCAGATATGGAAACAGGTTCGCATCATTGACTGACAAGATTTCAAAAAGCGGCCTTTTGGTTGCCAGTGCTCTGGTTCTGGTATTTTCTTTGCCTGCGCTCGGGCAGCAGGGACCTGAATCTTTGTTGCCTGAGGGCTTTGGGGACCCTGCGCCCCCGCAGACGCCTGTACCGGGCAGGACCGCGCCTAATGTGCCCGGATCCATTAGCTCTTCGAGCCCTTCCGCTGCGACCGAGGAGGCAGCTGCGACAGAAGAAGGCGAAGAGGAAGAAGATCCCGAATTGGTCATCCGTTTTGATATGCCGCCTGCCGCGCGGCAGTCGTTGGGCGCGGTCGGGATATTGCCCCAATCGTCAGGTGGGTTTCCGGCCAACTCTTTTGGTTCGCTGGATGGGGCTTTCCTCAGCCAGATGCTCAAACGGACATCGGGACCGATTGCCTCACGTTGGGGCACGATCATGGCGCGGCGCTTACTCGCTAGCCGCACCAACACGCCAAACGGTGTTAATGGCGCGGATTGGACAGCGGAGCGCGCGTGGTTGTTGCTGCGGATGGGTGACTCTGTCGTGGCGCGCAATCTTGTGCAGCAAGTGGATGGCGCAGATTACACAAAGCGCCTCCACGAGGTCGCGATGCAGGCCTATTTGGCCAATGGCGATTTAGCGGGCATGTGCCCAATCACCGAAAGCGGTGTGCGCCTGGTCAACAACGGCCGCTGGAAAATGACGCGCGCCATCTGCGCGTCTTTGGCGGGTGAGCAAGGCAGCGCGACGGCATTTATCAATCAGGGCCGCTATCAGGGCTGGGTGCGTGGCGTCGATTATCTCTTGGCTGAAAAAGCGGTTGGGGCCGGCATGAACGGGCGGCGTTCGGTGAAAATCGAATGGGAAAATGTGGAGGGCATGAACCCTTGGCGCTTCGGTCTTTCCGCTGCTGTGGGTCTTGAACCCCCAGAAAGCCTATTTGCCGACACGGGGCGTCAGGTCGACGGTTGGCGGGTGCAGTTGCCAATGTTTTCGCCGACGATCCGGGTCAAATATGCATCCAATGCTGCAGCGCTGGGTATATTGTCGAACCGGAACATGGTGGATCTCTATGCGCAGCTCCTTGATGATCCTGATGCTCCCGACGCCGCGCGGTTACAGGCCGAAAGCCTCGGTGACGCTTACACCGCCTCAGGTGAAGATGCCAAGGTTGCGGCTATGACGTCTTTATGGACCACGGCGGCCGCAGGCGCAGACTATCACGCTTCATTGGTGATGACGGCGCGGGCGGCTGCGCTGATCGTGCCAGATACTGATCATCGGGAAGAGGCTGACCGGCTGATTGCTTCCATGCTGACGGCTGGTCTTGACCGCTCCGCAGCGCGATGGATGGACATTGTGGCGGATGGATCGCTGGGTTGGGCGCTGGTAACACTGGCGACGCCGGGACGGGTAACGGCCGCTGATTATGGCAGCCTAGACGATTTTTTCGGCAATGATGACAGTACCGACGGACATAAATCGCGGCTTTTGCTGGCCGGCTTGTCGGGGCTTGGCCGTATTGAAACGGACGCGCGCGCGGACTTTGCAAGCGACCTTAAAGTCAATATTTCCCGTCAAACCGCATGGTCAAAGGCGATTACCGCCGCCGCTGGACGTGGCGAGCAGGGCACGGTTGCGTTGATGGCGGTTGCGGCGCTGCAGGCGCCGTCATGGTCGGCTGTGCCCGCCAATCATCTTTACTATATCGTCCGTTCCTTGCGTCAGGTCGGTTTGGAGGCCGAAGCCCGGATGATTGCCGCTGAAGCTGTCACTTTTGCCTAACGATATGGCAATGACGATCGTCAGCCAAAAATGAGCTTACCCGATCGTGATCTGATTGCGCGTTTTCTGGAAATGTTGGCAGCAGAGCAAGGTGTCGCCAAGAATACGCTATTGGCCTACCAAAGCGACTTGATGTCAGCATCCAGCCTTTTGCATGGTCAACTGGCTGTGGCTGCGCCTGACGCGCTCGTGGAACTGGCCCGCCAATGGCGCGACCTAGCCAACAGCTCTGTTGCGCGTAAGGCATCGGCATTACGGCGTTTTTTTGCCTTTCTGCATGAGGAGGGCTTTCGCGCGGACAACCCGTCAGCAGCCCTGCCGAAGCCAGCGCAAATGCGGCCCTTGCCCAAAATTCTCGATATAGACGAAGTCGACACCTTGTTTGCTGTGATTGCAGCAAAGCTTGCGCAGGCGCATCCCATCGCAAATGATTACCGGCTGTCGGCGCTTATCGAGTTGCTATATGGTTCGGGGCTGCGGGCCACCGAATTGGTCGTTCTACCGCGAAATGCGGTTGTGTCGGATAGACCGTTCATCATCGTAAAAGGCAAAGGCGACAAGGAACGATTAATCCCCATTTCCAACCGTGCGCGCCAAGCGGCAGTTGCGTGGTTGGACTTTGTTCCGGAAAAGTCGCGGTTTCTCTTTCCGTCGCGCGGGGGGCATATCAGTCGTATTCGCTTGTTCCAGATCATTAAGGACCTTGCTGCGTCTTCGGGGCTGGATCCGGCAAAGGTCAGCCCCCATGTCCTGCGACATGCCTTTGCCACGCATCTTTTGGCGGGCGGCGCTAATCTGCGGGCTTTGCAGTCCATGCTGGGGCATGCAGACATCGCGACGACGCAGATTTACACGCATGTCGACAGCAGCAAGCTCGTTGATCTGGTTAATCGGCGGCACCCATTAGCAACGCGTACATTGACCCGTAGCACGTGAGGCTCTAACCGACAGTCATGATGGTATATCTTGATTTTGAAAAGCCGGTTGCCGCGCTCGAAGCGCGCATCCTTGAATTGCAAGATGCTGCGCGTGATAGCGACGTTGATGCGGGCGCCGAAATCGCCAAATTGCGCGCCAAGGCGGACAAGCAGTTGAAGGATACCTATGCCAATCTGACGGCATGGCAGAAAACGCAGGTCGCTCGGCACCCGGAACGGCCCCATTTCAAACATTATATCGAAGCGATGTTTGAAGGCTTCATGCCCTTGGCAGGGGACCGCGCCTTTGGTGACGACCAAGCGATTATCGGCGGTCTTGGCCGCTTGAATGGCCGCCGCGTGATGGTTATCGGGCATGAAAAAGGCGATGATACGCAAAGCCGCCTGCGTCACAATTTCGGGATGGGTAAGCCCGAGGGCTATCGCAAAGCCATTCGCTTGATGGAACTCGCCGATCGGTTTGGCATCCCGGTGGTGAGTTTGGTCGATACGTCGGGCGCGTTTCCGGGCATTCAGGCGGAAGAACGCGGGCAGGCAGAGGCGATTGCCCGTTCTACCGAGAAATGCCTGTCGCTGGGCGTGCCGATGATTGCCTGCATAGTGGGTGAGGGCGGTTCAGGTGGCGCCGTTGCACTAGCCGCAGCCGACCGCATATTGATGTTTCAATATGCCGTCTATTCGGTGATTTCGCCGGAAGGTTGCGCCTCAATTTTGTGGCGCACCGGTGACAAGGCAGCGGACGCCGCGCAAGCCATGAAGATGACGGCGGATGACCTGAAAGCATTGCGGATCATTGACCGTATTGTTCCAGAACCCGTCGGTGGCGCGCACCGCGACCATGGCATCGCGGCAGCAGCGCTTGCGTCCGCGATATACGAGGAGTTGGACGCGTTGTCCGGTTTTTCATCGAAAGAATTATTGCAACAACGGCGCGCAAAATTCTTGTCCATGGGGGCCTGAACTTTTTCGAGTATAAACTCCCTTATGGCCGTTATGGTGTGAGGCATTGAAAGGGCGCGTCCCAAGCTGCGTTGCCTGTATTTGGGGAGGATATTGATGCGTTTTCCGAAAATGTGTCTTTTTGCCAGTGCCGCAATTTTGGGACTGGGCGTCATCGGCGGCCATGTTCCCGTCGACGCACAGTCGCGAGCAGCAGGCCCAGCGGTCCCCAAACCCTTCACCGCCCAAGAAAAGAATGAGGGCGCCAAATATCATACAGAAATTCTCAAAGAATTTGGCGGACCTATGCAAAGTCCGCAAACGGCCTATGTTGTGCGCGTTGGTAAGAATATTGCCATGCAGTCGGGACTTGGAAACGCGCAAAGCGATTTCAACGTGACATTGCTCAATTCGTCGGTGAACAACGCATTCGCGTTGCCCGGCGGCTATATCTACATCACCCGCCAGTTGGTCGCCTTGACAAATAATGAAGCCGAAATGGCGGGCGTTCTGGGGCATGAGGTCGGGCACACCGCAGCACGTCATAGTGAAAAGCGCAAAAATAGTGCGAGGCTTGCGGGCATTTTGGGGATGGGCGGCAGTGTATTGGGGGCGGTGCTCGGCAATTCGGGCGGGCTATTGGGCGCGCTGGGCGGCGGATTACAGCAATATGCAGGTCCGTTGGCGCAAGTCTTCACGCTAAAATACTCGCGTACGCAAGAAGAGGAAGCCGATGATTACGGTATCCGCTATCTCAGCAAAGCCGGATATGACCCAAGCGCACTGGCATCGATGCTCAATTCCTTGGCGTTACAAACCAGCGTGGACATGCAGGTGGCCGGATTGGGTGATAATCGGGTTCCGGAGTGGGCCAGCACGCACCCCGACCCTGCCAGTCGCGTTTCGCGCGCAGCGACGCGGTCGAAAGCATATCCCGCCAGCACACTGCGCAATGCGGACGCCCATTTGGCGGCCATTGACGGCATGCTGTATGGTGATGAGCCCGCGCAAGGGATAGTCGAGGGGCAGAATTTCCTACACCCCGAACTGAAGATGCAATTCACCGCGCCCAGTGGCTTTGGCATGCAAAACAGCAGCGATTCCGTCGCGATTAACGGCAATAGCGGGAAAGCCATATTCACGGGCGGCGCATTTGATGGCAATCGTAGCAGCTATATCGCCAAAGCCTTAAAGGCGGTGTCGGGCGACAAGGCAACCATTCCAGCGGGAGAGATCCGGCGAACGATGGTGAATGACATCCCTGCTTTTTACACCAATGCGGTGCTCAATACCCAGCAGGGGCAGCGTGTTGTTTCAGTGTTCGCGTATGAATGGGCACCGGGAACTGCCTATCATTTTGTGACAATCACGGCGAGCAACGCCAACCCATTTGATCGCATGTTTTACAGCATGTCGCGCCTGACCACCGCGCAAGCTGCTGCCGTAAAACCACGTAAGTTGCGTGTTATTACCGCAGGGCCACAAGATAATGTCGCGTCGCTTGCGGCGCGCATGGCATATACATCTTTGCAGACCGAACGCTTTCGGGCACTGAACGGACTGTCACCCAGTGTCACTATTCGCGCTGGGCAAAAGCTGAAGATCGTGACCTATTGAGCGTAAAAGGGGTGTTGCACCACATTCCTTGGTTGCGAGGCGCGTCGAAATCTCACACAGCCTGACAAAACCGTGCGATGTGATGAGAATATGGAAAATAGTCCGACAATATTGTTCGTGGTTGCTGCTGCGTTGACCAATGACAAAGGAGAAATCCTTCTGCAAAAGCGTCCTATGGGCGCTCAAATGGCCGGTTTATGGGAATTTCCGGGCGGCAAAGTGGATATTGGCGAATCGCCAGAAGCCGCTTTGGTACGTGAGCTTGCAGAGGAGCTTGGGATAATCGTCGCCGCGCAGGATTTGGTGCCCGAAACCTTCGCCAGCGAACCATTGGGCGACCGAATTCTGGTGCTTTTACTCTATCGTTGCACCACATGGTTGGGAGCGCCCAGCGCGATCTATGCGTCCGAGATCCAATGGACTTTGCCGCAAGACATGGCGGATTTGCCTATGCCGCCCGCCGATTATCCCTTGGTCCGCAAGCTGCAGGGGCTTTAGCCCGCTTGATCCTTAGACAATATGTCCGCAAGCGAAACTTGCCCGCTTCCCCTTTTGGCAGGACGAGGCTGGTTTTCGGACGGTGCCCATCCGCTTAAATAGATATGCGCAAAGCCTTCGGTAACCTTGCCCTGGGCATCTGCACGAGCGGCAAAGGCTTGGTCGAGGCGCGCGGGCATGTCTTTGCCAAGATAGCTGCGCGGTCCGGCCAGCACATTGCCAATACCGGCGTCTCTTATGTCGGATACGATGGAGCGCCAGTTCCCATAACGCACAGACGAGATGTCTTGATCCGCAACAGGCAAAGTGAAACCAGCACGCACGATGAGGTCTGCGGCGCTGCGCAAGTCAATCTGCGGATGGATATGCGGCGCCACACGGTCGGCATCCGCCTCTAGCAACATTGCCTTTAGCGCACTTAAGGTGCCAGCGCCAAACATATGGCCAAGAAACAGCCCATCGGGCCGCAACAGGCGACGGATTTGAATAAGCGCACCGGGCAAGTCGTTGACGCTATCGAGCGTTCCTGCCGAAATCACGAGATCAAAGTTGCCCGGCGTGAAGGGCAGGCGGTCCTCTTCCAACGCAACGGGCGCGTCACCCTCTGCCGCAACATTGCGGAGCGAGGCAAGCGTGCAGGGGACATTTGGCGGCAAGATTTCCGCGTGCCATCGTCCGATGGGGCCAATGATCAGGGCATGTTCGAACGTGCGCGTCACCGCCGATAGCCGCTCGGTTATATCTTGCGCGATATGGTGCCACAGGAAATCATCCCCAGAACGCCCCGCGGCCCGCGCACGCAAAGCATGGCGGCGGCGGCGGTCAAAAATTTCCGGTGGATTCAGATCATTGCTCATTTGCGCCCTTGTGCAGACCCAATCTTTGTCCGACAAGTGCGATATGGCAAAGGGAAGCCACATTTTCCACAGCATGTTGAATTGGGTATTGCCTGAGCGCTGCCCCTGTTGCGGTATCATTACCGCAGCGGGCGGGCCATTTTGCGTGTTCAGCTGGCAAAAATTGGAATTTCTGGGGCCGCCTTGGTGTCGGGGGTGCGCTGCCCCTTTTGAATTTGACCGTGGTGCGGACGCGTATTGCGCCGCCTGCATAGCAAACCCGCCGCGACATGATGGTATCCGTGCTGCGGTAAAATATGATGACCTATCGGCGCAGGTGGGGCTTCGGCTGAAATATGGCGGCAAAATTGGTTTAGCGCGCGTCATTGCGCAGCAATTGTTGCGCCATGTGCCGGAGGAGAAAGACCAACTGATCATCACGCCCGTGCCGCTGCATTGGACACGGATATGGTCGCGCAGCTTCAACCAATCGGCGTTGATCGGAAAGCAACTCGCAGACTTAACCGGCATCGCCTTTGTGCCCGACATATTGGTCCGGCATAAGCGCACGCCCAGCATGCGCGGTTTGGACCCCAAACGTCGCCGCAAAGCCGTGGCCAGCGCCTTTGCCGTCCACCCTATATATAAGGGCACATTGAAAGGGCGAAATATCATCCTGATCGACGACGTGCTGACCACGGGCGCAACTAGCGACGGTTGCGTTGCGGTGCTGAAACGTGGCGGCGCAGAATGGGTGCAGATATTCTGTTGGGCGCGGGCTTTGCGTGGCAGTGAGGCGCAAGCGGAAGCGGCGATATTGTTCGACGCTTGACTTGCAGGATTGGGAGCACCATTTCTGTCTCATGACCTCAAATGTTGAAATCTACACCAAATTCGCCTGCCCTTATTGTGTGCGGGCCAAGCATCTTTTGGACAGCAAGGGCGTCACATATAGTGAATATGATGTAACCATGGACGCGGCAAAGCGTGCTGAGATGGTCGCACGTGCGCCGGGCGCCCAAACTGTGCCGCAAATTTTTATCAATGATGTCGCGATTGGTGGGTCCGATGATTTGCGCGCGCTCGACAATCAGGGTAACCTGGATAGCTTGCTGGGAGTTGGCGGCGCGCAATGATCACATTTGACCTGAACTGTAGCAACGGACACCAGTTCGAAGGCTGGTTCGCGTCCTCTGCTGATTTTGATGCGCAGAAATCCAACGGTCTGCTCATTTGCCCAACCTGTAATGACGGCAGGATTCAAAAGGCGCTGTCAGTGCCAAATGTACCGCGCAAGGGTAACCAAGGGGCCGTGAGTTTGCCTTTAGTCGCCTCTGCCGGAGCCGAACTGAAAGCGGATGCTCAGGCGCCCGAAGTTTTGCCCCCAGCCGTGGCGGAGCTCTTGCAAAAATTGGCCCATGCGCAATCCGAAATGCTGGATAAGTCGCAATGGGTGGGCGGAAATTTCGCCGAAACCGCGCGCGCCATTCATTATGGCGAAGAACCCGATCGGCTGATCCACGGCGAAACCAGCAGGGACGAGGCAAAGGCTTTGGTCGAAGAAGGCGTGGGCATTGCGCCTTTGCTTTTTCCGGTTATCCCGCCCTCGGCAAAAAATTGACCGTCCGATTGCGCACAGCTATGACCAGAGTCGCTGCACCCATAGCTCAGCAGGATAGAGCATCAGATTCCTAATCTGGGGGCCACTGGTTCGAATCCAGTTGGGTGCACCATATATTTCAATGATTTATGGGCCGCTGGTAGCGTAAATTGCGGTGGGATTTAATTTCTAGTAATCACATAATAATCACCAGCCGACGCTGCGTTGCGTGTTCGGCTTATCTTATTTGAGTGCGAGAACGCCGCACGAAACTTCATATACCGCAAATTGTTTATCCGTCCAAGAACCTGAACTTCGACTGGATCTTGAATCATTGTTGACCCAGACAACTGTGCTGTCGCAGCAATTGCCAAACATAGTCGGATATCACGTGATGCGACAATTTGAGTTCAGTTTCGTATCGGCTAAGGAAATGACGCGACAGCGCCGTAATTTTGTCTTGCGGATTTGTCAGCGGAGCCATCATTAACCGGACGGCGCTCAGCCGATCAAAAAAAGAGACTTCTAAGCTTGCCGTCCTCGAAGAACCGAATGCGGATTAGGATCTTTGCGATGACACGTAAATTGACCTTGCGTCATCCTTCTCGTTATTTTACTTCGTAGGCCACAAATGAAGCTGGCGACGAAAGACAGCAAATATGCGGGCTACTACGCCGACAGCCGTTAAAACTGATACGCCATCAAAGTTGCCTCTTTGGCGGCAGCTATATGTGCAAGTGCTGGTCGCCATCTTCCTGGGTGCTTTGTTAGGGTATCTCTATCCCGATATCGGTTCTGCCTTAAAGCCGCTGGGTGATGGCTTCATCAAATTGGTCAAAATGATCATTCCGCCGGTCATTTTTCTCACCGTCGCAACCGGAATTTCGGGTATGCGCGATCTGTCGGCTGTTGGCAGCGTAGCTGGGAAGGCATTCGCATATTTCTTTTTCTTCTCGACGCTTGCACTGATTATCGGTCTTATGGTCGGCAATATCGTACAGCCCGGTGCTGGCCTAAATATTGATCCCGCCTCGCTCGATGCCAGCAAAATAGCAGATTATGCCAAAACATCAGAGGGGCAGACGATTGCTGGCTTTGTGCTTAACATAATTCCAGAGACTTTATTCAGCGCCATGACCAGTGGCAATATATTGCAGGTGCTGCTTGTCGCTATACTGACCGGGCTCGCGCTGTCTGCCACGCGCCCCCATAGCGATTTGGTGCTCGACGTCCTTGCCTCGTTCAATGTGGTGATTTTCAAGCTCGTTCACATGTTGATGAAATTGGCCCCAATCGGGGCGTTTGGAGCGATCGCGTTCACGATTGGCGAATTCGGTATCGCCTCGCTTGCTAACCTCGCAGCTCTAGTGGCTACTTTCTATGTTACCTCGCTGCTGTTCGTGGTCATCGTACTTGGCGCCGTTGCATTTTTCACCGGGTTCTCCATTTTTAAAATGATCCGTTATTTGCGTGAAGAACTCTTGCTGGTGCTTGGCACGTCGTCTTCCGAAGCTGCACTTCCCAGCTTGATGGAGAAGATGGAAATTGCTGGCGCACGGAAGTCGGTAGTGGGCTTGGTTGTACCTACCGGCTATTCATTCAATCTCGATGGCACCAATATATATATGACGTTGGCCGCTTTGTTTATCGCCCAAGCCGTAGGCATAGATCTTTCCATGTCAGAACAATTGGCTTTGGTTTTGGTTGCAATGATAAGTTCAAAAGGCGCTGCTGGTGTTACAGGTGCAGGATTTGTGATCCTTGCAACAACGCTGTCAGTCGTACCCTCGGTGCCTGTCGCAGGCATGGCGCTCATTCTTGGCATTGACCGATTCATGAGCGAATGCCGGGCACTTACCAACTTCATCGGCAACGCTGTCGCCACAATTGTTGTTGCACGTTGGGAAGGCGCGCTGGACACAGAACGTCTGGCCGCAGCGATGGCAGGAAAACCGATACCTTTACCGGAAGAAGATATTGAACGACACGAACGCAGCGGGCCGCGCAGCGAAGCGCTCGCAGAAACGTTGGGTGAAGCGACTTGATCGCGCGGCGGACATTGCTGCAAAACCTCGCTGTGCTGACCGCGATAGTTGCTGTGCAATTTAGCACGGCTGCGCCTGCATTAGCTAATGCGTGGGAGGAAATTCCCTTATGGCCAGGCCAGCCGCCCGGCAAGGGCGGGACAACTGGCCCTGAGAAGCTGGGCGGAACAGGTGCTGGTTTTGGCGCGCTATCAAACATCTCAACCCCGCGCATGCGCGTGTATCGGCCCGCAAAGCCGAACGGAGCGGCTGTATTGGTATGCGGCGGAGGAGGTTATTTCAGGATCCAGCTGTGGAAAGAAAGCACGCCCATCGCACAATGGTTGCAGGAACGCGGCTTCACGGTATTCGAGCTTCTTTATCGCCTACCAAACGATGGCTGGGAAGCCTCGGCACCTTTCATGGACGCGCAGCGGGCGATGCGTATCATTCGCACTAAAGCTACGGAATTCGGCCTAGATCCAAAACAGATCGGCATCATGGGTTTCTCGGCCGGTGGTCACCTTGCTGGGTTTACGGCATATCAGCCCGAACGTCAGCTTTACACTGGGTCCGACACGTACGAAAAAGTAAGCGCAAGGCCCGATTTTGCAGCGTTGCTGTTCCCTGTGGTATCACTGCGCCGACCTTATGATACGACGCGCACCCGTCGAGAGATTGTAGGTGAGAACCCCTCTACAGAGGCGGAAATTGCTTGGTCCCTTGACACTTATGCTAGCGCCGACGCTCCGCCGACAATCATCTTTGCATCTGCCGATGACAAGACCGCGCCGCCTGGGCATGGCATCATGCTTTTTGAAAAACTCAATGCCGCGGGCGCTTCGGCAGAGCTGCATTTGTTTCGGGACGGTGGCCATGGCTGGGGCCTAGGCCTGCCCAATCAGGTGTTGAGCCAGTGGCCGGCAATGTTTATCAAATGGTTTAATTCGCTAAAAAGTTAGAAAACAAATAGGGAGAATGAAGATGGCATCCAGATTGTTCCGAAAGCTGGCGTTGCTCAGCACGACAGGGCTAATGACGGCGACTATGGCGCACGCACAAGATGCAAGCACTCCGGCGGTCCAGTCTACCGAGGAAACGGAGGCGACAATCGTCGTTACCGGTTCACAAATTCAAGGCGCGCAGATTAATGATGTCCTGCCGGTAACTGTGCTCGATGAACAGCAGATTGAGAATACAGGTGCGTCGTCAGGTGACGAGTTGTTCCGCTCCATTCCGCAGGCCGGAACCGTTGCCTTCAATGAGCAAAACGCAACTACGCAAAACAATGTGCGTGGTGACGTTGGTTCGGTGAACCTGCGTGACCTGGGAACGGGCAATACCTTGTTGCTGATGAACGGCCGCCGGATGAACTTGCATCCCGGCTTTCAAACAGAGTTACTAGTACCCGTTGTCAGCCCTGACACTAACGAAATTGCACCTGGCAGCGTACGTCGGATCGAAGTTTTGCGCGACGGCGCTTCCGCAATTTACGGGGCCGACGCAGTCGCAGGCGTCATAAACACCGTGCTCAAGGGTAATATGAAGGGCGGTTTCTTGGAGACCGACTGGCGTGCTTCTGACGGCACCAGCCTTTACAGCTATTCCATCTCCGGAGGGCTCGGTTTTGATTTTGGCGGCGGGCGCGGTAATTTGACCATGTATGGCGGCCATTTTCATGAAAATGGTCTTGGTGCGCAAAAACGGGATTATTCGCGCGACGATGATCGCACGCGATTGCTGTTGGGAACCGATTTCGAAGGGGAAGCCTCGTTCAACAACCGCAACACGTTCGGGCCGTTCGGGCAATTCGATATTCAGACATCACCCAATAGCCGAACGCCGATAAACGACGACGATTTCTATCTGCAGCCAAGCTCGTTCACAGGCTGCCGTATGGATTTCCGCAACGGCATCTGTGCGCGTAACGGAGAAACACCAACGACTGCGGTGCGTTATAACACCATATTCGGCAACACGCTTATCAGTGGCAAGGACCGCTACAACGCGATGGCATTGTTTAACTATGAACTGAGCGACAGTGTGGAAGCATATTTTGAAGGCAGCTATTATCGCTCTGAAAATAAGCGCCTTAATGATGCATCCGCTATTCTTAGCGCGGTACCCGTGGGCATTGCGCGCACCGCCTATTGGAACCCATTTGGCCCAACAACATTGGCCGGCGGCGTTGCCAATCCCAACCGCCTACCTGGCACAACTATCCCAAGTACTGGTGCTGATGTCATTATGGAACGGTATCGCTTTGTCGATGCTGGCAACCGTGCTGTGCTTGTTGACAAGGACGCATACCGGCTTGTTGGTGGTCTCCGCGGCAATTTCGGCGCTTGGGAGTTCGACACTGGCTTTGTCTATTCTGAGTCAAAGGTCACCGATCTCGAAACCAACCGCGTTTCTCTTACCGCCATGCAGCAATCGATTAATCGGACCACGTCTGATGCCTATAATCCCTTCAACGGTGGCTGCATCGAAGATCCAGGCCAAGGCGATTGTACCCCGAACCCAGCATCGGTTATCGACACGTTCCGCATTAATGTGTCTCGCGTAGGCGGCACCAGCTTGGCGCTTGCCGATTTCAAGATCAGCCGCGATGACCTAATCGCGTTGCCCGCTGGAAATCTTGGCGTCGCGACGGGCGTCGAATGGCGACGCGAAACCTTTTATGATGATCGCGATGCACGGCTGGACGGGACAATAACGTTCACCGATAGCGTAACAGGCGTATTCAACGGCAGCGACGTCGCAGGTACCAGCCCGTCGCCAGACACCGATGGAACGCGCACCGTCTATTCTGCTTTTGCGGAAATATTCGTTCCAGTGGTCAGCAGCGACATGAATATCCCGCTGGTTGAGGACTTCAACGTTCAGATGGCTGGACGGATTGAGCGCTTTGAAGACATTGATGCAACTGCCGTGGTTCCGCGCGTTGCCGCGTCATGGACCACTATCCCCGGCGTAACTTTCCGCGGCGCTTGGTCGCAAGGCTTCCGCGCGCCTAATCTGGTGCAAGTCAACGACGACGGCACGACCCGGTCCAATACCCGTGACGATTTCGTGGTTTGCCAGGCACAGGTCCGCAAAGGCCTCTTATCGAGTCTAGACGCCTGCCCAGGGGCCGGTGTGATTAGCTTCCGTTCGGGGGCGCGTAGCCTCAAGCCGGAAGATAGCGAGAGCATCAACCTTGGAATCGTATTGGAACCAAAGTTTATGCCGGGGCTGACGCTGACTGCAGACTATTGGCAGGTTAAGCAGACCGCGTTGGTTGGCACATTTGGTGACGACAACGCGATTGCGCTTGACCTTCTGCGTCGTCTTGGTGGCAGCACTAATCCGAACGTCATTCGCGCTGCGCCAACTGCGGATGACATTGCGCTGTTCACCGGCACTGGCCTCACCCCAGCAGGTAAGATTGTGCAGGTCCTTGATCCTTATCTGAACCTCGACAGCCGCGTGTCAAAGGGTTGGGACATTGGCATGAATTACAAAGTGCCAGATTTTGGGATCGGGCAGTTCCGTCTCCGCCTGAATGCCGCAAGATTGAAAAGCTTTGTTCAGTCTGCTGGCGTTGACGGCGAAGAACTGCTTGCCGGAATTGCTGCTGGCAAACTACCGGCCGACGTTACTGTTGGCGGATTGGGCGAATTGCTCGAGATTGATGGCCGTCCCAAATGGCGGGCAAGTGGATCCGTAAATTGGGAGAGCGGTCCTTTAGAAATTGGCCTGTTCGGTCAATATACGGGCAAGATTTGGGACACCAGCGTCGTACGCGATATTCTTTTGGTATCCGACGATCCAAATGCTAATTTCTACAGAGTGAAAGACCAATTCCTTACGAACCTATCGGTTTCTTATACGATTGATAACGATACCGCGCTGAGCGGAACGCGTTTGAGATTTGCTGTTAACAACCTGTTCGACAAGGACCCGCCGCTCGCAGACGAGACTTATGGTTTCTACAGCGAGTTGTACACAGCGCGCGGGCGTGTCTTTCACGTCGAACTTCGCAAGAAATTTTAATGCGATGCGGCGGGCAGGAACTTGGTTATCGCTCGCCGCGTGGATAGGGATCGGGTCGGTTGCACATGCGCAGCCACCCGCCACCCCAGCTTCATCTGTTTCCAAACCTACACTGTCTGGTTGCAATACAGCGAAAGCTAGCGTTAAATTTGATTTTGAGGGCGCGTCCCGCTCTGTCTGTTATGTGGAGAGTGAACGGACGCTATCAATTTTAGTGACACCCGAACACCTACCACCAATTAACCCAAGCCCATGGTATGCCTTTCGCTACAGCGCGGAGGAAGGCGGCAATCTAACGGTTCACGTGCGCTACCTTGGCGCACGCCACCGTTATGCACCAAAATGGCGAGGACGTGGTGACCCTTCGGCGCTTTCCGTTGTGGTTGCCAAAGACGCCAGTTCGGTGTCAATTACACTGCCGCCGGGCGAAGGTGTTGTCAGTGGCCAGCCGCTTTTGACAAGTGTTCATTACGACAATTTGCTTGCACAGCTTACGAAAAATGGGGGCGGCAGCCGGATTGTGATTGGCCAATCACACGATAGACGCCCTATTGAGGCCGTTCGTCTGGGTTCTGCTGATGCGCCGCGCCTTGTGCTTATGTTGGGCAGGCAACATCCACCTGAAGTGACGGGTGCGTTCGCGATGGACGCCTTTGTGCTTAAGATTGCAGATCTGGTCCGTAACGGCTCCATAAACGGAAAAGAATTTCAGTTTCTGATTGTCCCTTTACTCAATCCCGATGGCGTAGCCCGGGGGCACTGGCGAGGTAATCTAGGCGGGACTGACCTCAACCGCGATTGGGGTATTTTCAAGCAGCCGGAAACGCGCGCGGTCAATGATTGGCTGGCTTCGCTACCGGCACAAGTAAGGCCGGCTTTAATGCTCGATTTTCACTCCACTAACCGCAACCTCTTCTATGTGCAGGGTGACGAAGCTAATGCGCAAGGCAAGGCGTTTCTAACTGCATGGCTCGTGGGTAAGGAGAGCGCCTTTGCGGGATATCCATTTAAGATTGAGCCACGCGATGCCAATCCCGGTTCGGGTACGACAAAGAATTGGTTCAGCGCGACATATGGTATTCCGGCATATACCTACGAGGTCGGAGATGATTCAGACCCTGCAGCAGTTCGCGCTGCAGCGGAGGCGTTGGCTCAAAATTTGATACCATCTCTGGATATGTCGCCTAAAGAGTGAAGCAAGGGCATGTGCGCAGGTGAGATACTCAGCTCAATCTGGGGATTTTGAATGCGCGTTCCAATGACCCATCGCCTCGCAGCGATCCTAGCTTGTCCCTGGGCGTTTTTTGCACCAACGTCGGCAATTGCCAAAGAGTGCGTACCGCTTGCTGACGGATCGTCGCAGATTGTTTTCTCTGGCTGGGCAGGTCCTAAACTGCCTGTCTTCGTGCACAAGCCGAGAATAGCTGGGGCCGATAGCAGGATTGTTTTTGTCATGCATGGCGTGCAACGTGACGGCGACCGATATAGAGACGAATGGCGCGATCTGGCCGAAAAGCACAATCTTATAGTCGTTGCGCCGACTTTTGGCAGAACAGATTTTCCCACTACAGGCTCTTACAATCTCGGCAACATAGTCGATGAGAAAGGCCGAAAATCACCTAAAGAAAAATGGTCATTCTCCGCAATCGAGCCGTTGTTCGACCACATAGTTTGTCGTGTGTCTGGTAACCAACGGGGTTATGCGCTCTATGGTCATTCTGCAGGTGGGCAGTTCGTTCATCGCTATGTAGCCTTTGCCGATGCGCCCCGAATGGAAGTCGCAGTTGCCGCCAATTCTGGATGGTACACGATGCCTGATAATGGTGCTTTTCCTTATGGCTGGGGCGGCGATGTGGCAGGACTGGTTTCGCCCGCGGCGGCGTTTCAGCGACCGCTAACCATCTTGCTGGGAACTGAAGATATTGATCGTAACGATCCTAACCTGCGCATCAATGAGCAGGCTGACAAACAGGGGCGGACGCGTTTTGACAGGGGGCACGGTTTTCTGACCGCTGCAAGGAAGGAGGCAGGCGAGGCCTCGCTGATCAGCTGGAAGATCGCCTATGCACCTGGGGTCGGGCACGACAATGGTCGGATGGCTCCGTTTGCCATTCCTCACCTGTTAGCCACAACTGGAAGTAACCGTTAAGGCCAATACTGTTATTGGGCACAAAGCAGAACGGCTACAATTGGGCCGGAAGCTGACTGACTGGTTTTTCTGATAGATGAGAAAAAGCGGACTAATCCAAACCTTTGGCGTATATCAATACACAACGCTACGCCGAACTGCCATCCGTCAAAACGAAGGTCGATATGGCCGATTGGCAAAAATCTCTATGTAGGTCAACAATGTATACAGGCCATTGCATGTCAGACGCTATCAACGTCCAGCAAGCACGTGGGATAACTCTAGGGCGGCTATGGCAGTTATTGCATGAAACCCAAATTAGCGCCGTTAAACCGGCCAATGTTGGGTGAGATGCTGGGTAATTCGCTAGGTGCAACGCCGAACCAAGTGGCCAGTGTTGCGGCATATTGATCCACTGAGATTGTTGGGAGCAAACGGCCAACGCCGACTTGGTCTGGACTTCTAACGGAGATTTGTGGAGCGACGCCGTAATAGCGGCCGCCGTTAACCGCGCCACCCATGATGAAGTGATGTGCGCCCCAGCCATGGTCGGAACCATCACCATTCGACTGCAGCGTGCGGCCAAAATCGGAGGCTGTGAATGTGGTCACTTTGTCAGCGACACCCAATTCCACGGTAGCGCGATAAAAAGCGTCCATTGCGAAGTCGACACGGTCCATCAGCGTTGCATGCCCCACAATCAAATTGTCGTGATGGTCAAAGCCGCCCAAGTTTACCATAAACACTTGGCGCTTTACGCCTAGCGCTTGGCGAGCAGCGATCAACCGCGCAACAATTTGAAGCTGGTCAGCTAAAGTGTTGGTACCGGACACTGGCCGGAATGACGTGGCAAGCGATGTCGGTTGGAGCGCCGCATTGACAACAGTTTCTGCATCAATGGAGCGGCGTGTTACCCTATTATATTCAGCTTCAAACATATTGTTGCTCGACTGCGTCAACAACGTGCGAAGGGCGTTGCTGCCCGCCGTAGAGCCGAATAAGGGGCTCTTGAGACCACTGATAGAAGTCGCCCCCGCTGTCGAGATTTGATAGGTAAACGCGTCTTTCCCAGCCAAAAACACGGTATTGCCCGCCGCCGAAATGCACGTGAACAATGAATTTGTGTTGCTGGACAAGGCTAGGTCCCCCATGCGGCCACCCCAGCCGTCTGTGGAACCTTCGGGCTTAGACGACTGCCATGTAGATTGTTGGTCATTATGCGAAAACAATTTCGCAGGCCGGGGGTTTGCGACCCAATTGCTGCTTTGATATTGGGCCAAAGTTAATGGCGCAATAAGTGGACCAACATTTAGCAATGGTGCAATTTTACCTGCATCAAACAAAGCTTTCATGCGGGTCATTTGCGGGGCGAGCGCATATTGCACATTATTGGTCAGCACTTGGCCATTAGCGGGTGTGAGGGCAGTTGCCGCGAGAGACGAACGTGCTAAGGTAATGCCTCCTGCAGTTTGGCCAGGGCCGCCACCGCGAATGGCGCTATAAAGGTCGTAATTTGCCGAGTCATAGGGTATCAATGTACTGTTATGGTCATTGCCACCGTTTAGAAAAACGCAGACCAATGCGCGATAATCATTGCCTGCGCTGAAAGCGGCAGCCTCCCCCATGCCAGCAAGACCCATGGCCCAAGACCCTGCTGTCCCAGCCACGGCCAATTGTTTAGAACGGCGAAGGAAAGCGCGCCGTGACAAATCTTCCATTTTGCTAATGTGCACGATACGCTCCCTATTTTTGGACGAGATAATCGGGGGAAGCAAACACAAGAAGTGTCGCCAGATACACGCGTCGTTCCTTGTCTGCCACCGCACTGATGTCCGTGACGGTCGTCGCGTCAAGCGCGGCCTTGATAGTAGCTTTGGTGGTGTCGGTGAGCTGGTTTCCGGACAACAACAAGGACAGCCTGTTAAGTAAGGCCGCAGTGTCGGAAACGATAGCTAACTCACGCGTATAATTGGCTTTAACGTCATTGTTCAGGCCGTTGACTGATCCGATGGCTGAAGCCATGAAGTTGATGTAGCCGGCAACACTGACTTCGGTAACGATTTGGAATTCAGGTGCGACAAGCGCGTTCGTAGCAATGGCCGTGTTCGCAGGGACGTAACCCGGACGGTAAAAATTGAATACGGACGGCGCACGCAAAGGGCTTTGCCCAAGACTGGTGGCAGGATTGGACAGATTTGCGATGATCCAATTACCTGATCGCGATGTGGCACCGAAATTTCGGGCCCATTGCGTAAAACGCAGCACGGGCTCGCGTACTTTACCAAAGGTCGGCGACGTCAACCCAGCCGCATTTGTGGCTTCATCATCCAGCAAAATGGCCTTGAAAACCGCGCGCAAATCGCCACGAACGCCAGAACCATTATTGTTAAATATCTTGGCAACACGATCAACATAACCAGCGCTAGGGTTACTGGTCACCAAACGCTGGATCATTTGTTTTGAAAAGAAAGGGCCAACATTGGGATGGTTAAAAAGTGCGTCCAGCGCCAGTTTCATGGATGTTGGGGCATCAGTGTTGGCCGGAATAGTTGTGCCCAGAAATGTTTTTTCCAACATGGAATGTTCGCTGCTGGTCTGCGGCCTTGACCATCTGGTCGGGTCGCTTGTCATTGGCCTGATTACAGATTCTAACGGCGCTACCAATGTTGATGGCACACGGACAGAAGGTGTTCTGACCAAATTCGAATAGTCGTAACTATAACCGGTAAATACGCGCGCGAGGTTCGACACATCGGAACTAGTATATGTTTCGATGGGCTGACCAGTGGTTCCGAGTTTTTTGGTGCCGTCATTATTCAGCTCATTCAAACCAATGGTGAAAAGCTGCATGACTTCACGCGCATAATTTTCGTCGGGTACGCGACCAGTCCGCGTATCTTCTTTCTTGTTATCGAGTGTGCTCAGGTAAACGCCCATTGCGGGGTTGAGTGTTACATCTTCCAGTAACTGACGGAAATTACCCAGAGCATGGCGGTTGAGAACGTCCCAGTAAGCCGCCATAGCATTCGACCGCCATGTGATTTCGATGCCGTTGGTGGATACGACAAAAAACTGGGAAAGCGCGTACGCCAATCTTTTACGCACGGGGTCGGGGCTGGTGATCAACTGGTTCCAGACCATATAATCGGCGAACACGCTATTGTTGTAAAATTCTTCGGTGGTGACTTGATCATAACCGCGCGATGAAAGCCATGCGACACCCGTCTGGCTAATCGGAATGTCCATCTGCTTATCGAGCCAGGCCACATATCCTACAGATCGGATATCCGCGATTTCGGTTTCAGTCGCCGCAAGACTGGCCTTCAAAATGAAACGGACTGCTTCGCCATCTGTCGTGGGCTTAGCGACTTGCACCGTTGGTCCAAAAATAGAGGTATTTGAATTCCCGTCAGCGCCTCCGCCACCACATGCGGCTAGGGCCAATGATGCAGCGGGAATAGCAAAAATGGCGGGCGATTTTTCCCGGATAATTTCCTGCGACGCAGCGAAAGCGTCATCGGAGACGTCAAATTTTGTTGGCCCCTCAAGAGCCGCGCATTCAGCTTGCGTCATTACACTTTCCCCCCAACCAGAAAGGCCATTCCAAGTGTTGGAAAGACCGTGGTTCCCAACGCCGTTGTCACACCAGTGTAATCATGTAACGCTTACGTATGGTTACACTTGTTTATACCTTTTCCAATTCCAAACAATTAATTTTTTTGTTGCGATGGGTGGGGTAGGAGATTAGTCAGCGCTATGGTACCAAGCGTGATTTAGTCTCAGAATATGATCAACAGGCGCTTCACCCCCTCGTTTTGTGCAGTTTTTCTTCTCGCGGGATTGTGCTCGGGTGCGCACGCAAACGTTTTCGAACGTAGGCAAAATGGCAATCTCGTCGAAATATCTAAGCCGGCATGGCGGTCGGACGCGTCGCCGGATGTCGGCGATCGATATGGTCCCAAAGCAGAGCCCGCATCTATCTCTTCCCAATCACAAAATGCCGTGCGGCAGCATATTCACGCCACGGCAACGCGCTTCGGCGTTGACCGCAACCTGGTCGATGCCGTTGCTTGGCAAGAGTCACGATATAATCCGCACGCGCGCTCCACGGCAGGGGCGATAGGTGTGATGCAACTTATGCCCGGGACTGCGCGGCAATTGGGTGTCCGTAACCCACATGATGTGGAACAGAATGTGGTCGGTGGGACAGCTTATCTGCGTCAGCAGCTTGAACGTTTTGGCAATAACGTGCCGCTTGCTTTGGCTGCATACAATGCCGGACCCGGTGCAGTTATAAAATATGGCGGCATCCCGCCGTACCGCGAAACACAAGATTACGTCCGCCAAATAATGCAACGTCTATCGGCAACGTCGACGTATCGCCCAGGATATTGAGGTTCATGATGACATATACATTCTCCCGTTTTTTCACCTTAGCTGCGTTGGCCTTTGCTCTACCCAAAACGGCGATGGCGCAGGTCGCTAATGTCGATCCGCAGGGTTCAGGGCCAATCGTCAATGCGCTAGGCTGGATACAGGGCACGCTGCTTGGCAATGTCGCAACGACGGCAGCCGTAATCGCCGTTGCCGTTGTGGGCCTGATGATGCTGACGGGACGCATGAACTGGCGCTTTGGTGCCACCGTCATCATTGGCTGTTTCATTCTCTTTGGCGCCACAGCGATTGTCTCAGGTATTCGTATCGCCGCAGTTGGCGGTTAGGCTATGACCCCGCTGAACCGCACGCCGATATTCCGGGCATTAACACAGCCGCAGATGTTTGCTGGCGTTACCTATAGCTATTTTGTCATCAATCTGGTCGTTACTACCGAGATTTTCTTGATCACGCGTTCATTTTGGGCGATCCCGGCAGCCGCCATCATCCATGCTATTGGCTATATGGCGTGTTTGCGCGAGCCCCGGATTTTCGACCTCTGGATTACGAAAGTAAGCCGTTGCGGCCGTACGCGCACATATGATCTTTGGCGCTGCAACAGTTACCGGCCTTAATCTATGAAAACGGTTGCCCAAAAAGCCTCAGCTTTGGACCCCTGTGCAGGGGACCGTCTGCCTTATGCCGGGCATTTGGATGACCATACGGTTATGACCCGCAGCGGCGACTTGATCCAGATGATCCAGGTCGACGGTGTTGCTTTTGAAACTGCCGATAGTGAAACACTGAACCATATGGCGGCGGTGCGTGATGTTGTGATGCGCGGCATCGCAAACTCTAACCTGATGTTATATTGCCACGTCATCCGTCGTCAGGTGACTGCCGAACTATCGGGCGCGCAACCAGAGGGGTTTGTCCGTGACCTAGACGATGCGTGGCAGCAACAATTGCGCGGCAAAAGGCTCTATATAAATGACATAGTGCTAATGCTAGTACGTCGACCAGCCCGGGGAAAGATCGGCTTTTTTGACCGCCTCACCAAATGGGGCAATGGTACACGCAACAGCGCCGAACGGCTGGCTGACCAAACGCGGGAACTGCGCGAATTGGATGCGGCACGTACCAACCTGCTTTCCGCCCTCAGCCGTTATGGCCCGCGCCTGCTGGGCCGCTATCAAGGTGCGAGCGGTATCTGTTCCGAACCGCTTGAGATATTGTCGGCTCTATATAATTGTGAAATGCAGCCCGTGCTTGAACCCATGGGCGACGCTGGCCACTATCTGCCCTATAAGCGGATCAGCTTTGGCCTGGATGCTCTGGAATTGAAAGGCGCTAGCGCTAACACGTCGCGTTTTGGTGCCATTGTTTCCATCAAAGATTATCCTGCTTATACCGCACCGGGTATGCTCGATAATCTGCTGCGCCTGCCGCATGAGCTGACGATGACGGAGAGCTTTGCTTTCATCGACCGGCAGATCGCAGATGAGCGCATCGGGCTTGCACTGCGCCGGTTACGTGCGACCTCAGACGAGACTACGACCCTGCGCCAAGGCCTACTGGGTGCAAAGGATGACCTTACGGGCGGAGCTGCGGCTTATGGCGAGCACCATCTGACTGTCCATGTCCGCGCTATGACCTTGGCCGCGCTGGATGCTGCCGTCGCCGACGTGCAAGCATCGCTGGCTGATATTGGGGCCGTTGCCGTGCGTGAGGATCTCAATCTTGAAAGTGCCTTTTGGGGTCAATTTCCCGGCAACGCAGATTTTATTGCGCGCAAGGCATTGGTGTCGACGGCCAATTTGTCCGGTCTTATTTCGCTCCATGGGTTTCCGATTGGCATGCCTGAAGGCGGTCCATGGGGTGAACCAATCACGGTGCTCGAAACGACATCCAGCACGCCCTATTTCTTTAATTTGCATAGCGGCGATTTGGGTAATTTCACGCTTATCGGGCCATCGGGGTCGGGCAAAACGGTGGTGCTCAATTTCCTGATTGCGCAAGCGCAGAAGTTTTATCCCCGCACTTTTTTCTTTGATAAGGATCGTGGTGCCGAGATTTTCATTCGCGCCATTGGTGGCCATTATGATGTCTTGCGGCCCGGAACGCCAACCGGTTTCAATCCGCTTCAACTACCCGAAAATGCAACAAATCAGGCGTTTCTGCGCCAGTGGTTATCGCAATTGCTTACGCCAGCGGGCGGGCAACTTACTGCCGATGAAAACGCGATTATCGCGAGTGCCGTGGATGCTAATTTCGGTCAGCCCACCGAATACCGCCAATTACGGTATTTGGTGGAGCTACTGGCTGGTGGCGCGCGTCCCATCCGTGGTGATCTCGCTTCGCGCCTTGCACCTTGGTATGGCTCGGGTGAGCATGCATGGTTGTTCGATAACTCAGCAGACCAGTTGAACCTTGATACAAGAACCGCTGGCTTTGACATGACGGCATTGCTCGACAACCCAACCTTGCGGACGCCCGCGATGATGTATTTGTTCCACCGCGTTGATGAACGCTTGGACGGCAGCCCGTCCATGATTGTAATCGACGAAGGGTGGAAAGCGCTTGATGACGACATCTTTGTCCGCCGTCTGAAGGATTGGATGAAGACCATTCGCAAACGCAATGGGGTAGTCGGTTTTGCCACACAAAGCGCAAGTGACGCGATTGAAAGTAAGATTGCCGCGACCATCATTGAACAATCCGCCACGCAATTGTTCATGAGCAACCCCAAGGCACAAGCATCCGATTATTGCGATGGTTTCGGCCTTACCGCGCATGAGCTGGATCTCGTGCGATCCTTGCCAGAACATTTGCGCTGCGTTTTGATCAAACAAGGCGGGAATAGCGTGGTTGCGCGTCTCGACATTGGCAATATGCCCGATGCAATCACCGTGTTGTCGGGCCGCGAAAGCAGCGTTCGTAAACTGGACGAACTGCGCCGCGTGCATGGTGATGCGCCGTCCGAATGGATGCCGATATTGTTGAAGGATGCGCAGGAAGTTGCATTGGCCCCGTGGTCAGCTGCAAAAACGGGAATGCATAGCTGATGGCCAGTTGCGTTACCCTCAACCCTGCGGCAGGCTCGGCGGAAACGATGGTGAATGCCGTTGATTGCTATATCGGGGCCACCGTGCAAGCTGGCTATGCCAATTTGCTGGGCCAAGGCAGCGTGTTTAGTGTTGCCCTCACGATTGCGTTGACGATTTACGTCGCGATCATCGGTTATCGGCTGATATTTGGACGTTCCTCGCTTAGCGTTGGCGAGATGATGCCGCGTATGATCATGATTGGCGCGGTGCTGGCGCTGACCAGTAACTGGGCAACTTATCAGGTTTTGGTATACGATGTCTTGACCGAAGGGCCGCAGGAAATCGTGCGTGCTATTAACCCTGATGATGGGGATGTGCGCGGCATTACCGAACGTATTGATGTGCTGTCGGGCCGCATGGTTGACCTTGCCGATGCTTGGACGGAGTTTGATGCTCGGCCGGAACAGATGCTGCCAACAAACACAACAGCGACTGAACCCGCAACACTTCCTGTGACCGCAAACAATATCACCGCTTTTGTCGCGCCAAAGGACTCGCTTGGTCCCAATATGCTATTGTTTAGCGCACTGTTCCTCGTGCTGGCTTCGGCAGGTGTCCTGGTCGTGGCGAAAATCATCCTGGGCCTGCTGCTGCTGCTTGGCCCCATCTTTGCGGTGCTGGGTTTATTTGCCTCTACACGGGGTTTGGCCCTCGGCTGGGGTCGGGCGGCGATCATAATGGCGTTGGTGCCTGTCATGACGATGATAACGTCTGCGGGGGCTGTGGCGGCGCTTGAACCTATATTGACGCAAATGTATGTGTCTGCGGGGCAGGGTGATTTCTCATTGCGCGGAGCTTTGACCATATTGGTCATCGTGCTCATCATGGTGGCGGTGGCGGTGCAGCTATTCCGAATTGGCCGTACGATTGTAAGTGGCTGGACCTTGTCCTTTGGGCAAGGTCGCACAATCGATAGTCAAGTTTCCGCACCAGTCGCTAATGTCCCAATGCCGTCCAGCAACATCGTGTATAATGAACGCATGCAGTCGCTGATCGGCGCTATTGAGCGTTCCGCCGCGGCAACCGCAAGCAGCAGCCCGAGCAACCCGCGAGGGATATTGTTGCCGCAGCGGGTAAATGCTGATGCGGATCAAGCAAGACAGAAAACCAGTTATTCCGACCGGCGCATTTCGCGAGGCCCCGTCAATGCGATCCGCGCGCCGATTAAAGCCATCAGGAACGTTGCATGATCCGACATTATCTTTGGCTCGCCCTTATCATCATGGCAACAGGCACCATGGGCATTCTGCCGATGGCAGTATCCGCCCAGGTTTCCCCAAATATCCGCTATGTGGATTATAACCCCGATGCCATTATTCGTCTGACTGGCCATACTGGCTATCAAATGATGCTTGAATTTGAACCGGGTGAACAGATTGAAACTGTTGGCATTGGTGACTCCTCTGGCTGGCAGGTGACCCCTAATGGTGCAGGAACGGTCATGTTCCTGAAACCCGTGGGTCTAACGCCTGCGACCAATCTCTCGATTATCACAAACTTGCGGCGCTATAATCTTGAACTGTTAGCCAAATCCGGCCTGCGTGTGCCGCAAAGCCAGATTATTTATGCGGTGCGTTTCCGCTACCCACCGAAAGTCATGGCAGCCGACGCTATGGCAACGCCGCCACCTTTGATTGCAACACCGCCAGAATTGTGGAACCGCGCCTATAGCTATGACGGCGCAAAGGCCAACGTGCCCGAACAAGTGTTTGACGATGGTAAAGCGACCTATTTCCGCTTTGCTGCTGGCACGGCGGCTCCTGCAATTTTTAGCATTACGCCGGACGCTGGCGAAAGTGTCGTTAACTTTGCGGTGCGGGGGCCTTACACTGTCGTTGAACAAGTCGCGCCGCAGTTTGTGCTGCGTCATGGCAAAGAAGTCACTATCATCTTTAACGACGCTTATGCCGTGCCGACACCCGGCGCAGATGCCCCGAAACAACGCGCAACAAAGAAAAAATGCGGTCTGTTTGGCTGCAAATCGATGGAGGCAAAGCCATGAGCCTGCTCAAATCCGGGAATGTTGACCCGCGCGCCAGTATGGACACCGACACGCTTGAAGAGGCTAACCAAAAGATTTTGTCTCCGGTAGCCATGCCAAATGGCCTATCGCCGGGAATGAAATTGGGCGTGCTGGGCATTGGCTTGCTTGCCATTTTAACCTTTAGCAGCTTGGCAAACAGCCGGAATGAAGCAAACCAAGCTGCGGCACAGCCTGCCGCCGTTACGCCAAATGCGGTTGTTCCGCCCGGCGGTCTCGTGCCGCAACCGACGCTGCGTCCGGGACCACCGGAATTGCCGCCGCCAGTCCTGATACCACCGCCTGTGAATAATCCCAATGGCGCAGCACTGGGTATTGTCGGTCCCGCAGCCTCTGGTCCGAACCGCTTTCAATCCCCTGGCATCGTCGTGGATACCACAAAAGGCGGGGTCGCCTTGGTGCCGCCTACGCCTGGGCTCGCAGGTGCAAAAAACGACGATTTGAGCGCGGAAGACAGATTTTCCGACCGCGTTGCAGCTGGTGAAAACGCGCCTGCCCGTGCAGTGCGTATCGCCAATAGCAGTTATACGGTGCCGCAGGGCGCAATCATCGCAGGCGTTCTTGAAACCGCCATTAACTCAGATTTACCCGGCTATGTCCGCGCCGTGATCAGCCGCGATGTCATGGGTTTTGATGGCCGGCGGGTGCTCATCCCCAGTGGAAGCCGCTTGATTGGGCAATATCGCTCGGGCCTCGCCGCTGGACAATCTCGCGCGTTCATCGTTTGGACGCGGCTGACGCGCCCAGATGGCGTGACCGTGTCGCTCGGCTCGCCTGTCACCGACCCGCTTGGCCGTGCGGGCCTTGGGGGTAAAGTGGATAGCCACTTCCTGAAGCGGTTTGGTTCGGCGATATTATTGTCCGTTGTGCAATCCGGCCTTGGGCTTTTGCAGCAAGGGGGTAATGATGTCATCGTCCGCACGGCCGATGATGCCAAAAGCGTTGCTGGAATTGCCTTGCAGCGGGACATCAACATCCCGCCTACGGTAAAAGTTGCGCAAGGGACGGCCATCCGTATCTTCATAGCCCGCGATCTCGATTTTTCGGGTACCGACGGCGACGGGCAATGAACCACATCGCGCCCATCGCTGGCGATGCCGCAAATGTGTATCTCAACAGCTATCTAGCTCCATTCAGCGATTGGTTGGCCTGCGATGATGTGACCGAGATTTTGGTGAACCGGCCGCAGGAAATATGGATAGAGCGGCTTGGGGTTGCACAGATGGAGCGTCACGACGCCCCACAGGTTGATAGTCAGTTGCTGGAACGTCTTGCGCACCAGATCGCACGCATCAACCATCAAGGGGTTAGCCGCGAAAGCCCATTGCTTGCCGCTATATTACCGGGCGGTGCACGCGTGCAGATGGTGTTGCCGCCTGCAACGCGCGGAGATGTTGCGCTCGCGATCCGCAAACATCGGTTACAAGACATGACACTGGAAAGCTATTTTGAACAAAGTGCGCTTCCATCGGTGCGTAATGTAGCTGACGACAGCTCTGTGCTTGCGTCGCTCTTGCAGGAACAAGATTATCTAGGCTTTTTCCGGGCGGCGGTTGCGGCGCGCAAAACGATCCTCATTTCAGGCGGAACGTCATCTGGTAAGACAACATTATTGAACGCGTTGTTAAAGGAAATTCCAAAGCATGAGCGCGTCATTGCCATTGAGGACACCCCTGAAATCCGTCTGAGCAGCGACAACGCTCTTGGCTTGGTCGCTGTCGCCGGTGACCAAGGTGAAGCAAAAGTGACCATCGACGATCTTATGCGCGCTTCGCTCCGTATGCGGCCTGACCGATTGATTGTGGGCGAATTGCGCGGCGGCGAAACGGTTACGTTTTTGCGGGCCATCAATACCGGCCATCCCGGTTCCATCAGTACGGTGCACGCCAATTCCCCCCGAGGTGCGTTCGAACAAATTGCCTTCATATGTATGCAGGCCGGACTTGGCCTGGGTCGTCAGGAAACGATGGATTACGCGCGGTCAATGATCGACATTGTCATCCAACTGGACCGTCACAGCGGCCACCGTGCCATAAGATGTGTTGAGTTAACGAACGCTGCATGACTCCAACCCCGTCACCCCTGCGAAAACAGGGGTCTCTGGCGTTCGCGTCTCTTTGTCCTTTCGTTTATCCCAGCCTGGCGGCGTTGTGCCGCCCGAGATGCCAGCTTGTGCTGGCATGACGAAAGTGCAGACATGGAATAAGGGACAATCAATTCACCTTTGCGGAACATTGCACTCCCGCCAACGCAGTCTCGACTTTGCCCATGCCGAACGGCTATGGGGGCTGCATGAGCACACAGAATAAATCCGCAATCGTCCTTTTGTCCGGCGGTCTTGATTCCATGGTCGTGGCCGGATTGGCGCGAGAGGCGGGCTATGACCTGATTGCGTTGACTATTGACTATAATCAGCGTCACAGGGTCGAGCTGGACAGCGCGGCGCGTATTGCCACGCATTTGGGGGCGAAGGAGCATATCATCTTGCCGCTGGACCTGACGCGCTTTGGCGGGTCGGCGTTGACGGCGGATATTGATGTGCCGAAGCAAGGCGTCGAGTCCGGTGCAATTCCGGTGACCTATGTCCCGGCGCGCAACACGATATTCCTGTCTTTGTGCCTTGGCCTTGCCGAAGCACGCGATGCCCGCGATCTTTGGATTGGCGTCAATGCGCTGGATTACTCGGGCTATCCCGATTGCCGTCCCGATTTCATTCGCGCGTTTGAGGCGACGGCCAATTTGGCTACCAAAGCGGGGGTCGAGGGCGACCATTTCACCGTCCACACACCCTTGCTAGATATGACCAAAGCGGACATCGCGCGCGAAGCAGCACGGCTTGGGCTGGATGCAGGCATGAGTTGGTCCTGCTATGATCCAAGTCCCGACAATACGGCCTGTGGTCAATGCGATGCCT
>NZ_CAMAYF010000006.1 GCF_945862485.1 Sphingorhabdus sp. EL138
CGTTCGTGGAGCAATATAACCACCAGCGTTATCACGAATGCCTCAGCAACGTGACGCCTGCTGATGCTTACTTCGGCAGAGCAGCCGCCATCATCAAACAACGAGAAAGGATCAAAAAACAAACCATCGAACATCGGCGCTTGCAACACCGCAAGCTTGCCGCTTAATATCAACAAACCAAATGAAACCAATGCTCCGTTAATTTACGCAGACTTCAGTGCCAAATGTTCTGACGACGGACAATTAGTGCGCCGTTTGCGCTGTAATGGCTCCATTTCATCATCAATGCTGATATATATATATATATTTATTTATCGTTTGTCCTGCCTCATTTGTGGATTCAGCTTCACAAAGGGCCCGAATGAGATGCAGCGTCGATGTACTAACATTTCAAAACATTGTCCACCGTCAGCGATCAATCGCCGACGGGGAGAGCAGGCTAAACGTTCTTCAACCTACATGAGAGAAGTGCTGCTTGAGGCCCCTCGAGCGGTAGCCGCCATCAACTGAAATTCATCAAAGATCAAATGGAATGCATGCTCATCTAGTCACATTTCATCTTTAGATCCATACCGTAGCCTTCTGCTTCATTGTCATGTCCGAATATATCAGAGACATAATACTCTTGAGCATCGATTGCCTTGCGTGCCGCCCAACCGGGCTCCCAAAGCCAGCCTGATGGATTTGCACAATAGAATGTCAGAGCTCTATCGTTCGAGTGCATTCCCAGCGTTAGAGCAACGTCGCGTGCCTCCTGTCGGATTTTGTCATGTGTGATACCAAAATCGCGCAGGTCAGTATACTCAACCATAAAATGATTTATTCGCTTTGGCATCGGGCCCATCCCGAATGCAACCGAATGATCTCGGTCATTACAATGCATAAAGATAGGTTTGGCGGTCATTCCATTCGGCAATGGCAAATGATATTCGACACTACCGCGAAAACCCAGCATCGAGTAAAACTTATAAGCGGCGTCGTCATCCGTCTGCCGTAAGATACAATGCCCGATCCCCTGATTGCCGGTCAGAAATCTGCCATGCATGGGCCGGCCAGGGTGGAAGGGATTATGGCTATCTACCCTAGGACCATAAAAAATCTCGGTCGGGTTGCCTCCAGGATCTTCCAGTTTAAGCAAACCGAGAACTTTGCGTTCTTGTGCTTCCTCTTCGCTGCCTACACGATATTCGACACCATTCTGTTCAAGCAGAACTGCGACTTCTTCTAGTTCGGGTTGACCAGCTACTCTCCAACCTAGATAGGCTAAGTCATCATCGCCATCGGTGTGAACAACAATTCGGTGATGCCACTCATCCATCCGCAGATAGTAGCGGTCTTCTTCTTCTTCGATAACCTGCATGCCGATGATGTCTCCGGCAAACTTCCTCCATGCATCACCATCAGATACAGATAGACCCATGTAGCCAAGTTCTATTATTTTTCCAGTCATCACATTCTCCTCGATCTAAAACATAAATTACAATGGCATCGCCATAAGGGTTCTCACGATATCGTTGTCGATTACACAAACCCGTTTCCGGATTTCAAAACCACTGTCCCTATTTTCGATCAGTTCGTCGATATAACGGCCGGCCGCGTAAGGAAAAACATCACTCTGGCTCCGAGTCTCGAAGACAACAAAGTTAGATGAAGCGTGGATAACGCCATCTGTTATTTCCGTAATGATGCATGGTGCGTTGATGTGCCTCAATGCCATTTCGGGATAGATATTTGAATGTAGTAAAGAGGCCACGCGATCGTCCATGGCATCACGGCTCTCGAAAAAGAGAAATCCGGCGGGTAATCCAGTCAGTTCGTTTTGTTTTGAAGTAATCCGATACTCACATTGTTCGGAAAAAAGTGAGGACCATTTCTCCAGTTTCTCATCAATGTAAAACCCATATAAGGCATTGAACCGGTCAACCCTCTGTGCCATCTGATCATTCATGATTTCGCCCCATCTTCCATTAGATGAAGATAGCCACGCCAAAATCCACGCACGGCATTTTCATCAAGCCCCATAGGAATGGTCGGGTTGGTAGAATTGTCCAAGTCCATCAAAATCTGTGAGTGTCCGTCTGGTCCCTTTATACCTTCTTGGCAAATTTCTATGGCCTCGCCATCTTCGAGTGAGACGTAACCGGCCGGTCCGACCATATTGATGCTACGCATTCTTTGTCGCAACATCTCGTCACTATCCTGCTCAAACCCAAAATACGTCCAAATCAGATCGAACTCGTCATTGTTTCTGACAACCATCTGACGCGTTGCCAGCGCATTACCGATCTGTTGTAAAATTACAGATGGAAAGATGGACTGGATACTTAGAGTTATATCGTCTCCCATGTCGGGCCAAATTTCAAGTAACCGGGAGTCTTTGAGATTGACAGCTCCCGGGTCTCGGGAAGCCTCTGTTTGGTGTTTTGCCCCACTGTCATCGTCCGACGGCTTGTGCACCTGGAATGAATTGTGAAAGCCGAACTTCTCATCGATTTCGCCGACAGATTTCTGGCTTGGTCGCCATATACCAAAAGTAGTATAAAAAAGGTGCAGTAACCCGCCATGATAGCTGTCTCGGCTGTTTTCAGCATATAGCTTCCAATTGCCTTTGATGCGTTGGCCCACAGAACCAATGACCTTGATGGGATGGATCATGATTCTCTCGATTGCAGAACACATGGCGTTTCCAAGAAAGTCTCGCAGCTCTGTCGCGTCTTCGCGGAATGTAGCAAATACCATATCCCCTATGGTGTCGACCCGCAGCGGTGTCATCCTCTGATTCTTGATATCAAATGAATCGGGCATTCCACCTTTGCCGCCTACTCCCCTGCGATAGGGGACGCTGCGCAGCGCACCAGTGGCATCATAGGCCCACTGATGATAAACGCATACAAATGCGCCAGACTCGGCTTTCCCCCGGGAATTTCGACAGACGAGCGCGCCCTTGTGAACGCAGCGGTTTACCCAGACGTGCATGGCTCCATCTTCCCCGCGGCACAGGACTACCGGCGTTTCGCCAATGTGTGTCGATTTGTATGAATTAGCTTCAGGGACCTCTGCTGCTAGCCCTACATAAGACCAAACAGGCCCGCGAAAAATGCGTTCCTGCTCCTTTTTGAATATTTCTGGATCCGAATAAACGGAATAATCAACATTTTTAGCCGTTGATGTTGTTTTCAAGTCAGGCATAATAATCTTTTTCCACTATAGAAAACTATCAAAATAGAGTTGGTCAGCGGGCACGTTCAAATCGAGTTGCAGCATTTTATTCACCGCTGAAATCATCGCTGGCGGACCGCAGAAATAATAATCGTAATTTAGGGGGTTAATCTGTACTTTTTTGTTTTGGCGAACAACATCATGGATAAAACCCGACTCTGTTCCTTCTGGTCTATTTAAACCGTCGGTGTCTGAGATAGCCTCTACAACAGAGACTCGTTGCGCTAAGCTAGGATAAGCAGACACGAGTTTGTTTGCACATAGGTCCTGAGGCTCGCGGCCGCCGTAAAACAACAGCATCTTCTTTTGTGATGCAGTGGCGGATATGCTGGCTTGCCGCATGATTGAAATAAGTGGAGATATTCCGGATCCCCCACCAATTAGAATAATGTCGCGCGGCGAATTTTCTCGAAGGTAGGACATACCATAAGGACCATCGATTTCTATTTTCTGTCCCGAGACCAGATGTTCAAAAAGGAAAGACGTCGCAGCGCCACCAGGTATGCGTTTGGCGATGAACCTCCATTCACCTTGCTCATTGGGAAGATTGGACATAGAATAGGCGCGAGAACCTTTTACGGTAGGTATATCCAATAATATATATTGCCCGACTAGAAAATCCGCTGGCAAATCGCCTTTGAATGTGAGTTCGGCCATATTGTGGGTGATTTGCGTGCATGATACATACCGAAGCGTTTGGCGGCGCGGCGAGACTATTGGTTCATATTGCCTTTCAATTTGTACTTTTATCGTACAATCTCCATCCGGCCTGCTTTGACAGGCGAGGTGGCGACCGCGACGACGCGCTCTTTCGCTGATTCCTTTGGCCTCTGGCCAGAGGTCCTTAATCTCGCCGTTTATCAGTTCAAATTGACAGGAACCACAACCGCCCGAATTGCAGTCATATGGCAATCCAATCCCATTTCGCAGTGCGGCACGCAGAATGGTATCTCCCTTTTCGACAGGAAATTCTACATCTGTACCTTCTACAACAATTTTTTTTGGGTTTGTCATTTCCTCCTCTTTATTGCCCGAACACACCGATCGGGCCTTCTTCCAGATTGATGATGACACTCTTGGTTTGGCTATAGTTGTTCAATGCTTCACTGGCGAACTCGCGCCCAAAGCCACTGCCTTTGTAGCCGCCAATCGGCATGCCACCGATGAAGTTATAATATCGGTTTACCCAAACAGTGCCGGTTTCAAGCGCACGTGCCATCCGGTGAGCGCGAGGAAGATCGCGCGTCCAAAGCCCGCCTCCCAATCCATAGATACTTTCATTGGCCATGCGGATAACATCCGCTTCATCCCTCCAGCCTATAACCGTTGTGACGGGGCCGAAAATCTCTTCCTGAGCAATCCGCATCTCGTTGCGGACATCTGTAAAGATGGTTGGTTTAATAAAAAGCCCATCTGGAAGGCCGTCGACCTCTCTCTTGCCCCCGCCATAGGCCACGGTGGCTCCCTCTGTTTTGCCTATATCTATATAATTTAGAATTTTTTCATATTGCATGCGTGAGGCCTGTGGCCCCAAAACAGTGGTATGTTCCGTTGGATCACCCGAACTGGCGCGCCCAAGCAAATCTTGGAACTTCCCAAGAAACTCATCCATCACGTCTTCATGAACAAAAACCCGACTACCCGCGAGGCATACCTCACCTTTATTAAGCACAGTGGACATCGCAGCTCCTTCTGCGGCCGCGTCTAGATCAGCGTCATTGCACACAATGTTAGCTGATTTCCCTCCTAGCTCCATCGTTTGAGGAATGACGTTGGTCGAGGCATATTGGATCAGCTTCTGTGCGGTTGGTCTGGACCCGGTAAAAGCTACCTTGCGCGTTAATGGGTGCGCCACTAGCGCTTCTCCCACATTCGGACCATATCCGGTCACGAGATTTAGCACACCTGCTGGTAGTAAGTCTGCCATCTCCTTGAAGAACTCTATGACGGAGAGGCATACCGCTTCGGCCGGTTTCAGAACTACCGTGTTGCCTGCAGCGAGTGCTGGTGCAATCTTAGACGCCATCATTATTAGCGGGACATTCCAGGGTATAATCTGTACACACACGCCGAGTGGCTCACGTAGGACTATTCCAAGACCGTTAGGAGCCTCAATCGTTTGCCCATGCAGAAACCATGGAGCACCTGAGAACATCTCGAATTGTTCGACCGCCATTGGAATATCGAAATTCATAGCCTCCATGAATGGCTTACCATTGTCCAACGTGTCCATCATTGCGTAATCTTCAGCACGAGCTTTCAGGCGGCGACCCATTTCATAGATTATCTCCTGACGCTGAGATCGAGACGTTCGTGACCATGCAGGAAAGGCTTTCGCAGCAGCTTCGACAGCGCGCTTTGCGTCAGCGGCATTGGCGGACTGAATCTTAGCAAGGCAATCCCCAGTTGAGGGGTTGATCATGTCAATGGTTTCACCGCTGCTACTTTGCTCCCAAGCACCATCGATGAAAAGTCCATATTCTTTCTGAAATAGCTTTTCAGCAAGTTTAAGGTGCTTTTGGCGGACATCTTCTACGTTTGACATTTTGCACTCTCCTCTAGTGTAATTTCACGGCAATAATCAGATTTGATCAATGTACACAAAGCCATCTTTTATCGTGGCTTCGTAGGTTTTTAGCGGTATCTCACAGGGGAATGCCTCTGGCTCACCAGTTTTGACATCGAAAGCCCCCGAATGAAGCGGGCACTCGATAAGGCCGTCTTCAAAAAAACCGTCTGTGAGCCGTGCGACATTGTGTGTGCATATATTGCTCGTTACATAAATTTTATCGTCGAGATTAAATACAGCAAGTGGAGGCATTCCCTCTTGGTCGATTGGTAGCATGTCACCACATTGTATATCTGTAATCGCACACAATCTGATCATTCCATTTTTCCACTTTTTTCATATCATCGGGTTGTAAATTTTTGCTTACAACATTTGCACAGTTTAATTCGGTGGTCATCCGTCTCAGCAGACAATCTAACTAGATGAGCTTAGGCAAAAGAATCTTACAATCAATCGCACCTTGTGATAGATATCATCACTGAGAATGATAATAGGCGATGAAGGCAGGTTATGGAAAATATAGACCTGAATCTCTTACGTATCTTCAATGAACTGATCCGCACGGGAAAGGTGGTTGATGCGGCGGAGAATCTCGGAATGACACAGCCCGCTGTCAGCAATGCGTTGAATAGACTCCGCAAACACTTTGATGACGAGTTATTTGTCAGAACAAAAAGTGGGATGAAACCGACGGCAATGGCAATGAGGCTCTCTGAACCAATCAGCTATGGACTAGATACAATTGGTCAAGCGATACACAGTCCGGCTAATTTTGATCCGACAATCAGCAAGCGGCATTTTGTGATCGCGGTTGCTGATATCGGAGATATGTATTTCATGCCTAACTTGATCTCACATGCTAGTAAGCATGCGCCTGGCATCTCCTACGAAACGGTACGTAATAACTCGCCGGACCTGCTTGAAATGATGGAAAACGGGCATGTGGATTTGGCCCTTGGATATCTTCCTCAACTTACAGCCAATTTCTACACCACTCGGTTATTCTTACAAAATTGGGTCCTGACCGCTGCGAAAAATCATCCAATATTTCACGTTCGAGACGTAAATTTGGAAGCGCTTAATGGCTATTCATGGTTAGGTGTGAGAGCGCATAGGAGCGGTCTTAGTTCTCTGAACGAAAGCCTCGTTGGAAAGGGGTTGGTCAGAAAAATCGATGCCTGGATTCCCAACTACGCCACTGTCGGCCCTTTGTTGGAGGCCAGCGGACTAATAGCGTGTCTTCCCGAACGACTTGCGCAAATTATCAACGCTTCGTACGAACTCAGTTCGTGTCCACTTCCGTTTTCGCTTGAACCACATGCTATAAACGCGAACTGGCACGCCCGCGTCCACAGCGACCCTGCAATAAAATGGCTACGCAAAACGGTGAACCTTCTCTTCTCTAACTGAGCAGAGCAGTTGAAACAGATGGTTCTCCAGTACCGACCTAGCAGTTGATCGGAAAAGGCATCTCTGCAGATACATTGAAAACACTGTGCTTTGGCAATCAATAAAATCAGGATAATTTTCGACAAAAGCCAATTTTGTGGAATATTCATCGACCAAATTTACTCAGTTCGTCACATTACCAAGATAAAATGACATGGTAACTCGTGCCTGTAAATATGTAGGGACTCGTGAGACATCTTCTGCAGATTCCTGAAGCAGGAAGGAGATGTATCGATGACCAAGAAGGACCAGCGCGACGTACAGCGCAAAGTGCATTATTACCAGTGGTGATATTCAATATGCAATTTGGCGTATTGTAAATAGTTATCTGCAGGTCACTATCTGCTTCATAGTATGCGGGGCCGAAGGTGTGTCCGAAGGTGCCGGTTCGACCTCTGACGAAGCGCGTACGATATGGTTCAAACGTGGTCTTTAGTATCGCAATTATAATGAAGTGGGAGGAAGTTTTATGTCGAATAATTTAAAGGCCTGCCGATCTTATTCCAAAATGTTGGCCGCCGGTGTCCGCTGCACACTGACGTCTGTTCTGGCGCTTTCAGTTGCAACCAATGCTTACGCACAGGACACTGCTATCAATGATGCTCAGGATGCCGAGGAAGTTTCTACGACCGAGCAATCCGATGGTCTTGGTGTAATTGTCGTCACCGCGCGTAAGCGCAATGAGGATCTTCAGGATACACCGATTTCCATCACCGCATTCAGCGGCGAAGATCTTGCTGATCGACAAGTTAATAATGTGGGTGATCTTGGCCGATTTGCACCCAATGTGAGCTTGGAGCCGGTCGCTAATATATCCGGGAGCAGTGCCTCAATCACCACGTTTATTCGCGGCGTTGGGCAAACGGACTTCAATATCACGGTCGATCCGGGTGTTGGTTTATACTATGATGGGGTGTATATTGCTCGGACGGCTGGCGCGCTGCTCGATTTGGGTGATGTTCAAAGCGTACAGATTTTGCGTGGACCTCAAGGTACGCTTTTCGGCAAAAATACGATTGGCGGAGCGGTCATCGTAAATTCCAACCCTCCGTCTGATATTTTTGAACTTGAAGGCGAACTGGCTACGGGGCGCTTTAACCGATTTGACGCTCGTGGAATGATTAACGTTCCGCTCTCCGATAGGGTAGCTGTGCGAGCAACGGTCGGACTTAATACGCGCGATGGGTATCAGCGCAGACTTTCTGATGGCGGACGTCACGGGAATTCTGACTCACTCGGTGGCCGTATTGCGATAAAAGCAGAATTGACAGACACGCTTACGGCTCAGCTGTCGTTTGATGCTAATCGGCGGCGCGAGCAATCTTCGGCTAATACCTTGCTTGAAGTGAATGAAGGTATAGCGCCAGGGGTTGGCGGCTTTCAGAGCTTCTTCTGGAACAAGGTTCTTCAGGGCGGGCAGTGCGGCGCGGTGGGCGCACCGGCACCCGATCTGCCAAATTGCTACACCGACCAGTGGCTTACGAACGATATTGACGAAACATGGGCAGCCAATCGCAACGTTTCCGACTTTGATCTCTGGGGCACAAATTTGACGGTTGATTGGGAGTTGGGGCCAGTCACAGTTAAATCTATTACGGGCTACCGCGAAATGGAATCTAGTTTTTCTTTCGATTTCGACGGCTCGCCAATTCCACTCGGAGAAAGCTTCAACAATATCAGCCAAGAGCAGTTCTCGCAGGAGTTCCAGTTTACCGGTTCATTGTTTGATGATGTAGTAAAGTATACAGCGGGTCTCTATTATCTGAAGGAAACAGGATTTGACGATAACATCCTGAACTTTGCCTTTGCCGATTTCGTCAGTGGCGGCGACATCGACAACGACAGTTATGCGGCCTATCTGCAATTCACCGTCGATGTCACCGATCGCCTCTCGATCACTCCCGGCCTGCGCTACACCAACGAAACAAAGCGTTTTGATCCGAGTCGCCAGATCATTTCTGATGATCGAACAGGAGGTGATTTGTTGTTGCTTAGCCAATGCTTCGTATCGAGCACACCAACCATTCCTCCACAGCCCGGGTGTGTGGTTGATCCAACATTTAACCCTGGAGGAAATCATATCCTGCCAGCGTTTGAGGTATCGACCACGGCGAAGGAATGGACGCCTGCTGTAACGATTGACTACCAGATAACCGACGAGATATTGGGTTACGCTTCCTACTCAAAGGGGTTCAAGAGCGGCGGCTTCACCCAGCGAATTTTCCCTCCGGAACCAGCCGCCAGTACATTTGCACCCGAATTTGTTGAAAGTTATGAGCTAGGCCTCAAGGCGGAGTTACTGGATCGCCGGCTGCGCTTGAATGGAGCAGTGTTTCAGTCTGATTATACTGACATTCAGATTGTCGTGAATGAAGGGATCGCACCTAAAGTCCGCAATGCTGGTGTAGCCAGAATTCGTGGGTTTGAGCTTGAGGCGCAGGCGTTGCTCGCAGATGGTATTCGTTTCGAAGGCGGTGTCGGGTATCTTGATGCCTATTATCGTAATGTTTCGCCCACAGCAACTCCGGTCACGGTCGATAGCCGTTTTCCTAACGTTCCTAAATGGACTGCCTCAGCTGCTCTGAATGCTGATGTTATTGAAACAGATTTAGGCAAGCTTACTCTGCGCGGGGACTGGACCTACAAGGGTTCCCACTTCAAAGATGCGATCAACACGCCATTGTTGTTGCAAAAAGGATATAGCGTCTTCGGGGCCAGTGCCACGTTTGAAGGTATTGACGAGCATTGGCGGTTGACGGCAGGTGTTACTAATCTGGGCGATAAGCGCTATTTGCTTGGTGGATATTCTGATTTAACTCAATCCTCAGCAACTACCGGAACATTCTCTCGGCCTCGCGAATGGTTCTTGCGAGTTGGTTTCCGGTACTGATCTCAAAGAGGAGACTTGTCGTTAGCGGCAAATCTAGACGTCGAAGGTGTATCTAACTGTCACATGTTTCATAGAAAGCCCCAAACAAATGACCCGCCCCAAACTAACAGTCGCTGATATCCATGGTGCATGGGCGATCGTGCCTACGCCCTCAAAACCTAACGCAAGCGATTGGAAGGCTTCAGATACGGTTGATCTCGACGAGACAAAGCGGGTTGTCGAACAATTGATTGAGGCTGGCGTCAATGGAATTCTGTCGCTCGGTTCGCTTGGCGAAGCGGCAACGCTGACCTGGGATGAAAAGCGGGATTTCATGGAGGCTCTCGTAAAAGCTGCGCGCGGCCGCGTTCCCGTGTTCGGAGGGACTAGTTCCCTTTCGACACGAGAAACGATTTGGCAAACACGTGAAGCGGAAAAAATCGGTGTGGATGGCGTTATGATCGGCCCCCCAATGTGGTGTGCTCCAGATGTTCCAACAGCAGTCCAGTTTTACCGTGACGTCGCTGAGGCTTGCCCTGCGATGGCCATCTGCGTTTACGCCAATCCCGAAGCCTTCAAATTCGATTTTCCTCGCCCCTTCTGGGCCCATGTTTCTGAAATCCCTCAGGTTGTTACCGCGAAATATCTCGGAATTGGTGCACTGGTGCCTGATCTGAAGCTATCACAGAAGAAAATTCGTTTTTTGCCTATCGACATTGATTATTATGCTGCTGCTCGCATTGATCCGGAGTTTTGCACTGCATTCTGGACCAGTGGTGCAGTTTGCGGACCGACGCCTGTCATCAAATTACGTGATGAGGTTGCCAAGGCTAAAGAAACCGGTGTTTGGGGCGAAGCGCAAAAGATCACTGGTGACATTGGCTATACCTACCAGACCCTTTTCCCCAACGGTTCGTTCAAGGACTTTTCTTCTTATAATATAGGACTCGAAAAGGCGCGTATGGATGCTGCTGGCTGGATGAAGGCGGGGCCTTGTCGTCCGCCATACACGATCATCCCCGAGGCATATCTCGAAGGGGCGCGAGAGTCAGGCCGTCGCTGGAGTGAACTACACCGGCGTCTTGAGGATGTATGAAAGTGTCCAACAACCATATCATTGACTTCTATTTTGATTTCATGAGTCCATTTTCCTACTTGGCGCATCTACGACTTCCCAATTTGGCTCGTCAGTTTGAATGCAAGCTCGATTACCACCCTATAGATCTTCCCGCTGCAAAGCTGGCGGCGGGCAACACTGGGCCACCCAACGTGAAGATACCAATTAAGTTGCAATATCTAACGTCAGACCTTGACCGTTGGGCAGCTCGGTATGGCGCTCCGATTAAGTTCCCTCCGTCGCTGGACTCCAGAATGGTAAACTGCGGAACATTCTTTGCAGATAAAAGGTCTCAAACTGAGGACTATGTGCAGAAGACGTGGAGGCGGATCTGGGGCAATGGCGAGGATATGTCCGATCTGGCAGTATTGTCGCAGATCGCTGGCGACATGGGCTGGAGACCTGATGAGTTTTTGGATTTTGTGTGTTCCGATAACGTGCTGGAACAATATGACCAATCTAACGCCAATGCGCAACAGGTGGGCGTGTTTGGCGCTCCGACAATGATTCTTGATGGTCAGATGTGGTGGGGAAATGACCGTTTAGACTTTTTGCGGGATTTTCTCAAAAACAAACAAAACCGAGGATTTGAAAAATGAGAGATTTGATCGACGTCCAGCGTGGCAAACAAAGTGCACGTATGTTTCACGACCCTGAGATTTACGAACGAGAAATGGAAGCTATTTTTGGTCGTTGTTGGCTGTTTTTAACGCATGAGTCAGCTATCCCGAATTTTGGAGATTTTGTAACTACTCGTATGGGGCAAGACGAAGTGATCGTTGTGCGCCAAAAGGATGGCTCCATAAAAGCATTTCTCAATGTCTGCAGACACCGCGGCGCACGCATTTGTCCGGTTGAAGCCGGTAACAAGCGCTCGTTTGTTTGCAATTACCACGGTTGGTCTTATGCGGTTGACGGTTCTTTATCCGCAGTGCCGTTCGAAAAAGAGCTTTATCAAGGCAAACTAGATCGAGAGACGCACGGCCTGAAAGAAGTTGCTCAAGTTTCAATTTATCATGGTTTCGTCTTCGGTAATTTCGATGCAGGTGCAATTAGCTTGGAGGATTATCTAGGTGACGCTCGATGGTATCTTGATATCTGGATGGAGGCGAGTGGAGGCGTTGAACTAGTCGGTCCACCTAGTCGGTCTGTTGTCCATTGTAACTGGAAAGCGCCATGCGAGAATTTCGTCGGTGATGCCTATCATGTTGGCTGGACGCACGCATCGTCTTTGGCAGTCAGTGGATCAATGCTGGCACCGATGTCCGGAAATGCGGCCCTTCCGCCAGCAGGTGCAGGGATTCAAGTCGCCTCTCGCTATGGGCACGGACACGGGATTTTGTATGACGTTCATCCCGGTGGCCATGATGCTAAACTCGGCGAGGAAATGTTGGCTTGGCAGGCTACAAAACGCGTTGCGATGGAAGAGAAATACGGCGCTATTCGCACACGTTATTATGGTTCACATATAAACGGCGCAATTTTCCCTAATGTTTCATATCTTTGGGGCACGAATCTTTTTAAAACCTGGCAGCCGGTTGCACCGAATGAAACAGAATGCTGGACTTGGGCGATTGTCGAAAAAGATATGCCGGACGAATTGAAACGTAAGATCGTAAATGGAATGCACCGAACATTCGGTGTGGCTGGATACTGGGAAGCTGATGATAATGACAATATGGAATCAGCATCGCTTTTGACCACAGGATTTCAAACACGCAAACTGCAATTGAATGCACAAATGGGAATAGGAAAAGATATTGTCGATTCTGAACTGCCAGGTGTCTTAGGTCAGGCCGCAATCGGTGAAACCGCGTATCGCGGTTATTATCGGTTTTATGACGAAGTTATGAGGTCCGCCTCTTGGGGGGATATGGATCCGAGCGATGATAGCTGGAAAGAACAGCTTGTTAGTGCTGATGTCTAAGCAAAATGACATCGATAACTGTGGCATTATTAAGGTGAATTGAAATGAATAGCGTATCAAGGTCTGCAAATGTGATGGGAGCTGACATCTGGGATGGGGATCCCGAGATTATCTGGGATACGGATATTACTGGTGAGGTAAATGCGTTCTTTCTTAGAGAAGCGCGCTTGCTGGACATGCGGCGGTTGCGTGAATGGCTTGCCCAAATGATCGACAAAAATATACGCTATGTAATCGTTAGTCGGCAACTTCGTTACAAGAATGATAAGCGGTATGACCTGCCCGATGAAGTTTTCATTTATGATGACGACTATGAATGTCTCAATGCTAGAGTGGAGCAATTTCATTCTGAGCTGAATTGGAGGGTCAACCCGGAAGAAAATTATCAGCACATGGTTGCAAACACAGAGATCGCTCAAAAACCGGGAAGCGTAAATCTTTTCGTACGATCCAACTGGTTTGTCCAACGTGCCCGACGTCAATACGAGATCGACCGTTTTGTTTATTGTCGGCACGACGAGTTAGCGAGAGATAGCGAAGGCAAGTTCAAGGTTGTTGCACGCCATATCGATTATGACGAACGATGTGTTAGAGGCCGTAATATGACGATGTTCTTGTAATATAATCAATAAATTGGATCGGAGAAGATAATGGGTTGGCTCAAAGATGATGTCGCATTGATCACTGGTGGCGGGTCAGGATTGGGCCTTGCTTTGGTTCATCGTTTTATCAATGAAGGCGCTAGCGTCGTTGTTTTGGAGAGGGACGCAAATCGTGCCGACAGCCTAAAGCGCGAATTTGGCGACAAAATTGAAACTGTCGTTGGCGATGTTACATCTTATGAAGATAATGTGAAAGCGGTGGAAACGGCTGTTGAGCGCTTTGGCCGACTTGATACTTTCGTCGCAAATGCAGGCGTCTTCGATTTTTTCAAGCCACTTTCTGAATTTGAAGGGCCTGAAATTTCCGCAGCCTTTGACGAGCTTCTCTCGATCAATGTAAAAGGCGGACTCCTTGGTGCTCGTGCGGCGTTGGATGCACTCATCAAATCTAAAGGTAGCATGATCTTCACCGTGTCCAATGCCGGTTTTTATACCGGCGGTGGCGGGCCGCTCTACACCGCCTCAAAACATGGACTTGTTGGTGTCGTCCGACAGTTGGCACACGAACTCGGGCCGAAGATCAGGGTTAACGGCGTTGCGCCTGGTGGTATGCGTACAAGCCTTTCCGGCCTCAAGGCTACGAACACTGCAGACGAAAGCCTGGAAACTATGGAAGGTTTTGAGGAGTTGATTATCGGAATTACCCCGCTTCGCATGTCGCCAACACCGGATCAATATTGCGGTCCTTATGTTCTTCTCGCTTCACGCGAGAACGCAGCTCCGATGACGGGTGTAGTCATTAACACTGATGGCGGCCTTGGTGTGCGAGGGATCATGAATGTATGCGGTGGAGAAGACTTGTCTGCATAAATTATTAGAAGGTCCAATAAGGAAGCGCACGTGAAAATATGCAGGTTTAACGGTAACAGGATTGGCGTGATCCAAGGCGATATCGTCCGGGATGTTTCGGAGGCACTGACTTTTTTGCCAAATTTAGTCTGGCCAGTTCCTCTCGGCGACCTCTTGATTGAACATTTGCCCGGCCTGCTGCCAACCTTACAAAGGTTGGCCAAGTCAGCTACTGCTCTACCGCTTTCCGAAGTTGTCCTAAACTCGCCAGTTGCCAATCCGAGCAAAATCATCAACGCTCCGATTAACTATCAGAAGCATATTGCCGAAACTAAAGCGGACCAAGACATTTCCCATGGACGGGATATGACAAAGACTATTTCGGACTGGGGCCTGTTTCTCAAAGCTAATAGCTCTCTTGTTGGTGCCGGAGATGAGGTTGTTCTGCGCTACCCTGAGCGGCGCATTGATCACGAGATAGAACTGGCCGTAATCATCGGGAAAAAATGCCATCAGATTGCCCGCGAAAATGCGCTGGATGTGGTCGCCGGTTATGCGATCGGACTTGATATTACGATCCGCGGTCCGGAGCTTCAGAGTTTTCGCAAATCTGCCGATACCTTTGCTGTTTGCGGGCCATGGATTGTAACCGCGGACGAATTGGACGACCCCTCCGATCTTGATTTTGAACTCCAGGTGAACGGTGAGTTGCGTCAGTCAGCTAACACCGCACAGCTTATCTACGATGTGCCGAAGCTTATTGAATACGCCTCTTCCATGTATACTCTATATGCGGGCGATATTATCTTTACCGGCACACCTGAAGGTGTTGGCTCGCTCCAACCAGGCGATATTATGGATTGTTCGTTTGATCGAATTGGTTCGATGCAAGTGCAGGTAGCGTCCAGTTATGTGTAAGGTTGATATCGCCATATACATATTAAATGGTGTCAGTAGTAGCCTGCGATGATCGTGCGCTTGGAGCCCTTTGGAACGCTTATTGATTGTGCGCTAGATAGCAACCTTCTTGACACCTTGATTAAACATGATGTCCCGATTTCTTATAGCTGTCGTAATGGCAATTGCAATATGTGCGCCTTAGAACAAGTGGCGTTCGATGATGGCCGTTCTTGCTTGACTGGCTCTGCAATCTCTATGCCAGTTTCGGCAAAGCGCCTTGCATGTCAGATACAAGTCCAGGAAAATATCGCGGTTCATTTGCCACAAGAGCGACCGGTACAGACACCGGCTCACCTTAAGTTGCGAGCTAAGGTGGAGTGCGTTGGAGCCATCCACCCTTCGATTATGAGGCTAGTGTGTACCCTTGATCGTCCGGTGAATTTCCTGCCAGGGCAACATTTCTCGGTTAGTTTTTCAAAGAACGTCAAGCGTAAATATTCTGCCGCCAACTTGTCGGGAGAAGCGAGTCTTGTATTCTACATAGAACGCCATGAAGAGGGTGTCGCCACCGGTCTCTTGGAGGATGAATTGGCGGCTGGAGATACGCTTGTAATCGAAGGGCCATATGGAAACAGTTATTTAATTCCCGACGATTCTACGCCGGTCCTGCTAGCCAGTGTGGGAGTAGGTTTTGGGGCATTAGTTTCTGCGATGGAAAGTCTTAAAACTACAAATCCGACCCGGAGGGTTATCGCGATCGTAGATGTACCGGAAGGATTAGAAGAAATGATCCAAACATTACTACTGCCGGCCCGAAATAAGCTCATGAATGCAGATGTGAAATTTATATCGCTGTATAAATCTATTGGTAGAACTTCAAAACCCCAAAATGTTTCGGAGGCAATTCGCGAGATGCCTCAGAATTTCTGTGGATGGTCAGCCAATGTATTTGGTAGATTTGTCGCAATGATGCCAATCCGCAATAGATTGATTGATCAGGGCGTAGACCCGCAACTTATCTATCTCGAACCTTACACTCCATCCTGACATAACATTGAGAGCATCATTATGTCTATTAGTATAACGCCGACTGGCGACAACATACGCAAAGAATTCTATCAAAGAATTGATCCAGAAAATCTTACACCTCTTTGGGAAGTACTGGCCTCACTGGTTCCAGAATCCCCGACGACTTCAGCCAAGGCACACCTATGGGAATTTTCAACTATTCGCGATTATCTCATGGAAGCCGGCGAGCTTATTACTGCCGAGGAGGCAGAGCGCCGCGTCCTCATTCTTGAAAATCCGGGACTGCGTGGCCAGTCACAGATCACACAAAGTCTTTATGCTGGCCTACAGCTAATATTGCCTGGCGAAATCGCGCCTGCACACCGTCATACGCAATCGGCCTTGAGGCTCGTGGTTTCTGGAGAAGGTGCCTATACGGCCGTCGACGGAGAAAGAACGATCATGCGGCGTGGCGATTTTATAATCACGCCTGCTTGGACCTATCATGATCATGGCAATGATGGTGATGAGCCAGTTATATGGCTTGATGGTTTGGATATCCCGATTGTTGAAATGCTCGCTGCAGGATTTCGAGAAGGAGCCCCAGAAAAGGCACAGATTCCAACGCGCCTAATTGGAGATTCGCTGGCGCGTTTCGGGACGAATATGCTGCCGGTAGATTTCGAGGTTGAGCCAAGCGATCCAACGCGTGTGTTTGTCTACCCATATGAAGAAGCGCGTCGCTCGCTTGAAAAAATAGCTTGTGGCGAATCTGATGTGCATCACGGATTTAAGTTTCGCTACATCAATCCGGCGACTGGTAGATCACCTATGCCAACCATCGGTGCATTTCTGCAAATGCTGCCCAGTGGATTTGTAACACGTCCCTACCGGTCGACGGATTCCACCATATTCCTATGCCTGGAAGGGAGTGGCCGCGCGACAATAGAAGGAAAGGATTATGAATTTGGCGAAAATGACGTTTTTGTGATTCCTTCATGGAATACTTTCAAGCTTCACGCGGAGACCGAGACGGTTCTCTTTAGCTACTCTGACCGACCCGTCCAAAAAGCACTCGGATTGTGGCGTGAACAACGTCTCTAATGCTCTAGAATATAAAAAAGGACGTTGACGATATGTCTCTACTATTCGATTTACCTGCTACACCGACTTTATCAATCGATGGAAAAACTGAGCGATTTCCGGTGCGACGGATTTATTGCGTCGGACGAAACTACGCTGCTCACGCCAGAGAAATGGGGCGGGATGACAAGGAGCCCCCTTTCTTTTTTATGAAACCCGCCGACGCAGCGGTTGACGCTAATGTTGCGGTGAGCATTCCCTACCCGCCCATGACCAACAATTTCCATTATGAGGTAGAGTTGGTGGCGGCGATAGGCGCGACGCTGGACAATGCATCTGTTGAAGCAGCACTTGACGGGGTTTTCGGATATGCTGTTGGACTCGACATGACTCGGCGAGATCTGCAGTTGGAGGCAAGAGAGAAAGGTCGCCCTTGGGAATTGGGTAAATCATTTTCGAAATCGGCACCGATCGGCTCGATAAAGCCGTCCCATTCGCATCCTGACTCGCAAATTAGGCTCGAAGTCAATGGCGAAGTAAGACAGAAATCAACCACTGGCCTGATGCTGTGGAATGTGGCTGAAGCACTTTCGTTTTTATCGAAATATGAAGTGTTACTTCCTGGCGATATCTTGATGACGGGCACGCCGGAGGGCGTGGGCGCGGTCAACCCAGGCGAAGTCATGCACGCGTCAATCGAAGGACTGGCTGCTATTGAAGTTGAAGTTAAATAAGAAGGATATGGTGAGATGAATTTGAAGAATTCAGATATCTCTAGCATTATTGATTGGAAGCCTGATGAAATGGGCCGAATTCCGCTGTCGGCATATGTTGACGAAGATATTTACAAGTTAGAACTAGAACGAATTTTCTACAAAAAGCATTGGGGCTATCTGGGGCTGGACGCCGAAATTCCGAACGTTGGCGATTTCAAGCGGACTGTCATCGGTGAGCGCTCCGTCATTGTGGTGCGCAACAAAGAGGGAGGCGTTTCGGCGTTTGAGAATCTTTGTGCACACCGGCGGGTCCAATTCTGCCGGGAGCGGGATGGAAATCGTCAGGAGTTTGTCTGCCCGTATCATCAGTGGATGTATGATCTGGAAGGTAATTTGCGAGGGTTGCCTTATCGGCGCGGCCTTCGAGTAGACGGTGAATTGCGTGGCGGGATGCCTGCGGATTTCAATATGTCCGAAAATGGCCTGACAAAGTTAAAGGTAGAATCTCGAAACGGAGTAATTTTCGGGTCATTTGACCACGATATAGAATCATTCGAAGATTATCTCGGTGAGATGATGTTGGGGTATTTCGATAGGATATTTAATGGCCGAAAGCTTACTATCCTTGGTTATAATCGTCAGCGAATTCCGGGGAACTGGAAGCTTATGATGGAGAACATCAAAGATCCCTACCACGCTGGACTGCTTCACACTTGGTTTGTTACCTTTGGCCTTTGGCGCGCAGACAGCCCGATGTCCCTCAAAATGGATCCCTACAAACGCCATGCTGTCATGGCCGGGACCCGTAGTACAGCCAATGTCGAAGCCAGTCTGGTGTCAGGTGTACAAAGTTTCAAAGAAGACATGGTCTTGAAAGATCCAAGCCAAATCGACATCGTCCCCGAGGACTGGTGGAACGGACCAACAGCAACAATGATGACCCTATTCCCTGCACTCATCATTCAGCAGCAGGTAAATAGCCTGTCAACCCGTCATATTCAACCACGCGGTCCGAACTCATTTGATTTCGTATGGACGCATTTCGGCTTTGAGGATGACGATAAAGAAATGACTGCCCGTCGACTCAAGCAAGCAAATCTTTTCGGACCGTCGGGGTATGTTTCGGCTGATGATGGGGAAGTGCTCGAGTTTTCACAAATGGGTTTTCATACAAATCCATCGAGTACGTCTATGGCGAAAATGGGCGGTAACGATACACAGGATGGCGATTGCATTGCAACTGAAACTCTAATCCGGGGTATGTATAAATACTGGCGCGAAGTTATGGAGGTGTGAGTTATGAGCCTATTTGATATCAATGAAATTTGCAGGCTCTATTCGAAATATGAGGATTGCATCGATTCGGAAGAGTTTGATAATTGGGTCCATCTGTTCACCGATGATGCCAACTATAAAGTCATCCCGCGCGAAAATTATGAAAAGGAACTTCCACTAGCTACGCTAGACCTTTCCAGCAAAGGCATGATGCTTGACCGAATTCACGGGGTTAGGGAGACAATTTATCACGATCCTTATTATCAACGGCATGTGACAAGTCTTCCCGTTATAAGGCAAGAAGACGACAGCAGCGTTTTTTGTGAAGCAAATTATGCAGTTTTTCGAACTAAATTGAGCGAACCATCAACTGTATTCAATGTGGGACGATATTTTGATCATATCGTTAAAGAGGGAGGTGCCTTAAAATTTAAAAGCCGAACCTGTGTCTACGATAGTGAGATGATTCCAAATGCGATCATCTATCCGATCTGATTGAGGAGACAGTGACAGTGAAGAAGCTTTATGAATTTTTTAGGAGTTCGGCATCCTATCGATTGCGCATTGCACTCAATTTGAAAAATATTAGCTATGAACAGGTTTCAATTGATTTCGCCACTAAGGAGCAACTTTCGGACGATTTCACAAATATCAACCCATCAAAACTAGTCCCAGTGCTAGAAGAAGACGATGGATGGCGGCTTAGTCAATCGCTCGCAATCATTGAGTATCTGGACGAAACACACTTGAATTTTCCTTTGCTGCCGCGAGACGACCCTCGAGCCCGGGGCTATGTTCGTCAATGTGCCTTGATTATCGCTTGTGATATTCATCCACTCAACAACCTTCGGATATTGAAATACTTGACTGGTGATCTAGATGTAGATGAGGATGCCAAAACTGCATGGATTAGTCATTGGATTTCAGAAGGTTTCACGGCGCTCGAAACGCTAATAAACGAACAGCAACATGCTTTTCAATTTTGTTTTGGTGATACACCTACCTTAGCAGATTGTTGCTTGATTCCACAGGTTTTCAATGCGCGTCGGTTCAACGTTAATCTCTCCGCTTTTCCGCAGATTAATCGAATAAATAGCGCCTGCCTAGAACTTGACGAATTCAAAAGGGCGCACCCAGACATGGTGAGCCAGACGTAGGATGATTGAGGGCAAGCTTTAACTCCAAATCATAACTGGACTTGCACCCGTTTTTTCAAATTGTTTGAGGGTATTTCTATCGTTAATTCGCTATTGCAGAAAGTTTGGGATGAGAATGTTGTTCGTGATTTGGTAGTTGGAACTGTTCCCCGTCAGCACCAATGGCACAGATTTGATGTTGTGATTTTAGAAGTGTTTTGGTCTCATCATAGTGACGAAGGAACGAAGATGAGACCAAAACACTCTGGCCATTCAAAGACCTCTGCCGAACGTGTCATGAAGGACATTCGGCGCGCAACCCTGCGGCACTTTTCTGCCGAAGACAAGATCAGGATCGTGCTTGAGGGCTTGCGCGGTGATGACAGCATATCGGAGCTGTGCCGCAAGGAAGGCATCGCGCAGAGCCTGTATTACTTATGGTCCAAGGAGTTCATGGAAGCTGGTAAGCGGCGTCTGGCGGGTGATACTGCCCGTGCAGGGAACTGTGGGTCCCATCAACCAGATTAGGGGGGTGCCACCCCGGTGGGGTCTCGGTTAGCTAAGTTTTTGAAGGGGTGGGGGGGTGTTGAACCAAGCGCTGCACCTATCGGGTAACGGTTATGGTAACTTATGCATCGATCAGATAAAATTCCCAGAATAACTAGAAAAACTGGCGGAGACGGTGGGATTCGAACCCACGATAGAGTCACCCCTATACACACTTTCCAGGCGTGCGCCTTCGACCACTCGGCCACGTCTCCGCATTCCCCGTAGGGACGCACGCCCCTAGCCGCTCCTTTGCGCTTTCGCAAGGCACAGTGATTTGCCATAACGCTTCAGATGAAAAGATATCTGCCTTTCGTCGCCTACGCCGCTTTATGCGCAGCCTTCCCGCTTTTGGCGCAGGAAGCCGAAATCTATCCCGCGCCGTCGGAGATCGTCGCTGCGGCCAAGGCGGACGAATGGGTAGCCATTAAATCGTCTGATTTAATGATTATGGACCTCGCGCCTGATTCGACCGGCAAGCCGCGCCGCGTGGTCATCCAGTTGATGCCTGCACCCTTCAGCCAAGGCTGGGTCGGCAATATCCGCAAGCTGGCGGCGGCGCGGTGGTGGGACGGCACGAGCATTAACCGTGTGCAGGACAATTATGTCGCGCAATGGGGCGATGCGACTGAGAAGAAGGCTTTACCCGAAGGGTTGGCGATGGTGCCGGAGAGCGACTATGTCACCGTGTTGCAACCAGCATCAGTCAAGGAAGCGAATTGGGGTCGCCGCGACAGCTATGTTGACGCAGCGACAATCATCTACAAAGGTTGGCCGATTGGCCTCAATCAGGACAAAACTGCCGCACCGGTCCACTGCTACGCCATGGTCGGCGTTGGCCGGAATCTCTCGCCCGATACCGGCAGCGGCGCGGAACTCTATACCGTCATAGGTCACGCACCGCGACACCTTGATCGCAATATCGCGCTGGTTGGCCGCGTGATTGAAGGCATTGAACATATTTCGAGCCTGCCGCGCGGGACGGGTGCGCTTGGCTTTTACGAAAAAGAAGAGGACCGCGTACCCATCCTATCGGTGCGGCTCGGCAATGAGGTTCCGGACGCGCCGACCTTTGAATATCTGAATACCGATAGCGCAAGTTTTGCGGCTTATGCCGATGCCCGTGCCAACCGGCGCGACCCGTTTTTCAATGTGCCGGCGGGCGGCGCGGACATTTGCAATATTCCCGTGCCCATTCGTCGCCAGGCGAAATGAGGGCGTGGCTTATTCCGCCATCAACCCCGACATGGACCGCCGGCGCATAGGCCAGACGGACGCGCGTCAACGCAGTGCGGAAGCCCCGGCGGCAGGCGCTTGGGCAGGTGCCGGCATAGTTACTGGCAAAATCACAGGGCGGATCAAGGCTATTTGTTCCAAACGATCAAGCGCCCTGCGGGCATCAGCATAGCGTTTCGCGCGGACCAACCATGACTGCGCGGCAGGGGCACCCGGCATCGCGGCAACCTCCGACATAGCTGCGGACAGATTGCCCGCCTCAACAAGGGCTTGTGCGCGGACCAGGCGTTGTTCCGGGGTGCGTGTCGACCCATCATCCAGGCGCAGTACGAAAAGCTGAAATAGCTCCCCTTTTAAGGTTTCCCAGGCGCCATTATCGCGATGACCGGAGACCAATATGGGTGCTAGTAGGCTCAACTCTGTCTGCAGTTTGTCGATGGTGACGGGCGCTTGCGCTGCAGAAATAATATTCGCAACCGCCTGCGGCTGCGCTGCGCCAAAACGAAGCCGGAGCTGTTCGGCCAGATATCCCAAGGGTGCGCCGTTATCGAGCGTCCGGCGCACGGCAAATGTCAGCAACAGCCCTTCACCACGCACCGCGTCGCCCGATATCGCGGGGTCCGTTACATAAACCGGAACCACTTGCCCCTCGACCTGCGTCGTTGTGCCAGCCGAAGGCAAAGGCGCAGCGATATTTTCTGCTTTTGCCACGTCTTGAGCCGATGGTGCGAGAATACCAACGCTATCCGCCAACCACCATGTCGCCGCCACACCGCCGCTAAAGGCGACCAGAAGAAGAAGCATGAAATGCTTGAATTTCATCCTGCCAGCCGAAGCGGACTGTGCCGTTGGATAATCGCTCATATCAGTCCTTCAATAGGCGCGCCGCGTTCGTCTTGGCAATGCGTGGGTGTAAACTGTCCTTGGATGGCTTTCAACAATGCAGCATCATTAGGCGCGTCTGCTATGATCAACGCCCCCCAACTCTCCCCGGCCGCCTCGGCAATTCCGCTTGAAAATGTTGCGAGCGTCACGTTGGCGCGCGGTACGCCGATGGTAGCACACAGCTCTCCAAAATGCCGGGCAGCGCGCGTCGAATGCAGGATTACGACATCGCTTTCGGTTACCTGACGCACAAAGTCGGCTGGAGCGCTGACCGTAGCGCTTCGGTAGACGATTTCAATATCGATATGGACGCCATCGATACGCGGAATGGAGCTATGATCCTCGCCTGCCAGCCATAACAGGCGTTGGTGGCCGTCGGCGACTGCAATCCGCATCAGCGCCTCAACGCCCTCAGATCCGACTTTAGCGACGGGTATGGACAATATGTGCAGTGCGCTGGCAGTGGCACTGCCCACGGCATAAATTGGCTTGCCATGGTCTTGTGTCAGGTATCCGACTGCAGCGCGCGCAGCATTACCGCTGGTCAGCAATATCGCGTCATAACCATCAGCCGAGGCGCGCTGCACAGGCAGATGCTCAATGGCAAATAACGGCATGAGAATGGGCTCATGCCCGGCCGCGCGCAAGCGATGCGCAGTTGCATCAGCACCAGGTTGCGGACGGATAATCAAAAGTTTCACGAGGCGAAAATGCCGCGCAGATCAGCGCTCGCTTTACCCAGCAATTCTTGCGCAAGCTGCGCGGGGCCCTCGCCACCCATTGCATATAGACATTCGCCCGACTGCAATTCGCTGCCGTCGGCTGTGAAGATTTCGGCACGCAGCCTGATCTGCGTCCCTTCAACCCGCGCCAGTGCCGCAACTGGCGAATGGCAATTACCCCCGACAGCGGCGAGAAACGCACGTTCGGCATGAACGGCAGCAAATGTATCAGCGTCGTTGATAGCCTCTAAAAAAGGGAACAGGTCGTCACGGCTGGCCAATCGGTCGATGCCCACGGCGCCTTGGGACGCGGCTGGCAAAAACGCGTCGAGCGACAATTCAGCCCCCACATCGGCCATACCCAAACGGTCAAGCCCTGCAGCGGCAAGCAAAGTGGCATCTGCGTCGCCTGTATCAATATGCGCAAGCCGGGTCGCGACATTGCCGCGTAGGGGCACAATCTGCAAATCCGGCCGCGCCCGTTGCAGCTGCGCCGCGCGCCGGGGGCTCGACGTGCCGACACGTGCGCCTTGCTTCAAATCACCCAGCGACGCGGCCCCAATCAACCGATCATGGACGTCCGCGCGTGGCAACATCGCAGAAATGACAAAAATGTCGGGACGCCATGTTTCGACGTCTTTCATCGAATGGACGGCAATATCAATCTGGTCATCGATCAGCGCGCGTTCCAATTCCTTGGTCCAAAGCGCTTTCCCGCCAATATCCGCCAATGGCCGGTCCTGAATTTTGTCACCCGTCGCCAGCATCGGAACAAGCTTCACCGCGTCATCCGGCAGGTTATGCAACAGTTTCACAGCCGCCATGGCCATCTCGGCTTGGGCTAAAGCCAGCGGAGAACGGCGGGTTCCGATGCGTAAAGGACGCTCGGCTGTGAATATTGGACATGTCATGCGGCTTGTTCATAGCGGCGCGTCCACCTATGGGAAAGCACAATGGCAATCATCCTGGGTCTTGAATCAAGCTGCGACGAAACGGCAGCGGCAATCGTGCGGTCCGACCGGACAATCTTAAGCCATGCCTTGGCTGGACAAGAGGACCATCACCGCGCCTTTGGCGGCGTCGTTCCCGAAATTGCGGCGCGCGCACATGCAGAATTGATGACACCTTTGGTGGAAACCGCGTTGGCCGATGCAGGACTTACCTTAAACGACGTTGATGCGATTGCCGCGACGGCAGGGCCAGGGCTGATTGGCGGCGTGATGGTCGGGCTAGTCACGGCAAAGGCGCTTGCCATGGCATCGGGCAAGCCACTGATTGCCGTCAACCATCTTGAAGGCCACGCTTTGTCGCCGCGCCTCATCGATTCGGATCTAGAATTTCCCTATTTGCTGTTGCTTGTGTCGGGCGGGCATTGCCAGTTACTGCGCGTCAACGGCGTTGGCGATTACAACCGTCTGGCGACCACCATCGATGATGCAGTGGGCGAAGCGTTTGACAAGACCTCGAAAATCTTGGGCCTCGGCTTTCCCGGAGGGCCAGCGGTCGAACGCGCCGCCGCCATAGGCAACGCCCACAACGTGCCCTTGCCAAGGCCGTTAAAGGGCGCAGATGAACCGCATTTCTCCTTTGCTGGTCTCAAGAGCGCCGTCCTGCGCGCACATGAAACGGGCCAGTATAAGGTCGAGGACATCGCCGCGTCGTTCCAATTGGCGGTGATCGACTGCCTCTATGACCGCATAAGCTACACGCTGGATCGCATAGATGCGCCCGCCGCCTTGGTCGTAGCTGGCGGCGTTGCGGCCAATGTGCCGATCCGTGAGATGCTGGAAAAGCTCGCTGCGCAATGTGGAATGCGCTTTGTCGCCCCGCCCTTGTGGCTGTGCACCGACAATGGCGCCATGATTGCTTGGGCCGGCGCAGAGCGCTTTGGCATGGGCCTAACGGACGGGCTGGACTTTGTCGCCCGGCCCCGTTGGCCGCTTGACCCCCATGCCGCGCCCGCGCGCGGCGCAGGCGTTAAAGCATGAGCGCAGCCAGATATCCAGTCGGCATCATTGGTGGCGGCGCGTGGGGCACAGCGCTTGCGACAGTCATGGCGCAAATCCATGATGATGTCTTGCTATGGGCCCGCGAAGAAGATGTTGTGCGCAGCGTGAACGCCCAACATGAAAACACCCTCTTTTTGCCCGGAACAGCTTTATCGCTTAAAATTGAAGCGACCACAGACCTTGCGCGCATGGCTGCATGCGAAGCACTCATGATTGTTACCCCGGCGCAACATGTGCGCGCGATTTTATCCGCACTTCCGGACACACAGGCACCGCTGATCCTATGTGCCAAGGGGATTGAGGCCAACACGCAAATGCTGGTGTCCGACATCGCGGCGCAGGTGCGGCCGCATAATCCGCTCGCGGTACTTTCCGGCCCGACATTTGCACATGAGGTCGCGGCTGGAAAGCCAACCGCCGTGACGCTTGCGACCGCAAACCGAACGCTTGGTACGGAACTGATGCGCAGTATCGCTACCCCGTCTTTTCGTCCCTATTGGTCCGATGATGTCGTTGGCGCGGAAATTGGCGGCGCGGTTAAAAATGTGCTCGCAATTGCCTGTGGCGTTGTCGATGGCGCGGGCCTTGGCCTGAATGCGCGTGCCGCGTTAATCGCCCGCGGCTTTGCCGAAATGCAGCGTTATGGCCTCGCGCGCGGCGCGAAAATCGAAACGCTGGCTGGGCTATCGGGGCTCGGCGACCTGGTGCTGACGTGCAGTTCGGAAAACTCGCGAAACTTCTCCTTGGGCCGAGGTCTTGGGCAGGGAAACACGGCAGAAAATCTGCTCGCCGACCGCAAGACCATTGCCGAAGGTGCCTATACTGCACCAGTGCTTTTGAAGTCGGCCAGATCTCTGTCCATCGAAATGCCAATCGTTTCAGCTGTTTGCGCGCTACTCGCTGGCACGGCCACAGTGGAGGCCGTCGTGACCGACTTATTGGCCCGTCCACTCAAGTCCGAAAGCTGGTAAATGCGGCCTGAATCCGCTACTTGATGCACAAAGGACCGCATTTGACCACAGCCAGAACCGATGAAGAAGACATCCAAGCGCTCGCCAAAGGCGGCCGCACCAATGTCTTTGGATTCGTGCTGCGGCTGGCGGCGCGTATCCCGTTCCTTTTCATCGCAGGGCGGCTATATGGTCCCGAGGCGCTTGGCCGTTTTGCTTATGCGATTTTGATCGTTGAATTTGCAGCCCAGCTTGGATCGCTTGGCTTGCGCCGGGGTCTTGCGGAGCTCTTGTCTAAGGAAGATCAGCCACACGCCCATATCATCGCGGATTGCTTGCTTGCCGCGCTGGTCGCTTCGGCGCTAGGCGCTGCATTTCTGATCGCGTTGCCGCAATTCATGTTTCCCAATAGCGGTATCAACGGGCTGGATCGATTTTTGCCACTGGCGATTTTTGCGATTGTAGCGACCGACATTGCGTTGTCTGCACTCGCCTATAAATTTGACATAGTGTCTACCGTTCGGGCACGCGCCGTTGTTGAACCTTGGACGATCAGCATCGCTGCGGGTGCATTTTATTTCTATTCCGCTCGCGATGGTCTGATCCTGGCTTATGTAGCCTCTTTGGCCGCCGCACTTGTTGTCGCCCTTTGGCCTTTATGGCGTAGCTATGGCCTTCCGCGCGGCTGGCGGCCAAGCCCGATGCGTTCGTTTGGCATTGCCCGGCGCAGCCTGCCGCTTGCTGCTGCAGACGCAGCCGAATGGGGCAGCCGGCGGCTTGACCTTGCCATATTGGGCTTGTTCGCTTCGCCTGCGATTGTCGGAATTTATTATATCGCGCAACAAGTCGCGAGCTTGCCGCAGAAGTTGAAAACCAGTTTCGATCCAATTTTAGGGCCCGTCATTACCCGCAATTTGCAAACGAAAAACTATGCGGAAATCGCCAAGCAAGTGGGTCAAGTCGGCTTCTGGATCATTGCGGCGCAGGCGGGAATTGCATTGGCGCTTGGTATTCCCGGCGAAGCCGTAATGGGTCTGGTGGGCCCTGAATTTGCCGGCGGCGCTATAGCGCTTGCCTTTTTGCTCGCAGCAGAAGTTGCCGCCGCCACCGCTGTCGTGAGCGAATCCGCCTTAGTTTACGTGGCACGCCACCGAAATCTTTTGATCTCGCTGGGCATGCTTATCGTGCAGGCATTGGTGAGTGTTGGCCTCATCATACTGGTCGACGATTTGCCCATTCAGCCAGAACAACTCGGCCTGTATCAAGCGGCAGCGGTGGCGTGCGGCCTGATGATCTCACTGGGTATCGGGTCGCTTATCAAATCCCGGTTTCTGTCGCATTTGCTTGGGCGGAGAGTTATTGTCTGGCGCTGGACATTAGTTTTGGCCGTCGCGGCCGCAGCGCTGCTTGGGTTCCTGATCGTCAGCCTACCCGCCCGATTTGAATGGGTCGAACTTACAATCGGCATTCCCGCAATTCTAGGTCTTTATGGCTGGATCATCTGGAGCTGGGGCTTTGGTCCCGAAGACCGAGTCCTATTCCGCAAGAAACGCGATTAACCTAAACGCTTGGCAACCAAATCAGCGATGTCTGCTTCTGGCCGCGCGCCATAATGCGAGATAATCTCCGCGGCGCACACCGCGCCCATTGTCAGGCATTCCGCCATCGGGCGCCCTTGCGCAAGGCCGGCAAACACACCGGACGCAAACAGGTCGCCCGCGCCTGTGGTATCGACCAGCTGCGCCACGGGTTCAGCCTTCACTTCCGTACGCACGCCATTTTCGACGGCAATCGCGCCATTTTCGCCGCGTGTGCAGACGAGCAATGGAACCTTGGCCGCAATAGCCGCAACCGAGGCTTCGAAATCGTCGCTGTTATTCAGTGCGCAGATTTCAACTTCGTTGGAGAATAAAATATCAATCCGACCAGCGTCCATTTCGGCAAGGAAGTCGGGTCCGTGCCGCGAAATCACAAAAGCGTCTGATAAGGTCAATGCCACTTTGCGGCCAGCCGCGCGCGCGACATCAATGGCGGTCCGCATGGCGGCACGGGGTTCTTCCGGGTCCCACAAATAGCCTTCAAGATACAGGATCGCGGCGCTTTCGATCAGCGATTTGTCGATGACTGATGCAGGCAAATATTGGGATGCACCCAAAAAAGTGTTCATTGTGCGCTGCGCATCCGGCGTGACCAATATGTAGCAACGCGCGGTCGATGGCGCACCGTCACGCGCAGGAACGTCAAAATGAATGCCGCCTGCGCGAATGTCATGTGCGAAAACGTCACCAAGCTGATCGGTTGCAACTTGCCCGATAAACGCCGTCTTGTGCCCAAGTCGCGCAAGGCCCGCCAAGGTGTTCGCCGCCGAGCCGCCGCTGATTTCGCGCGCAGGCCCCATATGCGCATACAAGCCTTGCGCACGCTCCTCATCGATAAGCTGCATGCTGCCCTTTGTCAGGCCTTCGCTGGCGATAAAAGCATCGTTGGTATCAGCGATAATATCCACAATGGCATTGCCAATTGCGAGGACGTCGAAGCAGGTATCAGTCATATAGTTTCCTAGTCTAAGCCACGCGCGCCCTAGTTGGGTTGGACATTTCCGGCAAGCGCTTTAGAACGGCGGCATGATTCAGGCGCTGATGCTTTCCTTCCAAAGCCTGTCCGACAGGCGCGTCGCTGTTGTGATGGTCAAAGTGATCGTTTTGACCATAGTCACCCTTATTGTTTCGGGCATCGGCCTTTGGTTTGCCCTGCAAGCCTTATTCGGCTGGCTGAGCGTAAATGACACAGGTTTTTGGTCAGGCTTGCTATCCGCCGCGATTCTTGGCTTGTCGGGCATTTTGCTATTTCGCGCGGTTGCAGTCGCAATCACTTGGGTTTTTGCCGACGACATCATCGATGCTGTTGAGGATCGGTTTTATCCTCGCCACGCCGCGTTCGGCAAACGGCCAAGCCTCGGCGCAGGTGTCCATATGGCGGTAAAGTCTATAGCGCGTGTGGTCGGCTATAATCTGCTCGCGTTGTCTGTTTACATTCTATTGCTGTTTACTGGTGTCGGCACCGCGATTGCGTTCCTACTGATCAACGCCCTGCTTTTGGGCAGAGATATGGAGGACATGCTTATCGCGCGTCATGGCGCTAAGGGGGCGATGAACAAGCTGTCACGCGTCATGCTGGGGCTATTTGGCACTGCGGGCATGATGGTGCCGCTCGTCAACCTATTCGTGCCTGTTTTGGCGACGGCGATGGCCGTTCATTTGGTGCATTCGGAAAAATAGCGCGTGACCAAAAATATACTCCCGCTCACCGTCACCGCACTGTTGCTGGCAGGCTGCGTCTCGGCGCCTGAGGCGCGTGCGCCAGCGCGTCAGCCCGCACCCGTGGAGCGCACTGCGGCATCTTTTCCGTCGCGCCCTGCTCCCGCACCAATACGCGGACTTGACGGCGTGATTGGCAAGGACGCCAATGCCATAAAACGCTTGTTCGGCGAACCACGACTGGACGTAGTCGAAGTTTATGGTCGCAAGCTGCAGTTCGTCGGCAAGCCTTGCATCCTCGATGCGTTTCTCTATCCCGAACGCAAAGGCGGACGCGAAGTCGTCACTTATGTCGATGCACGCAGAAGTGACGGAGCAGCCGTAGACCGCGCCGCTTGCATTGAGGCCCTGCAACGCCGCTAAGTCATCAACAATTCTTTCGCCCCGCGCCCGGGCGGACCCTAAGTAGCGGCATCCCACTCGGCCCGGACCGATGGGTCTCTCTCTGCAGGCAAATATTCCATACGCCGCCGTGCCAATGCCTCAGGCGACAGCCGCCCCAACGCCCAAATCGCAGCACCACGAACCAAAGGTTCAGGATCAGCCAGCAACCCTTCAATCTGCGCAATAAGTCCCACATCAGTGCCATTGCCAGCCGCGATTAAGACATTGCGTATAAACCGATCCCGTCCAATCCGCTTAATCGGCGAGCCAGAAAAGAGCTTACGGAACGCGGCATCATCCAATGTCAATAAATCGGCAATTTGCGGCGCAACCAATTCTGCGCGTGGTAAAAACGCCTTATGCGCCGCCGCCGTTTCAGCAAATTTGTTCCACGGACAGACCGCCAGGCAGTCATCACAGCCATAGATATGATTGCCCATCAATGGCCGAAGCGCGGGATCAATCGGTCCCTTATGTTCGATGGTCAAATAAGAGATACAGCGACGAGCATCGAGCCGATAGGGCGCGGGAAAGGCGTTGGTCGGGCAAATGTCTTGGCACAAACGGCATGAGCCGCAATGGTCGTCTTCGGGCAATGCCGGACCAAGCTCGGCGGTGGTGTAGATCGCACCCAAAAACAACCAACTGCCATGTTCTCGGCTGACGATATTGCTATGCTTGCCCTGCCAACCGAGCCCGGCGGATTGCGCCAAGGCTTTTTCCATCACGGGCGCAGTATCTACGAAAACCTTGACGCCTGCGCCCGCTTCATGCGCCAGCCACCCCGCTAGCCGCTTGAGCGCCCCCTTCACGACATCATGATAATCGCGTCCTTGGGCATAGACTGAAATGCGTGCGCGCGTGTCTTGATCGGCAAGGACCATGGGGTCCTGCGGCGGGGCGTAGCTCATCCCCAACATGATGACGGATTTGACCTCAGGCCATAAAACATTCGGATTGGCGCGTTCATCGGTGCGGCTTTCCATCCAGAGCATATCGCCATGCAGGCCTTCGCGCAGCCATTGTCGAAGCCGCACGCCTGCCGATGGCGCGAGACGACCAGGCGCGATGCCAAAGGCGACAAAGCCTTCGCTTTTGGCCCGGTCTTGCAAAGCATCACTTAAATTTGACTCGTCTCTCTTCACCTGCCGACCTTATTCAAACCCTCCTACACTCGTAGGGACATCATAATCTATGCAATAGAGGCAAAGCGACTATTAAAGCAATTCGATGGCTTTCATGCGGCGGGGCGCTTGGGCCGCCACTTCCCATAGGCAGTATTTCTCATGTCTTGAGACCAAGTGGGTACGCAAGCTGTACTTCGAAGTTCGTGGTTAATGTCGGCCAACCACGGATTAAGTTGTGGTTCGAAACTGGATTGACATTTTTGTAAGTAGTGGCACTTTCCACGGCGAGAGGAGTCGAGAAAAATGGCCACTGCCCCGATATTTGAGAGCAATTCGCTGCCCTATGAAGTGAACCAGGCGCCGCACCGCTGGGATGTAACCAAAGCCGATATTTATCTTGAGGATCGTTGGCATCCCATTTTCAAGGAAATGCGGGAAAAGGCCCCGATTAACAAAATCGAAGGCTCAGATTTCGGCAGCTATTGGAATGTCACCACGCTGAAAGCAATCCAGCATGTTGAAGCATTGCCAGATCTTTATTCGTCCTCATTCGAACATGGCGGCATCACGCTGATCGACGACAACGCTCTCGCCGAACCCATTCCGGAAGACGAAAGAGTCGTCATGCCCATGTTCATCGCGATGGACCGGCCAAAGCATACCGAGGAACGCCGCGTCATAGCGCCGGCGTTTACGCCAGGCGAAATGGACCGCATGTCCGGCGACATCCGGCAGCGTACATCCGAGTTACTAGATTCGCTACCCGTTGGCCAAACATTTGACTGGGTTGATCTGGTCTCGATTGAACTCACGACCCAAATGCTTGCCTTGTTGTTCGATTTTCCTTGGGAAGACCGACGCAAGCTGACTGAATGGTCCGATTGGGCGGGCGACGTCGAACTGTTCCGCTCCGAAGAAACCCGCAAAGCGCGGCTCGCCAAAATGTTCGAAATGGGCGCCTATTTTCAGAATCTTTGGAACGAGCGCAAAAATAAAGGCGAGGCGCCTGACCTTATCAGCCGGATGATCCATTCGCCGATGAAGGACATGGCCCCGTTGGAATATATGGGTAACCTCATCTTGCTCATCGTTGGCGGTAATGACACGACCCGCAATTCCATGTCGGGCTATGTTTATGGCCTACACAGCTTCCAAGATGAACGGGAGAAGCTGGAAAAAAACCCAGCCTTCATCACTAACGCCGTCAGCGAGATTATCCGCTGGCAGACGCCGCTGGCGCATATGCGGCGGACCGCGACGCAGGACCATGAGCTATTTGGTGCCCCTATCAAGGCGGGCGACAAGATCGGCATGTGGTATCTGTCCGCCAATCGCGACGAGAGCGTGTTTGAAAATCCGGACAAGCTAATCGTTGACCGCGAAAATGCCCGGCGGCATTTGGCATTCGGCTATGGCATCCATCGCTGCGTCGGTGCGCGGCTTGCCGAGCTGCAAATCCGCATTCTGCTTGAAGAAATGGCAGCGCGCCGCCTGCGGCCCAACGTCGTTTCTGAACCAGAGCGCGTCGCCGGTTGTTTTGTCCATGGCTATCGTAAGATGGATGTGGAACTGTCGCGTTATTGATATGAAACTTTTTGGGCCATGGCAGCGTATGTGCTGTCAGGGCTTTCAAAGGAACATGTCATGCAACTGAACAAACGCCAATTTCTGTCCTTCTGCAGTGCAGGCGCGGCTGCATTCGTCTTGGGCTGTGGCCGGGACGCCACCGCCAAGACGCGCTTTGCCGTCACCTACAGCGATGCCGAGTGGAAGAAACGCCTATCGCCAGCGGCTTACCGCATATTGCGCCAAGAAGACACTGAGCGCCCCTATAGCAGCCGCCTTAACAGTGAAAAGCGTAAGGGCGTTTATGTCTGTGCTGGCTGCAATAAGCGGTTGTTTTCGTCGGTCACAAAGTTCGAAAGCGGCACTGGTTGGCCGAGCTTTTTCACGCCATTGGCAGGTGGGATTGGCACAAAAACCGACTATAAAATCGGTTTACCTCGGACAGAAGTGCACTGCGCGCAATGTGGCGGTCATCTTGGGCATGTCTTTGATGATGGGCCGAAGCCCACTGGCAAGCGCTATTGCATGAACGGCGCCGCCATGAAGTTCGTGCCCGGCTGATCCTGTCGGGCGGGATCGCGATGCCCGTTATTTGGGACCTTCAATGCCCGAAAAGTCCAGTTCAGCAGGCTTTTTTGCGGTGTCCGCTTTGCCATGATTTTCGATGATGGCGGCAATTTCCGACGCACGGCCGTCCTGCTTGGCATATTCGCGGGCAGAATATCCGGCGCGGCTGTCGGTTTTATCCGGGTTAGCACCTGCCTTTAACAAGGCCCGCACGGCATCTGTATTGCGGAGTTGGACGGCCAGAATAAGCGCCGTTTCACCTGCGCGATTGCTTTGGTCGACCTGCGCTTTTCTGCGGGTAAGCAGATCTATACCCTCCACATAGCCCAATTGCGTGGCGAGCATTAAAGGGGTTGTGCCTTTTTTGTCGGCCAAGTTCGGATTAGCACCCTTTTGCAGCAAATATCCGAGCCATGTCGCGTCACGGCGCTGAATCACGATATGCAAAGCGGTTTCACCAGACGTAATATCGCGGGTGTTGATGATGACCGAGCCTGGTTCTGCCAGAAACTTTTCGGCATCCTCACCTTTGCGATCTTTCACCGCTTTCAGGAAATTATAGCTGTCCGAAAACTGCGCGATCGCAGCAGGCGCAACAACACCGCTGGTTACTGGCAAGATGAGTCCAGCCGCTGCGGCCAGAAAAAATGTCTTTTTCAACAGAATCTGTCCCATTTTTATGTCCATTATCCTTGATAACTGCGCTTTAGCAGACCATGTCTGCCCTCGCTATGAACAAAACATCACTTTTTGCCTTATCCGCCCTTCTGCTCCTATCTGCATGCGATTCTGGCCCCGCGCAACTGCCGCTCAGCGAAGCGCCGCTGGCAGGAGCCACGATAGGTGGCGATTTTCTGCTGACGGATCAGGATGACCAAAAGCGCAGTTTTAAGGAATTCGACGGTAAATATCGCATCGTCTATTTCGGTTATACTTATTGCCCCGACATCTGCACGCCCGATATGCAGAACCTCATGGCCGGCCTGAAATCTTTTGAGAAAAAATACCCTGATCTGGCAACCAAGGTCCAGCCGATTTTCATCACCGTCGATCCCGCGCGTGATACGCCTGCGGTGCTAAAGCAATTTGTCAGCGCCTTTCATCCGCGCGCTATTGGTCTGACCGGCACGGATACCGAAATTGCCGAAGCCGCCAAAAAATTCGCGATATACTCCAGCCGGGTCGACGGCAGCGCACCGGAAAACTACCTGATGAGCCACAGTCAGACGCCCTATTTGATGGGGCCAAAGGGTAAACCATTGGCAATAATGCCAGCCGATATCCCCAATACCGACGCCAATGAAGGCGCGCCTGATCTGGTAGAGGCGGAACTGGCCAAATGGGTCCGTTGATGTGACCAATGTCCCTTTTTGGGAGGCGCCGATCGACAGCCTCGATCGCGCCCAATGGGAAGCCTTGTGCGACGGGTGCGGCAAATGTTGCCTCAACAAGGTCGAGGACGAAGATACCGGCCGCATCTACCCCACAAATGTCGCCTGCAAATTGCTTGACCTGCAAACCTGCCAATGTTCCGATTATCGCAGGCGAAGGGCCATTGTGCCGGAATGTCTCCGGCTCACGCCCAACAAAATCGATGATTATGTTTGGTTGCCGTCAACATGCGCTTATGTGCTCCGTGCGGCAGATAAGCCTCTACCAGAATGGCATTATTTGGTCAGCGGAGACCGCCAGACGATACATGATGCTGGCATGTCTGTGCAAAATAGGGCTATATCCGAACTGCATGCTGGACCGCTTGAAAACCATATTGTCGAAAAGCCTCTCTGACCCCATTGTGGTAATCGAAGGCGAGCGCTTACCTGTGCGCATCCACCGGAACATCCGCGCAAAGCGCATTTCCATGCGTGCCGATGCCATCAAACGCGAAATCCGGATTACGATGCCGCATTACACCCCCACCAATATCGCGCTCGATTTTGTCGACAAGAAACGGGAATGGATTGCCACCCGGCTGAATAGCGTGGCGGAGGCCGCCCCCATCGCCCCAGGCAGCGAAATTGCGGTCGAGGGCGAGGGCTATGTCATCGAATGGCGGGAGGAATGGCCGCGCAGCGTTCATTGTGGTGAGGGTAGATTGCGCCTTGGTGGTCCGGCAGCGTCGGTAGAAGCACGCATCCTGCGTTGGTTGAAAGCCGAAGCCCGCGCCACATTTACCAAGGAAATCGAGCATTATTGCGCCAAAGCAAATGCCCCCGTCCCGCGCCTGTCGCTTGGCGACCCGCGGAGCCGTTGGGGCAGTTGCTCAAGCCATGGCACTATTTCCCTGAGCTGGCGGCTAATCATGGCCCCCGTCTATGTCCGCCGCTCCGTCATCGCGCATGAGGTCGCGCACATCCGCCATATGAACCATAGCGTCGATTTTTATGCGTGGCTTGACACGCTATACGAAGGCAACCGACAGGCGGCGAATCAATGGCTCAAAATGCATGGGACTGGGTTGCAGCGCGTCGGCAGATAGGAAGAACGCGAAAGCAGCGCCAGCTACCCAGCGCCGCCTTTCCATCGGTTTATAAATTCAACCCTTAATACCGCTTCCCAACGCGCCATATTTCTTTTCAAAACCGGCAATGTCCCCTGCCGCAAGCAACTTGGCTTGGTCGATCCAATTGTCCCGTGTGATCCGACCGGCAAAGGCGCCCAGCTTCGTATCTATGTCCGCCACGTCGGCGGCGGTCCAGCTGGCGACCTGCGCAAAGCTGGTTATACCTAGGCCCTTGAGCAGATTGTTGACCTTGGGGCCCAAGCCCTTGATCAGCTCAAGATTTTCGGGGATTGATGGCGCTGGAGCTGGCTTTGCTGCCTTTGCCTTGGGTGCAGCTTGCGGTTTTGCTTTTTCGGCTTTGGCCTTGGGTGCCTTCTCTGCCTTTGCTGTTTCTACCTTTTCAGCTTTAGCTTTTGGCGCTTTTGGCGCTTTTGCCGCCTTTACCTTTTCAGGGACAGGCTTGGCCGCAGCTTTTGGCGTAGCGGTTTTGGGTGTGGCTGCCTTTTTCGTTGCAGCGGTCTTCGCCGGAGCTTTGGGTTTCTTCGACACTTGTGCCGTGGCTTTAGCAACAGGCGCGGCTGGCGGTGCAGAAACAGCCGCAGGCGGCGACATTATGTCTTTAGGCGCGCTGTCCGTTTTCTTCTTCGCGCCGCCCAGCGGCAGCAGCAACCACAATAAGATAGCAACGACAACAACCGCACCGATGATGACTGGCAAATAATTGGACATTGTATTTCTCCCCCGAAAGCCCAAAAAACAAGACGTTCAATTACGCCAAAATATGGCCGCGCGAAACTATGAATTCGCCGTATGAAAATTGGACGTTAATCCGTGCCGGATGCCGCTTCGCGCGCCACTTCGCGCCAACCGATGTCTCTGCGACAAAAACCGCCCGGGAAATCGATGCTGTCCACAGCGGCATAGGCAGTGGCTTGCGCATTCGTAACCGTATCGCCGGTGGCGGTAACATTGAGCACGCGCCCACCGCTAGCGACCAATTGGCCGCCGACTTCAGCCGTGCCCGCATGGAATATCTTGGCGTCCTTCACATCCGAAAGGTTAATCAGACCGCCTTTTTCCGGCAAAGCAGGATAGCCGTTTGCGGCCATCACAATTGTTAACGCCGCTTGGCGCGAAAACGCAGGAGCCTCGGCTTGCGCCAGCGTGCCTGTTGCAACCGCCAGCATCAACGCCGCCAGATCGCCTTCAAAACGCGTCATCAATACCTGACATTCGGGGTCACCAAAGCGAGCATTATATTCAATAAGCTTTGGCCCCTCCTCGGTGAGCATCAGTCCTGCAAACAGGACGCCGGAATAAGGCATGTTGTTGGCCGCCATATAAGCCACGGTCGGGCGAATGATGCGTTCCATGACTTGGGCCTGCAGTGCATCGGTCAGCACAAAGGCGGGCGAATATGCGCCCATTCCGCCGGTATTGGGCCCCGTATCGCCATCGCCCACGCGCTTATGATCCTGCGCGGAGCCAAAGGCGACAACATCACGGCCATCGGTCAACGCGAAAAAGCTCGCTTCTTCGCCGGTCATAAATTCTTCGATTACGACAGATGCGCCCGCGTCCCCAAAACCGCCGCCAAACATATCATCGATAGCGGCCTCCGCCTCAACGCGCGTTTCGGCAATGATGACGCCTTTGCCCGCGGCTAGGCCATCGGCCTTGATAACATAAGGGGCGTCGAACGCGTCGAGCCCAGCGATCGCCGATGCCTTGCTGTCATGCCGCGCATAGCCAGCGGTCGGAATGCCGGCGGCGGCGCACATATCTTTGGTAAAGCCTTTCGATCCTTCCAACTGCGCGGCTTTTTGGTTGGGGCCAAAGACCGGAATACCGGCATCGCGCAAGCTGTCGCCTAAGCCGCTGACCAATGGTGCTTCGGGTCCGACCACGACCAGTCCGATATCATGGCCCGCGCAAAAGGTGATGACCGCCACATGATCAGCAAAATTGAGATCCACCAACTCCGCGTCTTGCGCAATCCCGGGATTGCCCGGCGCCGCAAAGAGTGTATCGCAATTTGGCGATTGCGCGAGCTTCCACGCCAGCGCATGTTCGCGACCGCCCGAACCGATGAGCAAGATATTCATGTCCGCAAATGACCCCTTTGAAACTGGCGACCCGCAAGTCGCTCGCCTGTTAGCCGAGGAGCGGCCCGGCGACAATGCCCAGGCGATGAGCGTGTCGGAACTGTCGATTGCCCTGAAACGCACCGTTGAGGATCGTTTCGGCCATGTCCGCGTGCGCGGGGAGATTTCTGGGTTCAAGCGCGCGGCATCGGGGCATATCTATTTCTCCTTGAAAGATGATAATGCTCGGCTCGAAGCCGTGATGTGGAAAGGCGGCGCGGCTCGCCTGCCCTTCGCGCCGGAGGACGGGCTTGAGGTCGTCGCCACGGGTAAGCTCACCACTTATGCGGGGCGTTCCAATTATCAAATCGTCGTCGATAGCCTTGAAGTAGCGGGCGAAGGCGCGATGATGCTGTTGTTTGAAAAACTGAAGGCACGTCTCGCGGCAGAGGGGCTGTTTGCGCCGGAACGTAAGAAGAAACTGCCGGCGCTGCCCCGCACCATTGGGGTTGTTACGTCGCCTACGGGTGCAGTCATCCGCGACATTTTGCACCGGCTGGCCGACCGTTTCCCCACCCATGTCATCGTCTGGCCCGTATTGGTGCAAGGCGAAGGATCGGCGGCACAGATTGCGCGGGCCGTAAACGGGTTTTCTGCCATGCCCCAAAATGGTCCGGCCACGCGCCCCGACCTTGTAATTGTCGCGCGCGGTGGCGGGTCCATTGAGGATCTATGGGCCTTTAACGATGAAGCCGTCGTCCGCGCGGTCGCCGATTGTACGATACCGATTATCTCAGCAGTCGGGCATGAAACCGATACCACCTTGTGCGACTTTGCGGCGGATTTGCGGGCGCCAACACCGACCGCTGCCGCCGAAATCGCGGTTCCGGTACGCAACGACCTGTTGCAGCGCGTCGGACAATTGGGCCTGCGCATGGCGAATAGTGTGCGTAAGCATGTGGACCTAGCGGCGGAACGGCTTGAGGCGCAACGCCGTCTGATGCCGCGCCTGTCCGACCTTGCCGCGCCGCACCAGTTACGCACCGATGATCTGGCCGAACGCCTGCGCCAATCGCTACGCACACGCGTCGGCAAGGCGGAAATTGCCTATTCGGGGCCCGCGATGATGTTGCACCCGCGCCTTTTAACCCGCCGTATCGAGCAAGGGCAGCAACGGTTGGATGCACTTACCCGTCTTGCGGGTAGCCTGCATCCCGAAGCCCCGCTGAAGCGCGGTTTTGCCCGCGTGACGGATGCGGATGGCAAAACGATTATGTCGCGGGCCGCAGCGATAAAGGCGGGCGATGTGACCCTGCGGTTCGTTGATGGCGAAGTCGGCAGTGTTGTCGTTGGCGCTGCGCCACCGCGCTCAGTGACGCCCAAACCCAACACACCAACGGTTAATCAAGGCAATCTGTTCGACGGCTGACGCGACGCATTGCCCATTGCGCGTCAATGCGCCATAATGTGTTCATGCTGATGTCTTCGAAAAACAAAGTCGCCCGCCTGCATTATTTGGCCAATAGCTTCCGTATACTCACCGCAGGCGACCATGTCGTATGCGCGGTCACTGGACAGGCCATTGCGTTGGATGAGCTGCGTTACTGGAGCGTTGTCAAGCAGGAGCCTTATGTAAGCGCAGAGGCATCCACCCGCGCGGCATTGGCCAAAGGCTGAATACTTGCAGCGTACCAACTGGTTTTTGCGCGCGTTCATCACGACTTTCCTCAGTCTCGTCTGTGTTGCCTATCCGGTTTCTGGCCAACCGCAGGTCCCACCCCATATTAGCCAAGCCGAGTTCTGGATGTCCGGCGCTGCTGTTCAAGGCGGCTTAATCATCGGCCGCGCGCCCGAGGGAACGCACAGCCTTTTTTTGGAAGACACGCCGATAGAACTTAGTCCCGACGGCTTCTTCCTGATCGGTTTTGATCGTGACGCCCCGATGCAGGCCAATTTGGTCGCGATGCGCGTCGATGGCAGCAAGATGCAACACAACATCGCCGTCGCCCCGGGCAATTGGCGCATCGAAAATGTTGCCGCGAACATCACTGGCGGCGCGAAAAGCTCCGCCGAATTTCAGGCACGGCGTAGCACAGAGCTTGCGCAAATTGAGGCCGCACGCGCCGTCCGCAGTGATAGTGCAGGCTGGCGGCAAACATTCATCCGCCCCGTGCCGGGTCGCATATCGGGGCTATTTGGCGCGCAGCGAATCTATAACGGCACGCCGGGCAGCTACCATAATGGCATGGACATCGCTGCGCCTTCGGGCCGGGATTACGTCGCCCCAGCCGACGGTGTCGTCACCCTGGCCGCCAATGATGCCTTCACTTTAGAAGGGCATTTGTTGATGATTGACCATGGCATGGGGTTGAACAGTGCTTTTTTGCATGCGTCCGAATTGCTGGTCAAAGAAGGCGATATTGTGCGGCAAGGCCAAGTTATTGGCCGGGTCGGTGCCACAGGCAGAGCCAGTGGGCCGCATTTACACTGGGGTATGAAATGGAACAGTGCCCGGATTGATCCAAAGCTTTTGTTGCCAGCTGATTGAAGCGGCATGAACGATGGATCCGGAAACCGAAGAAAACACCCCGGCGGTTAGGCCGGGGTGCTAGGGTGCTGGTCTATAAGGGGAGGGCGACCAGCTGGCCAATATTTGCTTTTTCCCATATGTTGTCCTGGAAATATCGTTTCCAAAAGCAAACTGCGGTTGCCAGACATTGTTCCCAAAAATCATGCAGCTTTTGAATTTATGTCGACATCCCGGTGCATCAACAACGCCTGGCCAATGGTGGCGATGACGGTCTCCGGTTCAAAAGGCTTGGTGATCAGATAGGTCGGTTCAGGGCGTTCGCCGGTAAGCAGGCGTTCCGGAAAGGCGGTAATGAAAATCACAGGCACCGTTTGTTCAGCCAATATGTCTTTCACCGCATCGATCCCGCTCGATCCGTCGGCAAGACTAATGTCCGCCAACACCAATTCCGGCCGTTCATCCCGCGCCTTTGCGACAGCTTCTGCCCGGGTGCGAACAATCGCAATTGTTTCATGGCCAAGGCTTTCCACAATCTGCTTGATATGCAGCGCGATAATCGATTCATCTTCAATGATGAGCACGCGCGCTGACAGCGCATCTTGGATCGCGCTGCGTGCCGCCTGAACATGTTGGCGTACATCCTCTTGGCCCACGCCCAAAATGATGGCCGCATCTTCGACCGTAAAGCCTTCAACCGTGGCCAGCAGCAAACTCTGCCGGCGCTGCACGGGGAATTGGGCGATCACACCACTGCGACCGCGCGATTCCAATGGCGCCATCATTTCGCTGTTCCAGATCCGGTGAAATGTTCTGAACAGTTCAGTTTTTGCTGGAGCGGTTTCATCCCATTCTTCGGGCGCTGCCAATAACGCCTCCAATGTTTCGCGCACGGCCGCGTCACCCAATGACTGTGACCCAGTCAATGCCCGTGCGTCTTGCTTGTCTATTCTCATGTAGCGTCTCCTTATGTGCACTGGACAAAGCTAACGCCTGAAGCGCGGCTTGGTTCAACCAGCGTGGAGCCGAAAAGTTACAGGCCGCATTAGCGCCCGTTCAGAAGAGGCTATTGACCACCTGCTGTGCGCCTACAAAAAAGGCCGGGGATGACCCGGCCTTTGTGTTGTCTCGTAGAGTGAAAAATTAATTAGGTGTTTCGAGATATGCGATCAGGTCTGCACGCTTTTGCGCATCTGGCAGACCCGCGTAGATCATCTTCGTCTGCGGAATGACGCGCTGTGGCTTTTCCAGAAACTGGAACAATTTTTCCTTGGTCCAAACAAAGCCGGCGCCCGCATTTGCCGCAGAATATGTATATCCCGGTACTGTTCCAGCCGTGCGTCCAATAATGTTATTCAAGGATGGACCAATTTTGTTCACGCCAGCGTCGGTCACATGGCACATACGGCATTGCGCGAATACCAGCTTGCCATTGACGGCATTGCCCGCGAAATTGGCCAATGTGGAACCATCAAGCGTGCTCATGTCAGTTGCAGCTGGGGGACCCGCAGGAGCAACTGGGGCCGATGCTTCTGCCTGCGCTGATGTATCAGCGTCGCCATCCGAACCACCTGAGCATGCGGCAAGCATTGCAGATAAAGCCAGCAGACCAGCTATTGCTTTTGTGTTGACCATAGATTCTCCTGTCGCCTCTTTATTGGCCAGTTAGCCGATGTCTTACATACTCAACAAGTTTGAAAGTTTAGCCCACAACAACTCCCATGGAAAGGCCATTATGCAGAACTATCCGGTCTTTTCCGTATGCGCATTTTCCTCGTCACTTTCCTTTAAAACCTTGTGCCTGAGGCGGTTTACAAAGAGGTAAATCAGCAACACCACTGGCAAGGTCACAGCGCCAACAAGTATCTCGCTGCTTGACCCGCCTTTGGTCGCGGCCACGCCCTTGGTCATATAAGCAATGAGACCAACGAGATAATAAGCAGCCGCAATAACCGACAACCCCTCCACCAAGGTTTGTAGACGCAACTGAAGCTGCGTTGAGCGCTCCATCGACCGCATTAGAACAAGGTTCTGCGCCTTTATCCGGCTGTCAATACGCACATCCAGCGTGTGCATGACGCCAGAGATGCGCTCGGCAATATCGCTAAGGCGTTTCCGGAATACAGAACAGGTCCGCGATGCCGGCACCAGCCGTCGCTCCGTAAAGTCGGTAAGGCTTTGGAAGTTCAATATCGGCTGGACATCCAGCGCGGAAAGCCTGTCCGCCGCGACTTCGGCATAAGCTGCCGTCGCACTGAGCCGGAAACCGGTTGCCGAACGAATGAGTTCAAGCTCGGACGAAATGGCAGCGAGATCATTGAGCAAGACTTCATCATCTTCATCCGCCGAAGCAACACGGCGGGCATGGTCCGACAAGCGATGCTCCAACTGGTCAAGCTGGGGGCCATATTGCTGCACCACCGGGAAACCCAGCAAGGCAAGATTTCGGTAATTACCCAGTTCCTGAACCCGCTGAATGATGCGACCACGCTCGCCCTCGCCTACATCACCTGCAGTGATAAGCAGTCGGCCATATCCGTCGCCATGAATGCTGAAATCGGACCAAAGCCGCATGCCAGCATTGATATCGCAACAGACCATTTCATCGGTCGAAATGCCGATTGCGGACAATTCAGCATCAATATTTTCTATGCTGGGCACAACACGTATTTGCGTCGCGCGCACAACGCCCCCCGGCCAATTCTCCAACCATTGAATATAATTATGCCGAACAGGTTCAGGGGTTTCTGGCGGAAAAATCAGCGTTAACGTGCTGGCTTCGGTGTGCCGTTCCCATAGAAAATGAATACCGCCAAGCGTATGCCCCGAACCATGCCGCGGCGCGAGGGCCCAGTCATCAAAATCAGGCCGCGCGTTTATGAGCCAACGATCCTCCGCATTGCGTTCATCAGGTTCGATGAGGCGAACAACCTGATAAATTTCGCTATGCGCAGCAACGGGGGCAAAACGACGCAACCGCATTTCATCAACAGCCCAGCGGCGCAGCGGATGCTCAGTAAAGCTCATAGGCGGATACTCTCACAAATTTAGCGAAAGTCCATAGGCTTGAACCATTATGTAAAATAAGAAACTGGCGTGGCCGCCAGGCTCTGCTTGGCGCTGGCGATTTTATCGCATGCCCGATAAAGCAAGGCGTGCGGCCGCCACTGTCCGCGCGACATCGTCAGCGCTTGTATTCCAGCCGCAAACACTGATCCGCATCACGCGCTCGTCGTTCCAAATGCCGCCGCTAAAAAAGGCTTCGCCGCTGGCATTGATAGACGCGATAACGGCGTCGCTAATATTTGCGCCATCTTTCGAATCGAAGCGCACCAAGCCCTGGTTCATTGTCGGACGCGCGATGCCTGTGGCACCCTCAAGCGCCGAGATACCATCATAAATTGCCGCCGCATGATCGCAGCACCGTTCAATCATCCCCGCAAGGCCGTCACGGCCAAGCTCCATCAAAGCCGCCAATGCGGGAATGGCCCGGGCGCGGCGCGACCATTCTGGCGTAAAGTCCATAGGGTCGCGCACAGGCCCGCCATTGGTCAGATAGGCAGCGGTCATACGCATCGCGGCACTATGCGCACGGGCGTGACGCGTGATGGCCATTCCACAGTCATAAGGCGTGTTCAGCCATTTATGCCCGTCGGTGGCCCAACTGTCGGCGCGCTCCACTCCGGCAACCAAAGCGGACAGGCGTGGACTGGCATTCGCCCAAAGTCCAAAAGCACCGTCTACATGCACCCATGCTCCGGCGGCATGGGCAATCGGACACAATGTCGCAAAATCGTCGCACGCGCCAATGTTGAGATCACCTGCGTTGAGAATGACGATCGTCGGTGCATCGGGCGCTTCGGCAAGCGCGGCGCGCAGCACGTCCGGTGCCACGAGACCAGGCCCGCCTCCACCCAAAGGCATGATACAATCGCTACCTAAACCCAAAAGGCGCAATGCTCTGGTCACCGAAGCATGATGATGAGCATTGGCGAGCACGCGGATCTCAGGCGCGCCATGAAGCCCCTTTGCCTCCACGTCCCAACCCTTTTGCTCCAGAACAGCATGACGCGCGGCAGCAAGCGCCGTCGCGTGCGCCATCTGGCACCCTGTGACAAAGGCATAGCTGGCATCCGCCGGTAAACGCAAAGCGTCGAGCAGGAAACGGCCGGCAGCCTCTTCGAGAACCGCACCAGCAGGGCTGGTGGAGGCGAGTACCGCATTCTGGTCCCATGCAGAGCACATAATGTCCGCGGCCAGCGCCGAGGGGAGTGCCCCGCCTTTCACCCATGCAAAAAAGCGTCCACCCGCGTTGCCCGTAAGCCCCGGTTCGGCTGCTGCCGCAATCGCGCGCACCACATCATTGGCCGGCATTCCGCATTCGGGAAATTGCGCAGGCAAAGGCGCGCGTATCTCGTCCGCTGTGCCGCGCGAGGCAACGGGCCGTGTGCCGAGTGAATTGAGAAAACGGCGGGTCTCTGCAAAAGCGATATCAAGAATGTCCATCACGCGTCGGTAAAAGCTTTGTCAAAACGTGTCTATGTTGATGTCATTCGCAATGTGAACCGCCCAGTCATTGCGCGGGTTTTCAGGCTACGAGCGACAGCCAATGCGGTGTGTCTTCAAGCAACAACCGCCATAGTTGCCCGTCCGAATGGAAACGAGCAGGCCGATAAATGGTTGAACCCTAGCAGGTCGTTTCGTCCATCCATTCGGTGGGCATATCAGTTGCGTATCACACCATCTGCAGATAAGGTGCGCCGAACACTCTATGTTCCGGAGAGAGCATGATGACAAATGCTGCTATAGCTCTGAATCGCTTTGGCCTCGGTGCAAGACCGTCTGCCAGCGCGCCAGCCAGCCCAACGAACTGGTTAAAATCCCAGATCGAAAAATATGACCCCGCACTTTCGGCCTCTGCCAGCCAGCCAAGCCGGGCCAGCATTGCGGCAAGCTTTCGCGATTATCAGCTCGACCCCAAAGATCCTCAAGTCGCCGGAAAAGATGCCGCCGCGACAATGCCCGTCGACAGTATGACACAAATTGATCCTGCCAAAATTGAGAAAGTGGTCAACACGTTACGCCTTCAATATGTTGCCGCAGTAGATTCCCGAATTGACGCCGCGATTACCAGCGACACAGACTTTGCAGAGCGGTTGGTGCATTTTTGGTCGAACCATTTTGCAGTATCGATAGACAAGCTTCCAGTGCTTGCTCTGGCGGGTGATTATGAATTTACTGCTATCCGGCCAAACATCATGCGGACGTTTTCAGATTTGCTGTTCGCTGCCGTCACCCATCCCGCGATGCTGCTCTATCTGGATCAGGCGCAATCAATTGGCCCCAATAGCCCATTGGCGGCTCAGGTCGCGGCGCGACGCAACAGAAAATTAGGCCTGAACGAAAATCTGGCGCGGGAGATTTTGGAGCTGCACACGCTCGGTGCACGCACCGTGTACGATCAAAATGATGTCACCGAATTTGCGCGCGCCCTGACGGGTTTTACAGTTGGCGGGATGGCGAAGGGGCCAGTCCAGCGTTTTTTGGCCCAGAATGGCAAGGATGGCGATAGCCAGTTTTTCGCAGCCATTCATGAACCGGGCGATCGCAATGTCATCGGCCGGCGTTACCGCCAGCAAGGTGAAGCGCAAGCGCGGGCCATTTTGGCCGACATTGCCACACACCCCGCAACGGCAAAGCATATTGCGACAAAACTCGCGCAACATTTTGCTGCTGACGTTCCGCAATCATCATTGGTTGCACGGCTCGAAAAAAGCTTCCTGGAAAGCGGTGGCGATTTGCCTAAGCTTTATCGCACGTTGATTGATTCGCCAGAAATGTGGCTACCCAAGCAAGTCAAATTCAAATCGCCGTGGGACTGGGTAATCTCCTCGCTCCGCGCGTTGAATGTCCGAGAACTTCCTAACAATAGGCAAAGCGCAAACATGCTGGCGCAAATGGGGCAACCCATCTGGAAGCCGGGTTCGCCTGCAGGATTTAGCGACATGACTGAAAACTGGGCTGGGGGTGCAGCGCTTATGCGACGTGTCGAGATTGCAAGCCGGATCGCCGAACGCAGCGCTAACCGCGTGGATGCCCGCACATTAGCGCCGCGCATCCTCTCCACGCAACTAAGCGCCATGACAGCCGAAAGCATCGCACGCGCCGAAAGTCCGTCCCAAGGGCTCGCGCTGTTGTTGTTGTCACCTGAATTTTTGCGGAGATAGGGCCATGCTGAACCGACGCTATTTTGTGACTTCCGGTGTTTTGGGTTTGGGTGTTGCCGCTTTCCCAGGGGTCGGTTGGGCTGCGCCCGGCACGGACAAGAAATTCGTCTTCATCATCCAGCGCGGCGCGGCCGATGGATTGGCGACGTTGGCGCCGACAGGAGATCCAGACTTTCTGCGTGCGCGGGGAGATTTGGCAGCGGATGCAGCAGCGGGTTTGCAACTCGACACTATGTTCACGCTGCATCCTGCGATGGGCGAAAGTGCGAAGCTATTTGCGCTGAAACAGGCCAGTTTCAGCCACGCACTTGCGTCGGGTTATCGTGAAAGATCGCATTTTGACGCGCAGAACATTTTGGAGTCCGGCGGGGAGCGCCCATATGGTCGGGACGACGGTTGGCTTGGGCGGCTTTTGACGCTGTTGCCCCGTGAAGGTGCCAAAGGTCTGGCGGTCGCACCCGCAGTGCCGCTTGCGTTGCGTGGACCGATCGCGGCAAACAGTTACGCACCCTCACGTATGCAAGACGCCAATTCAGACCTCATGGCACGTTTGACCAATCTATATGCAGAAGATGCACAACTTTCAGCTTTATGGAGCGGCGCACAGGCTGCCGAAGCCATGGCCGGCCCGCCTGCTGATCAGGCGCTGAGGGGCGGAAAAGCACTAGGTCAGATGACGGCGGGGCTTATGAATGGCCCCAATGGCGCCCGCGTCGTGATGCTGGAAGCAAATGGCTGGGACACGCATTTTCAGCAAAAAGGGCGGTTAAATGCTGCGCTTGGTCAACTCGATGCGCTTGTGGGTTCACTCCGTGATACCCTTGCTAGTGAGTGGAGCAATACTCTGGTTATGGTCGCTACTGAATTTGGCAGGACCGTTGCTTTCAACGGTACAGGCGGCACTGACCATGGGACGGCCTCGGCGGCTATGCTGTTTGGTGGTTCTTTGACAAATGGCGGAAAGATCGTAGCTGATTGGCCAGGACTGAAGGCGTCACAATTGTATGAGGGTCGCGATCTTAAGCCTACGACGCGGTTTGAACAATTTGCAAGCGATGCGCTGGCGCGACACTTCAGCTTAGACCCTGTAAGGACTAAGGGGGTATTATTTCCCGACTTTGCCTAGGGTCGCGATAGTAAAAATTTCAAGTACGTAGGAAAACTGGTTCAATACGTCATAGGACATGTCCGCTCATAGGCACGAGGTCATTGATGACGCTGAGTCCGCAGCCATTGGTACCGCAGCCGAGCCCGTCGGCACGGCTCCAGGCTCTCTGAAACGCGCAGCTTCAGGGGTTAAAGATGTCCGTTGGGCTTTAAATAGAATATGCTTGGAGGCCCGAGCCGGAATCGAACCGGCGTGCAAGGATTTGCAGTCCTCTGCGTCACCACTCCGCCATCGGGCCCCTGAACAATAACTTGCCTGAACAGCAATGCCATTATGTGGTGAAGGCGGGCGTTTAGCGGCTTGACCAATTCAATGCAACCGGCAATCTGACGCCTTGTGCCCCAGCCGCCACAAGCTGCGGAAAAGTTGCTATTTGCAACCTGAAATAGGCTGTTTGTCTGAATCCCGCTTGGCGTAACGGGCAAGGCTGGCTAGAACCAGACTCAAAGGCTGTATTGTGTTTGCAACACAGCCGTGCCACATGGCCAGCAAGTTAATGGAAATATTCCGATGGAATCAGTGAATTTTGAAGAAATGCGGCGGTCCATGGTGGACAGCCAGCTGCGCACAAGCGGCGTAACCGACTTATGGGTGCTGGCGGCGATGGGCAGCATCCCGCGTGAGGATTTTGCACCGCTCACCCACCGATCCACAGCCTATATGGACCGGTCAATTGCGCTGGACGATGGATCTGTCCTCAACCCCGGCGTGTCTACCGCTTTGCTGCTACAGGCGGCGGATGTGCGTCCAGACGATCATGTTTTGTTGGTTGGCAAGCAGGATGGTTATGTAGCCGCGATACTGCGTACACGGGTCAACGCTCTCGTTTCTGTAACGGCGGACAATGTTGCAGCAGCGCAATCTGCGGCTCCATATTCTCTGATCATCATTGACGGCGCGGCCGAAGAGCTACCCGCCGCATTGGTTAGTCTCGCAGCCGAAGGTGCGCGATTGGTGACCGGTATCGTCGAAGGTTTGGTAACGCGCTTGGCCAAGGGCTATGTTCACAAGGGGAAAATTGCGTTGAAATCATTTGAGGATAGCGAGATTGCCCCGCTGCCGGCTTTTGCTCGCAAACCGGAGTTCGTGTTTTGAGCGCGCGTCGTCTGATCATGGCTGCCTTACTGGCGTCCACCGGATTGGCTGCGCCGGCCAACGCCGACACTTTGCGTGACGCCTTGGTGTCAGCATATGAAACCAACCCCAATCTAACCGCAGCACGTCAGGGACAGCGCGCAACCAACGAAGGTGTTCCTTTGGCCAAGGCCAATGGCCGCCCGGACATCACGGTGCAGCCAAACTATGTTGAAAATGTCCTGCAGGACAGCGGCGGATCCGTGGTTCAGGCCCGTGGCATCAACATTAACGGTACAATTTCCGCGCCCTTATATGCGGGCGGGGGCATTAAAAATGCGGTGCGCGCGGCGGAAAACCGGGTTGAGGCCGGCTTTGCCAATTTGCGTGGCACCGAAAGCGCCATCTTCTCGGCGGTGGTCGGCGCGTATATGGATGTTATTCGTGATGAATCGATTGTCGATTTGAACCGCGCTCAGGTTGGCGTGCTGTCGGTAAATCTGGATGCCACGCGTGACCGGTTTGAGATAGGTGACCTGACCCGCACCGATGTTGCGCAATCCGAAGCGCGGCTGGCGCTGGCAACCAGCAATCTGGAAACAGCGCGCGCCAATCTGATCCGTTCGAAAGAGATTTATATCCAATTGGTCGGGCGTGAACCCGGGCAATTGCAGGCGCCGCCACCGCTGCCCAATTTGCCATTAACGCCTGACAGCGCGGTAACCGTGGCGCTGGACAGTAATCCGGATTTGATCGCGGCGCGCGAAAGCCGTGAGGCCGCCCGTTTTGACCGCCGCGCTGCAAATGCATCGCGTCTGCCCACAATAAGCGTCTTTACATCCCCATCTTACTCCAATGCCTTAAATTCGATCTCATCGAATATTCCTGGCTTCGTGGCGGACAACAGCGCGCTAAACGCCCAAGCGGGCGTGCGTGCGACTTTGCCCTTGTATCAAGGTGGGCAGCCCGCCGCGCAAATTCGTCAAGCGCAGGCCCGGCTTGGCCAGGCGCAGGAACTGGAAATCGCCGCGGAGCGTGAAGTGATTGCCCAGACCCGCGCATCTTACGCGAGCTGGCGGGCAGCGTTGGATGTCATCGCCGCCTCCGAACGCGCAGTGTCCGCAAACGAGTTATCGCTTGAAGGCACCCGCGCCGAAAATGGCGTTGGTAACCGCACCATATTGGACATACTGAACGCTGAGCAAGAATTGCTGAACAGCAAGGTTCAACTGGTCGCCGCGCGCCGCAACGCCTATGTCGCCGGTTTCACTTTGTTGGCCGCGATGGGCAAAGCCGAAGCGCGCGATTTGGGCCTTGAAGGCGGTACATTATACGATCCCGTCGCTGACTATCAAAAGGTTGATGGCGCTTGGAGCGACTGGTCATCACAGCCGGATCCAGTTACCCAATCGACCCGGACCGTTGACACGGCTGCGCAAAAGGCAGAGATAGAGCCAATTGTTACCGACGGTAGAATCCGGTAATCTAAGCAAGGGCTGAGAATATGGCTGACGGCCGGAACGAACCTTCGATGGATGAAATTTTGGCCTCGATCAAACGCATCATCGCCGATGATGACCGCAATCGTCCGGTCGCCAAGTCCGCGCCAAAGTCCGCTGCGGCGGATGCCGGGCAAGATGAAGTCCTTGAACTAACCGACACCGATAATAATCCGAGCAGCAGCGAAGTTTTGCTGGATACCAATAAAGCGCAGAGCCTGCGCCACAGCTTTTCTGCGTTGCAAACCCTTGCTGAACCTGGTGCAGCACCGCAAATTGTCCGGTCAGGCGAAACGTCGCTTGAGGCGATGACGCGCGATCTGTTGCGGCCGATGCTGAAAGATTGGCTCGACACCCATTTGCCAGCCATCGTCGAAGCGATGGTCGAACGCGAAATCACCCGCATCACCAAAAAAAGGTAACGAACGCCATGCGCTTTTGGAGCCGTGATGTGGGTTTCGCGCCCGTACTGACATCATTGGCGGCGCTTGTAATGAGCATGGCAACGCCACTGCAGGCGTCCGACCTATATGTTGCCACGGGGAAGCTCATTGACGTCCAAGCTGGCATTGTACGCACCAATCAATGCATCAGCATCACCAATGACAGGATAACCGCTGTCACACCCTGCGGCGCGACGCCAACGGGCGCGAAACGGCTGGATTGGACGGCGTTCACCGTTCTGCCCGGCATGATTGACCTGCACACCCATTTGGCGGACGCCGGACAGAGCGCGGACCTCGCGCTGCCCATCAAAACATCACCTGCGGCGACGGCATTGATCGGCGCGCACAATGCCCGGCTGACGTTAGAGTCTGGTTTCACGACAGTCCGCGATGTCGGCACCTATCGGGGACTAACTGATATCGCCTTGCGTGATGCCATCAACGCTGGACATATGCCCGGGCCACGCATGTTCGTTGCCGGTGCCTATATCACCCTGCCCAAGGGTGGCGGCGAATTGAACGGCGTTGTGCCCAATGAAGAATTGCCGGCTGACATGCGGCTTGGCATTGCCAGCACGCCCGAAGAAGCCGCAGCGAAGACAGCATTTCTTATCGAGCAAGGCGCTGACTTTATTAAAACCATCGCTACCGGCGCGGTGCTTGCCATCGGCACCGAGCCTGGCGAGCCGGAGCTGAGCGAAGTGCAACTGCGCGCGGTCGTGCAAACCGCAAAGGCAAAGGGCAAATTCGTCACCGCACATGCCCATGGCGCGATTGGCATTAAAAACGCGATCCGCGCAGGCGTCCGTTCCATCGAACATGCCAGCCTGATTGACGATGAAGCACTGGCTATGGTGAAAGCCAGCGGCACCTGGCTGGTGATGGATATTTATAATGGCGATTATATTGACGACATCGGGACGCGCGAGAAATGGCCTGAGGAATATCTCCGTAAAAACCGCGAGACCACCGATGTACAGCGGGCCCGCTTTACCCAGGCCGTCAAAATGGGCGTCAATATTGCGTATGGCACCGACAGCGGCGTCTATCCGCACGGCCAAAATGGTCGGCAATTTGCCTATATGGTCCGTTACGGCATGACCCCGATGCAGGCCATTCAAAGCGCCACAATCCGCGCAGCAGAATTATTGGGTAAGGACAAGGAGCTAGGCAGCATCGCACCCGGGCGCTTTGCCGATCTTGTGGCGGTGGATGGCGACCCGCTTGCCGATATCCATATATTGGAAAATGTTGCCCATGTGATGAAGGGTGGAAACACCGTGCGCTAAATGTCCGGCGCACGCGGGGCTAAACTTCTTGCTTGCCTGCTGTGCGCTGACTAGCGTGATGCCCATGACGTCTTTCGAAAATGAGTGACCGGCGAGATAGGCAATGGCCTGCGCTGGTGCGACGAATAGGTTGGGGGGGAAATATGACGGACATTGCACATAATGTGGCAACCGAAACCAATGGCGGCGTGGAGCTGTCGCGCAGCTTGAAGTCCCGCCATGTTTCGATGATCGCCATTGGCGGCATCATTGGTGCGGGGCTGTTCGTCGGCTCCTCCACCACAATCAGCCAGGCCGGACCCGCCGCCGTCTTCTCCTTTGCCATTGCAGGATTCATCATTTTACTGGTCATGCGCATGATCTCCGAAATGGCAATAGCCGTTGACGGTGTGCAAACCTTCCCGGACTTTGCACGCGCTGGGCTGGGCCATTTGGCGGGCTTTATGTCCGGCTGGCTTTATTGGTATTTCTGGGTCGTGGTTGTCGCGATTGAGGCGATTGCTGGCGCGCAAATATTACATGGCTGGTTTCCTGCCGTGCCCGAACTTGGCATCGGCATTGCTCTGATGGCGATTTTGACCGCGGTAAACCTAATGTCGGCGCGCGCTTATGGTGAGTTTGAATTCTGGTTTTCGTCGATCAAAGTCGCCGCGATCATTGTGTTCATTCTAATCTGCGCCGCATGGGCCTTTGGCCTAACCTCCGGTAGCGGCGCGACCTTTGGCAATTTGACGGCGCATGACGGCTTTGTTCCCAATGGCTGGGGCGTTGTGCTGGCGGCAGCCACCTCGACCATATTCAGCCTTGTTGGCGCCGAAATCGCGACCATCGCAGCTGCCGAATCCGAAGAGCCTTCCAAGGTCATCGGCCGCATGACCGTGTCGGTCACGATGCGTATCCTTATCTTCTATGTGCTGTCCATCTTCCTCATCGTATCCATAGTGCCCTGGACCGAGATCGTACCCAAGGTGTCGCCCTTTGCCACCACGCTTGCCTATATGGGCTTACCGGCGGGTCAATTGATTATGGAGGCTGTGGTTTTGGTCGCCGTGCTATCATGTCTGAACTCCGGCCTATATGTCACCTCACGCGCTTTGTTCGGCCTCGCAAAGCATAAGGACGCGCCGCAGTGGCTGGTGCAGGTCAACAATCGCAAAGTGCCGGCGCGTGCCATCTTGATCGCCAGCCTATTTAGCTATGTCGCGCTCGCCGCCGACGCGGTATCACGCGATGTGGTGTTCAGCTTCCTGATCAATAGCTGCGGCGTGACCATGCTTCTTCTGTATCTTATGACATCTGGCGCACAGCTGAAGCTGCGCCGTAAATATGAGGCGGAGGCCACAGAACGGCTACAAATCAAAATGTGGTTTCACCCCTTTGGCACTTATATCGCGATGGCGGCGATGTTGGTCATCTTGGTCGCAAAGGGCCTAGATCCAGCCGCGTCGCAGGAATTGTGGTTGAGCCTGCTCGTCGCAGGCGGCTTTGCTGCGGCCTTCTTTATTTTCAGGCGTCGGGTGGCGTAACCGCACCCGTCATCTTGAACTTGTTTTGGTAGGACGCGCCGTGAGGGTTTCCCTTTCTGGCTAGGCTCGTTATGGCACACAGCCATGACTATCGATAAGACTTTCGACCCCGCCGCGATTGAGGCGAAATGGTATGCGCATTGGGAATCCACGGGCGCATTTCGTCCTGATCGCCCCCATGCCGAGCCGTATACAATCGTCAACCCGCCGCCCAATGTGACGGGCAGCCTGCACATCGGCCATGCGCTCGACAACACCTTGCAGGATATCCTCATTCGCCACGCGCGTTTGCAGGGCAAGGATGCGTTATGGGTCGTCGGCACAGACCATGCGGGCATTGCGACACAGATGGTCGTCGAACGTCAGCTCAATGCCCAAGGGCAAAAGCGCACCGATTTCACCCGCGACGAATTTGTCGCCAAGGTGTGGGAATGGAAGGCGGAAAGTGGCGGCGAGATTACTGGCCAGTTGCGCCGTCTTGGCTGTTCCATGGATTGGGAAAATGAACGCTTCACCATGGATGAAGGCTTTTCAAAGGCTGTCATCAAGGTGTTTGTCGATCTTTACAACCAGGGACTGCTCTACCGCGACAAGCGCCTCGTCAATTGGGACCCCGGCCTGAAAACCGCGATTTCGGATCTTGAGGTCGAAACCCGCGAGATCAATGGCAAATTTTGGCATTTCAAATATCCGTTGGAGGATGGCAGCGGCTTCATAAGCGTTGCCACCACGCGCCCGGAAACGATGCTGGCCGATATGGCCGTCGCGGTGAACCTGTCGGATGAACGTTATGCGCATCTGGTGGGCAAAAATGTCCGCTTGCCCATCACGGGCCGTTTGATTCCCATTGTCACGGACGAACATGCCGACCCCGAATTGGGTTCCGGCGCCGTGAAAATCACACCGGGACATGATTTCAACGACTTTGAAGTTGGCAAGCGCGCCGGTTTCAAGGCAAGCGATATGTTCAACATGCTCGACGGCGAAGGCCGCGTTGTGCAGACCGCCGATGGACGTATTCCAGCCGAATATATCGGACAATATCGCTTTGGGATTGAAGGCGAACCAACCAACGCCCGCAAGATGGTGGTCGAGGCGATGGACGCTTTGGGGCTGCTCGAAAAGGTCGAAGACCGCGTCATCCAAACCCCCTTTGGCGACCGGTCAGGTCAAGTGATTGAGCCTTGGTTGACCGACCAATGGTATGTCGACGCCGAAACACTTGCCAAGCCAGCCATCGAAGCCGCGCGCAAAGGCAAGGCCAATGGCGGTTTCGACATCGTGCCGAAGTCTTGGGAAAAAACCTATTTCAACTGGATGGAGAATATCCAGCCATGGTGCGTCTCCCGCCAGCTGTGGTGGGGGCACCAGATACCAGCGTGGTTTGCCGCCGACGGCACATGCTATGTCGCCGAAACCGAAGAGGCCGCGCAGGCGCTTGCAGGCGCGGGCGTCGAACTGACGCGCGACCCCGACGTCCTCGACACATGGTTCTCGTCTGCGCTTTGGCCGTTTGGCACTTTGGGTTGGCCGGACGATGCGGGCGCGGATTCTCAAACCATGCTCAACCGCCATTATCCCAATGATGTGCTGATTTCAGGTTTTGACATATTGTTTTTCTGGGATGCGCGGATGGCGATGCAGGGCATTCACTTCATGAAAGAAGTGCCTTGGAAAACGCTCTATCTGCACGGCCTTGTCCGCGCGGCGGATGGCAGCAAAATGTCGAAGTCAAAGGGCAATACGGTCGACCCGTTGGGCCTGATTGACCAATATGGCGCGGATGCCCTGCGCTTCTTCATGGCGGCTATGGAAAGCCAAGGCCGCGACATTAAAATGGATGAAAGTCGTGTCGCCGGTTACCGCAATTTCGCGACGAAGCTGTGGAACGCAGCCCGTTTTGCGCAATCCAACGGCATCGGCGGATCGCACAGCGTGCATGCGCCAAAGGCCGAATTGGCAGTCAACCGCTGGATCATTGGCGAAGTTGTCAGCACCGTCCAAAAGCTGAACAAAGCGTTTGCCGAATTCCGTTTCGACGGCATGGCCGATGTGCTGTACCACATGGTGTTCGACCAGTTTTGTGACTGGTATCTCGAACTGATCAAGCCAGCTTTCGTAGACGGCGAAAAAGGCGAGATGGATGCGGAATCCAAAATCGTCGCTGGCTGGGCGCTCGACCAGATTTTGGTGATGCTCCACCCCTTCATGCCGTTCATTACCGAAGAATTATGGCACGCTTTGTCCGACCCCGCGACACCGCGCGGCTATGACATCATTCACGCCCAATGGCCGGAACCAAATGCCACTGTTGATGCAGGGGCGGTTGCCGAAATCTATTGGGTCATCGACACGATCAGCAAAACCCGTTCCTTCAAGGCGGAGTTGAATATCGCGCCAGGCACACGCCTGACCGCGAATATTGCCGGCCCACAGACCGCCACGATTGCCATAATCGAGCGTCAGGGGGCAGCCTTGTCACGGCTCGGTCGCATCGACGATTTTGTCTTTGCGCCCGTTGCAACAAACAATGTCGCACAAATCATTGTGGGCGACGACACCATCGTTTTCGCGCTTGATGGTATCATCGACCTCGACGCCGAGCGCAGCCGGATCAGCAAAGCCATTGAGGCAGCCACCAAAGAGCGTGATGCGCTAGCGGGGCGTTTGGCCAATGCGGCGTTTGTGGAAAAGGCCAAGCCCGAAGCCGTGGAAAAGGCGCGTGCGGACCATGCCGAGAAAGCTGCCGAGGCCGAGCGGCTGACTGCGGCGTTAAAGCGGTTGGGATGACTGCCATCCAAACCACTAACCAAAAAGGTATTTCAGCATAGCTACGCCCGCCCATCAACGCGACCTGACCATTGGTCCAGTGGCCAAGACCTTGTTCCTGTTCGCGCTGCCGTCGCTTGGCGTGAACATTCTCCAGTCGCTGAACCATTCGGTTAATTCGGTGTGGATCGGTCAATTTTTGGGTGAGGAGGCGCTGGCTGCGTCGGCCAATGCAGGGCTCATCATGTTTTTGATGTTATCCACTTTGTTCGGCTTCACCATGGCGACGACCATTTTGATTGGCCAGAATATGGGCCGCCGCGACGTCGAATCTGTCCGCCGTATCATGGGTACCGCATTCGGCATTTTCCTTGCAGCTGGCCTTGTCACTGCGGCGGCTGGCTGGATCTTTGCGCCCCACATGCTGCGCCTGATGGCAACACCGGAAACAGTCTATCCGCTCGCACTTGCATATTTACGCGTCATCTTTCTGTCGATGCCAGCCTCATTCGTCATGGTGCTTGTTGCGTCATCCCTGCGCGGTGTGGGGGATTCGGTGACGCCATTTTGGAACACGGTGCTGAACGTGGTGCTCGACATCATCTTAAACCCGATTTTCATCTTGGGCTTTGGCCCCATACCCGCAATGGGTATCGCTGGATCGGCACTGGCGACCATCCTTGCCGGCCTGATTAGCTTGGGCCTGCTGCTGCGCAAGGTCTATGCGCTTGACCTGACCATCCGCCTGCGCGGGCATGAGTTGAAATGGCTTCAGCCAGATGCGCGGTTCTTGAAACCGATTGCGCGCATGGGCCTGCCGATGGGCCTGTCGATGATCATCATGTCGGGCTCTGCTGTGGTGATGATTGGCCTCGTCAATCGGGAGGGCGTAAATACAACTGCGGCATTTGGCGTGATGAACCAGCTTTGGAGCTATGTGCAGATGCCAGCGGTCGCCGTGGGCAGCGCCGTCAGCGCGATGGTCGCGCAGAATATCGGCGCCAATAAATGGGACCGCGTTGGCCGCGTCGTGTGGTCGGGGATTGGGATTAACCTGCTATTGGCAGGGGTGTTGATCTTACTCATGACCTTGTTTGCTACGCCATTGCTTGGCCTGTTCCTGCCAAGCGGCAGCCCCGCCATCGATATCGCTATTCACATCAACCATATCATTGGGTGGACCTTCGTCCTGATGGGCGTGTCGGTTGTTGTGACCTTTGCCGTGCGTGCAAATGGCGCCGTGCTTGCGCCGCTCCTTATTCTGATATTCAGCGCCGTTTTGGTGCGTTTCAGCTTCGGCTTCGGCCTATACGACCGTTTTGGCGCGGATGCCATTTGGGGGTCATTTGTCGCGACCGCGATTGCATCCTGCATCCTGTCGATTGCCTATTATCTGCATGGCGGCTGGAAAAAGGCCAAGGCGATGCCATCTATGGGGGCGGGCCCCATGCAACTGGGGTCTGAATAATCCGCTGTCCTATATAGAGTGCATTGTGCCATTAAGCTTTACATGAAACGCAACGCCACCCTGTCGCCAGAATTTACGAGGCCTATGCATATCGCGTTGCGTCTGTGCCTGTTCCTGCTGGCGCTGTTTGTCGCGGCGGGCATGGCGCATGCGCAAGTGCCACCCCAATATGTGCGTGCGTCGATGGAAACCGAGACACAAAGCCCCGCGCCCGGGGATATTGTGACCGTCGCGATTGTCATGGACCCGAAACCCGGTTGGCATGATTATTGGGTGAACCCGGGTGATGCCGGAACCCCGCTTAAGTTGTCATGGATATTGCCCGCGGGTGTCAGCGCTGGGCCCATCCGTGCGCCCGTGCCCGAAACCCTTATCGTCAGCGGTTTCATGAACCATATTTACAAGGCAAAGCATGCCTTTCTGGTGGATCTTAAAATTCCGCAAAGCGCCATTGTTGGGCAAAATTTGGACATCAAGGTCAACGCGCGCTGGTCGGCCTGCTCCGATCTGGTCTGCGTGCCCGAAAGCGCAACATTGTCAGCACCCATGACCATTGGTTCCGGAACCATGGCCAAGCCCGACCGCGCGCGTTTTGATGTGTGGCGCAGCGCATTGCCCGTGCCGCTGGACCGCAAGGCGCTCTACGCCATTGAAGGCAACCGCATTGATATCGCTATCCCCTATCCACGCAGCGCCGACGCAAGTCGCGTTTGGTTTTTTGCGCAGAGCGAAAATCTGTTCCGCTACGCCGCCCCGCAAACGGCGCGACGAAGCGGCGATTGGTTGATCGTCAGTGGCGAAGTGAAAGAGCCCTTTGCTGGCGAGATTGAGGGCCTATTGCGTTTCAACGATGCGCAGGGGCTTGAGGTGCGCGCTACGCCCGGTACTATCCCAACAGGCGGGGCAGCCATATCCATTCTGGATAAAGGTGCAGCAGCTGAGGGGCAAGAACCCGCACTTGGCTTTGGCTGGGTACTCGCTTTCTCGGTGCTTGGCGGCTTGCTCCTGAACCTGATGCCTTGCGTATTCCCGATATTGGGATTGAAAGCGTTGAGCCTTGCCAAAATGGGCGGTGATGAAGGCGAAGCGCGGCGTGATGCCGTTGCCTACACCGTCGGCATCATCCTGAGCTGCCTTGTGCTGGGTGGTATCATGCTGGCCTTGCGCGCCGCGGGCGAAGAGGTGGGCTGGGCCTTCCAGTTACAAGATCCCGCAATTGTGTTGCTGCTGTTGTTGCTCATGGTTGCGGTTACGGCCAATCTGGCTGGCGTGTTTGACGTCGGCGGTATCGGTGCAGGCGAAAAACTGACGCGCCAGGGCGGCATGTCCGGGTCATTTTGGACAGGCGTGCTGGCGGCGGTGGTCGCAACACCCTGTACAGGGCCATTCATGGCGGCCGCCATGGGCGCGGCTTTGTTGTTGCCCGCAAGCCTGGCACTGCTGATTTTTGCAGGCCTTGGCCTTGGCCTTGCTCTACCCTTTCTTGCCATTGCGTTCATCCCACTTTTGCGCAAACGCATGCCCCGCCCCGGTCCATGGATGGTCCGCTTCCGTCAGTGGATGGCGGTCCCCATGGCGCTCACATCCTTAGCGTTGTTGTGGCTGCTATATCAGCTGGCGGGTTTTAGCGGCGTGCTCATTGGTGGTACGGCGGCGTTAATCATATTGTCGCGGCTGTTTGAGCTTGGCCGGAAACAGAAAAGCGGCGCGCCGCGCAAGATTGTGGTTGGGGCCATATTGGGTATCACCGTCGCTGCTTTACTCATCATGGACAGTGCCGCCATGGAGGCGCCCGCGCCGCAGCCGATGAAAGAAGGTAGCGTAGCGTTTGATGAAGAGCGTTTGGCCAGTTTGCGCGCGGAGGGTAAGCCCGTATTTCTCTACTTCACCGCCGACTGGTGTGTGACGTGCAAAGTGAATGAGAAGGCTGCGATCGACCGCACGGAAACCAGCACAGCCTTTGCCAAAGCAGGTATACGGACGATGGTGGGCGATTACACGCGCAGAGACCCCGATATCACGCGCTTTTTGGCCAAGCATGGCCGTTCAGGCGTGCCCTTATATCTCTATTATCCGCCCAATGCCGATGCGCGGGTGTTGCCGCAAATCTTGACTGTGGCCGACCTGACAGCGTTGTCGGAATAAAAACCCGGCCAAATTTGCCCCGCGCCGATGGGCTTTCGCGTCACACAGTGCAACAAAAGCAGGGGTTGTGCTGCTAAAGCCTTTATCTGCCGACAAATTGTCTGTATTGGCGTTGCCGAACATCACAAGGAGTATCGACTATCGCCACCCCGCCTACCCGGCGCGCTATGACCCCACCTGTAAAAAGTGGACCGCGCTACAATAATCTAATAACCGTTGAAAAAGTGCGGGTCATTGATGATGACGGCGAGAATCTGGGTGTCATGTACACCCGCGAGGCGATAGCACAGGCTGCGGAAGTTGGGCTCGATCTGGTGGAAGTTTCCCCGAACGCTGATCCCCCCGTGTGCAAATTTCTGGATATCGGCAAGTTCAAATATGAGGCCCAGAAAAAGGCCAATTTAGCACGCAAGAGCCAGAAAACCCAGGAAATCAAAGAAATCAAGATGCGTCCGAACATCGATGACCATGACTATATGGTCAAGATGAAGAAGGTAGCCGAATTCATCGAAGAAGGTGACAAGGTCAAGATCACACTGCGTTTCCGTGGCCGCGAATTGGCGCACCAACAATTAGGTATGATACTGCTTCAACGTGTTCAGGCGGATACGACCGAGACCGCAAAAATCGAAGCGCATCCCCGCATGGAAGGTCGCCAGATGCTGATGGTGCTGTCGCCCAAATAAGGCGCAGTCACCAGATGGCTTGCCGAATCAGTTCGGCACCGATGATGACCATCAAGAGATTGATAATGACGTTGAATCGCGCGGGCGAAACGCGTTTGACCAGTCGCACGCCCGCTAATGTGCTCAATATAGCAAGCGGTAGGAATATCGCCGTCAACGTCATATTCTGCACGTTGAACTGCCCCAAAGCGGCATAAGCGGGCACTTTGAGCCAATTGATGATGGCAAAGAATATCGACGATGTGCCGATGAACACCAGATGCGGGAAATTGCGCGACAGGGCCCAAATCTGAAAGGGTGGCCCGCCGGCATGGGCAATCTGGCTCGTGAAACCAGCCACGCCCCCCATGATGGTGCCTATCCATTCAGGCGCAGGGCCTGCCAGCTTCACTGGTCGGCCTAATAGAGGCAGAAGGCGGTAGGTACCGAAAGCCAGCGCAATGACGCCTACAAACCCGCGCACGGCGTCTGCAGGAATGACCGAGGCCAGATACCAGCCCATGAAAATGCCGACCACTGCGCCGGGTAAGGTGAGCAGCAAGGTGCGCGCGTCATAACTGTCCCGGAATGCCCAGACACTGACGGCATCTTGAACCATCAGGATCGGCAACAACATCCCCGCAGCGGCCACGGGATCCATAACCAACGCCAGCAAAGGGATGGCGGCCGCCCCCAGCCCTGCAAAGCCGCCCTTGGCAAGACCCACCAGGATGACGGCAGCGCCAGCGACAATGTAAAACAGGAGATCCGTCGGCAGGTTCAAGACGCTTTGGTGCGCTTTCGAAGCGCGAGAATGTAGATGATGGTCGCAGCGGCGGCAAAAATGAACCACTGGATGGCGTAAAGCAGATGGTTGTTGGGGATCTGACTTGGCGACGGCTCCGCCAATATCTCCACGCCGTCGGCCGCATCTGTTGAAACAAGCTTTATGAGCTGCGCGCTGTCTGGTGCGATGATACCCTGAACTGCACCACCGCCCCATTTTGGTGATTGTGGCCGTTCGGACCAGCCAAAAGCCACTTTGGCATCGGGGCCATCGGCTTCGCCGATCTGGCAAAACGCAACATGGGCAAAGCCTGCTTTGCCGGCAGCATTGGAACCCGAGACTGTTTCAATCTTCACCACGCGCCCGCATAACAGGCTAGAACGGCGAAACAGCGGCAGTGCCGCAGGATCGGGAACTTTTGGCCAAACCACGGCTGGCAAGCCCACCGCCGATTCATAACGCGACAGCAAGGCGTCTTTCTGTTCCTTGCGTTGTAACTGCCAGATACCAAGGCCGATCATCGTGGCCACGGCAAGGGCAACCAATAAGGTCGGAATAACGGGAAGGCGGTTCATAGAAGATCACTCTTTCCAGCTTCTCGCGCGCGGTTGTGATGCTCCGCAGCCAAAAGCGCGGCTTTTGCCATACGCAAGGTTATAATGGTAAGCGCCGCGGTAAACGGCACCCAAATGATGACATGCACCCAAAAGGGCGGTCGAAAGGCGGAATCGACGAACAACGCGAGTATGATTATCAGTGCGCCAATGACTAAGGTGAGCAAAGCAGCCGGACCATCGCCGACATTATAGCTGCTGAAATCAAGGTCGCAGTTCGCGCATGTGTCGGCAAATTGACCAAGCCCGGCAAACAGCGTTTTATGCCCACATTGGGGGCAGAGACCAAAAAGGGCAGCCTTAGCAATGCTGGGCTGCCCTTCTATGGATTGTGCTGGTTTCATTTACGCGTGCACTGGTGCGCCCCAGCCACCCCAGATGTAAATCGCGATGAAGAGGAAGAGCCAGACGACATCGACGAAATGCCAATACCAAGCAGCAGCCTCAAAACCGAAATGCTGCTTCGGTGTAAAATGGCCTTTGTAGGTGCGTGCAAGGCACACAATCAAAAAGATCGTTCCCACAATGACGTGGAAGCCATGGAAGCCAGTCGCCATGTAAAAGGCAGTCCCATAATTCAATCCGCCAAAGGGAAAAGGTGCGACGGCATATTCATAAGCCTGAATCGCGCTGAACAGCAGGCCGAGCAAGATAGTCAGCCACAGACCCTTTTTCAGACCTTCACGGTCGCCATGGATCAGCGCATGGTGCGCCCAAGTCACGGTGGTGCCCGAACACAATAGGATCAATGTGTTGAGTAAAGGAAGCTTCATCGAATCAAGGACTTCGAGGCCCTTTGGCGGCCATTGCATCAACGCCGCAGCACCCTCTTGGCCGATCAAATTGGTGACCGTAAACGCATGGGTTTCGGGGTCTATGACGATTTCCAACGGTACCGGAAACAACGAATAATCAAACCATGCCCAGAACCAGCCAACGAAGAACATGACTTCAGATGCAATGAACATGATCATGCCGTAGCGCAGGTGCAATTGCACCACAGGCGTATGGTCGCCCGATTGCGCCTCATTTACGACATCCGCCCACCAGGCATAGAATGTATAGATGACGGCGATCAAGCCAGCGCCAAAAACCAGGCTGCCATATGCAAACTGTTCGGGATGCATCCACATCACCAACCCAAAAAACATCGTCAGGGCCGAAAACGAACCGAATAGCGGCGTAATGCTCGGTGGCAAAATATGATAATCGTGATTTTTGGCACCCGCCATGGTCAATTCCCTGTAGTCTTATCGATTAACAAATGTCTTAGCTACCGTTCGCCGTCTGGTCCACTATGTTTGGCTTCTCGACAGGATAGAAAGTGTAACTAAGTGTGATTTCTTCAATGTCCTTGGTTTCCGGGTCGGTCATAATCTTCGGATCGACATAGAATAGGACCGGCATGCGGACCTGTTCACCGGGTTTCAGTGTCTGTTCGGTAAAACAGAAGCACTGAATCTTGTTAAAATACTGGCCGGCAAGCGCTGGCGTCACGTTGAACGTGGCCGTGCCAGTGACTGGCTCATTGGAGAGATTCTTCGCAATATAGATCGACATATCCTTTGCGCCGATGCTGACAGTCTCGGTCGGACGCTCAGGTTTGAACTCCCAAGGCAGGCCGCCGCGCTGATTAGCGTCAAAGCGCACCACAATCGTTTTGTTGGAAACCGGAACAGTAGCGGCCTGTGCGGCGTCCACGCGCATCGTGGTGCCGCCAAAGCCAGTCACCTGACAGAATAAACGATATAAAGGCACCGCCGCGAAACCGACGCCCACCATAGAAACAGCAAGCCCAGCAGCAAGGAAACCCGTCTTTACATTAGATACAGCCATCAGCCCCAGACTCCCACTTTCACCACAGTGATTAAGAAGAACAAGATACACAATCCGACCAAAGCAATGCCCATCACACGCGAGCGTCCCGCTTGGCGTTTGCGGATAATGGCCGTTTCTTCGGCGGTATAAGCAGACGGCTCATTCTGGGTCATGATAGTACCATCCGGTCAAAGGCGAAAATTGCAAAAAGGAGAAACAGGTACAGGATCGAGAAAGCAAAAAGCTGCTTCTCCGGCTTCATCGCAGCCGCGTCAGTGGCCTCGTTTTTCCAGACCCGGAAAGCCAATACCAAAAACAGAAGGTTCAGGACAATGGCGGCCGCGCCATAGACCCAGCCTGTTTCGGCCAAAGCGAACGGCAGTATCGCCGTCGCTGCCATGGGAAAGCTATAGCCAAAAATCTGGTTACGCGTAACCCGCTGCCCCTTCACATTAGGGAGCATGGGAATTCCAGCAGCGCCATAATCCGTTTTCATAAACAAGGCGAGCGCCCAGAAATGTGGCGGGGTCCATAAGAAAATGATCGCGAAAAGGAGGATTGGCAAAAGCGTAACGTCGCCCGTCACCGCCGCCCATCCAATGACGGGAGGAAATGCGCCCGCAGCGCCTCCAATCACGATATTTTGCGGCGTATGGGGCTTCAACCACAGCGTGTAGACAATCGCGTAGAAGAAGATCGAGAAAGCCAGCAGGCCAGCGCATAACCAATTGACCGCAACGCCCATGATGCCCACCGAGAAAGCGGCAAGGCCAATGCCAAAGTTCAGCGCAGACGCGCGTTCCATGCGGCCTGCAGGCAACGGACGGGCGGCCGTGCGCGCCATTTTGGCGTCAATGTCCGCTTCGAAATATTGGTTCAGTGCACCACAGGCACCTGCACCCAAGGCAAGGCACAGTATCGCGGTAAAGCCAATCACCGGATGAATGCTACCGGGTGCCGCCAATAATCCGCAGAGCGCCGTGAACACGACAAGCGACATGACCCGGGGCTTAGTCAAAGCCCAGAAATCGCGCCACTCGGCTGGCAATATAATGTCACGCGTCGCGGTTGTCATGCCTGTTCCCAAACGTTCGAGACGTTCAAAGCGGGCGAACCGCCGCCGGTTACTTTATAACCGGCAGCGTTTCGAACTGGTGATATGGTGGCGGGCTTGTCAGCGTCCACTCAAGTGTGGTCGCACCTTCACCCCAATAATTGTCTTCTGCACGGCGGCCAGCGACCAACGACCAGATGACATTGACGAAGAAAATCAGCACCCCAACGCCCATGATCGCATATCCGAACGAAGCCACGCCGTTCCAATACGCAAAGGCCTCAGGATAATCAGGGTAACGACGCGGCATGCCCGAGTTTCCAAGGAAGTGCATCGGGAAGAACAGGACGTTCACGCCGATGAAGAATATCCAGAAGTGCAAATGACCCAGGAATTCGTTCAAGTGGCGACCCGACATTTTGCCGAACCAATAATAGAAGCCAGCGAAGAGCGAGAAGACCGCACCCAGCGACAACACATAATGGAAGTGGGCGACAACATAATAAGTGTCATGCAAGTTATCATCGAGACCGCCATTGGCCAGCACAACGCCCGTCACGCCACCGACGGTGAACATGAAGATGAAGCCCATGGCCCATACCATCGGCGTCTTGAAGCTAACCGAACCGCCCCACATGGTTGCAATCCAGCTGAAGATCTTAATACCGGTGGGCACCGCAATCACCATCGTTGCCGCGGTGAAGTACATTTTCATGTCGACGCTCATGCCCGTGGTGAACATGTGGTGCGCCCAGACAACAAAGCCAACGACGCCAATCGCGACCATGGCATAAGCCATGCCGAGATAGCCAAAGACCGGCTTGCGGCTGAAGGTGGCGACGATTTGGCTGATGATGCCAAAACCGGGCAAAATCATAATATACACTTCGGGATGGCCGAAGAACCAGAACAGATGCTGATACAATACAGGGTCGCCGCCGGCCGCCGCATCGAAGAATGCGCCGCCAAAGTTACGGTCAACCAAAAGCATGGTGATCGCCGCCGCCAATACGGGCAAGGCGAGCAACAACAAAAATGCAGTGACCAACACCGACCACACGAACAATGGCATTTTGTGCAGGGTCATGCCTGGCGCGCGCATGTTGAAAATGGTGGTGATGAAGTTGATGGCGCCCAAGATCGACGCTGCACCCGCCAAGTGAAGCGAGAAAATGGCCATGTCGACAGCGGGCCCAACCGAGCCTGAAGTGGACAGCGGGGCATAGACCGTCCAGCCAGTGCCTGCGCCAAGTCCGGTACCGCCGGGTACAAAGCTTGAGCCAAGCAACATGATGAAGGCCACAACGGTCAGCCAGAAGCTGATGTTGTTCATGCGTGGGAACGCCATGTCTGGCGCACCGATCATCAAAGGCACAAACCAGTTACCAAAGCCGCCAATAATGGCGGGCATCACCATGAAGAATACCATGATCAAGCCATGGGCGGTGATCAGCACGTTCCACATATGATAGGCTTCATCGAGCGACGCTTCCTTGCCAGCCATGATCGATGCCCAGCCTTGCAGATATTGGATGCCAGGAGCAGCAAGCTCCATACGCATCAAGCCCGAAATCGCACCACCGATGATCCCAGCGAAAATTGCAAAGATCAGATACAGTGTTCCGATATCTTTATGATTGGTCGACATGAACCAACGGGCGAAAAAGCCCGGCTTGTGGTCCGCGTCATGATGGTCATGCGCGTGGAGGTCGGTACCTGTGGCAGCAATGGTTGTCATCCGTCTAGGCCTTCTTAATTGGTCGGAGCTGCTGCGGGTGCAGCAACGATTTCAGTGGGGGTCGCGGCTGCAGCAGGCGCCGCAGGTGCAGGTTTTTCTTCGCCGGGCATTGATCCGCCTTGTGCCTTCACCCAAGCTGCAAATTGCGCGGGCGGAAGTGCTTCCACCACAAGCGGCATGAATGCGTGACGTGCGCCGCATAGTTCGGAACATTGGCCGAAATAGACGCCAGGCTTCGTAATTGTGATCGATTTTTCGTTCAACCGGCCGGGAACGGCGTCAAGTTTGAACCACAATGACGGCACGGCAAATGCGTGAATAACGTCGGCTGCAGTTGTTTGAATACGCAAGGGTACACCAGCAGGAACAACCATACGATTGTCTACTGCCAACAGCTTTGGCCCGTCATTTTCAGTGCGGAAACGCTCGCCCTTGGCGACATCGCTCTCTTCTTTCAACATGTTCGATATAACTTCGAACCCGCCATGGTCGGGATATGTATAGCCCCAATACCATTGATAGCCAGTTGCCTTAATCGTGACGGCCTCTGCCGGTGCTGGCTTAAATTGCTTGGCCAACAGATCGAGCGACGGGTAAGCGATGCCCAAGAGAATGAGCACAGGGACTAATGTCCATACGACTTCGATAAAAGTATTGTGCGTCGTCTTTGATGGCACTGGGTTGGCGCGGCGGTTGAAACGCACGATCACCCAAAGCAGAAGGCCAAGAACAAACAACGAGATGATGGTGATGATCGGCAACAGGATCGCGTTGTTGATCCATTTGGCGTATTGGCCGTTTTCGGTGAATTGTTCCTGAAAATCCACTTCCTTCGGCTTTGGCATGCCAACGCTATCTTCATAATTGGGGCGCATCGGCGTATAGCCCGGCAATGACCCGTCCATGGATTTCGGCGCAGCTTCGGTTGGCGCGGCCGTGTCGGTGGCGGGTGCAGCCGTGGTTGCCGCAGCAGGCGTTGCAACAACTGGTGCAGCCACTTCCTTCGTCAATGGCGCTGGCGCAGGATTCTCTGGCTGCGCCATCGCCAATGACGGCATGGTCATTGCAGCGAAGACAACCAGTAATTTCTTCAACATATTCATCTACTTGGCCCCGTATCCTTGGTGCGGCGCAGGAACTTTGCGCATGTCTAGTTCACCCGTGGGTGGCCGGACTTGCGCGACCTATAGTCGCGCTAACCTCAACCCTCAAGCGGTCGATTTAATATTTTTAGCATTTAAATGCACCACTCTTCTACCTATTTGCGTTGCAATCCGTTAAACCGGACATGCAAAAGACGACATTGGCCAACAAGGAAAATTCTCCCCATCATGACTGAAGATGAAATACTGTCGGAATTCCGTAGCGTCGACGCGCTGCTTGAAGGGCATTTCTTACTATCGTCCGGCCGGCATAGCGCTTATTATCTACAATGTGCGCGCCTGTTGATGAACGCCGAACGTGCGGGGCGCATTGCGCTTGCGATCAGCCAAAAAATGCCACGCGAAGTGCGTTCGGAGGTTCAGGCGGTCATTTCGCCCGCTATGGGCGGTATCATCATCGGCCATGAAATGGGCCGTACGCTGGGTGTTGATGCCATGTTTGTGGAGCGCCCCGACGGCGTTTTTGGTTTGCGTCGTGGCTTTACGCTCGCGCCCGGCACCAAAGTCCTCATGGTTGAAGATGTTGTCACTACTGGCCTGTCTTCACGAGAAGCCATTGCCGCGATCGAAGCGGCTGGTGGCATTGTTATCGCCGCCGCATCTGTAGTGGATCGTTCGGCGGGCACTGTTGATCTGGGCGTGCCGTTCTACCCGCTGATCCAGTTGAACTTTCCGACCTACGCGTCCGATGAACTACCGCCTGAGCTCGCCGCAACCGAAGCGGTAAAGCCCGGTAGCCGGAAGTGACTACGCAAGCGCCCACGCCACACCGCTTACGCTTGGGCGTGAACATCGACCATGTCGCGACCATTCGCAATGCGCGCGGCGGCGTGCATCCCGATCCGATGCGGGCGGCGCACATGGTTGAGGCGGCTGGCGGTGATGGCATCACCGTACATTTGCGTGAAGACCGCCGGCATATTCGCGACGCGGATCTAGACACAATTATGCGGGAAATCCGTTTGCCCATTAATTTGGAAATGGCGGCAACGGATGAGATGCTTGATATTGCCCTTCGGCATAAACCCAATGCCGCGTGCATCGTTCCTGAACGGCGCGAGGAGCGGACGACCGAGGGCGGTTTGGACGCAGCTGGGCAGCATAATCAGCTCGCGCCCATCGTCACGCGGCTCACCGACGCGGGCATCAGGGTAAGCTTGTTCATTGAACCTGAAGCGCGCCAGATTGAAGCCGCTATGCGCCTGAAAGCAGATATCGTTGAATTCCACACGGGAAAATACGCCCATCTGGAAGGTGAGGAGCGCGAATTGGAGTTACGCCGGATTGCCGATGCTGCGGCTCTTGCGGCAAAGAACGGGATCGAGCCCCATGCGGGCCATGGGCTTACTTTTGATAATGTGCAGCCCATTGCCGCCATTCCGCAATTTGCCGAACTGAACATCGGGCATTATCTCATCGGTGAGGCCATTTTCATTGGTTTGGAAGAAAGCGTGCGTAAAATGCGCGCGCTTATGGACCTTGCCCGATGATCATTGGGCTGGGTTCCGACCTATGTAATATCGACCGCATCGCAAAGTCGATCGAGCGCTTTGGTGCGCGATTTGAAAATCGTGTTTTCACCGACGTAGAACGCGCCAAGGCGGCAAAGCGCCCATTTACCAAAGCGGGAACCTATGCGAAGCGCTTTGCCGCCAAGGAGGCCTTTTCAAAAGCCGTGGGAACCGGTTTCAGACATGGCGTGTTTATGAAGGACATTGGCGTCGTCAATGGGCCTTCTGGTGCGCCGACCCTATCCCTGACAGGCGGTGCAAAAGCGCGGCTCGACGCAATGATTCCTTCAGGCTATGAAGCCCATATTCATGTGACACTGACCGATGACCATCCATGGGCACAGGCATTTGTCATTATAGAAGCGTTGAGATCGCAAAAGGCATGACCAGTTTGACCACCGACGAAACCAGCACTTCGGCAACACCGCCAAAACCTGCACCTGAAAAGCAAGGCTGGGCCGCCGCAACTTGGGCGGAGATCAAAGGCATGTTCTGGCTTTTACTTGCCGTGCTTGCCTTCCACAGTTTCATTGCAAAGCCATTTTACATCCCGTCGATCTCGATGATGCCAACCTTGCTGGTGGGAGACCGGCTGTTCGTGAGCAAATATCCTTATGGATGGAGCCATGTGTCGCCGACGATACCGAATCCTGTTGCCATCTTCCGCTGGCTGGTGTTGCGCGAAGAGGTAGACACCTTGGCCGTGCCGTTGCCGGAGAGCAACACGCGCATCTGGGGCAAAATGCCGAAGCGCGGGGACATTGTCATATTGACGCCAAAGGGCAAATATCAAGACTGGATCAAGCGCGTTATTGGCTTGCCGGGTGATACCATCGCCTTGCGCGCGGGCCAGATTTTCCTGAATGGAAAGCCTGTGAAACAGGAAGCCCAGCCCGACCTGATCTTGCCAGTCGACGCCAACGGCCCTTGCAATGACTATGATTTTCCGGGCGCACTGAGGCGCGGTGATGACGGCGTGTTGACCTGCCATTTGCCCATCATGCGCGAAACCCTACCCAACGGGGTACAATATGACACCATTGACGCGCGCAGGCGCGATACCGATGACATGGCGCCAGTGAAAATCCCTGCCGGCCATGTTTTCCTGATGGGGGATAACCGCGATAACAGCTCCGACAGCCGCGTGGCAGCAGAGCTTGGCGGCCTTGGCGGCCCCGTATCTTGGGATCGCATCGGTGGCCGTGCCGAGATCATTACCTTCTCGGTTGATGGGAGTACGGGCCTAAATCCGGCAAGCTGGTTCAGCGCACTGCGCGGTGATCGCGCGGGCGACAGCTTGCGTCCTGAAAAGGTCGGCCAAGGTGAGTGATGCCGCACCTCTTGCGCAAAGCAAGCCGCGCCGTGCGCGGAAAAAGCCTGCGGCAAAGGTGAACGACAGCTTTCGCGAAGAGGTTGGCCCAACCGAGCTGTACGACCCCCTCATTCGTTCCGAGATAAAGCGCGCTGCCGTATGGATTGGCATGGCCAGCCTGGTTGCTGCTGTCATCTGGCTTGCGCAGCCCATTCTTCTCATCATTGGCGGCATCGTTCTCGCCGCTATGTTCGACGGTGGCGCACGGCTTCTCGGCCGCATATTGCCTATCCCGCGTGGCTTTCGCCTGACGATTGTCGTTCTGGCTGTCTTTGGGTTTATGTATTGGACGTTTGTTTTCACAGGGTCGGAATTGGCCGCGCAAGCCGCAAGCCTGCAGGCCATTGTCGAAACGCAAATAGAAAGAATCGGCATTCAACTTGAGGCCGCCGGATTCAACATTTCAGCCGAAGATGTGAAGGGCCTGGGTTCGCAGATTTTGAACTCTGTGGGCCGCGTCACGGAAGCGGTGTCGTCTGTGGTAGGCACGGTTACAAACCTTGCGATGATGCTGGTTCTCGGCATCTTTATCGCAGCCGAGCCCCGCTTATATGAACGCGGTGTCGCGTGGATGCTCCCATTGGCCGAGCGTGCGCATTTTTATGGCACCGCCGAAAAAATGGGCAGCGTCCTGCGTCGCCTGATGGCGGGTCGTCTGCTGGGCATGGCGGTTGAAGGCGTAGGTACATGGGCGTTACTCAGCCTTGGTGGCGTGCCGATGGCGGCGTTGCTGGGTGTGCTCACCGGCCTGCTCGCATTCTTGCCCAATATCGGCGCAATCGTATCCGGGGCCCTTATTATCCTCGTTGGATTTTCTGCCGGGGTTGATGTCGGACTCTACGCCATTTTCGTGTATTTCGTCGTGCAGACGGTGGACGGTTATTTAATCGTCCCCATGGTCGCAAAACGTGCGGTCGATTTGGCCCCTGCTTTAGTGCTCGGCGCGCAGATCCTTTTCGGTGCGTTGTTCGGCATTTTGGGGCTTGCACTGGCCGACCCCATCATCGCAATGATCAAGGTCGCTCTGGAGCGGCAATCGGAACGTAATGAAGCGCGTGGTATCCGCGAAGGGCCGTGATCAAAAGCCCATGTTGCTGACCATCTGCTTTCTATTGGGCATCGCCAATTTTTATATGCACAAAGCGGTGGCGGAATCTGGGCATCCTTATGTCGAAGAGACCAAGCGCTATTTCCGCGGGCATATTGGTCCTTATGGAAGCTACGCCATTGAACTGGCCTTGCTCATCGGCGCCATGTGGTTGGCCAATGCTGAATCCTTGGCAGTATCGCTCCTCTACGCCGCCTACACGGCCATAAACGGCGTTGCGACTTGGGTGTTGCTGTCAAACAAGGCGTGATGGGCCTTTGTGCTTTGCGATAAAATAACTATACGACCCCAGTGCCGCCATTAGCTCCCACCAACGATGCCAAGCCAGATTTCGCCGTCATGCGGCGATTTTTGCCCTATTTATGGCCGAAGAACGAAGCGGGTTTGCGCGTCCGCATTGTCTTTGCCCTGCTGCTGGTGGTTATCTCAAAACTCATCCAGCTCAGCATGGCATGGCTCTACGGCCAAGCGATCGACCGCATGGTGCCGGGCATGGAAGACGGTGTCGCCATCGCTATCGCCTTGGTCGCCGCTTATGCCGGCGCGCGTTTTGGCGGGGTGTTGTTCGACAATTTGCGCAACGTCGTCTTTGAACGTGTCGGCCAAGAAGCCACGCGCCGTCTGGCCGAAAATGTCTTCAGCCATTTGCATAATCTGTCGATGCGGTTCCACATGAACCGCCGCACCGGTGCGGTCACAAAGGTGATTGAACGCGGTACCAAGAGCATCGACATCATGCTCTATTTCCTGTTGTTCAACATCGCACCTACCTTGCTGGAGCTGTTTTTAGTCTCCGTATATTTCAAGATTTCATTTGGCTGGGGCATGGTCATTGCGACGCTGATCATGGTCGTCAGCTACATTGTTTACACGACCCTGATCACCAACTGGCGCAACAAATTGCGCGAGGAAATGAACGAACTCGACACGCAGACCGTGGCCAAGTCTGTCGACAGCCTGTTGAACTATGAAACGGTCAAATATTTCAACGCGGAAGAGCGCGAGGCCCGCCGCTATGCTGAGGTCGTGCGCCATTATGCGAATGCCGCCGTCAAATCGGAAAACTCTCTTGCCGCGCTGAATATCGGGCAGTCGTTGATCACCAACCTAATGATGGCTGGCGCCATGGGCTATGTCGTTTGGGGCTGGTCCCGCGGGCAATTTACCACAGGCGATGTGGTGACGGTGAACACGTTATTGGCACAGCTTTTTCGGCCATTGGACATGTTGGGCATGGTCTATCGCACAATACGCCAGGGCCTCACTGACATGGCCGCGATGTTTGAACTGATCGATACGCCCGCCGAAATCACCGACAAGCCCAATGCGCCTGCGCTTGCGGTCCATGGCGGCGCGGTGGTGTTTGATGATGTGTATTTTGCCTATGACGCCGAACGGCAAATATTAAACGGCGTCAGCTTCGACATAAAGCCCGGCCAAACGCTGGCCGTGGTCGGCCCATCGGGTGCGGGCAAGTCGACCATCGCGCGTTTGCTCTATCGTTTTTACGATATCACCGGCGGTCGTATCACCATCGATGGGCAGGATGTACGCGCCGTGACGCAGTCCAGCCTACGCAGTTCCATCGGCATCGTTCCGCAGGATACCGTTTTGTTCAACGACACCATCGGCTACAATATCGGCTATGGCCGCGAAGGCGCCAATCAGGCAGAAATCGAAGAGGCCGCGCGCGGGGCGTCGATCCACGGCTTCATTGAATCGTTGCCTGAACAATATGCCGCTAAAGTGGGTGAGCGCGGGTTAAAGCTATCCGGCGGCGAAAAGCAGCGCGTGGCCATTGCCCGTACCTTGCTGAAAAACCCGCCTTTGTTGATCTTGGATGAAGCGACCAGCGCCTTAGACAGCCGAACCGAGTCGGAAATTCAGGCCACGCTGGAGCGCATTTCGGAACGCCGCACCACCATCATCATCGCGCACCGGTTATCGACCGTGGTGAACGCGGATCAGATCATTGTGCTGGAGGCAGGTCGCGTGGCGGAGAAGGGAACCCATCTGCAACTTCTGCGCAAAAATGGCCTTTATGCCGACATGTGGGCACGCCAGCAAAATGAAGCCGAGGCAGAGGCCATTCCCGCCGCGTAAAATCACGCGCTATCCACAAGCGTCTTGAATCAAAGGCATGTGCGCTCTGTCATTGGCCCTTGGGGCACGCTAGGGCATTCTAATGGCCTCCGTCGCTCCTCCCCAAACGCCAGCCGACGTTTTGCACAGCTTGTTCGGCTTCGCTGGCTTTCGCGGGCAGCAGGAACAGGTGGTGACGCGCGTTCTCGCGGGTCGGCGGACGCTCGCGATCATGCCAACGGGCGCGGGCAAATCGCTCTGCTATCAATTGCCCGCCGTGATCATGGATGGCACCTGCATCGTCATATCCCCACTGATTGCGCTCATGCATGACCAGATGCGCGCCGCCGATGCCGTGGGTATCCGCGCCGCAACATTGACCTCCGCCGACGACAACCGCGCCGAAACCATATCACGGTTCCGTTCCGGCAATCTCGATCTCTTATACGTCGCGCCAGAACGGGCATCGGGGCAAGAATTTCGCAGCCTGCTCCGTGAGACCAAAATTTCCCTGTTCGCGATTGATGAGGCGCATTGTGTGTCCGAATGGGGCCATGATTTCCGCCCCGATTATCGTTTGCTGCGGCCCTTGCTGGATGACTTTGCCCATGTACCGCGCCTCGCGCTAACCGCCACCGCCGACACGCACACACGCGATGATATTGCCGAACAATTGGGTATTCCCAAGGACGGCGTAATGGTGGCGGGTTTTGACCGGCCCAACATCCGCTACATCGCGGAAGCCAGCGCGAACAGCGGTATCGCGGCATTGGTAAAGGGCTTGCAGGGTGCAGGCATTGTCTACACTCAAACCCGCGACCGCACCGAAAAAATCGCCGCGCAGATTGCGGAGACGGGCCGCAGGGTGCTCTATTATCATGCCGGTATGGAGCCACAGACCCGCGCCCGTGCGCAGGCCGAATTTGTGTCCTCCGAAGATATGGTCATGGTTGCAACGGTCGCGTTCGGCATGGGCATCGACAAGCCCGATGTGCGCTTTGTCGTGCATGCGGGCCTACCGAAATCTATTGAATCTTATTATCAGGAAAGCGGCCGGGCGGGGCGCGATGGGGATCCGGCGGTCGCGCACATGCTGTGGTCGGCAGGTGACTTCACCCGCGCGCGTGGTCGCTTGAGCGAGTTGGCGCCGGAGCGGCGTGAGGCCGAATTGGCGCGCGTGGCTGCCTTGGCGCATTTGGTCGAAACCCCCGGCTGCCGCCGCGCGGTGTTGCTGCGCCATTTTGGCGAAAGCCCGCCTGAATCCTGCGGCAATTGTGACAATTGCCTGCATGCGCCCGATGTGCATGACGCGACCGAGCTGTCCCGTAAATTGCTCTCCGCCGCGTATCGGACGGGTCAAAGATTTGGCATGGGGCATTTGGAAAAGGTCCTGACAGGCAATAAAGACGAGCGGATTACCCAGTTCGGGCATGACGAGCTTTCGGTATTTGGCATAGTGTCCCGCGACGAGGCCGCGATGCTAAAACCCTTGTCCCGTGCACTGCAAGCGCGCGGCGCGTTGGTCGCCAACGAACATGGCGGCCTGAAACTTGGCGGCGATGCCCGCATTATTATGCGCGGCGATCAAAAAATTGAAATCGCTGTGGTGAAACCCGGCAACACACGCCGCGCTGGTCGTCCCGACAACCCCATTGGCAATCCGTTGTTTGAAGCCTTGCGGGCCAAACGCCGGACATTGGCCGAAAATGTTGGTGTGCCACCTTATGTCATTTTCCACGACGCGACCTTGCGCGAAATGGCGCTGACCCGGCCAGCCGATATCCGTGCCTTGGGCCGGATCAGCGGTGTCGGTGCGCGCAAGCTGGAGGCCTATGGCGAAGAATTTTTGTCAGTAATTGCGGAATTTTAGGACCGAAGTTTATCGCTGCATTGTCCTTCCTTGTTATCGATTGCGGATTAAAATATGGCGGGTAAAATGTCGTCTGCTATAGCGATTTTATAACAGGATTTTTCAGATGTTTCGCCAACTCACAGACCGCATCTTTGTCGCCCCGCAAATTACAGTTGGCGACGTGATGGACGCTGCGCAAGCAGGCGTAACACTTATCATCAACAACCGCCCCGAAGATGAATCCGCCGATCAAACGTCCGGTACAGAGATTGAAACCGCCGCGCGGGCCGCTGGGTTGGATTATGTCGCCATTCCAGTTACCCATGCTGGCTTTGCCGAATGGCAAGTGACCGCCATGGCGGATGCGCTGGCAAAGGCCGACGGCAAAATCCTCGCTTATTGCCGTTCTGGCACGCGCTCGACATTGCTTTGGGCTTTGGCGCAGGCGTCCAAGGGCGAACATCCTGCTGTGTTGGCGGAAAAAGCCGCGGATGCTGGTTATGATTTAACGCCCGTGACCGCGATGATGGACATGCTGCGCGGGCGCGCTGCGTGACAGCAGAATTGCTCAAGCTGGCGGGGTCGATCGCCGCGATTATGTTCATCGCGTGGCTTGCGCGATACTGGAAACTCGGCGGCGACGTCCGCATCCGCAGCGAAGAGCAAGCACGCGAAATTGCGCAAGAGACACTATGCGGGTTCAATCCGGTGGAGATCGCCCTTGATAAAGCGGGCATGGCCGCCTTGATGCGCGATGCCGATGGTCGGCACCTTTTGATACGGCGGCATGGCGTGCAATGGGCCGGGCGGTTGCTAGATCATCATAATGAAGCACGGCTTGACCAAAATTTCCTCACCGTTGGCACGGGCGAAAAAACCTTTGGCTCGGTGACACTGAATCTGGGTGCGCAAGCATCGCGTTGGGCGGCTGGCCTGCGCCATTTGAATATAGGACGCCCACATGCCTGAATTGTTCAGCCCCATTGATTATGCGGTCCCGGCATTCATCATCCTGATCGTCGCAGAGATGTTGTGGGCGCGGCGGCGCGCCCCAGAAAAATATGAACCCCGCGATACGATGACATCACTTGCCTTGGGCACAGGCAGCACCGTTGCGGGCGCATTGACGGGCGCGTTTGTGTTCAGCCTTGCCATGTGGATATACGAACATCGCTTTTTCGATATCGGCTGGGTCTGGTGGGCGTGGCCTCTATGCTTTGTGCTCGATGATCTTGCATATTATTGGGCGCATCGTTCGGGGCACCGCGTGCGCTGGTTCTGGGCAAGCCATGTGAACCATCACAGTAGCCAACATTATAATCTATCAACCGCGCTGCGCCAAACATGGACGGGCTTTATCGCGCTTGGTTTTATCTTCCGGATACCTTTGGCATTTTTGGGCTTCCATCCCGCGATGCTGTTGTTCGTCGGCGCGTTCAATCTCATTTATCAATTTTGGATCCACACCGAGACCATTGGCAAATTCCCGCGCTGGATCGAATATGTCATGAACACGCCCAGCCATCACCGCGTCCATCACGCGACCAATCCGCGCTATCTGGACCGCAATTATGCCGGGACATTCATCATCTGGGACCGCATCTTCGGGACCTTTACGGAGGAAGTCGAGAGCGAAAAAATCCGCTATGGGATCGTCAAGCAATTGGGCACGTTCAACCTGTTGTGGAGTGTGTTTCATGAATGGATCGGTATCGCGCAGGACCTATGGTCGGCACCATGGCGGCATAAATTTTCCTATCTGTGGCGCCCGCCGGGCTGGAGCCATGATGGCAGGCGGGACACGTCGGACAGCATTCGGGCGCAATGGCTGGAGAGCCAGAAAGCCAAGGCTGACCCGACTGTGAACGCATAGCCTATTTACACCCTTGCCAGTAATTAGTCGTCCGCTTAAACCTCTTCGCGAAGAGGGAGCAGGCGATATGGACGAATTCGACATCATTGTTATTGGCGGTGGTTCCGCAGGCAGCGCAGCCGCCGGACGTTTGTCCGAAGGTGGCAAATATAAGGTCTGCTTGATTGAGGCCGGCGGCAACAACAATAATATGTTGATCAAGACGCCAGGTTTCATGCCGTTCATCCGCAATGGGTCCAATTATAAATATGAAACCGTCCCGCAAAAGGGTCTGAATGGTCGCACGGGTTACCAACCGCGCGGCAAGGGCCTTGGCGGGTCAAGCGCGATCAACGCGATGGTCTACATTCGCGGCCATAAATATGACTATGACAATTGGGCCGCCTTGGGCTGCGATGGTTGGTCCTATGATGACGTGTTGCCCTATTTTAAACGCTGCGAAGATAATGAGCGCGGCGCAGATCCATTCCACGGATCGGGCGGGCCGCTTTCAGTTTCCGATCAACGCTGGCCACAAGCAGGCAGCCTTGCCTTCATTGCAGCCGCTGCCGAATTGCAATTGCCCGTCAATTCGGACTTCAACGGCGCGACGCAGGACGGCTTTGGCCTGTATCAGGTTACGCAAAAGGGCGGCGAACGTTGGACCGCCGCGCGCGCCTATGTCGAACCTGCGCGTGACCGTATGGAGGTGCTGACTGGCGCGCTGACCGAAAAAATCATCGTCGAAAATGGCCGCGCCACGGGCGTAGTCATTCGTCAGGGCCGCAAACGTCGGACAATCAAAGCGCGCGGGGCGGTTATCCTATCCGCAGGTGCCTTTGGCTCGCCACAAATCTTGATGCTATCGGGCATGGGGCCAGCCGAACATTTACGCAGTGTTGGCGTCGATATTGTCCATGACAAGGCGGCGGTTGGCGCCGACCTGCAAGACCATATTGATTATGTCTCCAGCTTCAAAACCCAATCCAAGGATGATTTCTTCGGCGATTCGCTCGCTGGCACGGCCAAGATGGTCATGGCTATCATCGAACATCGCCGCAAACGCACCGGCATCATGACCACCTGCTTTGCCGAGGCGGGTGGATTCTGGCGTTCGGACCCAAGCTTACCAGCGCCCGACATCCAATATCACTTCGTGCCTGCCATGCTGGAAGATCATGGCCGTTCCTCAGTGAAAGGCCACGGCTTTAGCTGCCATGCCTGCGTTCTGCGCCCGGAAAGCCGTGGGACCGTGCGTTTGGCGTCGTCAGACGCACGCGTCGCTCCAGTCATTGACCCCGCCTTCTTAAGCGATGACCGCGACATGGCGACACTGCGCGCCGGCGTGCGCGCGATGCACCGCATATTCGAAGCGCCTGCACTGGCCGCCTATAATGGCCAGAACCGGCATCCGGTGGATCTCAATGACGACGCAGCATTTGACGATCTGATCCGCAGCCGCGCCGACACCGTCTACCACCCTGTTGGCACCTGCCGCATGGGGCCGAATGACGATGATGTTGTCGACGCGCGCTTGAAATATCGGGGCATAGAAGGGCTATATGTGGCCGATGCTAGCATCATGCCGCGTCTTGTTTCGGGTAACACCAATGCGCCAAGCATCATGATTGGCGAAAGATGTGCCGAATTTGTCCGCGCTGATTTGCAATAATCTTGCCTAAATGTGGCGCTGCGGTTAACCGCGTGGCCGCTATGGTGATTAACGGAACAGAATATATCAGCACACGCGGCCACGCAGACGTGCTTGATTTTGCAGGCGTCACGCTCACAGGGCTGGCCAGCGACGGCGGGCTATATGTGCCGCGCCATTGGCCGCAATTTTCGACCGACGAGATCGCTGCGATGCGCGGACTGTCTTATGTGGACCTGGCCGCGCGCATCATGGCGCCATTTACGGTCGGCGTTTTGGACGAAGCAGAGCTGAAGAGCTTGTGCGCCACAGCTTATGGATCCTTCGCCCATACAGCGGTGACGCCTTTGGTGCAGTTGGATGGACAGCATTGGTTGCTTGAGCTGTTTCACGGCCCAACCTTGGCGTTCAAGGACGTGGCGCTGCAATTGCTGGGGCAGTTTTTTGAACGTTTTCTGTCGGGCACCGACACAAAGCTGACGATTGTCGGCGCCACCTCTGGCGACACGGGTTCAGCCGCGATTGATGCCGTTGCCGGACGCGCGCAGATTGAGATTTTCATGCTGCATCCACATAATCGCGTATCCGATGTGCAGCGGCGGCAGATGACAACCATCCTTGCGCCCAACGTCCATAACATTGCCATTGGCGGCAGCTTTGATGACGCCCAAGCTATGGTAAAGCGGATGTTCAACGACAAGGATGTGAATGGCCCGCTGACACTCTCTGCGGTCAATTCAATCAATTGGGCCCGCCTGATGGCGCAAGTGGTCTATTATTTCTACGCCGCACTTCGGCTTGGCGGTCCTGAACGCAAAGTCGCCTTTTCGGTACCGACCGGAAATTTCGGCGATGTGTTTGCTGGCTATGTCGCCGCGCAAATGGGCCTGCCGATTGAGCGGCTGATTGTGGCCACCAATATCAACGATATTTTGCACCGCGCTTTGTCAAAAGGGGATTATTCGGTGCTGGGCGTGACCCCGACAGCATCGCCATCGATGGACATTCAGGTGTCGAGCAATTTTGAACGCTTATTGTTCGATCTGGAGGGCCGTGACGGGATCACCACAGGCGCGCGGATGAAATGGTTCGAACAAATGGGCAAGATGGTGTTGTCACCCGAGATGCGCAAAAAAGCGATATTGCTCACCAGCGCGCGCACCGATGCCGAACAGATGTCGGCGGCCATGCGTTGGGCCTATGGCGCAACCGACCAAATTATCGATCCGCACACCGCCATCGCTTTGCACGCCGCGCGCAACGCGGGCATCCGCCCCGACGTGCCCGTGGTGACATTGGCAACCGCGCACCCAGCCAAATTCCCCGACGCCGTTGAAAACGCAACGGGCATTCGCCCCGCTTTGCCAGCGCGGGTGGCACAATTATTTGACCGCGAGGAACGCTTTGACGTCCTGCCCGGCGCATATGACGCCGTGCGTGATTATGTGCTGGCGCGCGCCACGCGTTGAATATGAAGCCGGATTTCGTCACCCTAATCAGCGAACCGCGCAGCGATTATACGCTGATCGATTCAGGCCATGGCCGCAAATATGAATCTTATGGTGACCGCCATTTCATCCGCCCCGAACCGCAAGCCATGTGGGCACCGGCCTTAACCGAATGGCCCGCTGACGCCGAATTTGTGCCGGGATCAGACGATGATGGCGGCGGCCGTTGGTATAACAACAAGCCAGTTCCGATGGATGGATGGCCACTGTCGTGGAATGACGAAGTGCATTTTAATGCGTCCTGCACACCGTTTCGCCATTTAGGTTTCTTCCCAGATATGGATCCGGTGTGGCGCTGGATGCGGGGGCAATTGGAGGGCGTTACTGACCCAGTTGCCATGAACCTGTTCGGCTATACCGGCGTTGGCACGCTCGCTTTGTCTGCTGCGGGCGCGCAGATGGTGCATGTCGATGCGTCCAAGAAGTCGGTTGGGCAAGCGCGGGCCAATGCCGAAATGTCGGGCATGGCAGACCGCCCGATCCGTTGGATTGTCGATGACGCCGCCAAATTTGTTGCGCGCGAAGTGCGTCGCGAAAAACGCTATGATGGCATATTGTTGGATCCGCCCAAATATGGCCGTGGTCCCGAGGGCGAAGTTTGGCGGCTGGAAGAGGATTTGCCTGAGCTGATCGCCAATTGCCGCAAGCTGTTGGATGCGGAATCGAAATTTCTGTTTTTGACCGTCTACGCCGTGCGAATGTCCGCATTGGCATTGGGCGGGCTATTGGAATCGCATTTTGCGGACCTTGGCGGCAAGGTGGAATTTGGCGAACTGGCGGTGCGCGAACAAGGCCGGGGCATGCTTTTGCCCACCGCCATCTTCGCCCGCTGGTCGCGTTAAGGAGTATCATGAGCGACAGTTTAATTCTTGAAGTGCACGACCTTGTCGTCAATGTCCTGACGGGCATTTACAGCCAGGAAACGCATCTGCCACAACCGCTGCGCATATCCATCAGTACCACGCTGGATATGGCCCCGCATTACGCGCCAGATACGCCCTTATCGGCTTCCAAAAATTATATGACGCTGAAAGAAGCAGCGACAAAATTGCCAGAGGGCGTGCACTTCACTTTGATTGAGGCGGTGGCCGATCATATCATGGACACTCTGTTCGCCGACGATCCGCGTGTCAGCAACATCGTCGTCAAAATCGTCAAGCTGGCGATTGCCGAAGATAATGAGGCGATTGGCATCACCATGTCGCGGGCCCGCAAGTGACCGTTAGACCGCTTGCAATTGTCACCGGTGGCAAGCGCAGGCTGGGCGCCGCGATTGCGGCGAAACTCGCGGGCGCTGGCTATGCGCTGGCGTTGGTCAGCCATATGGACACGCCGCCCGAGCCGGTTTTGGCAGCGGCGCTAGAGGCAAACGGCAGCGAATGGCATGCCTTCACCTTTGACCTCAGCGCGGGCGATCCGGCCAAGCTACTGGACATGATTGCCAGCCATTTTGGGCGCATACCGGATCTGCTGGTGAACAGTGCCGCCATGTTTGGGCAAGACGGCTGGCAGACGATGACGCTAGAAACGCTGGAGGCGCATTTCCGGTTGAACCTGTTTGCGCCCTTATTGCTAAGCCAGGCTTTGGTGCAGGCCGCTGGCCCAGAGTGTCGCCCCGCGATCGTTAACATCCTTGATCAACGCGTGGTCAATCCGCACCGTGACCAGATCAGCTACACCTTGTCTAAGCAAGCACTGGCAGCGTCCGTCCGGTCCATGGCCGCATCCTTCGCTGGACGCGCGCGCTACAATGGCGTCGCCCCCGGTCTTGTCATTGCAACCGATGATTATACCGCAGAGCAAGAAACACGGCTGGCCGATATGATGCCCTTGGGCGCGATGCCTTCGCCATCGGCTGTCGCAGATGCGGTCGTCTATCTCGCCCAAGCGCAGGACGTTACCGGCCAAGTCATTTTTGTCGACGGTGGCGCGCATTTGAAAAGTTTCGACCGCGACTTCATGCATCTTTAGCGCGCGCTTGCGACCGATTATTGCGCGAACGCACAAATAACTTGCGTTTTCTCCGTGGTTTCGCCATAGGCCGCTCAAGCGCATGAGGCGAGCGGACAATACCGCCGCAGTTTTGGCAGCGTGAGGGCCTTGATACAGGCTCCGCCAAACGAACAAGATGCGTAAGCTTAGAGGCTTCCCATATCACGCAGGGTTGTTTCCAACGGGTCAGCATAAGCTGCTCCCGAACACCTGCTGTTGCGTCTGTGCGGTCCTGATGAAAGGACGCGCATGACGGGCCGCGACGACTATTTGAAAGTATAAAAATGTCTTTTTTCCAAGACCTGGGCCTTGCCCAACCTATCCTGAAGGCGCTTGAGGCGGCTGGCTATGATACGCCAACCCCCATTCAGCAACAGGCCATTCCATCCTTGCTTCAAGGCCGCGATCTATGCGGCATTGCGCAGACCGGAACCGGCAAGACCGCGGCATTTGCATTGCCGTCCCTGCACCATTTCGCCACCAAACCAAAGGCGCGTCAGCAATATAGCTGCCGGATGCTTGTCTTGTCACCGACACGCGAACTCGCAGCACAAATCGCCGACAGCTTCCGCACTTATGGCAAATTTTTGGGCCTGAAGGTCGATTGCGTTTTTGGCGGCATGCCGATTTTCAGCCAGAAAAAGCGTCTTGCCGGCGGCGTCGATATTCTCGTCGCGACACCAGGCCGCTTGATCGACCTGATTGAGCAACGCGCGGTAACGTTGAAGGACGTTGAAATCTTCGTGTTGGATGAAGCGGACCAGATGATGGACCTTGGCTTTATTCACGCGCTGAAGCGTATTGACCAGTTGTTACCAAAGCAGCGTCAGACATTGTTCTTTTCGGCAACCATGCCAAAGGCGATTGCCGAGCTTGGAAACCGTTTCCTCAACAATCCAGTCCGTGTTTCGGTTGCGCCCGCAGCGACCACAGCAGAGCGCGTTGAGCAATTTGTGACCTTTGTCGAGCAGCGCGAAAAGCAGACTTTGCTGACACTCAAGCTGCAAAGCGAAGATATCGACCGTGCGTTGGTTTTCACGCGTACCAAGCATGGCGCCGACCGCGTTGTGCGTGGGTTGGCGGGTGCCGGCATTCAATCTGCCGCTATTCATGGCAACAAGTCGCAGGGCCAGCGTACCGCTGCGCTGCAAGCCTTCCGTGATGGCAAGATCAAAATCCTCGTGGCAACCGACATTGCGGCGCGCGGCATTGACGTCCCTGGCGTCAGCCATGTGTTCAACTTTGAACTGCCCAACGTGCCTGAACAATATGTCCACCGCATTGGCCGCACCGCGCGCGCCGGCCGTGAAGGCATCGCGATGAGCTTCGTTGCGGGTGATGAACGCGGCTATATGAAGGATATCGAGCGTCTGACAGGCGTCCGCGCCATGACGCTTGGCCTGCCTGAAGGTTTCCGTGCAGCTGTTGCAGCCTTACCACCCCCTGTTGCCGATAAGAAACCGCAACAGGCCCGCGGCGGTCGCGGCGGTGGTCAGCCCGGCGGCGGACGGACGAACTATGCTGGCAAGAAATTGGGCGGCAATAATGGCGGCACTGGCCTGAACGGGGAAACCCGCAACCGCACGCACGCTCCGCAAGGCGGATGGCAGCCCGCTATCGGTCCACGCGACGGCAGCCGAGAAGGTGGCAAAAACGACGCACGCCCACGCAGCGACAATGCTGGTTCGGGTGATCGCCGGCCAACTGCCGACCGTGCCTTTGCCGCACGCAGCGAAAACCGCCGCGATCCCGGTGCACCGGCACGCAATTACGGCCCCAAAAAGGGTGGATACAAAAACGCTGTGAAGCGCGCTAGTTGAACCTAGTGCCCCCTCCCGCCAGCGGGAGGGGATCTACATCAATGCCTAAAATGCCGCATGCCGGTGAAGACCATGGCCAAGCCAGCTTCATCAGCGGCGGCAATCACTTCATCATCACGCATCGATCCGCCCGGTTGAATGACCGCCGTGGCGCCCGCTTCTGCAGCAGCAAGTAAGCCGTCGGCAAAGGGGAAAAAGGCGTCAGAAGCGACGGCGGAACCCACTGTGCGCGGCGCAGCCCAGCCATAAGTTTCGGCGGCCTCTATGGCCTTAATCGCGGCGATCCGCGCACTGTCACGCCGGTTCATTTGGCCCGCACCAATGCCGGCAGTTGCGCCGTCCTTGGCATAGACAATCGCATTGGACTTCACATGCTTTGCAATCGTCCATGCAAAACGGCAGTCCGCCAGCTCCTGTGCGCTTGGCGCGCGCTTAGTGACCACGGTGAATGCTTCATCGGCCACATGGCCATTGTCGCGCGATTGCACGAGGAGCCCGCCGGTAATCGGCTTGATAGAAAGGCCACCGCGTTTCGGATTGGGCAATTCTCCGGTGAGCAACAACCGCAAATTCTTTTTCTTGGCGAATACGGCCTTGGCCGCATCATCGGCGGACGGAGCCGCGACGACTTCGGTAAATATCTCGGTAATCGCTTCGGCTGTCGCCGCATCGAGCGGGCGGTTGACGGCAACGATACCGCCAAAGGCCGAAACGCTGTCGCATTCCAGCGCCGCGCGATAGGCGTCGATCAATGTCGCGCCCGTTGCCACGCCGCATGGGTTGGCGTGCTTAACGATTACGACTGTCGGTGGGCCGTCGCGAAATTCGGCGACCAGCTCAAGCGCGGCGTCAGCGTCATTGTAATTATTATAGGACAATTCCTTGCCCTGCACTTGTTCGGCTTGTGCAATGCCCGCAATATGCGGCCCGACGGGGACATATAGCGCCGCGCGCTGGTGCGGGTTTTCGCCATAACGCAATTCGGCCACGCGATTTCCGTTCACCGCAAGCATATCCGGAAACAATTGTTGCTGGTCGGCAAAGGCAAACCATTGGCTGATCATACTGTCATAAGCCGCGGTTGCCGAATAGGCCTTAGCCGCGCATTTGCGGCGGAAGTCATAGCTGGTTTTACCGTCGCTTTCCTCAAGCTCTGCGATCAGATCGTCATAATCGGCGGGATCGGTCAGGATCGTCACAAAGGCATGGTTTTTGGCGGCGCTACGCACCATCGATGGTCCGCCAATGTCTATATTCTCGATGATTTCATCACGCGACGCGCCTTTGGCCGCCGTCTCGGCAAAGGGATAAAGATTTACGACCACAAGGTCGATGGCGCCAATATGGTGCTCGGCCATCGCAGCAACATGTTCGGGATTATCACGCACCGCAAGCAGACCGCCATGCACCATCGGATGCAATGTCTTAACACGTCCGTCCATCATCTCGGGAAAGCCCGTCAGCTCGCTGATGTCCTTTACGGTCAGGCCAGCGGCGCGGAGCGTTTTGGCCGTCCCGCCCGTCGACACCAATTCAACATGACGCGCCGCCAGCGCATGGCCGAGCTCAACCAATCCAGCCTTGTCGGAGACTGACAACAGGGCCCGTTTTATGACGACGTCTTGCATGAATTTATCCTAAATGGCGCAGTTGCCAGTTGATATGGAGCTCGCCTTTACCCGTATCGGCGGCAATCACAAGTTGTTGGGTCGGGTGCGGTCGGCCATTTTGGTCTACCCATAAGCTATCATCGACCGACAATATACCGCCTGACGTGACAAACGCCCAGTTGCTGCCATCGGCCATGCGCAGCAGTGCGGCCTGCGGTTGGTCCGATGGTGTGATCTCAATATCTGGACCCAGATGAAAGCGGACATGCGCCATCACATCGTCCCGTGGCTTTTCCTGCGGCAACAGCGTATCTTCGCCGCTCAATTCCATGCCATCGGACCGCAAGATGAGCAGACGCGTGTGATTATAGCCAAAGTTTTTCGCATAGCCGTCATGGCTTGCCTCAATCCGTGTCGCCTGATCAATATCGCGACGTTCAAGGCCGACTTCCGCCACGCCCTTGCCCAATTGACCGCCCGGCAGAATGGCGGTTGAATTGGTGTCATTCAGGCAAAGGGTTGAATGCGCCGCCGTGGTCCGGAGACCACGGGCAAGCGCCGCCGATATGGTCGCGCCAACAAGCGCCGCGCCGCCGCAATTAACGATGATCCGCTGCCCATTATGCGACAATTCGAACGCGAGGGTCGAGGCGCAGCCCGACGCCGACTGGCGCGCGAGCGGCGGCGGCCCAGCGTCCAGCAAAAGCACAGATTTTCCAGCCGACACACGCTGATAACCCCAATCCAGCGCTTGGCGATGCGGACGGGCGCGGACTTCGCTCGCCGCGACAAGAGCATCAATCCGGTCGGTGGTGATATGCGCCGAACCCTGCCACGCACCCAGCCCCCCATCGGAATGTGTCAGGCCCAATAAGGCAGGTACCGCGCGGCCCAATGCCTCTATCAGGAAATCCGGCACCATCTCGCGTTGCGCCACATAGCATTGCTTCAACAGGCTCAACAGCCCGATGAGCTCCATCAACTGGATGGGCGAGCGCGACACAACGCCGCCATCGGGGAAAATAGTGACGCGCAAGGATTCGGCCAATCCGTCTTCGCCCACAGCGCGGCGAATTTTGCCTTCAGGCAATAATAACGACGCAGCAACAACGCCTGCCCAACCAACGGTCTTGGCAAAGTGGCTTTGCGCCCTTGGTGCGGACTGGTCCAAATGGCGGGCCACCCGCGCAAAATGATTAATGACGCGCGAACGGTAAATCGGCTCCGAACTGCTCAGCAAAAACGGCGACCCGGCAGCCATGTTCAACAGTCGCCAAGCACAATTGTCGACACGCCAAGCCGGTTCACGCGTTTTCATGCCATTGGCCAGCAACCAGGCATCGGCGATACGCGCCGCGACGGGTGCGCCTTCGCCGCGATTGGTCGCCGCCGCCAGATCACGCAGCCAGTCAAAACGGTGGATATAATCCGTCAGCGATGGCGACAGATCAAGCCGGTCATAATCCAGCGTATCAAACGCTTGCTCAAAACCCTGATAATGGAATTTGCCCATGCGCAGCGCCTGGCCACGCCCGGAATCGCCCTCCAAAGGATCCTTCGGCACCGCCAGAAGGCGCAAAGGCACCTTGCCCTTCAACCGGCCATTGTGCAGCGGCGTGCGCCATGTCAGCTTGTAAAATTCGAGAGAGAGGCGCTCGAGAATATTTTGGCCCGCGTCCTTGGGCCTGACGATTAAGGCCGTCTGCCGTTGATCCGTACCGTCCTCAAAATTACCGGTCATTCACCCCTCAGCGCCCGGATATTGGCGGCATAATGGCTCTCGCCACCCTTGAATGTGGCCGTGCCCGCCACCAACGTGTCCGCACCAGCCGATATCGCGAGCGGTGCCGTGTCGGTCGTAATACCGCCATCGACTTCAAGCCGGATATCACGTCCGGTTTTCTCAATCATTTTCCGCACAGCTTCGATTTTGCGTAACTGGCTTGAGATAAAACTCTGCCCGCCAAAACCAGGATTCACGCTCATGATCAGGACGAGGTCGACATCATCGATGAGATAATCGAGCATCTTCGCTGGCGTATGCGGGTTCAGTACAATACCCGCCATTTTGCCCAGAGACTTGATCAACTGCACGGTGCGGTGCGGGTGCGGCCCAGCCTCGGGATGGAAGGAGATGATGTCCGCGCCAGCGTCGGCAAAATCTTGCACATATTGGTCGACGGGCGCGATCATCAAATGCACGTCAAATGGCTTAGCACTATGCGGGCGAAGCGCCTTTACGACAGCGGGGCCAATAGTGATGTTGGGGACAAAATGCCCGTCCATAACGTCAACATGGATCCAGTCGCATCCCGCCGCGTCAATCGCGCGCACTTCTTCGCCCAGCCTTGCAAAATCGGCTGACAAGATTGACGGCGCAATGCGAACGGCGTTGGTCATGCTACGCGCTTAGACGCTGCACTGCGGGCGGGCAAGGCGGCGGCAGGCGTTATACACAGCTTATCGCAATAGCTGCGGTTAACGCCGATAGATCAACAGGTCACCGATGACATCATGCGATTCTGCAAATTTGGCGAAACCAAGCTTGCCCGCAACATTATGCGACGCGGTATTTCCGACATCAATGATGCAGCGTATTTCGCCCAGTCCTTGGCCGTCCGCCCATAATAATATCGCGGTCATGGCTTCGGTGGCATAGCCTTTGCCCCACGCATCGGGCGTAAAGGCCCACCCCGCCTCAGGAAAGCCTTCCAGCTCTTCTATGCCGCGTTCAAACTGCGCCAGCCCGCCATTGCCAACGAAGCGCCCGCTGGCCCGCTCCACAAATGCCCAATAGCCATATCCCAGCAATGGCCACATGCCGATGCCTTGAAGCATCTTGCCCCAACTGACATTGCGGCTGCGCGGCTCGCCGCCAATAAATGCGGTCATGCGCGGGTCAGCCCACGCCGCAGCATAATCCTCCCAATGCGCAACCGACATGGGCTCAATCGATAAGCGTTCGGTTGTGAGTGTGGGCGCGATCATTGCCGACCTATCCCTCGCGCACGAACCGCGCCACAAAAAACCCGTCCAAACCGCCTTGTGCGGCGAGCATAGGCGGCATTGTGCGGACATGTCCTTGCGCGTTAGCCGTCACCCCAACGGATAACTCTTCAGCAGTCGCAGGCTTTGTTATATATTCGGGATGCCGCGCCAGAAATGCCTCGGCCTGCGCCTCGCCCTCATGCGGCTCCAGCGAGCAAGTGGCGAACACCAAAGTGCCCCCGGGTTTCACCCATTCCGCCGCGCGGTCCAGCATCGCACTTTGAATCGCGGCCAGATTATTGATCGCCTTCAGGTCGATGCGCTGCAACACATCGGGGTGCCGCCGCATTGTGCCTGTTGCGCTGCAAGGCGCATCGAGCAAAATCGCATCGAACGGCTGCGATGGTTTCCAATCCATGACATCGGCGTTGACCCGCTCCGCATTCAGCTGCGTGCGTTCCAAATTGGACATCAGCCGGTCCATGCGCCGCGCGCTGTTGTCGAGCGCCGTGACCGCAAAACCAGCCGCCGACAGTTGCATCGTCTTACCACCGGGCGCAGCGCATAAATCAAGTGCACGCTTACCCGTGCCATCGCCCAAAAGCCGTGCAGGCAGGCTAGCGGCCAAATCCTGTACCCACCACGCACCTTCATCATAGCCGTCCAGTTCTTCGACCGCCGTACCCCGCGGTAAACGCACATGGCCGGGCATCAGACTGATGCCGCTGAGGCGCTCCGCCCATGCATCGGTTGCGGAAGGGTCGCGCAAGGCCAGGTCCAATGGCGGCGGTTCGGACAACGCCTTTTGCGCGCCCGCAATCATATCATCACCCCATGCCGGGTGCCAGCGCATCATCACCGCCTCTGGCAAAGACGGCAATTCCGGCAAGGTCACTTCGGCGCGCAGCAACGATCCCAGCACGCCATGCACCAGCCGCCTTGGACCACCATCGACCAAGGGCAGCGCCGTTGCGATGGCCGCATGGGCAGGCGTGCCCAAGCGCAAAATCTGCGCCAGTGCGAGACGCAGCACCATCCGCGCCTTAGAATCATCGGGCAGAACTTGTTTGGTCTTGCTGTCGATGAGCGTATCCAGATCCACGGACCAGCGCAAAGTTTCCTGCGCAATCGCAATCGCCAAGGCGCGATCCGGTGGTGAAAGGCCCTTGGTCGCATTGGCTGTCGCTTGGTCCATTGGCGTGCCCATACGCATCACAGTATCAAGCAACCGCAAGGCGGCACGGCGGGTAGGAAGGCCAGAAATTTCGTCAGTCATAGACAAGCGCACTAGGCGTGTGTGGCACACAAGTGAAGAGCGGTTCTGCGCGGGCCGACTAGCGATACCACATCTTGCAAATGCATCCGTGAACGCCGATATTCCGTCCAAGCCATTTCGCTCAAGGAAATTCAAATTATGGGCACGCGTCCGCCACATGTCAAAGCGCCGGAATATCTTTCCAAAAGCCCACCAGTCCCGCAGCCCGAAGAAGTCGTGCGCGCACCTGAGCCAGACGCCGAACGACCAGACCCCGTCCGCTATGGGGATTGGGAATTAAAGGGCGTTGCGATTGATTTTTAGGGTGAAGCCGACAACCCTCACCCCATAAACGGCGCAGACACCTCTGGCCGGACGCGGACAAGCCGCCCCGTTGCCTTATCAATCATCGCCCAACTGGTGTTCGCGCGGACGATGACTTTGCCCTTGGCATCTACAAAATCGACGCGCCGATCAAACTGTGCGCCCTTGGGTTCGCTCTCAATCCATGTGCGCGCCGTAACGCTTTCGCCCGCCGCGATATTGCCACGATAATCAATCTCGTGACGCGTCACGACCCAATAATAAGCCGCAATATGCTCCGACGCAGCAACCGCCTGCCAATGCGAGGTCGCCATATCCTGAATCCACCGCACCCAGACGGCATTGTTGACATGGCCAAGCTCGTCAATGTCGTCCGGCTGCGCAGTGAAGGTGCGGGTGAACGGTGTCATTTACCTGACTTGGCCATCCCCATTTGCCACACAATAAACGCCGCCTCTTCGGCATTTTCGCGCAACCGTTCGAAGCGTCCAGACTTACCGCCATGGCCAGCGCCCATGTTGGTTTTGAGCAAGAGCACATTGTCGTCTGTCTTCATCGCGCGCAGCTTTGCGACCATCTTGGCAGGTTCCCAATAGGTCACACGCGGGTCATTCAATCCGGCGGTCCATAGCATCGGCGGATAAGCCTTTGCTTCGACATTGTCATAAGGCGAGTAGCTGCGGATATAGTCGAACGCGGCCTTGTCGGTGATCGGATTGCCCCATTCGGGCCATTCGCCCGGCGTCAAGGGCAGGTCCTTGTCCAGCATCGTGTTGAGCACATCGACGAACGCAACATGGCTAACCACCGCGCCGAACAATTCCGGTGCCTGATTGACCACCGCGCCCATCAATTCGCCGCCAGCCGATCCGCCGCTTGCGGTCACCTTGCCCTTGCTGGTGAAGCCCAAATCGATCAGGCCCTTCGCCGCATCGACAAAGTCGTTGAAGGTATTGGTGCGCTTCGTCAGCTTGCCATCCAGATACCATTGATAGCCAAGATCGTCCCCGCCCCGAATATGCGCAATCGCATAGGCAAAGCCGCGGTCGACCATCGACAAGCGGTTGGCGCTGAAACCTGGCGGCATCGCATAGCCATAAGCGCCATAAGCATAAAGATGCAGCGGCTGGCTGCCGTCTTTCTTGAAGCCCTTTTTCGTGAGGATCGACACCGGAACCTTGGTGCCATCCCGCGCGGTTATCATCACACGTTCGGTCGCATATTGGCTTGGGTCATATCCGCTGGGGATTTCCTGCACCTTCAATGTTTCCAGTCGGCCATCGGCGAGGGTGTAATCAAACACAGTGCCCGGTGTGACCATCGATTCATAGCCAAGCCGCAGCTTCGTCACATCATATTCAGGGTTATTGCTAAGGCCGGCATCATAGCTTGCCTCGGGAAATTTGATCCGCTCAACCTTTTTGGCATCGGCATAATCGCGGATTTCGACCTGATCGAGGCCATCAATACGGCCTTCGGTCACATAGAAATTCTTGAACAACGACAGGCCCGTCAAATAATGGCGGTCGGAACCGGCAATCAATGTCTTCCAGTCGCCGGGTGCCTTCATGCTGGCGGTGGCCACACGGAAATTCACATGCTCATCATTGGTCAGAATGAATAAAGTCCCGTCGCGGACATCGACGCTATATTGCCGTCCGGTTTTGCGCGGGGACACCATGATGGGCGTCGCGGTTGGATTATTGGCGGGCACCAAGCGTACTTCGCTGGTGACATTGTCGCCTGTACCAATGACAATCCAATCCTCTTGCGCGGTCAGGCCAACACCAACGCCAAAGCCGATATCCTCCTCCTTATAAAGCAGCTTCGCCTTGCTCAGTTCATCGCCCAGTTGATGAAACCACGCATTGTCGGTGCGCCAATTATCGTTGGCCAGGCCATAGACCACGCCCTTATTATCCGATGACCAGACTATGCTGGATAGCGTGCCGGGGATGATGTCAGCCAATTTTTCGCCGGTTTCCAAATTGTGGAAATGCAGGTCAAAACGTTCCGACCCATTATCATCATACGCATAGGCCAAAATCTTGCCGTCAGGGCTGATTTCGGCGGCTCCAAGCCGGAAATAGGCCTTGCCCTTGGCCAATTCATTTTCGTCGAGGATAAGCTGGTTCGCGCCGCCCGCAACGGGCTTGCGATAATGCTTGCGATATTGCGCGCCCTCTTCGAATTTCGACCAATAAATATAATCGCCGTCCTTTTGCGGGACGCTGCTGTCATCCTCTTTGACGCGGCCCTTCATTTCTTGAAAAATCGCTTCGGTCAGCTTGGCTTGCGGTGCCATTTGCGCTTCGAAATACGCATTTTCGGCGCCCAGATGGTTCAATATTTCCGTGTCATCAATCGTCGGATAGCTTGAATCACGCAGCCAGTGATAATCATCAGTAATCGTCACATTGTGATAGGTCGCCTGATGCGGACGCTTAACGGCGACAGGAGGCTTGATTTGCGCTGTGGCTTTTTCGGTCATGGGTTCTTTCTGGGCGATTGCGGGCGAAGATAATGCGCTTGTTACAAAAATGAGTGGGAGCAGTGCTTTCATGAGACGACTTCCTCGCGTATATGAATGACATAACCATATGAACGGAAGTCCGAAATGTCCACCTATGAAGCCCGCCTCGCTGCCCTGCGCGCACAATTGAAGATAGAACAACTGGACGGCTTCGTCGTGCCGATCTGCGACGAACATATGTCGGAATATGTCGGCGATTATGCCCAACGGCTGGGCTGGCTGACGGGTTTTGGCGGGTCGGCGGGTTCAGCGGTAGTGCTTTCCGAAGAAGCTGCGATCTTCACTGATGGCCGTTACACGCTGCAAGTGCGTGAACAGGTGGACGGCAAGCATTGGCAATATATCAGCGTCCCACAAACCAGCATCTCTGACTGGTTGCAGGACCATGCACCCGGTGGCGCACGCATCGGCTATGATGCATGGGTCCAAACCAAAGGCTGGGTCGAAAGTGCAACCAAGGCACTCGCCGCCAAGGGCGCTGAGCTGGTTGCGGTCAAAAGCAATCCAATCGACAGGGTGTGGGCTGAACAACCGCAGAAAAGCGTGGCCAAGCTAATCGTACACGACACCCAATATGCAGGACAGAGCAGCGCCGAAAAACGCGCTGCTGTGGCCGAGTGGTTGACGGCGCACAAGCTCGATGGCACCGTCATTTCCGCGCTCGATTCGGTGGCGTGGTTGCTGAACATCCGCGGCTCCGACGTGTCGAACACCCCCGTCGCGCTTAGCTTTGTGCTTGCTTATGCCGATGGCACGGCGGACCTGTTTGTCGCCCCCGAAAAGGTGGATGACGCCGTCCGCGCCCATCTCGGCAATGCGGTGCGCTTGCGCGATCCGGCGGAATTTGTGCCAGAACTGCGGTCGATGACCGGCAAGCGCATTGCCGTTGACCCCGACCTGGCGGTCGCCGCCATCTTTGGCGCGCTGCAAGCTGGTGGGGCGCACATCATCGAGGCGCGCGACCCAACCATCCTACCCAAGGCAGTCAAAAACCCCATTGAACAATCCGGCCACCGCGCCGCGCAAGCCCGTGATGGTGCGGCCTTAAGCCGATTCCTGCATTGGATGCGCGAAACCGCATATAAGGGCGAATTGAACGAGTTATCCGCCGCCGCCCGGTTGAAGGCGTTCCGCGAAGATACAGGCCTGCTCAAGGATCTGTCGTTCGACACCATCTCCGCCACTGGTCCCAATGGCGCACATTGCCATTATAAGGTCGACGAAAGCACCAACCGTGCGATTGAACCCAATAGCATCTATCTTGTCGATAGCGGCGGGCAGTATCTAGACGGCACCACCGACGTCACCCGCACCATATGGGTCGGCCCGGGCAAACCCACGGCAGAAATGAAGGACCGCTTCACCCGCGTGCTAAAGGGCCACATCGCGCTCGCCTGCGCCGTCTTCCCAGAAGGCACCAGAGGCGCGCAATTGGACAGCATGGCCCGCGCTTCCTTGTGGCAGGCTGGTTTGGATTACGCCCATGGCACAGGCCATGGCGTCGGCAGCTTCCTTGCGGTCCACGAAGGCCCGCAACGCATCGCCAAATTCGCTGGCGGACAAGCAGGCAGCGACGAGCCGCTGCAGGCGGGCATGATCCTGTCGAACGAGCCAGGCTATTATAAATCAGGCGATTATGGCATCCGCATCGAAAATCTCGTGCTGGTCGAGGAACTTGAGATTGCAGGGGCAGAAGGCCGCTATTTCGGGTTTGAAACTTTGACCTTCGCGCCCATCGACAAGAATTTGGTGGACGTGCGTTTGCTCAATACCGACGAGCTGCGCTGGTGGAATGATTACCACGCCAAGGTGCTTGAGGTGGTCGGCCCGCAATTGGACGGTGATGCGCTAACGTGGACGACGGAGGCGTGTGCCCCTTTGGCATAAGCAATCACCCCCGTGATCCAAGTGCACGGGCGAATTTGGTTTGCGAATTAACGCAGAAATTATCGCCTATCGACATAGTAAAGTAACATCTTAAATTATAGGAACGCGCCATGACCCAGACATTTTCCGAATACATCCCCGCGGACGTTTGGGAATGGAACACTGAAAATGGCGGCCAGTTCGCCAATATCAATCGGCCTGTCGCGGGTGCGACCCATGACAAGGCGCGCCCGGTCGGCAAGCACCCGATGCAGCTCTATTCGCTGGCTACGCCAAATGGCGTGAAGGTCACCGTTATGCTTGAGGAGCTGTTGGCGCTTGGCCATCAAGGGGCAGAATATGATGCGTGGCTGGTCAACATCCGTGAGGGCAATCAGTTTTCGAGCAGCTTTGTCGAAGCCAATCCCAATTCCAAAATCCCTGCTTTGTTCGATCACTCAACACCCACACCGACCCGCGTGTTCGAGTCTGGGTCAATCTTGCTGTATCTCGCGGAAAAGTTCGGCGCGTTTTTGCCTACAGAACATCATACGCGGACTGAGACGATCAACTGGCTGATGTGGCAAATGGGCAGCGCGCCTTATTTAGGCGGCGGCTTTGGCCATTTCTATGCGTATGCACCGTTCAAGTTCGAATATGCCATTGACCGTTTTGCTATGGAAGTGAAACGCCAATTGGACGTCCTCGATCGCAATTTGGCAGAGCGGGAATATATGGCAGGCGATGCATATACCATCGCCGATATGGCAATTTGGCCGTGGTATGGTGCGCTGGTGAAAGGACTAATTTACGACGCGGGTGCGTTTCTATCGGTGCATGAATATAAAAACGTCATTCGCTGGACCGATCAGATTGCCGAGCGGCCTGCCGTTAAGCGTGGGCGGATGGTTAACCGCGTCATGGGCGACCCCGCCAGCCAGTTGCATGAACGGCATGACGCAAGCGACTTTGACACCAAAACGCAGGATAAAATTGCGCTCTCTAGAGATTGATTTTAAAGTATTTTTCCGTAATGCTCTAATTTCATTTGGAGGAGTGATACGATGATTGGATATGTAACAGTCGGCACCAATGATTTGCCGCGCGCTGCGCAATTCTATGACGCGATTGCCGCGGAAATGGACACGCCGCGGATGATGGAGTTTGACGGGTTTGTAGCCTGGGGCAAGCCCGACGGCCCGGCGGGCATCGCGGTTATCAAGCCCTTCGACGGCAATGCGGCGAGCGTCGGTAATGGCGTAATGGTTGCGTTCGAGGCCAAGGACAAGGATCAGGTGCAGCGGCTTTACGATATCGCGCTCGCCAATGGCGGTGTCTGCGTGGGTCCTCCGGGACCGCGCGGTGAAGGATTCTATGCCGGTTATTTCCGCGATCCCGACGGCAACAAGCTGAACGCGTTCGTCATGGGGCCTGCGGCGGCTTAAGCACGAGTAAGGTGGAACCTTAGTGTGAATTTTGGCCGGAAATGACAAATGATTGATGCCTAATCTGCTCGAAAATCCGCTGCATCTTGGCCTTGGCCCGACGGCGGCTCCGCAACCGCCGTTTACCGGCATCTATTGGCGGAGACGGAGGGATTCGAACCCTCGGTACCGGATTTACCAGTACGACGGTTTAGCAAACCGTTGGTTTCAGCCACTCACCCACGTCTCCTGCGCGCTTGGCATCGGCGGCCTATAGCGGCCCAAGCATTTGGCTGCAATGGTTATTGACACAGACGACGGATAAGAAGAAAATTGGGGGTGCCGGTTCAATTTGACGCGCATTGGATTGGCATTATCGCCTGTTCATCATGCGCTCATCCAGATAGTCCATAGCGCAGCAAGAATAACTTTTGAGGTGGGTCCGCATGTTTTTGGCAAAAATGGGATTAAAGAAACCAACGCATTATCTTTTGATGCTGCTGGCCGCAGGCGCGCTTTTCGCTTCGCCCGCACATGCACAGATCAGTAATGTTGATCCAAATGACGCGATTGATGCTGACCTTGGTACCCCGCCCGCTGGCCCAGATACCAGCCTTGAAGCGGCGCCAATGGCACAAGACGAAACAGCCATGCAAGATGGTGTGCCAACCGAGGCAACAGCTGCAGATGGCTCGGTTGCCGAACCCAGCGTTGCACCAGCCCAAGTGGCGGTGCCGACGGGCGATACATATCAAGAAGACGACCTTATTGGCGCCGCGGAAGGCGTATTTGGAAAAGGCGCGCAAGCTCTTGGTTTGCTGATCGAGGACATCCTCAAAAAACAGGGCCGCCCCAATGGATATATTGTGGGACGTGAAGGCGGCGGTGCCTTTTTGGTCGGTGTTCGTTATGGGTCCGGCACGTTAAACCACCGTGTGGAAGGCGAAAAGCCAGTTTATTGGACTGGCCCCTCCATTGGTCCTGACGCAGGGGCAAGTGCAGGGAACACCTTTATTTTGGTCTATAACCTGTACGATACCGAAGACATCTATGAACGCTTCCCAGCGGCAGAAGGCGTTGCCTATTTGGGTGGCGGTTTCAACGCCAGCTACCTGCGTCGCGGCAATGTAGTTCTAATCCCGATCCGGGTCGGTGCAGGACTTCGGCTTGGCGCAAATGTCGGTTATATGCGCTTTTCCAAAAAGCAGCGCTGGCTGCCCTTCTAACGCGCGCGGATATCTTCCATCCGTTTGAGATAGCGGGCGAGCACGTCGATTTCCAAATTGACCTGCCGCCCGACATCGAGCGTGTCTAATGTCGTCATCTGCGCCGTGTGCGGAATGATATTCAGCATGAAATGCGCTGTCCCATCGGCTTGATCTGCAATGTCATTCACGGTGAGCGATACGCCATCGACGGTAATTGAGCCCTTTGCCGCGATATATGCCGCAAGACTGGATGGCGCCGCAACCGTGACCTTCCAACTGTCGCCAATAGTTTCGCTGGCGACGATTTGTCCAACTCCGTCGACATGGCCAGTAACAATATGCCCGCCCAGTTCATCGCCTACCTTTAAGGCCCGTTCGAGGTTCAGTCGGGCACCTTGCTCCCACATGCCGGCGGCGGTGCACGAAACGGTTTCTGCCGATGCGTCAATTGCAAACCATCCATCGCCTTTATCAACGACAGTCAGGCATACCCCCGAACAGGCGATCGAAGCCCCAATGGCAACATTATCCATATCATAGGCGCAGGATATAACGAGGCGCAGGTCACCGCGCTTTTCGGATGTCCGAATGCTGCCGACGTCCGTGATGATACCTGTAAACATATATGCTGACCCTTTTCCTAATGCGCTTTTTCGTAGACTTCGAGACGGTCCTTGCCAAGGCTGCGCGCCTCCGAAAGATGCCAGCGTCCGTGGGCATCCTCCAGTTGGGTAAGCCCGATGTCGTTCAAACATGCTTTGCCAGCGCCAAGCAATATTGGCGCCCGATACAGCATAAGCCGGTCGACGAGGCCGTCACGCAAGAAAGCTGTCGCTGTCGCAGCGCCGCCTTCAACCAACAAAGTGTTGCAGTCCAATTTTGCAATATCCTGCGGCGTACGAAGAACCTCCCAACCCGGCGGCGCGTCAGCGCTGCCAAGCATGATCCTGCGGGGTTGGTATGCACCCAGCCCTGCGATCCGAACGTTGAGCTGCGGCGTATCTATGCGGACTGTCCCTGCTCCCACCAAAATCGCGTCGCTGCGCGCCCGTTCGACATGGCTATGCGCGCGCGCAATATCGCCAGTGATCCAACGGCTGCTGCCATCCGCCATCGCAACTTGGCTATCTAGTGAGCTGGCGATTTTCAAGGAGACAAACGGGCGACCGCGATTCATACGGCTTATGAAACCAGCCAAGCTCTGGCGGGCTTCTGATGCCATAACGTCAGTCGTGACCGCGATGCCCGCGGCCTTAAGTAACATTATGCCTGCACCGGCAGTACGCGGATCGGGGTCTTGCAATGCAATAACAACTCTCGCAGGCCCTGCCTTGACCAATAATTCGGCACAGGCAGGGCCGCGTTGTGACATATGGGCGCAGGGTTCAAGCGTCACGTAGATTATACTGCCCCGCGCAGCCTCTCCAGCTTGTGCAAGCGCCATGGCCTCTGCATGTGGGCGGCCACCGGGCTGTGTCCAACCGCGGCCTATCACCCGGTCGTCTTTCACAATGATGCACCCAACGGATGGATTTTGGCCAGTTCGCCCAACACCGCGTTCCGCAAGCGACAAAGCCGCTGCCATGAACCGAAAGTCGCTGGCGATAGCTATTGCCCTGCTCCTGCAGAAGCCGGATCCGCAAGGGCTTTCGTTGCCTCCTGCGCACTTTGTGCTTCGCGTTCTATCTTGTCGACGTCCATCCCGACGGCCCGCCCAAAGGCCTTATACGCTTCCTTTTCACGGGCGCGCATTTCGTCTTTCAGCTTCTGGCGCTCGGCAATTGCGGCCTTGCTTTCTTCAAGTGAGCGCGTGGCTGGCCAGCTTTCAATATAAATGATCTCGCGCGGCGGTGGGGTAGCCTTTGTGATGGAATCGAGATAAAATGTGTACATAATGATCGCGGTCGGCACGCAGGCCGCCAAAAACAACCAAGGGCTGTGACTGCCTGACGTACGCAAAAACCCTATCAGGTCATTGCCTGCGTTGCGGAACGATACATCTTTGAAAAACGCCATGGCTCTCCAATAAGGCGCGCGCCGCACGATTTCCAGTGCCCACTTACAAGACGCGCAGATTATCCGCCACTGCGGAAGGCATTGGTGATCGGGTAACGCCGGTCGCGGCCAAAATTACGTGTCCCAAGCTTTACGCCCGGCGGTGCCTGCCGTCGTTTATACTCGGCGAGATATAGCAAACGTTCGATCCGCGTGACCGCGTCCCTGTCGAAGCCAAGCGCGACAACCTCATCCACGGACCGCTCCTCCTCCACCAGTGCATACAGCATCTTGTCGAGAATGGGATAATCGGGCAGAGAATCGCTGTCTTTCTGGTCTGGGCGCAATTCCGCGCTTGGCGGCTTGGTGATGATGTTGTCCGGAATCACTGGCCCGTCACGGCCAAGGGCAAATCTTGGTTTATGACGGTTTCGCCATTCTGAGATGGCAAAGACAGTCATTTTATACGCGTCCTTCAATGGATTATAGCCGCCCGCCATATCTCCATAGATCGTCGCATAACCAACGCTCATCTCGCTCTTGTTACCGGTCGTCATCAACATGTGCCCAAATTTGTTGGACAACGCCATCAGCGTAAGCCCACGGATACGCGACTGAATATTTTCCTCAGTGATGTCCGCATCACGATCAGCGAAACTGTCTGATAGCATGCCATCAAACGCCTCAACTGCTGGCGAAATGGGGATAGTGTCAATTTTACATCCAATCATCGCGGCGCATTCGGCCGCGTCATCGAGGCTGGATTGGCTGGTGTAGCGACTAGGTAACATGACGCACCAGACGCGATCAGGTCCCAGCGCGTCTGCTGCGATAGCGGCACATAATGCGCTGTCGATGCCACCCGACATGCCTAAAACCACGCCCGGAAAGCGATTGGTGTCGACATAATCACGCAGACCGACAACCATCGCGCTATATATATCGGCGGGATGCTCCTCCCACAGCGCCTTGGGGCCATCTGCACATTCCCAGCCACTTTCGCCGCGGTGCCAATGCGTCACGCGCAGATGTTCCTCCCAGTCAGGCAGGCGGTGGGCAATTGCGCCATCGGCGTTCAGCACAAAGGAGCAGCCGTCAAAGACCAGCTCATCCTGTCCGCCGACGCGGTTCAGGAACATTAATGGCAATCCGGTTTCGCGAACCCGCGCCGCAAAAACTTCTTCCAGCCGCCGGTCATCCTTGTCGATTTCATAAGGACTGCCATTGGTCGAAATCAGCAGCTCCGCACCGCGTTGTTTTAAATGCAGACTGACGGGGGCCAGCCAGCCATCTTCGCAAATGGGCACACCCAGGCGCACCCCGCGAAATTCGATTGGCTCTGGCAACGGACCCGCAGAAAAAATACGCTTTTCATCAAAAGTGCCGTAATTAGGCAGTTCATGCTTGTAGCGAACGGCGGCAATCTGCCCGCCATCCAGCAAGGCAATGCCATTATACAACGCCCCATCATCCACAAAAATCGAGCCAACAAGCATCGCTGGTCCGCCGTCAGCGGTCGCAGTCGCGAGCTGCGCCAATTCTTCGGCAGCACGCGCCGCAAATGCAGGCTTCAGCACCAGATCCTCTGCTGGATAGCCAATCAGTTGCTGCTCCGGAAAAACGATTAGGTCGGCGTCCCCGGCCCTCGCGCGCCATTCCATCATTGCGGCCGCGTTTCTGGCAAGGTCACCGACGCGCTGATTAAGCTGCCCTATCGCAATTTTTAACTGGTTTGTCATATCTCCACCCTTATTGTCCACAAACTAGCGGAGCAAGCCGATTGTCAGGCCAGCCTCGCCTCGCTAGAGCAGCACAAATATTCTCGGGGACGCACATATGAAATTGATGACAGGCAACAGCAACCTGCCGCTGGCGCAGGGAATTGCCGATTATATGAAATTGCCGCTGACCAACGCCAGCGTCCGCCGCTTCGCCGACAATGAAATTTTCGTAGAAATCCACGAAAATGTCCGCGGTGAAGATATGTTTGTGATTCAATCCACCAGCCATCCCGCAAATGACAATTTGATGGAACTGCTGATCATGATCGACGCGTTGCGCCGGGCGTCGGCCAAACGCATCACCGCCGTATTGCCCTATTTCGGCTATGCGCGTCAGGACCGGAAACCCGGCCCACGCACGCCCATTTCGGCCAAGCTCGTGGCCAATCTCATTACCGAAGCTGGGGCCGACCGGGTGTTGACCGTTGATTTGCACGCTGGGCAAATTCAGGGCTTTTTTGATATTCCCACAGACAATCTCTACGGCGCGCCCGTCATGAGCGCGGACATATTGGAACGGCATGGCGACAAGAATATCACTGTCGTATCCCCCGATGTTGGCGGTGTTGTCCGCGCCCGCGCGCTCGCCAAACGCCTTGATGACGCGCCACTCGCCATTGTCGACAAGCGACGCGAAAAAGCAGGTGTGTCCGAAGTGATGAACATCATCGGCGACGTAAAAGACCGCTTCTGCATCCTAATCGACGACATTGCCGATAGCGCCGGCACATTGTGCAATGCCGCCGACGCCTTGAAAGCGGCCGGCGCGTCCGACGTCGTTGCCTATATTACGCATGGCGTATTGTCTGGCGAAGCCGTCAACCGCGTGAACGCATCTTCGCTGCGCAAGCTAGTTATCACCGATTCGATTTTTGCATCAGATGCGGCAAATGCCAGCGCCAAAATCCGCCAGCTTCCGATCGCGCCTTTATTAGGTGAGGCTATCAAGCGGATTGCGGACGAAAGCTCGGTTAGCTCTCTGTTCGATTGATGACGCCTGCAGACATCCTCTTGGCCAATCGCTTAGCGGACGCGGCCAGGCAAGCAATCCGGCCATTTTTCCGGGCGTCCTACACGCAGGAAACAAAGGCAGATGCCTCGCCCGTGACGGAAGCGGACCGCGCAGCCGAAAGCGCCATACGCCGGATATTGGACGCAGAATGCCCGCGTGACGGCATCGTGGGTGAAGAATTTGGCGAGAAGACGGGCACATCAGGTCGCAGCTGGATTATCGACCCTATTGACGGCACAGTCAGCTTCATGGCCGGGCGACCCATATTCGGGACGCTCATCGCGTTGTTGGAGGACAATTGGCCAGTGCTTGGCGTGATTGACCAGTGCATCAACGGCGAACGCTGGGTTGGCGCAGCGGGCTATCCGACAACGCTGAATGGCACGCCAGTGCAAACCCGCGCGTGCAGAGCGCTTGCAGACGCAACCTTGGCAACATCTGGACCGCAATATTTCAGCCAGCATGATGGCGACCATTTCATGGCACTGGCCGCGCAAACAGCGCATAAGAAAATGCTGTTTGGCGGCGATTGTTATAACTACGCATTGCTCGCTAGCGGCCATATCGACATCGTTGTGGAAGCTGGCTTAAAACTGCATGATTTTGCGGCTTTGATTCCGGTGATAACCGGCGCAGGCGGCATGATGAGCGACTGGTCAGGCGAACCACTTCACGGGGCTTCGGATGGCCATGTAATTGCGGTAGGTGATCCGGCGCGCCTTGACGATGTGCTTGAGGCGCTCGCCTGCCATCACTAACGGACACATTTTCCAGAACCTTCAAACGGGCAATAGACTTGCATTCGTCTGCGAATCCCGCTAGTCGCGCGCCTTCCGAATAAGCAGGCTGGCCAATAGGGCTGCCATGTCGGCTTGATACGGACTCAACAAAGGAGACCAAAATGCCCAAGCTCAAGACCAAGAGCGGTGTGAAGAAACGCTTCAAAATCACCGCAACAGGCAAGATCAAACATGGCGTCGTTGGAAAACGGCACCGTTTGAGCAGCCATAATGCGAAGTATATCCGCCAAAACCGTGGCACCAGCGTGATCTCAGATCCCGATGCCAAGACAATCAAGAAATGGGCGCCCTACGGTCTCTAAGACCCGCGTACGTTTTTAAGAAAAGGATATAGATTATGGCACGCGTCAAACGTGGTGTGACCACCAAAGCCAAACATAAAAGAATTTTAGAGCAGGCGAAGGGCTATTATGGCCGTCGCAAAAATACGATCCGCGTTGCACGCCAGGCCGTCGAAAAGGCCGGCCAATATGCATATCGCGACCGTAAGGTAAACAAGCGGAACTTCCGCGCATTGTGGATCCAGCGCATCAACGCCGCAGTCCGCGCCGAAGGCATGACCTATGGCGTGTTCATGCACGGCCTGAAGCTTGCCAACGTCGAATTGGACCGTAAGGTTCTTGCGGACCTCGCTATGAACGAAAGCGCGATGTTTAGCACGATCATTGCGCAGTCGAAGGCGGCGCTCGCGAAAGCAGCATAAGCTTCTAAAACTTCGATATTGCGCAAAAGGGCGTGGGCGGCACTTGCCGTTCGCGCCCTTTTGCTTATTCAGTTCAGGCAGTGAATTTTAGGAAAGTGCGGGAGTTAAATTCTCGCCTTCGTGGGAATGACGAAGATTATGGATATTGAAACCCTCCAAACCGAGTTGATGGCGGCTATTGATTCAGCGGGCACGCTGGAGACGCTGGAAGCTGTTCGCGTTTCTGCGCTTGGCAAACAGGGAAGCGTTTCGGCTTTGCTAAAAACGATGGGTGGCATGTCACCCGAGGAGAGACAAACCCAAGGGCCGATCATCAATGGCTTGCGTGAAAGTATCACTTCGGCGCTGGCCACAAAGAAAACTGAACTGGAAACAGCTGAACTAAACCGCCGTCTCGCCACCGAGCGTATCGACATGACGCTGCCTGCGCCAGACGCCCCACGCGGGACCATTCACCCCGTCAGCCAGGTCATGGACGAGTTGGCGGAGATTTTTGCCGATATGGGCTTTGCCGTGGCCGAGGGGCCAGAAATTGAGGATGACTGGCACAATTTCACCGCACTCAATATCCCCGAAACGCATCCCGCCCGCGCGATGCATGACACATTTTACTTCCCCGACGAAATGGCCCGCGATGGCCAAAAAATGGTGTTGCGGACGCACACATCGCCCGTGCAGATCCGTACAATGACGTCACAGGAACCGCCGATCCGCATCATCGCACCGGGCCGTGTATATCGCAGCGATAGCGACGCAACCCACACGCCGATGTTCCATCAGATTGAGGGGCTTGTCATCGACAAGGGCATTCATCTGGGGCATCTGAAATGGACGCTTGAGACATTTTT
>NZ_CAMAYF010000007.1 GCF_945862485.1 Sphingorhabdus sp. EL138
AGCTTTACAACCCTAAGGCCTTCATCACTCACGCGGCATTGCTGGATCAGGCTTTCGCCCATTGTCCAATATTCCCCACTGCTGCCTCCCGTAGGAGTCTGGGCCGTGTCTCAGTCCCAGTGTGGCTGATCATCCTCTCAGACCAGCTAAAGATCGTCGCCTTGGTGAGCTTTTACCTCACCAACAAGCTAATCTTACGCGGGCTCATCCTTAGGCGATAAATCTTTGGTCTTTCGACATCATACGGTATTAGCACAAATTTCTCTGAGTTATTCCGTACCTAAGGGCAGATTCCCACGCGTTACGCACCCGTGCGCCACTAGACCCGAAGGTCTCGTTCGACTTGCATGTGTTAAGCATGCCGCCAGCGTTCGTTCTGAGCCAGGATCAAACTCTCAAGTTTGATTCAAAAACCAGACTGGCACGGATAAATCCGCAAACCAGCAAGGCTCGAACTTTCAGGCGTTGTTCCTGCACAAATTACTATACATGGTGTATAGGACATATGTGCTGAACGACGTAATTTTTTAACCAAGCACCCGGGGCCTAAAAACCCCCGGACCTGGCGCCGTCGCCCACATGTCCCTTCATCTAAATATCACAATGTCAAAGAGCCGAACCGGTTTGACCCGATTACCACCGACAAAAAAGCGGACACCTAGCAATCCCTGATATTACTACCAGAGGAGTAGGTGACCTGATTGTTAGCGACCGAACCGCAGAAACGCTTGCTTCCCGTCCGGTGAGAGGCCCTCTAAAGTGACTTCAGGATTCGGTCAACCGCCATTTGCAATTTTATTACAAAAAAAATGCACTTCTGTCGTAAATCGACGGTTTTCTGGGGTTTTCAGTCAATTGGCCCCCCATGGTTTTAACGGTATGAGACAACGACTCTCACGGGCGGAAGTTCCATATTCGGGAAGAATTGGCCGTTTTTGACTGTTTCGGGGCTCTGATTCTGACTTCTCACGACATTTGGGGTGCGATTCTCCCGGCTGTCCCAAATCTGTGATGCCAATGAACCGCGCTTGGTTCGAATATCATGCCTTTAACAAACCAATCTCGATCAACCGTTCGCGCAGATAATCGTCCGCGAGAATTGGCTCGGGGTACAGATTGGGATGGTCCACGTTCACACATTGCGGCAAAGTCGCAATTGGAAAGTCGGACCGCAAATGCAGAAAATAGGGCATGGAGTAACGACTAAACTGCGACCGTTCGCCTGTCGGGTTCACCACGCGGTGCGTGGTCGATGGCAGCCTATGGTTGGTTAACCGCTGCAACATGTCGCCTACATTGACCGCCAGGCCGCCCTGTGGCGGAGAGACGTCCATCCAGCTACCATCGGGACGCAATATCTGCAGGCCTGCCTCCTCTGCCCCCAGCAGCAAGGTGATGAGGTTAATGTCCTCATGTGCGCCTGCCCGGATGCAGCCATCGGCATTCCCTGCGATGGGGGGATAATGCAAAAGGCGCAAAATAGAGTTCCCGTCCGCAATCGCCGGATCGAACCAGTGCGCGGGCAAATCCAGATAACGGGCGATGGAAGACAATATCCGTGCGCCAACCTTGTCCATCTCTGTAAAGAGCAACTGGAACGTCTCTTTAAACTCCGGAACATCCGGCCAGATGTTAGCCAGCATCGATCCCGCAAGCGGGCTATCGGGCGCCACGTCACGACCGACATGCCAAAATTCCTTCAGGTCATGAAAGTCCGCGCCCTTGGCAATTTCGGTTTTGAAGGGCGTATACCCACGCTGGCCAGCGATAGCGGCGTCAAAGCCCGCACGCTTTTGCGATTCAGATTGTTCGAAAAGTATCTTTGTCAGCGTCCATGCCTTTGCCACCAAGGCGGGATCAAGGCCATGATCAATGACGGTCGCAAAGCCATAGGTCTGAAATGAATTGCCAAGCTGCTGACCAAGAGCATCGGCATCGCCGCTGTTCAGTGAGATTATGGGCATAACTGTCATGGACAGCGCAATATAGCCTGCCTTAAAGGCTTGCTAGCGAAAAGGAGTGACAGGTGGCAAAACAATTTTGGCTAATGAAGTCGGAACCGGACGTTTATAGCTATGACGATCTGGTGGCTGAGGGCGAGGGCACATGGGACGGCGTGCGTAACTACAGCGCCGCGAATAACTTGCGGACGATGAAGGTCGGCGATGAAGCCTTTTTCTATCACAGCAATATCGGGCTGGAGATTGTGGCCATCATCACAATCAGCCAAGAACATTTCATTGACCCCACCGATGAAAAAGCCCGCTTCGTTGCAGTGAAGGTCAAACCTTCGCACAGATTACAGCAGCCCGTCACGTTGAAGGCGATTAAAGCGAACCCGAAGCTGGCGGAGATGGAAATGCTGCGGCAGTCCCGCCTGTCCGTCGCCCCAGTCCGCCCAGCCGAGTGGAAAGAAATATTGAAGATGGCGGGCGAATGAGCGGTCTTCGAATCGCGATATTATGCCCGACGCCGGAATATGAAGAAGATTGGTCGCATATACAGGCCGATTATACGCAATTGTTAGGCGCCAACGCTGTTTTCATCGATTGGACCAAGGCAGACGACTTTAGCAGCTTTGACCTTGTCACTCCCTTATTGGCCTGGGGCTATCCGCGCGATTGCCAGCGCTGGTTTGGCTTGCTCGACCAATTAGAGGCCGAAAATGTGCCGGTGCGGAACCCGGTCAGCATATTGAGATGGAACAGCGACAAAGCCTATCTGGCTGAATTAGACGCCGCCGGCATTCCTTCCGTGCCGACAATATTGTGTCCGCTACTCGACAGGGTCGCACTTGAAGACGCGCGGAAAACCTTCAATGTCGAAACGCTAATCGTCAAGCCACCGATTTCGGGCGGAGCAGACGGGACGTTTCGCTTGAACCCCAGCGATATTGTGCCGGAGTCCGTCGCTGGCCAGCGCATGATGATCCAGCCCTATCTGCCCAATATTGCCGAAGAGGGCGAATATTCGCTCTTCTATTTCGCAGGGGTCTTCAGCCATTCCATCCTCAAACGCCCCGCCAAAGGCGACTTTCGCGTTCAAGAACAATATGGCGGTCGGGAGGAGGGCATCATTGCCCCCCAAGGCGCGCTGATGCTCGCCCAACGCGCCTTGGCCGCGACAGCCGAGATTACCAAGACCGGCACGCTGCCTTATGCGCGGGTCGACATATTGCGCGATGGTGATGGCGTTTTCCGGCTGATGGAACTGGAACTGATAGAGCCGTCTTTGTTCTTACGCTTTGCGCCCGATGCAGGCGCGGCATTTGCCCAAGCGTTGGTTTCAAGCGTTTAACCGCCGGACACGCTGGAACCAACGGCCACCCGCGGGGTTCCCTTCTCGTACCGTCCCGCAATTCACGCGCGGCCGGATGACACAGAAAGGACGTGCATTATGGGCGAACTTAAGGACAAGGCCAAAGGCATCGGCAATGAAATCGTAGGAAACCTGAAGCAAGCTGCAGGTAAGATCTCTGGGGATCATCGCCTACAAGCCGAAGGCATTGCGCAAGAACGCAAAGGCGAGGGCCAGAATCTTAAGGGCAAAGTAAAGGGCGCGATCGGCGACAAAGTCTAGGTACCGTTCGTTCCCAAGAAAAGGCCGCCTATAAGGCGGCCTTTTTCATGTCCGGCCTGCTTCAGCCCTGACGATAATCGGCGGTTATCACGCCACAGTCCCGCAGTTCCGCCTCATGGCCTGCTTCGCGCCAGCTCTCCGTCAAAGCGTCTTTTTCCCAAGCCAGCATCGGTGCAAGCCCAAGCATATGCTGCACCCATTCTTTGCCCGCATGGCCCACATCCAATCCATAAGTGCGTACCCGAAACGCCACCGGCGCGAAAAAGGCATCCACCGCGGTAAATTGGGGCCCGGCTAGAAATGGACCGCCAAAACTATCTAACCCTCGCGCCCACAATTCGGTTAAACGCGCGACGTCGCGCACCAACGCCGCAGACATCGGCTTAGGCTGAACTCTGACCCCGACATTCATTGTGCAGTCGTTTCGCAAAGCGGCAAAACCGCCATGCATTTCCGTAACCGCACATTGCGCCCACGTCCGTGCAGCGGGATCCGACGGCCAGACGCCTTCGTGCCGGTCTGCCAGATATAAAGTGATACCCAGCGAATCCCATATCGTCCGCGCGCCGTCCAACAGCACGGGCACTTGGCCAGTCGGTGAAAATGCCCGAAATGCATCATAGTTGCTAGCCGCAGCAAAGGGCTCCAAGCGATCCTCAAACGGGATACCGAGCATCGTCATCAGCACCCAAGGCCGCAAGCTCCAGCTCGAATAATTGCGATTCGCGGTAATCAGCGTGTAGCCCATGTCAGTCTTCCTTTTGGATTCTGAAGCAAAACAGATGCTTAGCAGATCTGTCAGTCCAATTCCAACCAGCGCGAGTCCGTCCGTTTATGGTAACTGTCAAACACGGCAAATGGAATGCGGAAGGGTGTGCCCCAGTTGCTGTTCCACATCGCGACAACACCGACACGACTGGCTGGATCAAAAATCATAGTTGCACGGTAGCCGTCAACCGCGCCGGAGTGCCCCAATAACAAATGGCCGTCATATTTAAAGCTGCGCCAACCAAGGCCATAATGTGCCTCCGAATTCGCCTGCCGCAATTCGCCGCCATAAATCGGCGCCGTATTCACGCGCGGCGATTGCGCAATCCGCAGCGTCGATTGGGCTAACACATCGGGACGATCGCCCATTGTCGCCTGCATCCAACGGGCAAAATCAACGATATTGCTTTCAACACCCGCAGCCGCCGGGACCCGCCAATAGGTTTCTTTCACGGTGCGGACCATGCGGCCATTATGCGGCCGCGCCCAATCTTTCGCATTGGTAAGGCCAGCCATGCCAAAATTGGCGCTGTTCATACCCAAGGGCAAAAAGAAGCGCTCGCTCACGGCATCGGGATATGACCGCTGCGCTACCTGCTCCAATATCTCAGTCGCGGCGTCAAAGGCGATATTCTGATAAGTGTGGCACGAACCCGGCGGACACTGCAACGGCGCGCTGGCCAGACTGGTGCGCAGCACACGCGGATCTTGGCCATCCTCCAACCGTTCGTCAAAAGCGTTTTTGGTGAGGCCGGTTTGCTGGGAAAGCAATTGTTGGAAACTCACCCGCGTCTCGGCACCTTCGGGCAAGCGCAGCGTTGTATCATAACGCGCGACTGGGCTGTCCAAATCCACCAGCCCCTCGTTGGCCAAAGTTGCTGCCAATGTCCCAGCAACGGTCTTAGACACAGAAGCCCAGCGAAAAACCGTATTCAGCGTCACTGGCGCATTCGTATCCCTATCAATCACGCCATATGTGCGGACAAAACGCAGTTCGCCATCTTCAACAATAGCAATGGCAAGCCCTGCCATTTCAGACCTTTGCGCCATGGCCGCAAATTGTTGATCCAGTTGGGCATAATGGATCCGACCGCGCCATTCGTCCGGCTGGTCCGGCAAATTCGTATGGGGCTTGGTAAATTTACGCAATATTACAGCAACCTGATTATTTTCAGGCGCGGCACGCATGGTATAGATGCCAGTCAGTCCCAACACAGAAGCCGCAATCAAGGTCAACAATATCCGCCGCATGTTCCTGCTCAGATCGCAACCTCAAAATACGCCGTCGTCTTTGCCCGCACATCGTCAACGCCGACGCCGGGGGCGACCTCAATCAGCTTAAACGCCGATGCTTTGTCCGCCCGCTGAAACACCGCAAGATCGGTTATGATCATGTCGACGACGTTTTTGCCCGTCAGCGGTAGCGTGCAAGCCGGAATGAATTTGGGCGATCCATCCTTGGCAACATGCTCCATCACTACGATGATTTTTTTGACGCCCGCGACAAGGTCCATTGCGCCGCCCATGCCCTTGATCATCTTGCCGGGGATCATCCAATTAGCGATATCGCCATTCTCCGCCACTTCCATCGCGCCTAAGACAGTCAGGTCGATATGACCACCACGGATCATGGCAAAGCTGGCGGCGCTATCGAAATAGGCTGTCTGCGGAAGCTCGCTAATCGTCTGCTTGCCCGCGTTGATTAAGTCGGCGTCTTCTTCGCCCGCAAAGGGAAATGGCCCGATACCCAAAATGCCGTTTTCCGATTGCAGGGTTACTTCGACGCCTTGCGGAATGTGGTTCGCAACCAAAGTCGGAATGCCGATGCCAAGGTTCACATAATATCCGTCGCGCAGTTCCTTCGCTGCGCGGGCGGCCATGTCATCACGGGTCCAGCTCAATGTATCAATCCATCTTCATCGGTGATTGGGTGCTCGGTTGGCAAATCGGTCGGGTTGGCACGCTCCGCATCCACCCCTTCCCAAATGCGCTTTAGGGCGTCGGTTTCGGACGCCCCTGTCGCGCGCGCCCATGTCCTGGCACCATGGCGAATACAATCGACCAAGGCGATGCCATAGCCCATCGGATCGCCACCAACCGGAACAGGGTTGATGAAGCAAGTCACAGGTCCACCTTCCTTCGCCCAAACGCGCAGAAACTCGCGAGAGTCACCCAGCATGTCGGCATAAGGGACAAGGTCGATAGGAACGGGTTTGTCAGCCATTACGCATCCTCCCGTTCGCGCACAGTGCGGAACTCAATCTTTTTGTCATAAGGCGCGCCGACTATCATGCGCTGGACATAAACGCCGGGCAAATGGATGCAGTCGGGGTCAAGGCTGCCGACGGGCACCAATTCTTCAACCTCAACCACACAAATTTTGCCGCACGTCGCTGCGGGCAAATTGAAATTGCGCGCAGTCTTGCGGAAAACCAGATTACCGCTTTCATCGGCCTTCCAAGCTTTAATGATGGAAAGGTCAGCGAATATCCCATGCTCGAGGATATATTCCTCACCGCCAAAGTCTTTCACTTCCTTGCCCTCGGCGACCAAGGTGCCAACGCCGGTTTTGGTGTAAAAACCCGGAATGCCAGCGCCGCCAGCGCGCATGCGTTCGGCCAAAGTGCCTTGCGGGCAGAATTCAACTTCCAATTCACCCGCCAAATATTGGCGTTCAAATTCTTTATTTTCGCCCACATAAGACGAAATCATTTTTTTGACTTGCTTCGTCCGCAGCAGCTTGCCGATGCCTTCATTGTCGATGCCAGCATTATTCGACACAAAGGTCAAACCCGTGACCCCGCTGTCGCGCACGGCATCCAACAAACGTTCGGGAAGGCCGCAAAGACCAAAGCCGCCGCTCGCAATCAACATATCGTTTTTCAGTACGCCTTCGAGCGCCGATTTTGCATCGGGGAAGAATTTCTTCGCCATGAAATGCTCCAGTTAATGGGAGAGACGGAACAGCCTTCCGCCTAGACCCCCAGGGGCGTGAAGGTCAACGCCAATAGCACGCCTAAATCGTGCAAAGCTTGATCACCGCTTGTAACTTTTATGGCGGCCATCCCCATCGCGGCAGCCGGTTTGCAGTTGATGCCAAGGTCGTCCAGATAGATGCATTGCGAAGGTGCCACTGCCAAAGCGGCGCACATCATCGCATAAATACGTGGATCGGGCTTGCGTACCCCGACTTTGCTCGATTCAATGATATGGTCGAACCGTTCCATGACCGCAGCAATCGCCGCCGCTTTCTCATCACTGCCTGCCATACCAGCACCTTTGCCAGTCGGCACATTGTTGGTGATGCACCCGAGCGCAAAGCCCTTGGACTTTAACACATCCAATGCCGCCGCCATAGCAGGGCGGATGTCACCCGATAAGCAGGCAATCACCGAAGCGCCGTCAAGTTCCTGCCCCAATGCCCGCGCTTCGGCAGCAAATAACGCGTCAAATTCCGCTGCATCGCACTCCGCTCGTTCAAACTTCGCCCATGCATTATCATCAGGGTTGCGCGCATTCACGCTACGCACGAAATCCTTAGGCAGACCGCGTGTCGCCTCCATGCGGTTGAAGGCCTCAAAAGGCGAAGTCGTAACGACCCCGCCAAAATCGAAGATAACAGTATTGAACGTCATGTTTTTCCTTAGGCAACCGTCGTGCCGAACAACCCGCCAATAGCAGCCGTTGCGGCCATAGCAATCGCCCCCCAAAAGGTAACGCGCATCACAGCCCTACCCATTGGTGCCCCGCCAGCTTTCGCCCCAATAGCACCCAAGACAGCGAGGAATAGCAATGCTGCTATGGATACGGTCCAAGTGAGATACAGCGCTGGGGAAAGCGGCACCATAGCCAAGGGCAATGATGCGCCAACTGCGAAAGATGCTGCCGATGCCAATGCCGCCTGCACCGGTCGTGCGGCAGTGTGTGTGGCCATCCCCAATTCGTCGCGCAAATGCGTCGCCAGCGCGTCGTGCGCCGTAAGCTTATCCGCCACTATCTCTGCGAGCGCGCGATCGAGGCCCCGCGCTTCGTAAATGCCTACCAACTCCTCGCGTTCCTTATCGGGAATGGTCGCCAGCTCATTCTTTTCCCGCATGCGGTCCGCATTTTCCGTATCCGCTTGCGAACTGACCGACACATATTCACCCGCCGCCATCGACATGGCGCCCGCCACCAGTCCCGCAATCCCCGTCAGCAATATGGTCGCAGGCGTTGCTTGCGCCGCAGCAACGCCGACAATCAAGCTTGCAGTCGACACAATGCCATCATTCGCCCCAAGGACCGATGCCCGCAACCAGCCAATGCGGTCGATAAGATGTGCTTCCTTGTGCCGAGGCATATCCTTGTTTCCAGTTCTAGGGTCAGGACCTAATATTGCAGCTTCAGTCCCGGCCGCGCCCATCGGGTTTTAACTAGACGCCCGCTGCCCGAGAGGCAGATATAAGCGTCCATCATATCATCGCCGCCAAAGGCAATGTTGGTTGTAAAAATATCATCGGTTGCAACAAATTCCACCAGCTCGCCCGTCGGTGAAATGACGCTGATCCCGCATTCGCCGATGGTCGCGACACAGATATTGCCATTAGCCTCCATGCCAAGGCTATCAAAGAATTTATATCCCGCCGGGCGGTAAAGCGGAATGCCCGGCCCGCCGGGACCCGCATCGCCAGCAACCTTGCCGGGCGCGGTGATGTTGAACTGCATCAAACGACATGTGTAGGTTTCGGCGGCGTACAGCGTGCTCCCATCGGGGGACAAGCCAACGCCATTGGGGTTGTTTGACGGGAAGATGACTTCTTCCAAATGGCTACCATCGGCCTTTGCATAAAAAATGCCAACGATATCATGACTGCGTTTTGCATAGTCGATCTTGCCATGATCGGTGAACCAAAACCCGCCATTTGCGTCGAACACAATGTCGTTTGGCCCGCGCAGACTGCATCCAAAGTCATCTGATTTATATAATATTTCGACTTCGCCGGTTTCGATATCGATGCGTTCAATCCGGCCACCTGAATAATCCTTGGCAATGCCATGCGGCGCGAGAAAGCCATTGGCTTCCATATAATCAAACCCGCCATTGTTGCAGCAGTACAGCTTGCCATCCGGCCCCAGCGCCAGACCGTTCGGTCCACCGCCGGGCTTGGCGATGACGGATTTGCTGCCATCGGGGCGTACGCGCGTGATTTGGCCTTGCGCGATCTCCACCAATATGACGCTTCCATCGGGCATGACGACGGGGCCTTCAGGGAAGCGAAGTCCATCGGCGACCAATTCAAACTCAGCCATATTTGCTCTCTCCTTTACGTGCGACTCTCGCGCATTCATCCTTTAATCGATTAGGCAGGCTCTCGCGCTGGCGCTGAACGGTCTCCCTCGCCAAGCTCGGCTTGCATGTAGACGGTGTCAAGCCAGCGTCCGAATTTACGGCCAACTTTGCGCATACGTCCGGCATGGGTGAACCCCATTTTACTGTGTAAAGCAACCGAGCCGGGTTCGCCGCCGCCAATGACGGCTATCATCTGACGAAAGCCGCAATCACGTGCTTGTTCCATTAACGCGCGCATCAATTGCACGCCCACGCCCTGTCCCACAAAAGCGGGATCGACATAGATCGAATCTTCGCAGGTATAACCATAAGCTGGCCGGTCGCGAAAAGCGGTCACATAGGCATAGCCGATGATCGTTTCGGCACGCTCCGCCACGATGAACGGCCACCCTTTGGACAATATGTCGCGGATTTTCTCTTCGGTTTGCACCGGTGTGCGCGCAACAGCATCAAAGCTGGCGGTGCCATGCTGCACATGATGCGCATAAATGCGGGCAATGGCTTCCGCATCCGCGGCGTGCGCAGACCGCACCACCAAATTCGTTAATGCCGGACTTCCATCATTCATACGTCATGGCTGACATAATATCCCAGGCTTTGAAAGTTTTTTGCTGTGTTTGATGTCCATCAATGACTTTGCAGCGTTTAGGTTCAGAATGGCTCCTGTGAGACCGGCGCATCACTACCGGCCGTTAGGTAAGGAAATGACGATGAAATCTATCATGGTTCATGCAGGCGGAGATAACGCCTTTGAAAGCAGGCTACAGGCGGGGCTCGACCTTGCACGGCGTTTTCACGGGCATATGTCGCTCATATTGCCGAGACCGACGCAGGATTATGTCGCGTTCGACATGTTCGGCGGCGCGCATTTCGTCGCCGAGGCCTTTGAAGCAGCGGAAAAAGAGCGCGAGAAGCTGTGCACGCGGATCGATGCGCGGTTGCAGGCAGAGGATGTGCCTTGGGACTGGCAAATATTTGATGGCACAACATCAGATGCGCTGATCAACGCTGGGCGATTGGCGGATGTCTTGGTCATGTCACTGAATCCGGCGGGTACGGCGGGCACTGCCCGCGCTTGGATTAGCGATGTTGTGACGGCATCGCGCACCCCTGTTCTGGCCATCCCTGCAAAAGCCGCGCCTCTTTCCTTCGAGCGGGCCATGGTCGCATATGATGGCGGCTTTGAAGCGGCCAATGCATTGCGGGCAGCATTGCCTTTACTTCAAGCCGCATCATTTGTCCGCATTTCGGAAATCGAGATGGTGCCGGAGCAATTCCCGGTCACCGACGCGGCCACTTACTTGTCGCGTCACGGCATCAATGCCGAAATCGCCGTTGCCGCAAAAGGCGATCAGAGCGTCGAGGAGAGGCTTTTGGCAGAGGCGAAGGCGTGGACACCCGACTTCCTTGTTATGGGCGCCTACGGCCATGGGAGATGGCGTGAGACGTTGTTTGGCGGCGTGACGCGGTTCATGCTTGGCGAGCTTGGTATCCCGGTATTGCTCGCGCATTAAGCAGCAACCTAAACAAAGCTTGGCTTTTGCCCCCGTTCCATGCCAGCTTGGCAGATAACGAGGGGAAATGTCGTGAAGCAAGATACAGCCGCAACAGCCCGGCCCATGGGGTTCTGGATGGCGCTCGCTTTGGTCATGGGTAGCATGATCGGGTCGGGCGTGTTCCTGTTGCCCGCAAGCCTTGCGCCCTTGGGTTGGAACTCGGTCATTGGCTGGGTGATTACGGTGTCCGGCGCGCTTTGCGTGGCGGCGGTATTTGGCGCGCTGAGCAAAGCATTGCCAAAGGCCGGCGGGCCTTATGCTTATACAAGGGCTGCATTCGGCGATGGTGCAGGCTTTGCGATTGCTTGGGCCTATTGGATTTCGATGTGGGTGGGCAATGCCGCAATAGCAACAGCAGCGGTTAGCTATCTTAGCCAATTATTCCCTGTCGTCGGCACCCACGGCGTGTCCGCCGCCGTGACCATAGCCATCGTATGGGCTTTCACGCTGATCAACATTCGCGGCACAAAGCTTGCGGGGCAAGTGCAGATCATATGGACGATCGCCAAATTGCTGCCGCTCATCGCGGTTATTGGCCTTGCCGCTTATGTGTTGACGATTCAGGGGACAGGTGTGGTCCGCAGCTTCGAACTGGCCGACATTTCGACAGCAAGCATTTCGACGGCCACCATTTTGACGCTTTGGGCGATGCTTGGCCTTGAACTGGCTACGGTTCCAGCGGACAAGGTGCAAGATCCTGAACGCACCATCAATCGCGCGACATTGTTCGGAACCGCTGGCGCGGGCGGCATTTACATATTGGTCTGCTCAGCCGTGGTCTTAATGTTGCCTGTGGCGATCACCAGCGCCTCTGCTGCGCCATTTGCCGATTTCGTCAGTATTTACGCTGGCACCAATGCTGGCACCGCTATTGCTGCTATTGGCGCAATCAGCGCGCTTGGTGCATTGAACGGGTGGATCATGTGTCAGGCCGAATTACCCGCCGCTTTGGCACGCGATGGCTTGTTCCCGGCATTCATGGGCAAGGCCGCCGCCAATGGTACGCCGCGCAACGCGCATCTGTTTAGTACAAGCCTGTTGATGCTTGTTATCCTGATGAACAGCAGCCGGACGATGGCATCCATGTTTGAATTTTTGATATTGCTCACCACGGCCATCGTTCTGGTCATGTATTTCGGTTGCGCAGCGGCGGCATTCCGGCTCGTCCAGGCGGGTACATTGAAGGTAGGCGCAGGGTTTAAAGTCATCTTAATGCTGGCCGCGCTCTATTCCTGCTGGACGATATATGGCGCAGGCGCCGAAGCCTTGGTCTGGGGCATTGCGTTATTGCTCGCGGGCTTTCCGGTTTTCTGGCTCTTGCGACTTGCAAGGGGTTCCAAAGCCGTCACCTGACGCCTACAAGCAAGGCACATTAGATTTGCAGGAAAACCGATGAGCTATACCACTGATTTTGGTCTATATATTGACGGCAGTTGGCGCACAGGTGAAGGCCGCGACACGCATTCTGTGATCAATCCGGCCACGGGTGAGACGCTAGCAGAATTACCGTTGGCGACGACTGCTGACCTTGATGAAGCACTGGCCGCAACGGCCAAGGGTTTTGCCCAATGGCGCGCGGTAGACGTTAATGCCCGTGCGGCGATATTGCATAAGGTCGCTGACCATATTCGCGAACGCGCCGAAACAATCGCTGTCCTGCTCACCACCGAACAAGGCAAACCAATCGCCGAGGCACGCACCGAAGTGCTGTCCTGCGCCGCACAGTTCGATTATTTCGCAGAGGAAGCCAAACGCAGCTATGGCCGTGTGCTGGTAAGGCCAAAGGGTCAGCGGGCGGTGGTACTGAAGCAACCAGTTGGACCAGTGGCCGCATTTTCACCATGGAACTTCCCGGTCAATCTGATGTGCAAGAAAATGGCGGCTGCGTTGGCGGCAGGATGCTCGATCATCGCAAAGCCGCCGGAAGAAACACCCGCAAGCACGAGCGCAATCATGCAATGCGTTATCGACGGCGGCGTGCCCGGTAATGTGGCGCAATTGGTCTACGGCGTGCCCGATATGGTCAGCCGCCATTTGATCGCGTCTCCCATCATCCGCAAGGTGAGCTTCACAGGCTCCGTGCCCGTTGGCAAACATCTGCTTAAGCTAGCCGCTGACGGCGTGAAACGGACCACTATGGAGCTGGGCGGTCATGCACCGGTGCTGATTTTCGACGATTGCGATCTGGAAAAAGCGATCAGCTTGTCGGCCACAACCAAGTTCCGCAACGCAGGCCAAGTGTGCATTTCACCTACCCGTTTCTATGTGCAAGAGGGCGTATATGACCGCTTCGTCGCTGGCTTTGCTGCGCGAACGAAACAGATTCAGGTCGGCAATGGCCTCGACGCTGGAACGGTCATGGGGCCATTGGCCAACGCGCGGCGACCATCGGCCATCGCGGCCTTGGTCGAAGATGCGACGTCAAAGGGCGCCAATTTGCTCACTGGTGGGTCGCGTGGAAATCATGGCTTTTTCTTTACGCCAACGGTGCTGTCCGATGTGCCGCTTTCGGCCAAGGTCATGGACGACGAACCCTTTGGTCCGGTTGCATTGATGCGGCCTTTCAAGACCCTTGACGAAGCCATTGAACAGGCAAACCGCCTGCCCTTCGGCCTTGCCGCTTATGCCTTCACCGAGAACGCGCGGCAGGCAAATCTGGTCGCCGACGCGCTCGATACAGGGATGGTTGGCCTCAACAGCTTTGTCATCTCGATGCCTGATGCGCCCTTTGGCGGGGTCAAGGAATCGGGATTTGGCAGCGAGGGCGGTCCCGAAGGGCTTGATAGCTATTATGTAACCAAGGCAGTGCATCAATATTGATAAAGCGGCAGCTTTATCTGTGGGCTGGCTTGCTGGCTCTGGCCTTGGGCACAGCGGGCGTTGCCCTGCCCTTACTGCCGACGGTGCCGTTCATGATATTGGCCGCCTTCTGTTTCGCGCGCAGCAGCCCGGCGCTTGAAGCACGGCTGTTGAACCACCCTAAATTTGGGGCGCATCTGATAGCATGGCGGGAAAAGGGCGCGATTAGCAGGCGCGGAAAATGGTCGGCAACGATCGCATTTGGTGTCAGCATCGCCATCGGCTTTACAGCTTTGGGCTTGCCATGGTCGCTTGTGCCCGTGGGTGTTGCGGGGGTTTGCCTGAGCTGGATCTGGCTTAAACCCGAAGGTTAAATGGCGGCATCGCGGACAATCGCGGTGCCAGCCTCGCGTTGCTTTTTAAGATCAGCCTTTAACTTGGCCGGGTCACGCGCGAATACAAAGCCAAAGCTTACGCCGCCTTCCTTGCCAATGGTCGCATGGTGCAATTTATGCGCCTGCACCAGCCGCTTTGCATAGCCACTGCGCGGCACATATTTGAAATAGCGCTGATGCACGAGACCATCATGCACTACAGTGTAAATGATCCCGTAACACATGACGCCAAGACCAATCCATGTCGCGGGCTCCCACGCGTCGTTGCCAAGCACTAAAGGGCTGCCGATGGCGAAAAGCAATATGCTGGTGAATGCGCCGACGATGCCGTACAGATCATTCCTCTCCAACGCATTATCATGCGGCTCATGATGGTCGCGGTGCCAGCCCCAACCCCAGCCATGCATGATATATTTATGGCTGGACCAGGCCACCCATTCCATGACGAAGACTGTCGCAAGCACGATAAGAATGATGCTAATAATGCTCATACTCCACCCTATAGACGCAAAGTTTGTAACTTTGAAGTGCAAGCAGCGCTGCCTCACTTGATTTCGCTGCAATCGCTTCTATGGCATTTTTATTATGTCAGCACCGCAAACACTGTATGAAAAAATCTGGAATGCCCATGTTGTGGAGCAACGCGAGGACGGGACATGCCTGATTTTCATCGATCGCCATTTGGTTCACGAGGTCACTAGCCCGCAGGCTTTCGAAGGCCTGCGCGTCGCCGGACGTCGTGTGCGCAGACCCGACCTGACTTTGGCCGTGCCTGACCACAACCTGCCGACTACGGCGCGTTTGGACGCCAACGGTAACAATATCCCGATTGCCGACCCCGAAAGCGCGCAGCAATTGGAAGCACTGGAGCGTAACGCGCCAGAGTTTGGTATTGCCTATATCGATGCCACCGATGTTAAGCAGGGCATCGTCCATGTCGTCGGACCGGAACAAGGTTTTTCCTTGCCCGGCACGACAATTGTCTGCGGGGATAGCCATACCGCCTGTCATGGCGGGTTGGGCGCTCTGGCCTTTGGCATTGGTACGTCAGAGGTTGAACATGTTTTGGCCACTCAAACACTGCAGCTCAGCCAGTCCAAGTCGATGGAAGTCCGTGTTGAGGGCGAACTTGGCCCTGGCGTTTCTGCCAAAGACGTTGTGCTGCATATCACCGGCGTGCTGGGCGCGTCTGGTGGGACGGGCCATGTCATCGAATATACAGGCTCGGTCATTCGCGCGCTGAGCATTGAGGGCCGCTTGACCATTTCGAATATGGCCATCGAACATGGCGCGCGCGCTGGCTTGGTCGCGCCTGATGATGTGACTTTTGCCTATCTCAAGGGCCGCCCAATGGCTCCCAAGGGCAACCAATGGGACGCAGCTGTCGCTTATTGGCGATCACTCGCAACCGATGCGGGCGCAGTCTATGACAAGGTCGTTCACATAAATGCTGCCGATATCGCGCCAAGCGTCACTTGGGGCACGAGCCCAGAGGACGTGTTGCCGATTACAGGCGTCGTGCCTGATCCGTCGTCCTTTGCCGATCCATCCAAGCAAACAGCCGCCCAAAAATCATTGGACTATATGGGACTTACCCCGGGCACGCTGATGACCGACATATCGGTTGAGAATATCTTCATCGGGAGTTGCACCAACAGCCGGATTGAAGATCTGCGCGCTGCTGCCGCCGTCCTCAAGGGCCGCAAAAAGGCGGATAACGTCAAATGGGCAATCGTTGTACCCGGCAGCGGCCTTGTGAAGCAAATGGCAGAAGCCGAAGGGCTTGACCGCATCTTCATGGAGGCAGGCCTTGAATGGCGTGAACCGGGTTGTTCGGCTTGCTTGGGCATGAACCCGGACAAGGTGCCAGCTGGCGAGCGTTGTGCATCGACGAGCAATCGCAACTTTGTTGGACGGCAAGGGCCCGGCGCGCGCACGCATTTGGTCAGCCCGGCTATGGCGGCGGCCGCAGCGGTCACTGGAAGGCTGACCGATGTCCGCGCATTGATGGACTGATAAATAACGCCGCGATTTGCCATTGCTGTTGCAGGTTAAACCTTGCGCAAAAATAAGCTATTCTCTTTACTTGCAACAGCAGCCGAAGCTAAGGTTGAGTCCATCAAGGAAGAGATACATGACCGATAAAAAATCCGATGGGGCCGACAAATGGTCGACCACAGCAAAAGTTGGCGCAGCTTTAGGATCAGCGGCGTTAGTGGCCGCATTATTATATGCCGGTCGGCGCAGCATGACCCAGAAAAAGGGTAAGCTAGAACCCATGTCCCCGGAACTCGAAGCTCAGCCAATAAGCCAGAATCATCCAAAAACGGAAACGGACTAAACGCATGCAGCCTATAAGCAGCGTTAAAGGCAAAGCCTATCCGCTTGGGCTGAAAAATGTCGACACCGACATTATTATTCCTGCGGCATGGCTGAAAACCATAAGCCGGTCTGGGCTTGGCAAAGGCGCCTTTCAAACCTTACGAAGCTTGCCGGGAAATGTGTTTGATGATCCCGCATATGCAGGCGCGCCAATATTGATTGCCGGTGACAATTTCGGTTGTGGGTCAAGCCGTGAACATGCTGCTTGGGCTATGGCCGATTTGGGCATTTCGGCGGTCATTGCGCCCAGTTTCTCCGACATATTTTCAGGCAATGCCTTCAAAAACGGACTTCTGGCCATCGTGCTGCCGCAAGATGCCATCGACCGCCTGATGGAAGTCGCGAAGACCGATGATATTCATATCGATCTGGAAACGCAGACGGTCACCACGCCGTTTCAGGATCGCTTTGCATTTGAAATTGACCCGTTCCGCAAGCATTGCCTAATCAACGGTGTCGATGAAATCGGCCTGACGCTCAAAAGCAGCGATGCCATTTCTGCCTATGAAAACAAGTTATCGGCGAGCCAGCCCTGGCTGTCGCCCAACCAAGCCTAGGAGAGAGACATGCGCGCCTTGTTATCAACCGCCAGCGGCGGCCCCGAAACGCTCGTTATAGGCGAATTGCCTGAGCCCGTTGCTGGCCCGGGTCAAGTCGTGGTCGCGGTAAAGGCGTGCTCGATCAACTTTCCCGACACGTTGATGATTGTCGACCTGTATCAGTTCAAACCAGAACGCCCCTTTGCGCCAGGCGGCGAAATCGCCGGTGTCGTCGAAGCGATTGGCGATGGCGTCAGCGGATTTGCCATTGGCGACCGCGTGATTGGCCTGTGCGGCAATGGTGGGCTTACCGAAAAGGTCGCCGTCGCAGCATTCAACTGCTTTAAAATGCCAGACGGCATGTCTTTTGACGATGGTGCATCATTGCTCATGACTTATGGTACGTCGATTCATGCGCTGAAGGATCGTGGTCATATGAAGGCTGGGGACAATATCCTTGTCCTTGGTGGTGCTGGCGGTATCGGCATTTCGGCGATTGAGTTGGCAAAGGCCTATGGCGGACGCGTTGTTGCAGGTGTTTCGAGTGAAGCGAAGGCGGACATCGCGCGCGAAGCTGGCGCCGATGAAGTTTTGGTTTACCCGCATCAGCCCTTCGATAAGGACCAATCCAAAGCCGTGGCCGAGATGTTTAAGACCGCCGCTGGCCGCGATGGTTATAACATCATCTATGACACGGTCGGCGGGGACTATAGCGAGCCTGCGGTCCGCGCTATTGCATGGGAAGGCAAGTTTTTGGTCGTTGGCTTCCCCGCTGGTATCGCCAAGCTACCATTGAACCTGACATTGCTTAAAAGCTGCGACGTTTGCGGCGTCTTCTGGGGTGCCTTTGCCGCGCGCACACCGCAAAAGAACCATGCCAATGTTTCCGAACTGTTTGATCTCTATGCCGCGGGCAAGATCAAGCCGCGCATTTCCGAGACGTTCTCGCTGGCCGATGCCGGGACTGCGATTGCACGGCTTGGTGACCGCGCGGCTGTAGGGAAACTAGTGGTACACATTTGACATGCATCAGCCTTGTTGATTGGACGCAAAGCCATTATCTTGGGCAGGCAACAGATAGGAACTGCAACATGACAAGTTTCGACAACCGCGAAACCGCTTTTGAAAACAAGTTTGCGCATGACGCAGAAACGCAGTTCAAGATAACCGCCCGCCGGAACAAGCTGCTGGGGCAGTGGGCCGCCGAAAAAATGGGCCTTACGCCAGAAGAAACCACCGCTTATGCCACTTCTGTGGTGCAAGCAGACTTTGAAGAAGCTGGCGACGAAGACGTGGTGCGCAAGCTGCTAGGTGATTTGACGTCGGCAGGCGTTGAAATTGATGACGCCATGATCCGTAGCGCGCTTGAAGACAAGATGGTCGAAGCGCGCCGCCAGTTTATCGAGCCAGCATAATGGCAATGCAGGCAGATGAAATTGAAGGCATGATTAAGGCCGCCTTGCCCGACGCGTTGGTGGAGATTACCGACCTTGCAGGTGACGGCAACCATTATGCCGCACGCGTAGTGAGCGAGAGCTTTCGCGGACTACCCCGTGTAAAGCAGCATAAGGCAGTTTATGACGCGTTGGGGGGCCGGATGGGCGGCGTTTTGCATGCCTTGCAGCTTACGACAGCCATTCCTCAGAATTAGAATTTTTGGAGTATAAAAGATGAGCGTTCACGAACGGATCGAAGAGATCGTCAAAGGCAATGATGTTGTTCTGTTTATGAAGGGCAGCCCATTATTTCCGCAATGTGGTTTTTCGAGCAAGGCGATAGCCATTCTTGACCATCTCAACGTCGCTTATGAAAGCGTCGATGTGCTGCAAGACATGGAAATCCGTGCTGGCATTAAGGACTATAGCGATTGGCCTACAATCCCGCAGCTTTACGTTAAGGGCGAGTTTTTGGGCGGTTCCGACATTATGATGGAAATGTACGAAGCTGGCGAATTGCAAGAACTCGTCGAAACCGAGGGCCTCGCAAAGCCCGCATAAGCATTAAGATGCATTACATCTTCATGTGGCGCGCTGACGCGTCACATGAAGATTTCATATCTAGCTATCATGCGGCAATTGCTCCGCCTTTCTCAACGCGCCGAATATTTGGCAAAAGCCAATGCAACCAGCCCAAGGCGAGTAAATAAGACGCCGCCGCAAAGATAAACAGCGGTGTGAAACCCAATCCGGCGGCCAAGACAGCGCCCGTCACCAGCTGAATCAAGGCACCCCCCATATTGCCCATAAATGCGCCAAAGGCGGTAACGCGCCCAACCTTGCCGCGCGGCACGACGTCGGTGATAATCGAGAATATCGATAACGAAAAACCCTGATGCCCGGCCATCACAAAACCCATCATGATCGCCACAGGCCAGAACGAGTCCAGCGTGAGAACAAAAGGCAATGGCACCACAATCGCCGCCGACCCGAACATGATCGTCTTACGCACGCGGTTGACGCTCCACCCGGCCTCTAAAAGCCGCGTTGACAACCAGCCTGCAAACAATGCGCCAGCCCCCGACCCGAAAAACGCAATCGCAAGCGGGATCGCAAGCTCGCTTGTCGTCAGACCGAATTCCTTGCGGTAAAAATCTGGCAGCCAGAAATTGATGAGCCACCAAGTCGCGTCGGACAACATTTTGGCGATCACGATTGCCCACGTACGCCGTTCCATCAATATCGGGCCATAAGGCGCACCATCATCGGCAAAGTCTCGACTGGCGTCTTCGGCTTTATCGTCAAACTTCACTCCCCGCGCGCACCACAGCCACAGTGCCAGCGTGATAAAACCGCCGACCCCGCCAAAGATGAGCGCCCCGCGCCATCCCCAAATAGCGGCAATGACGGGGATGAAAAACGGCATGGTGATGGTACCAATACCGGCAATCGCCGTGCCGACACCAAAGGCGAACGAACGCTTGTCCGGGGGGAAAAGGGTTGCAACGGTCTTGATGGTCAGCGGCGTTTGCACGGCTTCGGTCGCGCCAAGGCCAATACGCGCAGCCACAACATGCCAGCCTGCGATTGCCCAGCCATGCGCCATGGCGGCAAGACTCCATGTCGTTACGCCAGCTATCATCGAACGCAGCACGCCGATTCTATCAACAAGCCAACCAGTGAACAGGAAAGACAGCGCTGCTGCAACCTGCGTTACAAAAGCGAGATTGGCAAAATCGGTATCAGTCCAGCCGAGGTCAGTCGAAATATCGGGCTTCAGGATCGCGATAACCGGCCGATCCATGGCATTGAAGATTCCGGCGACACATAGCAGCCCAAATAGCACCCAGCGCAGCGTCGGCGTGATTGGCTTCATATCGCTTGACCCCACTGCATCATTGCCCCCGCTCGGCCGAGAGCGCATCCCGCTTTATGCTGGAACTCCTCGCGCACTCGCCTATAGAAGGCGATATGACACCGCAAGACATAAACGCGAATTACATCGCTGACCTGTACGGCGAAACCTACCTCGCGGAGGATAATCCTGCGCGCGCCAAACGGTTAACAATCAGCGCCTTGTTTCCGGGACTTGCGGTCGTCGGCATTGCCTCCGTCGCCGCAACTTGGTTTTCTGAACATTATGGCATGCCCGTCATCTTGGCGGGTTTGCTGCTTGGCCTGGCACTCAATTTTGTGTCGGCTGAACAAAAGGTGCATCCCGGGCTTGATTTCTGCGGCACGTCCTGCTTGCGCTGGGGCATTGTGTTGTTGGGCACACAAGTCACTGCGATGCAAATTGGCGGGCTCGGTGCGCTCGCATTTTTGGGACTGCTCGGCATCATGTCTTTGGTCATGGGTGCTGGGCTTTTAGGTGCGCGTCTCGGCGGACAAAGCCGCTACGTAGGCTGGTTAGCCGGCGGCGCGACCGCCATTTGCGGCGCATCCGCAGCCTTGGCGATTTACGCCGTTATAGGCCGCGAGCGCCTGAACCAGTCGCAGTTTACGCTCATTCTCGTTGGCGTGGCTTTGGCAAGCGCGGTCGCCATGTCCTTCTACCCGCTCATTGCGGTACAGCTCGATTTCACTGACACACAAGCGGGCTTCTTAATGGGCGCTGCGGTGCATGACGTCGCGCAATCTTTAGGTGGCGGCTATAGCTTCTCACAATCGGCAGGTGAGACGGCGACGATCGTGAAACTGTCCCGCGTCGCGCTCCTTGCACCAGCGGTTGCGCTTGTCGGGCTTGCTATTGGTTCAACCGATGGCCGCTCCACAAGTTTCGTGTCCAAACTGAAGCTGCCATGGTTCATCATCGCCTTCTTTGTTACCGTTGCCTTAAATTCCATCGTTGACGCGCCCGACTGGGTGGCGGAATATGGCCTGGTCGCTTCCAAGGCGATGCTGTTGTTTGCGGTGACGGCCACCGCTATGCGGTCACGGCTTGATCTGTTACTCACCCAAGGGTGGAGAGCACTGCTTCCGGTGATACTGGCGACCTTGACCGCCTTTATAGCGGCAGCGGCATTTGCATGGGCATTTTTATGAATCAGATAATTTATGATTTGGCCGTAATTGGCGGCGGCATAAACGGCGCAGGTATTGCACGGGACGCCGCTGGTCGGGGCGCTAAAGTCATCCTGCTTGAACGCGGGGATTTGGCGCGTGGCACATCGTCCGCCTCGACGAAGCTCATCCATGGGGGGCTTCGCTATCTTGAGCATTATGAATTCGCATTAGTGCGCGAATCCTTGATCGAACGCGAGCGGCTTTGGGCCATCGCCCCGCATATCATCTGGCCGCTACGTTTCATTTTGCCGCATCAAAAAGGGATTCGTCCTGCGTGGCTCGTGCGGCTTGGTTTGTTTCTGTACGACCATATTGGTGGCAGGAAATTGCTGCCCGCGACTCGGACGGTCAATTTAAAAACCGAGCCTGCGGGCAAACCGCTTCGGCCCGAATTTGTGAAGGCATTTGAATATTCGGACTGCTGGGTCGATGACGCGCGCTTGGTCGTTTTGAACGCGATGGACGCCGCGGAACATAAGGCAGATATTCGTACCCGGTCCGAAGTGACGCACCTCGAGCGTCGCGACGGATTGTGGCATATACAAATTGTCGGACAAGAACCCGTCCGTGCCCGCGCGGTTGCCAATGCGGCGGGACCAGCGGTACTCGACTTGCTCGCACGGACAAGTGGGCATGACCGGCCATCAGGCGGTACAATCCGCTTGGTAAGAGGATCGCATATCGTGGTCCGCAAGATGTTCGACACACCGCAAGCTTATTTCTGCCAAAACCCCGACGGCCGCATATTCTTTGCGATACCGTATGAGGATGACTTTACCCTCATCGGGACGACTGATGCCGACCATAAAGGTTCGTTGGAAGACATTCACGCGACGGCAGAAGAGATTGATTACATTTGCGCGTCGGCCGCGGCCTATTTCAAACAAACCATCACAGCTGCGGACGTGCTGTACAGCTTTGCCGGTGTCCGGCCCTTGGTCGATGACGGCTCAGGCAAACCGGAAACAGCATCGCGTGGATATCATTTCGAACTGGATGTAGGTGCAGACGAAACGGCACCTATCCTCTCGGTCTTTGGCGGCAAAATAACCACCTATCGGCACTTAGCCGAGAGTGCGGTCGAACGGCTTTCAAAGCATTTGGCTATACTTAAAGGCGAAAGCTGGACATTGCGTCAGCCATTACCAGGTGGGGATTTCCCAATTGATGGCGCCAATCGCCTCGCCCAAGATATTCAGGGGGAGCATGTTTATTTGCCTGCATCACTTGTTCACCGTTGGGTGCGGAGCTACGGAACAAAGGCGCGTTCCTTCTTATCAAACGCCAGCGCACTTGCCGATTTGGGTACGGATTTCGGGCATGGTCTATATGCGGTTGAGGTCAATTATCTCATCAGCCGCGAATGGGCGCGTTCCGCTGAAGATATATTGTGGCGGCGCAGCAAGCTTGGCCTTCGGTTTGCAGAGGTGGAAACGCGAAAGCTGGAAGATTATGTCAACGCTGTGCTGCACAAAAATAATTTCAGCGACACGGAGTCCTTTCCGGCTTGATTTCCATGTATAAAGGGACCATCTGCCCCCAATCGGAGTAAATTTATCTGATTAGGGGACGCAATATGCGTTTGTCGAATATGGCCGATTATGCAGTGGTGATCATGAGCGCAGCGTCGCGCCACTGCGGTTTTGCGCGCGTGTCGGCCACTGATCTTGCCGCCGAAACTGGCCTGGCCCTGCCGACGACGCAAAAGCTGGTGAGCATATTGACAAAGGCGGGCCTGTTGCGTTCGGCCCGTGGTACAGGCGGCGGCATCATGCTGGCCCGCCCCGCAGCCGCGATCACCATTGCCGATATTATCGAAGCTGTCGAAGGTCCGATTGCGCTGACCATATGTTGCGATTCACACAAACAAGCGATGGGGCAACATTGTGTGAAGGAAGGCAGCTGCCACGTCCAGGCGCACTGGCCAGTGGTCAACAATGCGGTGCGCGGTGCCTTAGCACAAATCAATTTGGCGGGATTAACGCGATGAGCGATGACATGGACATTAAGGACAAGGCCGCTTGGGATGCCGCAGAACGCGTCGCGGATTATGAGCATGGCTGGTCATCAGACATCGAAACCGACTTCGCGCCCAAGGGCCTGACCGAGGATACCGTCCGCTTTATCTCCGCCAAAAAGAATGAGCCCGAATGGATGCTCGAATGGCGGTTGAAGGCGTTCGCAAGTTGGAAAACGATGACGCCGCCCGATTGGGCCAAGCTCAACGTGCCACCCATCGATTATCAGGACGCCTATTATTATGCCGAGCCAAAGGCGAAACCAAAGCTTGGTTCGCTGGACGAGGTTGATCCTGAAATCCTGCGCATTTATGAAAAGCTTGGTATTCCAATTGCCGAGCAGAAGTTGCTCGCGGGTGTAGAAGGCGGCGAAGATGGCGGCTTGCCGCAACCCCGCGTCGCGGTTGATGCCGTGTTTGACAGTGTCTCGGTCGCCACCACTTTTCGCGCCGAACTGGAGCGCGCCGGCGTTATCTTCCGCAGCATATCAGAAGCGATTAAAGAATATCCGGAGCTGGTGAAAAAATGGCTCGGCAAGATTGTGCCGATGCACGACAATTATTTCGCGACATTAAACTGCGCAGTCTTTTCCGACGGGACGTTCGTGTACATCCCCGAAGGTGTGCGTTGCCCGATGGAGCTTAGTACCTATTTCCGGATTAATGCCGAAAACACCGGCCAGTTTGAACGCACGTTGATTATCGCCGACAAGGGCAGTTACGTGTCCTATCTCGAAGGCTGCACCGCGCCGATGCGCGACGAAAACCAATTGCACGCCGCTGTCGTTGAACTCGTCGCGCTCGACGATGCCGAAATCAAATATTCGACGGTGCAAAATTGGTATCCCGGCGACGCCGAGGGTAAAGGCGGCATCTACAATTTCGTAACCAAGCGGGCGCTTTGTCAGGGCCGAAACAGCAAGGTAAGCTGGACTCAGGTCGAAACCGGCAGCGCCGTGACATGGAAATATCCAAGCTGCGTATTGAATGGGGAAAATTCGGTGGGCGAATTTTACTCGGTCGCTGTGACGAACAATTATCAGCAAGCCGACACCGGCACCAAGATGATCCACAATGGCAAAGGCAGCCGCTCGACCATCGTCAGCAAGGGCATCAGCGCCGGACACAGCAACAACACCTATCGCGGCTTGGTCCGCGTTGCGCCGAATGCCGAAGGCGTGCGCAACTTCACCCAGTGCGATTCGCTGCTGCTCGGGTCCTTAAGCGGCGCACACACCGTTCCCTATATCGAAGTCCGCAACCCAAGCGCACAGATTGAACATGAAGCAACGACAAGCAAGATCAGCGATGACCAGATGTTCTACGCAATGGCCCGCGGCTTAAACACGGAAGAAGCGGTGACGTTGATTGTGAATGGCTTTGCCAAGGAAGTATTGCAGCAACTGCCGATGGAATTTGCGGTGGAGGCACAGAAACTGCTGGGAATTAGCTTAGAGGGATCGGTTGGATAAACCAAACAGCGCCCAATGATCGAACCAAGCTTTGATGGATAAAAGAAGTAACATGCTCCAAATTACAAATCTCCACGCCAATGTTGGCGACAAGCCTATTCTTAAAGGCCTCACACTTTCCCTGAACGCAGGCGAAATCCACGCGATCATGGGACCGAATGGTGCGGGCAAATCAACGCTTGGTTATGTGCTGTCCGGCCGACCAGGTTATGAGGTGACGGAGGGTGAGGTGACATTTAACGGCCAAAACCTCCTCGACCTCGAACCGCATGAACGCGCGGCGGCTGGGTGTTTTTTAGGTTTCCAATATCCCGTCGAAATTCCCGGCGTATCAAATGTCCAGTTTTTGCGTGAAGCATTGAATGCGCAGCGCAAGAACCGAAACGAAGCTCCACTATCGGGCGCGGAATTTCTTAAAGTTGCGCGTGAACAAGCGACAGCGCTGGGCATGGATATGGACATGCTCAAGCGCCCTGTAAATGTCGGCTTTTCCGGCGGTGAAAAGAAGCGCAATGAAATGGTCCAAATGGGCATCATTAACCCCGCGCTCGCGATCCTCGATGAAACCGACAGCGGCCTCGACATCGACGCATTGCGCATCGTCGGCGACGGCATCAACCGGATCATGCGGCGCCCCGATAAGGCCGTGTTGCTTATCACCCATTACCAACGCTTACTCGATTATGTGAAGCCGGACTTTGTCCACGTCCTCGCCGATGGGCGCATCACGCGGAGTGGCGGACCTGAGCTCGCGCTGGAACTCGAGCGTGACGGATATAAGGAACTAGCGGCGTGAGTATCTACATTGCCTTTATCCAACACCGTCATGCTGAACTTGTTTCAGCATCTATCGTGACGATCAAGCCAAAGAGTATAGAAGCGAAATGGACCCTGAAACAAGTTCAGGGTGACGGAGTGTGGGAGTGACTGCCTTGCTCCCCACCCGCCACGACGAAGCTTGGCACTACAGCGATATTGCCGCGGTTGCTGCGGCGTGGCCTCTTCCTGCGCCTGAAAACATCATTGTGCCCGCAGGCGGTCATTATGCGCGCACGATTGTTCAAGACACGGGATCCATCCACCAAATTGATGTCGCCATTGGCAAAGATGCGACAGCGGCGGTCCATGTGCTCAATATCGGCGGCGAATATGGCCGCGTTGAATTGAATGTGACCTTGCATGAGGGCGCGGATTTCAAACTCGGCGGCGTGCAAATTGGTGGGAACGCGCAGACGCTCGAAATCATTACGACCGTCACCCATGCCGAACCCAAAGCGACGTCATCACAGATCGTGCGCTCGGTCCTCGCGGATACTGCAACCGGAACTTATTTGGGCAAGATCGCGGTTGCGCGCGATGCGCAGCTGACCGACAGTGAGCAATCGGTGAAGGCCATGCTGCTTGACCGCAGCGCGACAGCCAATGCGAAGCCCGAACTCGAAATCTACGCCGACGACGTCAAATGTGCGCATGGTTGTGCGATTGGTGAATTGGACCCGATGGGGCTATTCTATCTGCAAGCCCGCGGCCTATCGCCAGCGGACGCAAAAAAATTGATGCTGCAGGCCTTTGTCGCGGGTGTGTTTGAAGGCGCGGGGGATGAAGAGATGCTGACCGAAGCGGCGTTGAAGAAATTGGGCGAATTGGTGTGAGCACTGCTACCGCCATGTCTCCCCTTTTGCAGGCAGAGAACATTCGCGACCAATTCCCGGGCCTCGCTAACAACTGGCATTATCTCGACACCGCCGCGACAGCGCAAAAACCCCAGGTCGTGCTCGACGCGATGATGCGGGCTGGTGGCGTAGATTACGCAACGGTGCATCGCGGTGTGTATGCGCGGTCGGCGAATATGACGGTGGCGTTCGAAGCTGCGCGGACCCGTGTGGCGCGGTTTATGGGTGCGGCTTCGGCCGATGAAATTGTGTTTGTTCGGGGTGCAACGGAGGGCATTAATCTTGTCGCGCATAGCTGGGGCACAGCGAACTTGATGGCGGGCGACCGCATCATGCTGAGCCAGCTGGAGCATCACAGCAACATCGTGCCATGGCAAATGGTTGCCGAAAAGGTTGGCGCGTTTATTGATGTGTGTCCGTTGACCGAGGACGGTCAGATCGACCTTGATTGGTTAGAGGCCCATCTAACACCAGCGCACAAGATGGTCGCACTCGTACATGTGTCCAATGTGCTTGGTTCGGTGCTCGACGCAAAACGTGCCGCGCATGCGGCACATGCGGTTGGCGCAAAGTTGCTGCTCGACGGCTGTCAGGCTGCACCCCGAATGCATTTGGACATGGCGGCGTTAGACTGCGACTTTTACGTGATGTCCGGGCATAAATTATACGGTCCGACCGGTGTTGGCGTGTTGTGGGCAAAGGCCGAAACGCTGGATACGATGCCCCCTTATCAAGGCGGCGGCGCGATGATTGACCGGGTGACGTTCGAGAAAACGAGTTATGCGCCCGCGCCATCGCGATTTGAGGCGGGGACACCGATGATCATTGAGGTCATCGGGTTGCATGCCGCCATCGACTTCATCGACAGCTTTGGTCCTGACAAAATTTTCGCACATGAAAGCGCACTTGCCGCACAGACGCGTGATGCGCTGCAGTCGATCAATTCCATCACTTTATACGGCCCTGAACAATCCGCGGGGATTGTCTCCTTCTCCATGGAAGGTGTGCATCCGCATGACATCGGCACGATATTGGACGAAGAAAATGTCGCCATTCGCGCTGGCCACCATTGTGCGCAGCCGTTGATGGACAATTTGGGCGTGTCTGCCACAGCGCGGGCAAGCTTTGGGATTTATAATGACGAAGATGACGTCGCGGCTTTGGTGCGCGGCCTCGAACGGGTGAAGAGGATTTTTGGATGAGCGAGAACATCCGCATAGAAGAAGTCGATAGCGTAGAAAAACCGCCAAAGGCGCGGGTTGATAGCGCAACCGAGAATGTCGAACGCGAAAAGGATTATCTTGAGGGTTTCCTTGCACAAAAACCATCTATGCCCGCGCCAAGCGAACCTGACAGTGATTTGTACGAGGCGGTGATTGCTGCGCTCAAGGAAATATATGACCCCGAAATTCCGGTGAACATTTATGACCTTGGCCTCATTTACAATGTCGAGATTAATGATGGCCATGCGGTCGTTTCCATGACGCTCACGACGCCGCACTGCCCGGTAGCGGAATCGATGCCCGGAGAGGTTGAGCTGCGCGTGGGTGCGGTACCCGGCATTGGCGATGCCGAAGTGAATTTGGTGTGGGAGCCGGCATGGAGCCCAGCCAATATGACCGATGAAGCCCGTTTGGAGCTGGGAATGTTATGACTGATCTTAAAACACGCGCGCGCCCTGCGGCAGTTATGCTTACCGCAGCATCCGAGGCGAGGATTGCCGAACTGATGTCCAAGGCCCCCGAAGGCGCGATTGGCGTCAAGCTGTCCACCCCGCGTCGCGGCTGCTCGGGCCTTGCTTATTCAGTCGATTATGTAACTGAGGCCGTCGCGTTCGATGAAAAGATCGAAACACCGGGTGGTGTTTTGTATATTGATGGCGGCTCTGTGCTATATCTCGTCGGGTCAATCATGGACTGGGTCGAGGATGAATTTGCCGCCGGCTTTGTGTTCACCAACCCCAATGCAACTGGAAGTTGCGGCTGTGGCGAAAGCTTTACCGTTTAAAAGTCAAAGTGCAGGCGGAAGGCAACGCCCACATCATCGGGCGCGTTTTCAAAATGCCCTGGCTCCTGCCGCCAAAACAGGTTCGACGAGAAATGGCCGCCATATATCGGCACGCCCCATGCAAGCTCGCTAGCAATTTCCCGCCCCTTTGGTGCAAGCGAAATCTGGCGGACAGCAAATGTCGTTCCAAGCGTTGCATAATCATAAGCCACCGGCAGATTGAGGGCGAGTCCGCCGTGTGTGACGCGCAAGGGCTGCGCAATCCGGAAGGCAATGCGGTCACCGCGCGTCAACACATGAGCGCCCGACAGGTCCAGCGAAAAGGCGTTGCTGTGCAACAGGCTTTGGCCGGCCAGCGACACGCCAGCATTGGGGGTGGTCCAACCCTGCCGCCAGCTTGCGCCAAGCGTCCACGGCCCAATCAATGTCACATCGCCCCGGCCGTCAACAAATAGACTGCGTGCGCCATTTTGGCCAATGAAGTTGGCGAACCGAGCACCAAGAACGGTTTCGTCTTCACGCATCCAATGTGCGCCAACAGCGAGTCTGGCAGGGCCAATCTGGCGGTCTAGCGACAGGCCGAGGGAGGAATAAGAATAAAGCTTGTTTGCGCTACGCAAATACGCCGCGCCACCGCGCTCGAAGACACGTGCCTGGCCTGCCTCAACGCTTCCTGTCAGACCGACGCGCCCAAGTTGACGGCGCAACGCCAATGACTGTCCCGGTGCGCGATCAAAACCGCCGTCCATTTGCGCATCGGTCGCGGTTAGAAACGCAGCCCGCGACATAGCCTGCAATGCCACGACTTGGCCCGCTGCCGCTTGACGGATGCCAAAACTAAACCGTGTGTTGCGTGCTATCGCGGCACTCACGCGGCCTGCCAAAATACGCGCTTGGCTCTGTTGCCCATAGGACAGAGGCAATGGAAAAAAGCGCGGACCTCCGGCGTCACCGTCGCTGATGGAAAAGGCGAGTTCGGTTGCTCCGCGCGATATGCTGACGGATCGTCCCTGATCCACCAAAGCAGGCGTCAGCCGAAGACGTGGCGCGCTTGGGCTTAGCCCTTCGGCCACATTGATATCATACGCACGGCCATAGCTGTCCAACACCACTGCGTTTATTGACATAGGAGCTGAAGCAGCGTCCCCCATGGACATCGATGTTGTCCCGCCATTGCCGTTCAGCGCAACAGCTGTGTTTGTACCGGCCAGCGATGTTGTTCCCGCAGGTGCAAAGGCGCGCCCAATATCCAATATGCCACGCCCGTAAATCGCATCGGTGTCTGGGGCCCCAGCATCACGCGCCGATGTCAGCAGCAAGTTCACAATCTGTGCGCCGGTCAAATTCGGAAAGGCCTGCGCCAGCAAAGCTGCGGCACCAGCGATCTGTGGCGCAGCATAGGACGTGCCATTATACACCCGAACAGACGTCCCATCATTGGCATTTAAACGGTAAATCGTGTCGTTGCGATATTCGCAGCAAATGTTTTGACCTAGGGCAGATAGCACCGCATTCTGCAGAACCCCTGCCTTGTTGCTGAATTTTGCTATGATGCCATCGTCATCAACGGCAGTGGCAATGATGACAAGCCCGTTGCCATTGGCCAATAATGCTTGCGCAAAGGGGCTTGGACTATTCGGATCAAATGCGGGATCTAATTCATTCCCCTCATTTCCTGCTGACACAACCACCACAACGCCAGCCGATGTCGCACGGTTTATTGCGGTGCGCAGCGCGCTGCTTGCGCCGCCTGCACCACCCAGCGAAATATTAATCACGCGTGCTTTATTGTCCACGGCGCGATCAACGCCAGCGGCAATTGCAGAATCGAAGAACGAACACCCCGCCTCATCCACACCCTGAGCCGTTGGGGCGCAGCTTCCCACTTGATCGGCGCGCAATGCTAATATTGTGGCGTTAAACGCTATACCGTGGACATCGCGATCATTCTTGGCGGCAGCCAAAACGCGCGAAACGCTCGTGCCGTGTCCATCATCATCGCCAAGCAGTCGACCCGCGCCCGTCACATCCGCCGACTGCGCATGGATTCGGCCCGAAAACTCGTGGCTATTTGGGTCAATCCCGGAATCAATTACGCCAACAGTGACCCCGTGCCCGCTGGCGCCCGCTTGATAGGCAGTGATCGCCCGATGAAAACTTGGTCCATCCGAGCGGAGATATTCCGGAGTTGCGAAACTGGTCGTTGGCGGCGGCGGGGGTACAGGGGGCGTTGCGGCAGGCGCCGGCGGCAAGTCTGCTGTAGGAGGAGGCGGCACCGGTGTAGAACGCACCTCACCTCCGCCGCAAGCAGACAGCGCGAGTGCAAAAATGAGCGAACTGCCGATCGCAATTTTACGACCAAAGCGAGGTTCATGCATACAGACACCACTTTCAGCGATTAAATATGCAATTAAGCATGGTTCGTTTTTGCTAATCTTAACGTCCCCGTTGAGTAAAGCTGCTTTTCTGGCTAGGCAGTTGGATGCATTCGCGTTTCGAACATATCGACAGTTGGATTTTTGATCTAGACCTTACCCTTTACGGGCCAGAGGCGAATATAATGGCGCAAGTTCGGGACCGAATTGCGTTATATGTTGAACGGTTTTTCAACATCGATTCCGACGCCGCGCACCAAATTCGGCACGCTTATTGGAAGAAATATGGAACCACGCTGGGCGGATTGATGGCCGAACATGCCGTTGACCCACATGGGTATCTTGATTTCGTCCATGATGTGGACATGACCCTGTTGCAGCCCGCCGCCGATCTGCGTAGCCATATCGAAGCTTTACCGGGACGCAAATTGATTTTTACGAACGCAGATGCGCCTTATGCCCATCGGGTTTTAGCGGCGCGCGGCCTTGATGGCGTGTTTGAGGATATATTCGATATTCACCGGATGCAGCATCTGCCAAAACCTGCATCCGCGAGTTATGACAGACTGTGCATTGAGCTACATATCGATCCGGCCCGCGCACTTTTTGTCGAGGATTCGGCCCATAATCTTGGCCCAGCGAAGGCCTTGGGCATGACAACTATTTGGGTGAATCATGACGTCGAAGCTGATAGCAGCGACGCAGAACCATTCATTGATCATGAGATTGCCGATGTAAGCGCATGGCTTTCCTCACTGCACGCCATTGAAAGAACTATATGACTGACCAACTTGCCACAATCATTGATGCAGCATGGGACGCACGCGACAGCATTTCCAGCTTTACCCAAGGCGAAGTGCGTGACGCGGTGCAGACGGCCTTGGCTGGCCTAGATGACGGGTCGTATCGCGTGGCTGAAAAGCTGACTGGCAGTTGGCAGGTCCACCAGTGGTTGAAAAAAGCTGTGCTTTTGTCGTTCCGCCTGAATGACAATATTCTGGTCGATGGTGGGGCGTCCGGCGCGCCTGCTTATGATAAGGTTCCGTCGAAATTCAGCGGTTGGGATGCCGACCGTTTCCGCGACGCAGGTTTCCGCGTCGTGCCCGGGGCCGTTGCCAGACATGGCAGCTATGTCGGCAAAAACGTCATCCTGATGCCCAGCTTTGTCAACATTGGCGCGCGCGTGGATGATGGGACGATGGTCGATACATGGGCTACCGTCGGCAGTTGCGCCCAAATTGGTAAGAATGTACATTTGTCCGGCGGCGTTGGCATTGGCGGCGTTTTGGAACCACTTCAGGCTGGGCCAGTAATCATTGAAGACAATTGCTTCATTGGTGCGCGGTCGGAGGTTGTCGAAGGCGTAATTGTCGAAGAAGGCGCCGTGCTGTCCATGGGCGTGTTCATCAGTTCCACCAGCAAGATTATCGACCGCACGACAGGCGAAATATTCGTTGGCCGCGTCCCAGCTTACTCGGTCGTCGTGCCAGGCTCGATCCCCGGCAAGGCCTTGCCCGATGGTAGCCCCGGCCCAAATTTGTCCTGTGCCGTCATCGTCAAACGTGTCGATGCGCAGACCCGCGCAAAGACAGCAATCAACGACCTGTTGAGGGATTAACTCGACGAGCCGAGTTTCTTGTGTCGCAATCGCCTTGCAATTCGGACTGAATCGCTCCATAAAAATGAAGCGGATCGGGCCCCTCTGACGCTCGCTTCTTCGGAAGGAACGTGATGTCGGCCGCATCGGATGTTTCCGGTGCAGTGGTCAGGTGGTCTTCAAATACCCCCGAAATACGCTTGGCCATGCCCGGAACATCCGATTGAACTTAAACTATGTTCAAAGAGGATGAGCTATGACATTATCGTCATTTCGATTGATGCAATATCACCAGAAGATTGACCGCGAATTGCGCGCCGAAATCACCCGGCGTTGGCCAGACATTTTTCGCGTTCAAAGGCTGAAGCGGCTTAAACTGGCAATCAAGGATAGGCTCGAGAGTCACACAAAAGCGCCGCTGCGGCGGCCTTTGCGTCTTAACAAAATCTAAATTTTGAAACTTAGCCACCACGCGGATTTTCGTCCGCGTGGTGCACGACATCCGGTAAAACAGGGAATATTTCATGGAATTTTTGACAATGGATTGGTTGGGGACACCAGTCTGGTTTTGGCTCGCTTTTCTGAGCATTGTTGTCGCGCTGACAGCCTTTGATCTTGGTATCCTGCACAAGGAGGACAAGGAAATGGGCATCGCCGAAAGTCTGAAGCTGTCGGCTTTCTATATCAGCATTGCACTGCTGTTTGGCCTATGGGTCTGGTTCCAAAAAGGCGCCGACATGGGCATGAAATATTATACAGGCTTTTTCATCGAAAAGGCACTGTCGATCGACAATGTCTTTGTCATCAGCCTGATTTTCACCTTCTTCGCGATACCACGAAAATATCAATATCGCGCGCTTTTGTGGGGCATTATCGCGGTTATCGTGTTGCGCGGCCTCATGATCGCTGCAGGTGCGGCCATCGTGCAGGAATATGGTTGGACCCTGTATATTTTCGCAGGCTTCCTCATCGCCACTGGCATCAAAATGCTGTTCAGTGGTGACCAGGAAATGGACGTCGCGAAGAATCCGGTCGTCAAATATATCTCAACACATATGCGCGTCACCAAGGAGCTTCATGCCGAGAAGTTCTTCGTCATGGTGCCCGACGAGAAATCTGGCAAGATGGTACGTGCGGCAACGCCCTTGTTCCTTGCGCTGGTGGTCATCAACCTGGCTGATTTGGTGTTTGCAGTAGACTCGGTGCCAGCGATCTTTGCGATCACCACAGACACCTTCATTGTCTACACGTCCAACATCATGGCGGTATTGGGCCTGCGCGCTTTGTATTTTGCGTTGGCTGCGATGGTCCATCGCTTCCATTATTTAAAATATGCGCTCGCGCTGGTCCTTGTCTTCATTGGTTCGAAGATCTTCGTGTCCCACTTCCTCATGGACGGCGACAAGTTCCCGCCGGTGTTAAGCCTTGGCGTGACCTTCGGCCTTATCTTGGGCGGCATCCTGTTTTCCCTCTGGAAGACGAAGGATGATGCGCACGCACAAGCATCCCATTAAGGCGCGCAACTCGCGCCTGCGCCGAACATGCTAACGCCGGTCTTTGGTCGGCGCGTTAAAGTCGGGCGGTTTGTTGGCTATCCAGTCGACAAACCGCCCGATTTCGTCATGCGCCAATAAAGCGTCGACAGTGGCGAAGCGCTTTTCGAGATCGCTGTTGGTGAAATTAGCGTGGATGGTCCGGTGGCAGATTTGGTGCACAGGTTGCCGCTCTTTCCCGCCCCGGCTTTTGGGCACGGGATGATGCCACTCGGTCACATTACCCATCGGGCGGGAGCAGAGCCAGCAGCTTAACTCTGGTTCCGCCGACGCATCATCCGGTTCGTAATGATCGCGAATTTTGCGCGCCATAATGGGCTATCCTATACTCTGCTTGGCCAGCGATCAGTTTTTGCTTGGCCCAAGCAAATCGAGCACCGCAGCGGTCGTTGCCTCAATCCCCAGCCGTACGGATGATTCCGGATCAATTTTGAACAAAGGCGAATGGTGGCCAGCCACTGGCGGCCCGCCATTCTTGGCCGCAGCTATCCATTCAGGTTTCGTCCCGCCAACGGCGAAATAATAACCCGGAATGCCATGTTTCTGATCCACGAAGAAGGCGAAGTCTTCCGCGCCCATTGTCGTCTGACGGAATGGTGTCACCACATCATTACCCAAGGCATCGGCAATAGCCCCGTTCAAGCGGCGGGCAAGCGCGCCGTCATTGACCGTGACAGGTGCGCTTTCGATAACGGTTACCACTGGTAACTTATCTGCGGGCAAGCCATGTGCCGCGCCAATGCCCTTGGCAACGCGCTCGATGGAGGCAATCAGCTGGTCGCGCACGGCCTGATTGTTGGAACGCACTGTGACCTGCAAGTCAGCATATTCGGATATGATATTATGCTTTGTTCCGGCGTGGAAAGCGCCAATGGTAATCACGCCGGGGTCCAATGGACCCTTTTCACGGCTGATGATCGATTGAAGACCGACAACGATCTGCGAGGCAATATAGACTGGATCGCGGCCCAATTGCGGCGCTGCGCCATGGGTGGCGATGCCGGGAACACGGATATCAACGCTGTCCGCTGACGAATATTGAATGCCTTCTGAGGCCGAGATTTTACCGGTCTCAAGCTCTGCTGCGACATGGAAGGCCAATGCATAATCGGGCTTTGGAAAACGGGTGTAAAGTCCATCTGCAATCATCGCTTTTGCGCCGCCAACGCGTTCTTCGGCAGGCTGGACGATGAACAATACCGTCCCTTTCCAGCGATCTTTCATCCGCGCCAACTGACGGGCTGTACCCACCAATGAGGTGATATGCACATCATGGCCGCACGCGTGCATAACAGGCATTTCAAAGCCATCGACCCCGACCTGTTTCACTATGGACGCATTGGCAAGACCGGAGCGTTCTTGCACTGGCAAGCCATCCATATCCGCACGGACAAGAACGACTGGGCCATTACCGTTTTTCAGCATGCCCTCGACGCCGGTGCCGCCAACTTTCTCGGTCACCACCATGCCGGGGACGGCGCGTAGCTCCTGCGCCATACGCGCGGCGGTCTTAAATTCGCGGAATGACAATTCGGGGTTGCGATGGAAATGGTCCCACAGGCTTGCCAGCGACTTATCATAGTCGGCCTTAATCGCGTCTGCGTAATCTGGCTGCGCAGCTGCCGGAGTTACGACCAACGCGCTGGCCAATAAGGCGCCCAAAATAGACCGTTTCATCATCTAAATTCCCCCGTTGCCACAATTTTCCGTTATCTATCGCCCACGCTATCATGGGCAGCGGTCAAAGCAATGCCCGACCGTGGAAAATTCATCAACCATCGTCACATAGCGGTAAAAACCCTTACGTTCGACAGGGTTGATCCAAAAGCCTGCGCGCAGCGAATAGGCCTCCCCCACATGGCCGAACCAGCGATTGCCCTGCGTGTCGGTCAACCAATGCACGCCAAGTCCATAGCCGGTAAAATAGCCTTTATCATCATCTCCATTTTTACCGTCAAAGGTCCAGACAGGGCCAATCATCTGCGCGAAACTTTTGGGCGACAACAAAGGTGCGCCATCGCGCAAAAGCAATTGGCCAATTTTTGCCAGATCGCGCGCCGAAATGCGCAAGCCACCTTGCGGGCTAAAAGCAGACCCGTTGCGACCAAGCACATAAAGCTTATCGACGTCACAACTACCGTCGCTGGCTGGATAAACCGCGCATGGATCAGGCCCGTTCATCGGCGCATCGCGCGCAAGGTCTCCATTGGGTCGCAACAATGTAACCGCCTGCGCGCGCCGCCCGTCGCTGCACCCAGCACCCCAATTATAGCAGGCATCCAACCCAAGCGGCGTCAACACCAGCCGCGCCATAAGTCGGTCAAACCGTTCGCCCGTTGCACCCTCCACCACTGCCGCGATCAAGGGCGAATTGATATTGGCATAAGAAAAATAAGTGCTCGGCGCATGGTTCAGTTCCCATGCCTTTGGGTTGGCAAGGACCGTCTCAAGGATGCCATCCAGCGGCACGATATAATCCACAGAGTCACGCAAGCCACTTTGATGCGATAACAAGGCGCGCAAGGTAATCGGCGCATCGGGAAAGGCTGGATTGCGCACCCGCCAACCCAGATATTCATTCACGTCACGGTCGAGATCAAGCTTGCCTTGCTCCGATAGGCGCATGACGCCGATGGCAACGACCAATTTCGAAATAGAGGCAACCCGCGCCGGATCGTCTATGGTCACGGCCCGCCCAGCAACGCCGGCATCGCCCTCCACTATCGCGGAGGTGATGCTATCCGATGTGAAATCGATTTTGACCATTGCAGGTTGGATATTGGTCTGGTCAGAGAGCGTTTCTGCATGAGCGCTTGTTGCACATCCGGCGGCCATTACCGCCGCCAGCGTTGCGCGGACCAATTTTAAGCGGCGGAGGTTCATCATGACGCGGGACAGGCACCAATATATTTGCCCATCGCATTGCCCTGCATGGCGACCTTACCGACCATCGGCAGGCGGATATCTACCCTGCTGTCATAATTAAAATCCGTTGCGCCCATGACGCCGGTAAGTTCCATATCAACGCTGCCCATGCTTTCCATGCCGCAAGACAGTTTCATACGCACATTTTGTCCAGAAACATCGAACGCCTTGTAAACGCATTTCTCAGCACCATTCCCGCCAAAGAAATCCGCATCTGGTGTAGTCGCCTCCGCTTCGGTCAAGCAGCTCCGGCTGGAGGTGCTTTTCGTTACTTCGTTCATGATCTGCTGCTTTTCGGCTTTACCCAATGTCGGAACATTGATGTCCGTAAAGACGAAATTGGTTTCCCAAAGTCCGGCCTTCATTGGAATAAACGCATCATAATCCATTTCAGCGGTACGCTCTTGGCTATCGATGATGCCATTAGCGCGCTTATCTGCGCCTCCGTCAGCTCCCTTGTCCGAACATGCGGATAATGTGAGCGCGGCGGCACCCAGAAGGAAAAATTTAAGCATCGATACACCACCTCATTTCTCTCGAATATATTTGTGTCGCCGCCGCCGCCAAAAGGCAACAGCGATAAAAAATATCAGCCATGCAGCGAGGTAAATTTGGTGCATCGGCTCGCATTCCCACGTAGCCCTCTTGCCCTTGCAGCGTACAAGGCACATAGAGCGAACATGGCAGAGCTCATCATCCGCCGTGGGCTGGAAGAACCGGACACGGTTGGCACCTTCACCCCGCACCGACCGGAACGCCCGTCCAAGTTGGAGGGCGGCAGGCCGTTTAAGATCGTGTCGGACTACGAACCAGCCGGGGACCAGCCGACCGCGATTCGGGAGCTTGTAGACACCGCTTTAACGGGCGAAAAGAACCAAGTACTGTTGGGCGTCACGGGGTCGGGCAAGACCTTCACCGTTGCCAAGGTCATTGAAGCCTTGCAGCGTCCGGCACTTATCCTTGCGCCAAACAAAATATTGGCGGCGCAGCTTTATGGCGAGTTTAAAAGCTTCTTCCCCGACAATGCCGTCGAATATTTCGTGTCATATTATGATTATTACCAGCCCGAGGCCTATGTCCCGCGCAGCGACACCTACATCGAAAAAGAATCGAGCGTGAACGAGGCCATTGACCGGATGCGCCATTCGGCGACCCGGTCTTTGTTAGAACGCGATGATGTCATCATCGTCGCTTCGGTGTCCTGTATTTACGGTATCGGCTCCGTCGAAACATATTCTGCGATGATCTTCGACCTGAAAAAAGGCGAAAACGTTGATCAGCGGGAATTGATCCGCAAGCTGGTGGCGCTTCAATATAAGCGCAACGACATGGCCTTTGGCCGTGGCAATTTCCGCGTGCGCGGTGATAATCTCGAGATCTTCCCATCGCATTATGAAGATACCGCATGGCGCGTCAGTTTCTTTGGTGACGAGATTGAAGAGATTGCCGAATTCGACCCGTTAACCGGCCATACCGGCGCGAAGCTCAACAGCGTGCGCGTTTATGCCAACAGCCATTATGTGACCCCCGGCCCGACGATGAAACAAGCGAGCGAGGCCATCCGTTTTGAGCTGACCGAGCGATTGAAGGAACTGGTCGCCGAAGGCAAATTGCTGGAGGCGCAACGCCTAGAAGAGCGGACCAATTTCGATCTCGAGATGATTGCCGCAACGGGTTCGTGTGCTGGCATCGAAAATTACTCGCGCTTTCTCACGGGGCGCTTGCCCGGGGAACCGCCGCCGACCTTGTTTGAATATTTGCCAGACAATGCGCTTCTGTTCGTTGACGAAAGCCATCAGACGGTGCCGCAAATCGGCGCAATGGCCAAGGGCGACCACCGGCGTAAGTTGACCTTGGCCGAATATGGTTTCCGCTTGCCCTCTTGCATCGACAACCGGCCACTGCGCTTTAACGAATGGGATATCATGCGCCCACAGACGGTGTGCGTTTCGGCAACGCCCGGCGGGTGGGAGATGGAGCAATCGGGCGGCGTCTTTGCCGAACAGGTCATTCGTCCAACGGGACTGATCGATCCGCCGGTTGAGATAAAACCGGTCGAAGACCAAGTGCAGGATTGCATCAACGAATGCCGGAAAACGGCAGAGGCCGGCTTCCGCACATTGGTCACCACGCTGACGAAACGAATGGCAGAGGACCTGACCGAGTTCATGCATGAAGCTGGGCTGCGCGTGCGTTATATGCACAGCGATGTCGAGACGTTGGAACGCATTGAACTGATCCGCGATTTGCGGCGCGGCGTGTATGATGTGCTGGTGGGTATCAACTTGCTGCGGGAAGGTCTCGATATCCCCGAATGCGGGCTGGTTGCAATATTGGATGCCGACAAGGAAGGCTTCCTACGCAGCGAAACATCCTTAATCCAAACCATTGGTCGCGCGGCGCGTAACGTTGAGGGCAGGGTGATTCTCTATGCCGACCGTATGACTGGAAGCATGGAACGCGCGATCCGCGAAACAGACCGCCGCCGTGAAAAGCAGCATGCTTACAATGTTGAACATGGGATAACCCCCGCCACAATCAAGCGCGATATCCATGACATCGTCGCCGACACGGCAAGCCGCGATTCTGTGCTTGTCGAAATTGACGCCGATGGTGCCAACAACCTCGTCGGGCATAATCTGCGCGCCTATATTGACGAACTGGAAAAGAAGATGCGCGCTGCTGCAGCCGATCTAGAGTTCGAAGAGGCAGGCCGCCTTCGTGACGAAATTCGGTCACTGGAGGCAACCGAGCTTGGCCTACCGCACCAGCAACATGTCGCTGCACCCAAGGGCCGCGCGACGGAGGGCCAACCCGGCACGCGCAAAATGCGTTATGGCAAAACGCAGCGTAAATTCGGGAAATAAGGTTTAATTTAGCAACCGCAAAACGGCAGAAAGCCCAGCAAGGCCAAGAACGCCCGCGACAAAACTGCGCCATAAAGTCGGCGGCACCCTGCCAAAGGATTTCGCGCCAAGCCAGTTGCCCAGCAGCACCGACGGGAACAGCAACAACGACAGCCACAACAGGCGCGCATCTGCCAGCCCCAGCGCATATGCGGATATCGTACCCGCAATCGCGGTGGCGAAAAACACCAGCATCATTGATGCCCGCGCCTCCTTAGGCGGGATGGGCTGGCGCAGGTAAAAAGGCACGACGGGTGGCCCCGGCATCGCAGCAAAACCGGTCAATATGCCCGAGGCGATACCCGTAAGCGCGGTTTCCTTAGGGCCAGGACGTAGCTCCCCACGTTGCGGCAGCAACACGAGCACAAACGCCGCGATAGCGATAAAGGCAATCATCAAACGCGCTACATCTGGGTTGGTCTTCATCAACAGCCAGATACCAAGGGGCGTTGCCAACATGGCAAAGGCCGCAATCATCAACGCGCTTTGCCGGTGCGCGTCGGCGTAAATGACCTTGATCCCCACAGGCCCAATCAAAACCTGAAGTAATATCGCAATAACCACCGCCTCACCCGGCTTCACAATTAACCCGAACAAAGGCACAAGAATGATCGCCATGCCAAATCCGGTCAGCCCGCGAATATAGGCCGCGCCAAAGGTCATGGCCGCCAATAGCAACAGTTGCGCTGTGGTAATTCCAATCAGGTCTTGAATGTTCAGTGCCCCATGGCGGCGTGATCAGCGGCGGTCAGCGGCTTTTCTGCAACCACGCCTTTTTTGTCGAGCCACGCCTGCATCTCCTTTATCTCGGCTTCTTGCGCGGCAATGACCTTTTGCGCAAGCGCGCGCACTTCGGGGTCCTTGCCATGCTCCAGCGCGACCTTCGCCATCTCAACCGCGCCTATGTGGTGCGGGATCATGCCCTGCATGAACGCAATATCGGCGTCGGCATTGATATTACCCATGCCCGAATGCATCTTGTCATTGGCCGCTGCATAGGCCTTTTGTGCGGCGTTGTAGCTGGCGGTCGCATTTGCCGTTGTCTCTGGTGTAGAGGCGCTCTCATCCGCTGCGGGTTGCTGGCACGCGGCCAAGAAAAATACGGCTGCAAGCGTCAATGATAGTGTCTTCATCATTATCTCCTTAAAAATCGTCTCAACGCAAATCGGGCGGCGTTGCTTCATGTTTGAGCAAAGCAATTGCCTCTTCCAGCTTCATAATGCGTTGGCCATCGGAGCCAAGGCTGCGGATTGCGACCTTGCCTTCTTCTGCCTCACGCATGCCGACCACCAACAAATGCGGCACCTTGGCGACGCTATGTTCGCGCACCTTATAGTTGATTTTTTCGTTGCGCGTATCAGCCTCAACGCGAATGCCCGCCGCCTTCAACTTCGCCGTGACATCATGCGCATAGCCATCAGCCTCCGATGTGATCGTCGCGACCACGGCTTGCACAGGCGCAAGCCAAACGGGAAAGCGGCCCGTATAATGTTCAATCAAGATACCGATAAAGCGTTCATAGCTGCCAAAGATCGCACGGTGCAGCATGACGGGGCGATGACGTGCGCCATCCTCTCCAACATAGCTTGCATCCAGCCGTTCGGGTAGCACGCGGTCCGACTGAATGGTGCCAACCTGCCATGTGCGGCCAATCGCATCGGTTAAATGCCATTCCAGCTTTGGCGCGTAGAAGGCACCTTCGCCGCGCAGTTCTTCCCAACCAAATTCGGACGTAGCAAGGCCAGCACGAACCACAGCATCGCGCAGTTCGTTTTCCGCCTTATCCCAATCCGCATCGGACCCGAACCGTTGTTCAGGGCGTAAAGCGAGCTTGATCGAATAGGTAAAACCAAATTCCTTGTAGACCCGATCCGCCAGCGCGCAGAACGCCTGCACCTCTTCGACAATCTGGTCTTCGCGGCAAAATATATGCGCATCATCCTGCGTAAACTGACGCACGCGCATCAGGCCATGCAACGCACCATGCGGTTCATTACGGTGGCAGCAGCCATTTTCGTAAATGCGCAACGGTAGGTCGCGATAGGATTTAATCCCCTGGCGGAAAATCAGAACATGCGCTGGGCAGTTCATGGGCTTCAGCGCCATCCAATCAGCATCGCCCGAAATCACAGGGCCGTCGTCGTCGACATTAGGGACTTCGTCCGGGATCACGAACATATTGGCGCGATATTTGCCCCAATGCCCCGATTGCTCCCATTGACGTGCGTCCATGACTTGCGGCGTTTTGACTTCCTTATAACCAGCGCCGTCAATCGCGCGGCGCATATAGCCCTCAAGTTCGCGCCAGATCAGATAGCCATTGGGATGCCAGAATACCGAACCATGCGCCTCTTGCTGCAGATGGAAAAGGTCCATATCTTGGCCCAAACGGCGATGGTCGCGCTTGGCAGCCTCTTCCAACCGGAGAAGATGTGCGTCCAATTGCTTTTTGTTCAACCAGCCAGTTCCGTAAATCCGGCTTAATTGCGGATTATTCTGGTCGCCGCGCCAATAGGCGCCCGCCACCCGCGTCAGCTTGAACGCCGCAGGATCCAACTTACCCGTCGACGCCAAATGCGGCCCACGGCACATGTCCATCCAGTCATCGCCAGACCAATATACCGACAACTCTTCGCCCTCAGGCAGCTCCGCCGCCCATTCGGCCTTGAAGCTTTCGCCAGCATTTTGCCAACTCGCAATCAAGGCGTCACGCGCCATGACTTCGCGGCGCAGCGGCTTGTCGGCGCGGATGATCGTGCGCATTTGTTCTTCAATCGCGGGCAGATCATCTATTGTGAACGGCCCACGCGCGGCAGGTGCCATCACGTCATAATAAAAACCGTCATCGGTCGATGGGCCAAAAGTGATTTGCGTGCCAGGAAACAGCTTCTGTACCGCTTCTGCCAATATATGCGCAAAATCGTGGCGGGCGAGCTCCAGCGCATCGGCCTCATCACGGGTCGTCACCAACGCGAGCTGCGAATCGGCCTCAATCGGTCGCATGATGTCGCGCAATTCGCCATCCACACGCGCCGCAATCGCCGCCTTGGCTAAACCCGGGCCAATCGCGGCGGCAATGTCCGCAGGGGTAGTGCCACGCGCAACTTCACGGGCAGAGCCATCGGGAAGGGTGACACGGATCATCTCGGACATGGAGTATCTTGCTTTCAACTGCGGTTAGAAGCGCCCCTTTGCCAGCCCAGAGGCGAAGTCGCAAGTGGGCAGCCATTGTCCCTGAACAAGAACCACTGATCGCAGGCAGTCCAACTAGCCTGCTGTCTTTTTCGAACGATAAGGCACAAACTCGCCTAGGCTGCACACGCCGCCAGTCATACCGGTGGTCCGGTCTACCAAGCGGATGATGTCGCCTCGGCATTTTTGGCTGCCAAATTGTTCGGACACAATGATGTCATCGTCGCGCGCCAGTCCGCTGCAAGCAGATCGTAAGTTGTTCTTATACACCAACCGACCCGATACGCGGTAGAGCAGGATATTGTCGCTTACGCGGATGGTATTGGCGCCGTTAAAGTCGCTGATGCAATTGACTGTCTTGCCCGCGACCTTGCCGTTCAGTTCTTTCATCAAGACCGCGCTCTGTTTTTCGGTCAGCGGCTTTGGCGTGCTATCCACCTGGCCGCACGCAGCGAGCAATGTCAAAGGAATGGCCAAGGCGACCAGTTTAAACATATGCATCGATTATCTCCGGTTCCAACGGCTGCATATCATAAGCTTCGAATAATGAACCCTAGATTATCCAACAAGTGTCGCATTATGGCGTTTTTCGCCCGCGGTGACCTGAACGACCGCGTTGCCAAGGTCGGCATCCACCGGACCATCCATCACCGCCATGGCGCGCGCGCCGCCTTCGGTTTCCAGCAATAATGTCGCCGAACCAAAACCGTCTTTGGCCGCTGATCGCACAAAGCTGAGCACCCGCGCCTTGCCTTGGGGCGCATCGTCGAGCGCCACCGGCGTTGGCGCATAGCCCTTCACCGCATCGCCGGACCACGCGACCCGCGGCTGGGTTGCCGAGTAAATCCCGACCGCCTGCTTCGACATCACGCCGCCATTGGCTGTGACCAAAGCGGGCTTAGCGCCATCACGGCGCAGCGCGTCAACCATTGCGGCGATGTTATACACGCCATAGCCATTCCCAGGACCGCCAAAGAAGCTGAGCCCGCCGGTGAGCGTATAGTCGCCAAGCGCTCGGCCTGCATCTTGCATGCTCTCCACCGCCGCAAAGACCGCGCAGGGAAAGCAGCTATAAATGTCCACTGGACCAAGGTCAGCGGCCGCGAGACCGGCTTGATTAAGTGCGGCAGGTATAGCAAAATCCAACGCAGCAGAACGGTGAATGACCGCGCGTTCGGACAAGGGTGGCTCTGCCGCTTCGGCAGCGCCGGCCAACCATACCCATTTATCTTGCGGTACGCCCAATGCGCGAGCCTTGCCTGCACTGGTCAGGATGACCGCGCCGCCCAAGTCGACCGCGTCCTGCGCAACATGCCAGCGACGGTAGATGTCGGTCAGCGGATAATTGGCGTTGTCGCCGCTTTGCAGCGCTTCCGGGGATCGAAAACCGGTGAATTGTGCATGCTCGCGGGTTTCGGCTTTTGCCGAAAAGGCAGACCATAACGCCGCCATCGCGCGAGCATAAGCCGCACCGTCAAGGCCGAGCGTCATCCGCCGAGCATTTTCGATCAGGCTATAGGCCAGCGGCATGGAAATGATGCCGTGGCGGATTTCGGTGCGGCTTAGAATCGGGAAACTGGACAGCCGATTGTCGAACGGGGTGTCAGAAGCCAGACCCCAGTCCAATGATATGCCCGCCTTGCGGGCACGCTTGGCAGTACCCGTGGCCTCTGCTGCAACGAGCACCGCCATATCGCACGTACCGCGCCTTATGTCCTCGGCCAGCTCGTTCAATATCGCCTGCGGGCTTTGCCCGCCGACATCGGCGTAGATCAAGCGCCGGGCGCTGACACCGCCCGCTGCGCCAAAAGCCTCCGGCGTGTTATCGGGCGACCCTGTGCCAAGACTCACCCCGCTATCCTCGAACGTCCGAATAGCAGCGATGGTGTCGATTGCTGCAGAAACGGCCTGAGCTTGCCCTGTGTCGGCAAGCGCAATCTTAATTGCGGCTCCCGCCAGATCACGCGGGGCGGGCCATTCGCCGGCAACGGTCTTACGGCTTGCCTCGCCTACACCAATGATTACTGGCGCGGTCGCGTCAAAATTGCCCATGCTGCTCTCCCGATTATCTCTTAACTGCACGCTTAAATATGCTAGCTATCGATGCAAGGCTTTTGGGAGAGTGGAAATGGCAAAATGGCCGAAATTGACATGGGACACAGAACCAACCGGACCGCTGAAAGGCATTAAGGTCATTGATATGTCTACGGTGGTACTTGGGCCTTATGCCACTTTGCAATTTGCAGACTTGGGCGCCGAAGTTATCAAGATCGAGAATAGCGAAGGTAATACGCCCGGCGATCTGATGCGTCACGGCGGCGATTCACCCACCAAGCAGCATGGGCCGATATTCACTGCGCTCAACCGCAACAAAAAAGCGATCAACCTCAACATCAAAAAGCCTAAGGACAAAGCCGTGCTTGAGGCATTGTTGGAAGATGCCGATGTGTTCATCCACAATGTCCGCATGGCCGGCGTCGAGCGACTTGGCTTTGGCTATGAGGGGGTGAAGGCGATCAACCCTGATATCATTTATGTCCACTGCGCCGGCTTTGGCGCGGGTGGCGCTTATGGTGAACGACAAGCGTATGATGACATCATTCAAGCCGCTTCTGGCTTCGCCGCGTTAAGTGAACAACGTGACGGCAAGCGACCCAATTATGCGCCCAGCCTCGTCGCCGACAAGGTAAGCGGCTTGTTCGCGGCCAACGCCACCATGGCGGCGCTGCTTGCACGCGCGGGCGGACAAGGCGGGCAATTTGTCCAAGTGCCAATGTTCGAATGCTTCACTTGGTTCAACATGGTGGAAAATCTGTGGGGCGAAACCTTCGTCCCCGGCAATGGCCGCATGGGCTACACGCGCTCCGTCAACCCGCGCCGACGGCCATATCCCACGAAGGACAGCTTCATCGCCATTGTGCCCTATAACGACCGGCAATGGGCAAAGTTTTTCGAACTGGGCGGGCGGCCCAATGTCTTCGATGATCCCCGCTTTGCAACATATCAGGATCGCACCAAGCACACAGGCGAGCTTTATGCGTTGATTGAGGAAGTTAGCGGGCTGTACACGACTGCTGAATGGCTTGAGCTGTTGGCACAACATGACATTCCGGCGATGAAATATAACCGCTTGGCAGATGTGCTAGCCGATCCGCATTTGGCCGATGTCGGGTTTTTTGAAGAGTTGGAATCGCCAGATATCGGCAAATATCGTTCGATGAAGCATCCCGTGCATTATGCCGGAACGCCTATAACAAACTATGCACATCCGCCGATGCTGGATGCCGATGGGGATAAGATTAAGGCGGCGTTGGGTATGGAATTCCCTCCGTCATTGGGAGAGGATAAACCTAAACCAACAACCCGCGCATGATCAGGTCAATGGTGTGCTCGCGATAGGCATCGCGCATATTCTCGTCGAAATCGTCCTGATTGTAACAGTGGCGCAGCACCAACCGCGATGAATAGAAACGGTCGGCTGCGCCGGTCACGGTGAAGTAGAAAAATTGCGGGTCGGTTTTACGGAACTTACCGGCCTTTACGCCTTGCGCAATAAGCACTTCGTAGACGTTGGAAATGGGCTTGAGATAAAGTTCCGCAATGCGCGCAGCTTCGGCAGGGGCGCTATCGCGGACCATGCGCATCAGCAGGCGGTTGAGATAGGGGAAGGCATGATAGGTGTCGATAACAGCGCCGATATGGATGCGCAATTTTTCGGCAGGCTGCATGTCTTTGGCCACCAAAGCGCCTAGGCTTTGCACGATATTGCCCATGTCGCGATCAAGCAACGCCAGCATCAGACCGTTTTTATTACCGAAATAATATTTGACCAGAGCACTGTTGAGGCCAGCGCGCAACGACAATTCGGACAGTGACAGGTCAATCGTATCGCCATCGCGCATGATCTGGCTGGCAGCTTCAATCAATTGATCGCGCGCGTTATTGCCATCGGCTGAATCGCTCCCCAGTCTTGGTCCTGTTGTCGCCATTGGTGCTCGTTCCCGCTTTACCTAAGGTTACTTATAAACAGGTTCATCCCACCATGGAAAGAAGTCAGGCAAGTCTGTGGACACTTTGTCGGGGTAAACCGGACTGCGCTTCTCCAGAAAGCTGGTGATGCCCTCTTCTGCATCACCGGACCGCGAACGGCGGTAAATTGCCCGGCTGTCAATGGCATGCGCCGCCATGGGATGATCCGCCGCAGAAAGCCGCCACAGCATGGCGCGGGTAAGGGCAATAGATACTGGCGCCGTATTATCGGCTATCTCACGCGCTAAATTCCGCGCCGCTTCCATCAATTCGGTCGGCGCGTGGACAGAGCGAACAAGGCCGCCGTTTAAGGCCTCACCGGCATCAAACACCCGACCCGTCATGCACCATTCCAACGCCTGTTGCATGCCAACCAAGCGGGGCAGGAACCAGCTAGAGGCCGCCTCTGGTACAATCCCGCGCCGCGCAAAGACAAAACCAAAGCGCGCGGTGTCGCTCGCCAAACGGAAATCCATCGGCAATTGCATCGTTGCACCAATGCCCACCGAGGCGCCATTGATTGCGCCGATAACCGCTTTTTTGCATTGAAAAATTCGTAGCGTCAGCCGACCGCCAGAGTCGCGCACGCGCTCGTCCGAAAGCGATTCTACCTCCGATTGGTTAGCAAACACATCGCCGCCCGCCTCCGGCGTAAGATCCGCGCCCGCACAAAAGGCGCGTTCACCGGACCCAGTAACGATGACCGCTCGCACAGCATCATCAACATCCACCAGATCAAATGCCGCGCACATCTCGCGCATCATAATATTGGTAAATGCATTCATCTTTTCGGGACGATGCATCGTGATTGTGGCGATACCGTCAGCGACGGCATATTGTATCTGAGTGAATTCGGTCATAGCAATTGGCCTCGCAATGAAACCGAAGCCCTAAGCCGCAGTTGCATAGCGGCTGTGGCCTTCGAAGGGCGTCGCGTGAACGCCTCAGGGCTTGGGTTGTTGTTCATAGCTTCTATTACCGGGGGGCCATCCGGATCGCACCATCAACGCGCACATCTTCGCCGTTGAAATACCCACATTCGATCATCGTTATCGCAACTTGCGCAAATTCGTGCGGATGGCCAAGACGCTTCGGGAAGGGCACAGATGCCGCAAGCGCGTCTTTGACGGCTTGCGGTGCACCATTCATCAACGGCGTGTTGAAAATGCCCGGCAATATGGTGTTGATGCGGATGCCTTCGCTCATCAAATCGCGGGCTATAGGCAAGGTCATGCCAACAATGCCGCCCTTGGATGCGGAATAAGCCGCTTGGCCCATCTGACCGTCTTCAGCCGCAACCGACGCGGTGTTGACCATCGCACCACGTTCACCATCTTCCATCGGCTCCAGTGTCAACATGCCCGCGGCCGACTTGGCGATGCAACGGAACGTGCCAACCAGGTTAATCTGAATGATGCGGTCAAAGGCATCGAGCGGGAAATGCTTAATCGAACCGTCTTCCTTCGAACGGCTGGCGGTCTTGGCAGCGTTGCCCGTTCCAGCGCAGTTCACCAAGATACGTTCCTGGCCATGCGCCGCGCGTGCCTTGGCAAAACCGGCGTCAACGCTTTCGTCGCTAGTAACGTTGACATTGCAAAACACGCCGCCAATCTCAGCGGCAACGGCTTCACCCTTATCGGCTTGCAAGTCGAAAATCGCGACCTTCACGCCCTTTGCAGCGAGCGCCCGTGCAGTCACTTCGCCAAGGCCCGATGCGCCGCCAGTAACGACGGCTGCGACTGTTGAGTCCAATTTCATTATTTGCGCTCCGTTTCTAGTTCCGTCATGCTGAACTTGTTTCAGCATCCATCTCTCCACCGAGATTCTCGTTTGTGTGGTACGATGGACCCTGAAACAAGTTCAGGGTGACGGTGGTTGTGGTTGCTGTTTACACCCGCTCAATAATCGTGACGTTGGCCTGACCGCCGCCTTCGCACATCGTCTGCAGGCCATAGCGCCCGCCACGAGCCTCCAGCGCATTCAGTAATGTTGCCATCAACTTCGTCCCCGATGCACCCAATGGATGGCCAAGAGCAATCGCGCCGCCGTTGACATTGATCTTTGACCGGTCACCGCCTGTGTGCTTGAGCCAAGCCAAAGGCACAGGGGCAAAGGCTTCATTTACCTCGTACAAATCGATATCGGACATTTTCATGCCCGAACGCTGGAACGCGCGATCGGTTGCAAACAATGGTTCTTCCAACATGATCACTGGGTCACCCGCCGTCACCGTCAAGTTGACGATCCGTGCGCGCGGGGTCAGACCATGTTCTTTCAACGCCTTTTCCGATACAATCAGAACCGCCGATGCGCCGTCGCAAATCTGGCTGGCGTTGGCGGCGGTAATACTCCCACCTTCCTGAAGCAATTTGACGCCCGACAGGCTTTCAAAGGTCGCGTCAAAGCGGATACCTTCATCGCTGCTATGGACAATCTTGCCTTCTGGCGTATCGACTTCCATGCCGACAATTTCATTTGCAAATGCACCGCTTTGCGTGGCCGCAATTGCCTTTTGGTGTGATTCCAGCGCGAAGCGGTCAAGGTCTTCGCGTGTGAAACCATATTTCTTCACCAGCATTTCAGCACCCATGAACTGGCTGAATGTGATGCCCGGATAAGCTTCTTCCAAACGCGGGCTTTTATTTGTCCCCATGCCTTCTTTTTTGAACAGCATCGATGTCGCGCCCATTGGCACACGTGTCATGCTTTCGATGCCAGCGGCCAGCACGATGTCCTGCGTGCCTGACATGACACCTTGGGCGGCAAACATCATTGACTGCTGTGACGATCCACACTGGCGGTCAATGCTGACCGAGGGGATGGAATTGGGCAAGCGCGAGGCAAGCACAATGTTACGGCCGACGTCGCCAGCTTGTTCGCCACCTTGCGACACGCAGCCCATGATGACATCCTCAATCGCGGCAGGATCAAAATCATTGCGGTCGGCAATCGCGTCCAGCACGGCAGCACCCAAATCCACCGGATGCACGCCAGCAAGCTTACCGCCACGACGGCCACCAGCGGTACGAACCGCATCCACAATATAGGCGTGTGCCATACTCAATCTCCTGTTGTTCAAAATTTAATCAGACGATTAAACCTTGGAAGGGGAGAGTCAAGGGAGAGATTGGTTGTCTATAGTGACGCAGCAGTAAGACCCTCCCCATCTTTAGCGATGGGGAGAGTTTAAATTTAAGCCGCTTCGCGCGCGATCGTAATCACTTGCGGATAGGTAAACTCAAGCAAGCCCTCCTCGCCCAATTCCGTGCCGAAACCAGACTGCTTATGTCCGGCAAATGGCGCGTTGGGGGCGAGGTGCATGGATTCGTTAATCCAGACTGTGCCGGTTTCCAACTGCTCGGCGACTTCGACCGCAGCCTCTGGATTGCTGGTCCAGATGGAGCCGGCAAGTCCATAATCCGACGCGTTGGCGCGGCTAATGACTTCATTGATCGTTGAAAATTTCATCAACGGCATGACTGGGCCAAATTGTTCCTCTGCCACAATCCGCGCGTCTTCAGGCGGGTTATCAAGCACGGTGACAGGCACGAAATAGCCGGGAATCGATGGGTCATGGTCGCCACCAGTGAGGAATTTATAGCCTTTGTCCTTCGCGTCCTGAATAAGCTCCAAAACGCGCTTATATTGTGGTTTGTTCTGAATGGGGCCAATTGCAGTACCCTGCTCAGCGCCATCGCCGACCTTCACCGCCTTGGCATAAGCCGCAATCGCAGCGGACAGTTCGTCATAAATATCTTCATGAATATAGATACGCTTGGCCGCAATGCAGACTTGGCCTGCATTGTAAAAGCTTGCCCAAAACAGCTTTTCCGCGACCTTGCCCACATCGGCATCGGGCAGAACAATCGCGGCGTCATTACCGCCCAATTCAAGCGTAATGCGCTTCAAATCCTTAGACGCGGACTCCATCACGCGCTTGCCGGTGGCAGTCGAACCCGTGAAAGTGATCTTGTTGATGTCGGGGTGCGACGTCAGCAATGGTCCCAGCGCATCGCCACCCGTGATGATGTTGAGCACGCCTGGCGGGAATACGCCCGCCATGAGCTCGGCCAAACGCAAGGTCGCCAGCGGCGTAAACGGCGATGGCTTGAGCACCATTGTGCAGCCGGACAACAACGCAGGCACAATCTTCTGGATTGCCATCAACACCGGGAAATTCCACGGCACGATGCCACCAACGACGCCAACGGGCACGCGGCGTGTGCGGCTCAAACGCTTGTCGCTATCCTCGGTGATTTTCTCTTCCAAATTCAGCATCGGCAAAGCGCGCGTCATGCCCACGCAGCCCGCTATTTCACTGCCCGCCTGCATATGCGGCTTACCCTGTTCAGCGGTCAATAAACGCATCAGCTCGTCGCTGTTCGTCTTGATCACGTCTGCCATTTTGGCGAACAGAGCGCGGCGTTCTTCAACGCTCGTCTTCTTCCATGTCTGGAACGCAGCGCGCGCAGCGGCAACTGCCTTGTCGAGTTCGGCCTGACCGCAATCGGGGACCTGGCCAATGACCTGCTCGGTCGCTGGATTCACAACATCAATCCACTGGCCGTTATCCACCAGCTCGCCGTTGATTAGATTTTTATACTGGATGGTCATTGTCTATCTCCTGATGAGTCTGCGGCATTATAGCCTCAACTTGTCGGCTTGTCCTGCTTTGCCCAATATTCATCGCGCAGCAGGCGCTTATATAATTTTCCGGTATCATGGCGGGGAAGCTCCTCGTGAAAATCGATACGGCGCGGGATTTTGATACCCGATAGCTTCTCACGTGCGTAAGCGATTAGTGCGTCACGCAAATCATCGCCCGCGTCGGCCATATCGAGTGGCTGCACCACGGCGATAACCTCTTCGCCCATTTCGTCATGCGGGCCGCCGATGACCGCAACGTCGCGCACGCGGGGATGGGTTATCAAATGGTTCTCGATCTCTTGCGGATATATGTTCACGCCACCCGAAATGATCATGAAACTTTTACGGTCCGTGAGGTAGAGATAGCCCTCTTCATCCAGCCGCCCGACATCGCCCAATGTGGTCCAGCCATGCTTGTTCGTCGCGCCTTTGGTTTTTTCGGGATCATTATGGTAGCTGAAAGACGCGGCACTTTCGAAGAACACGGTTCCTTCTTGGCCCACGGGCACATCCTCGCCTTCTTCATCGCAAATATGCATCGTCGCATTCAACGCCCGGCCAACAGACCCCTTATGCGTCAGCCATTCCTCGCTGGAGATGAAGGTTATCCCCTGCCCCTCGGTCCCGGCATAATATTCCCGCAATACAGGGCCCCACCAGTCAATCATCGCCTCCTTGATCGGCACAGGACATGGCGCGGCGGCGTGGACGGCGCTCTGCAAGCTAGATACGTCGTAGTTGGAACGCATATCTTCAGGCAGCTTCAGCATGCGCGCAAAATGCGTTGGCACCCATTGGCTGGCGGTAATCTTGTATGTCTCGATAGCCGCAAGCGCCGCTTCAGGATCGAACTTCTCCATCACCACGACCGTGCCGCCAAGGCGGTGCACCGCTGTACACCAGCGTAACGGAGCGGCATGATAAAGCGGGGCGGGGGACAAATAAATACTATCGCCCGAAAATTTGAACGCCATCATAGCAAGGCCAGCAAGCACGTTGGGGGCGGCAATATTGGCGTCTTCGGGCAGCGGGAAGCGAATACCCTTCGGCTGCCCAGTCGTGCCCGAACTATACAACATGTCGGTGCCCGCGCGCTCATCGGCCACCGGCGTGATGGGCATATCGGCGACCGCATCGGCGTAATTTTCCCATCCGGCATGTGCGCCGCCAAGGCTGAAACGCGTAACCGAGCATTCAATCTGGTCCAGCACCGCACCAAGATAAGGCGACGCAAAAAGCGCCTTCGACCCGCTGTCCTTCAAGATATAATCGATTTCGGACGCCGTGAGACGGCAACTGATGGCGACATAGATCAGCCCCGCCCGTTGTGCGCCCCAGGCAAGATCAAAAAATTCGGCACGGTTTTCGAGGCAAATTGCCACCGTATCGCCATGCTGAAGCCCAAGCGCCCGAAACAAATGGGCGCACTGGTTGGAACGTTCATCAAGTTGCTTGTATGATATGGTCTCGCCCGACCCCGCCATGATGACGGCGGGCTTATCAGGATGTGCGGCGGCGTGGACGACGGGATGGCCCATGTTACTCCCCCCGCCAATTTGGTTTGCGCTTTTCGGCAAAGGCCAAAGCGCCTTCACGCGAGTCCTTCGACGCAAAAACAGGCCCGCTAATTTCGCTCTGCTTCTGCCACATTTCGTTGGAATTCCAGTCGGGGCGTTCATTAATGATACGCTTCGTTGCAATCAATGCTAGGGGTCCATTGGCGGCGACCTTGGCAGCAAGCTCAAGCGCAGCATCAATGGCAGCGCCCTCCGTCACGCGGTTCACAAAGCCTATTTCATACGCCCGCTGCGCAGAGATAAAATCACCCGTCAGCGCGAGCTCCATCGCCATGCGTTTACCAATAATCGATGGTAAGGTCAGCAAACCACCAGCGGCCGCGACAAGGCTGCGCTTGACCTCGGGAATACCGAATTGCGCCTTATCATTTGCTACCAAAAGGTCGCAAGCAATAGCAATTTCCATGCCGCCTGCGAGCGCATAGCCTTCGACTGCGCCAATGACCGGCTTAGCTGGCGGCGACTCAATAAAGCCTGCAAAACCCTTGCCCTTGATGCTGGGTAGCTCTCCGCGCAGAAACGCCTTCAGATCCATGCCCGAGCAGAAAGTCCCGCCTGCGCCCGTGACGATCCCCGCATTCAAGCTTTTGTCGTTATCCAACTGCTCCATGGCCGCAGCGATGCCTTGCGCAACAGCCTGGTTGACTGAATTCTTAGCCTCGGGCCGGTTGATGGTGATGATCAGGACACCGTCCTGGGCTTGAGTTAGGACTTCGGACATTCACACTCTCCTAAACAGTAACCATAGCCCTGCGCTCAGTCGAAGGGGCTTGTTAAACAATGACTGCGCCCAGCGGTGATGCGCCCTTAGACACGCTGAGGGCTATCCTTTTAAATATCGCTCACCGCCCCTTGGGAAGGCCAAGCACATGTTCGCCTATGATATTCTTCTGAATCTGGCTCGTGCCGCCGCCAATCGTGGCGGAAAAGCTATTGAGGTAAGACCGATGCCAATAGCCATCATCGACGGCATTTTCGTCACCAACATAATAGCCCGCGCGCGTGCCCTGAAACTGCAATGAAAATTCCGTTAGTTCGCGCACCAATTCGGTGCGCGCCAACTTGTTCATTAACGCCAGCCCCATCGGGCGGTCACTGGTGAGCGGGGCCATGCGGCGGCGTTGGTTGTTGAGGTTCAGCGCCTGAATCTCGATCATATAATCGACCAGCCTATCGCGCATGACGGGATCATCCAACACTGGCTTACCGCCCCGCTTTGCCGAACGCGCCATATCGACAACACCCATCACATCCATTTCCTTGACGAAATAGCCGCCAACCGGGTTTACCTTCGCGCCGCGTTCATATTCTAACGTCTTCATCGCGACCATCCAGCCTTGCCCTTCTTCGCCGACAAGGCCCGATGCCGGGATGCGCGCATCAGTGAAAAAGCATTGGGTGAAGCCATATTCGCCGGTAAGTTTCTTCAACCGACGCGTTTCAACACCGGGAATTTTCATGGGCGCTAAGAAGAACGAAAGCCCAGCATATTTGCTTGGTCCGTCATTCGAAGTGCGCGCGAGCAGGATCATATAATCTGCACGATCACCCAGAGATGTCCAGATTTTGGAGCCATTGATGACATATTCGTCGCCATCACGCACCGCTTTGGTCTGCGCGCTCCCAAGGTCCGAACCATGCTCCGGTTCCGAGAAGCCCTGACACCAAATTTCTTCGGCAGACAGCATAGGCTTGATGAAGCGGCGCTTATCCGCCTCACGGCCAATGTCGAGCAACAAGGGCCCTGTCCAGCCATTGGCAATGGCGTTGAGCATGATCGGCGCATCATGGCTTTTCATTATCCGCGTCGCGATACGCTGATATTCGGGATGCATGCCATAGCCGCCATATTCAGTGGGCCACGACATGCCAAAATAGCCTGCTTCGTAAACTTTGCGTTGCCAATCCCGCAGAAAATCAAACTGCTGATCGGTCGACACTTCCATGAAGGTCAAAGGCAGCATGAAGCCGGGATCGCGCACCGTATTTTCGGAGAACCACGCGTCGCATTGCTTTTCAAAGGCGGCGAGTTCCTGCGGGCTTGGTGTGCTCATGGGCTGATTCCTCTCTACGCATTTAATTGCGCGATTAAATTAAGGATTGCAAGAGCCGTTTGACTAGTTCAGCCCTTCTTGAACGGTGCCATTTCGCCGAGAAATTCGATCTCGCGCTCCATCGCCTGAGTTTCCCGCTTCAGAAAATCGGCCACGGCTGCTCGAAAGCCTTCATTGGCAATATAATGCGCTGAATAGGTAGGCACCGCTTCATAACCGCGCGCCAATTTATGCGCGCCTTGCGCGCCTGCTTCCACGCGGGCGAGGCCGTGGGCGATGGCGTAATCAATCGCCTGATAATAACAGAGTTCAAAATGCAAAAAGGGTACGTCTATTGTGCAGCCCCAATAGCGGCCATATAGGCAATCGGGTCCGACAAAATTGAGCGCACCTGCAATCGGACGGTCATCATCAAAGGCGAGGAAAAGGACGATGCTGTCGCGCATTTTTGTGCCGATAATGTCGAAAAAAGAACGGGTCAGATAAGGCGTGCCCCATTTGCGCGCGCCGGTATCCTGATAGAATATCCAGAACGCATCCCAATGTTCGGGTGTGATATCCGCGCCAGAAATTTGTTCTATGCGGACGGCCTCTTGCGCACCTTTACGTTCCTTGCGGATGGCCTTGCGCTTACGTGACGATAAGGCACCCAGAAAGCCTTCAAAATCGGCATAATCGCGGTTTTGCCAATGAAATTGCGTTCCAACGCGTGTGAGCCAACCTGCCGCGCGAAATAACTCCAGTTCCGCCTCTTCAACAAAAGTGGCATGCGCGGACGACAGGCCATTTTGGTCCACAACCGCTTCGGCGGCGGCCAATATCACTGGCGCAAGAGTGGGGTCGCGCAATAACAATCGCGGCCCCGGAACGGGCGAAAATGGCGCAGCAATCTGCAGCTTGGGATAATATTGCCCGCCCGCTCGGTGAAATGCGTCGGCCCAATGATGGTCGAACACATATTCGCCTTGGCTGTGGGTTTTAAGATAGGTTGGAAGCGCAGCAGCGGGAATGCCGCCTTCATCGCGGATCATGATCGGCGCAGGCGACCAGCCCGTCCCGGGGCCAACGCTACCAGACTCCTCCAACGCAACCAAAAACGCGTGACCGACAAACGGGTTGCCCCGCAGGTTCAGCGCATCCCACTGGTCGGCGGGAATATCGCTAACTTTGTTTAAGAGTTCGGCGGTGACGCCGTCGGTCATTAAACCGCGCGCACCTTTACAACGCAGTCAATCTCGACGGTTGCGTCGCGTGGCAATACAGGAACCGAGACCGCCGCGCGGGCATGCTTGCCTGCGTCGCCGAACACAGCTTCCATCAAATCCGAAGCGCCATTGGCGGCTTCGGGTTGATCCGTGAAATCAGCGGTCGAGGCGACAAATACACCAAGCTTGACGATCCGTTCCACACGGTCGAGGTCGCCACCGAGGGCCGCCTTCATCTGGGCGATGAGCATGACTGCGCACGCTTTAGCCGCAGCCTTTCCGTCTTCAAGACTGCGCGTGTCGCCGACTTTGCCGGTGACAACCTTGCCATCGACAAAGGGCAACTGCCCCGAAATGAACAGCATCCCGTTCGCTTCGACAGCGGGCACATAGGATGCGACCGGCGCAGCAGGTGCCGGAAGAATAACACCCAGTTCGGCCAATTTTGCTTCGATCATCATATTACCTTTTCCAATGCGGGCGCGGGCACATTTGCCACCAGCTTTTCCCTAATCCAACTCTCCGCATCCGCCCAACGATCCAGCCGTGCATGCGCCGATTTTGAGGGCTTTACGCGGTCCCACAGCAACGGCTCACCGACAAAATGCAGACGCCACACATCGGGATGTTGTTCGCCGACCGATTCATGCTGATGCCCCAGATCGTCAACAAAAACCGCTACGCTCGGGCGATATTCTTCGAGAATCCGTCCAAGCGCCTCACCCTTGCCGCCTTGATTACAATAAACAGGTGCGTCGATGCCAACGGCCCGCAATTGCTCTGTCCGCGGCCCTGCGCGATGGTCGAGCAGGTTGGTCAGGATGACGACATCGGCATGTTCACGTAGGCGATTAAGGCCTTCTACGGCACCATCAATTGCCTGTTGCCGGTGCATTTCGGTATCGAAAAATCCGTTGAGCAAATCCCAAACCTGACCGCGTTCGACAATGGTGCCATCATGCTTGTGGCGCAATGCCTCACCCCAGTCGCCATGGACAAGGTCGAAATGGATATGGTGGACGCCATCGAGCCAATCGCGAAAGGGCACGATCATATGCAACAACACTTCGTCGCAATCAGAAATCAGCAATGGCCGGGAACTTGTGACACTCATGATTCTAACTCCTGCCGTGCATTTACCAGCACAACTGGCGACACCCCAATGACCTCTGCGCAAGCAACAAGGTCAGGCTCATACGCCTCCAAAAACGATAATATCGCCGCCTGAGTACTACGCTCCATCACGCTGTCGCGCAGGCCCTCTGGCGTGAGGCCCGTGAGCGACAATAATCGCTCCGCCCGTGATTCTTCCATCAATGCCCAAGCCAATGCCTGGAACGCCATAGCCGATGCGTCTAACGTGTCGTTTCTCTCATGCATGACTTTCGCTTAAGCCAAGGCATAGCCGAACGCAAAGCGGGAAAAGATCCGTATGGATAAAAAGGTGATGGCGTTCTGGGAGGCGGTGCGGGCTATTGTAAAAAAGCAAGCGGCACGGCACTCATGTGGCAGCAATCAAAAAGGGCGCCCGAAGCGCCCTTATCGATTAGCATTCCAAGCAGCGCTAGGCTTACTTGATTTTGGCTTCCTTGAACTCGACATGCTTGCGCACGACGGGGTCATATTTGCGGAACGTCATCTTTTCGGTGATGTTGCGCGGATTTTTCTTGGTCACGTAGAAGAAGCCAGTGTCAGCGGTGCTGAGCAGCTTGATCTTGATCGTGGCTGGCTTCGCCATGGCCCATTCCTTTTGTTCAAAAATTTCGCAAAAAACTGCACACCAAAAAGGCCGCGCCGTTTACAGACGGGGGCTAATGCGGATTCGCGGGGCTAAAGTCAAGCCAATAAGCTGGCACCTGGATTGGAGACCTGCCAAATTCTTGCCGAACTGACATGCTGAACGCATTTCGAGAGCTTACTTTTTCTCCACCCCGGCACACAAGGTCCTGAACCCGGTTCGATATGATGCGTAGGCTGCGCGCGCAAATGTAGCGATTCGTTCATCCTACCAATGTCAAAATATCTGTATCGTGCACTGCCCTGCGGTGCGACAGCTTGGAAATCGGTCCCTTCATACCCATATTAAGGGTCCCCCCTACAGGAGAAATGCAATGGCAGCTGGCGACAATAGCAAAAAGGCATTGGCCGACGCGTTAAATGGCATTCTGGCCGATTATTATGCGTTATATTTGAAAACCAAAAATTTTCACTGGCATGTCACTGGCCCGCATTTCCGCGAATATCATTTGCTGTTTGACGAACAAGCGACAGAGCTGATCGCCACGACTGACCTTGTGGCCGAACGGGTGCGCAAATTGGGTCAGGATACGCTGACCTCAATCGGATCTATCGCGGCAAAGCAGAGGATTATGGATCATGATTCGACGGCAACCGATGCCGCCCAGATGCTGAACGAGCTACACGCAGATAATGAGACGCTGATCAAAGCGTTAAAGGACGCCAAAGACCTGGCCGACGAAGCAGGGGACAATGCGACCGATGGTTTGCTTGACGATTGGACCGACCAAGCCGAGCAACGCGCTTGGTTCTTGGCAGCGACCATCGGCAAGGCGTAAGGTCCAGATACAAAAAAGGCGGGTAAAGCCTATTGCTGCACCCGCCTTTTTGAATGTCAGAAAAGCGCTTATTCGGAAAGCGTGCTCAGGTTTGTTGCCGAATATTTGCCGCGACGATCGATTTCGATGTCGAAGGACAAACGGTCGCCCTGTGTCACTTGACCCATGCCCGAGCGTTCAAGCGCCGAAATGTGCACAAACACATCTTCGCCGCCATCATCACGTTGCACAAAACCAAAACCCTTCATGTCATTGAAGAATTTCACAGTGCCGTTGGCGCGTTCGCCTGTCGATTCGCGCTGTGGACCACGAGGGGCCGAATCGCGATCGCCGCCACGGAAGCCGCCACGATCATCGCCGCGCGGTGCACGGTCACGATCGAAAGCTGGACGGTCAGGACGCGGGGCGCGTTCACTAACGGGCATTGGTTCACCGTCGATGACGAGATCGGTCGCCGACACCTTGCCGCCACGCTCCACAAGTTGAAACTCAAGCGGTTGGCCTTCAGCAAGACCAGCGAGGCCAGCTTGTTCGACAGCGCTGATGTGCACGAATACGTCGTCTGGACGACCATCTACCTGAATGAAGCCAAAACCCTTTTGACCATTGAAAAACTTGACGATTCCCTTGCCTGAGCCAATGACCTGCGCAGGCATTGGTGGGCCACCGGGGCCACGGCGTGGGGCACCAAAGCCACCTCCGCCGCCACTATTGCCGCCGCCGCCATATCCGCTGCCGCCTGTACGGCCGCCACCAAAATCACTTTGATAGGGGGATGGCGCGCGATAGCCATCGTAGCTTTCATCACCAAAACCGTCTCTCTTGTCCCGGCCCTTGCCAGCACGCTTGCGATCAAAACCCATAACTTCTTGCTTGCCTTCTCATCGCCCTAAACCACTATGTTATGCAGTCGAGGGCGACTGTACTGCACGCCACAAGCGCAACCGTCGGTGATCACGCAATTGCCAGCTATATCGTAATAAAATGTGACGCGATAGCAAATATTGTTGCGGAAAATCACTGTGCCTAGGCTGTACTTTCATTTGCCTTGGGCAGCACTGTCGGGCAAAGGGCAAGCATGAGCGTATATTTACATGAAGAAGACCTTCCCGTTGGCGTATTGGCGGAAGGTCCTGTCGCCGTTGACACTGAAACCATGGGGTTGATTACCCCGCGCGACCGACTTTGCCTGTTGCAGATTTCGGATGGCCGCGGCGACGAACATTTGGTCCATTTTGGCCGTGACAGCGACTATAAAGCACCTAATTTGCGGGCGGTTCTTGCCGATCCTGCACGCCTGAAGCTGTTTCATTATGCCCGATTCGATCTGGCCGCGATTTCGCATTATTTGAATGTCGTCGCGACACCATTATTCTGCACGAAAATCGCCTCGCGCCTGACTCGGACCTATACGGATCGCCACGGCTTGAAAGAATTGGTGAAGGAGATGCTCGCAACTGACATTTCCAAACAGCAACAATCCAGCGATTGGGGTGGCCCCGTGCTGTCCGAAGCTCAAAAGGATTATGCCGCAAGCGATGTGCGCTATCTTCACCGCCTGCATGACGAATTTGTCATCCGCCTCGAACGAGAAGGCCGCACGGCAATGGCGCAAGCATGTTTTGACTTTCTACCACACCGCGCGGACCTTGATCTTGCCGGTTGGCCAGAAATAGACATATTCGGGCACAGTTAAGGTTCGATCTGGTTAGACATCTATCATGTCAGCACAAGCCGATCTTGAACGCACACAAAGACAACGCTGGGCCATGCCCGGCGGGCAGCATGACCGCCTAATCCGCGCGCTGCGTTTTGTGTTGCCCATCATCATTGGCCTGTTGGTGGCGCTGCTAGCATTCAGCCCCTTTACCGGCAAACAGGAACTGAGTTTCGTACTGAATAAGGATGAAGTAGACCTGTCACGCGAGCGGCTGCGCGTCGTTGAGGCATTATATCGCGGCGATGACAGTAAAGGCCGTCCTTTTTCCTTACGCGCTGGCAGCGCAGTGCAGAAAACATCTGCCAATCCTGTCTTGGACATGACATCCTTGTCGGGCCGGATAATGTTAAATGACGGACCTGCTTCAATCATCGCGCAGCGCGGGGTTTATGACCTGAATAAAGAAACGATGCGCGTGAACGGTCCCTTGGCTGTTGAATCGACGGGCTATGACATGGTCGCCAGCAATGTAGAACTATCGCTGAAAAATCGTTCGATGCAAAGCTTTGGTCCTGTTAGCGGTCGGACGAAAGTGGGCACATTCCATGCGGGGCGGCTGCGCGCGGATCTCGACACGCGTATTGTGCGTCTGGATGGCGGTGTTCGTTTGCGTATCGACCAGAATGCGATTAAGTGAACGCGCAATGACTATCCGTTCTCTCTACTTTGGCCTGTGCGCAGCTATTGCTGGCATGAGCATGCTGTCCACGGCTTCGACGGCGCAAAGCATTCGCAATCATGATAGCAACGCCCCTGTCGATTTTTCGGCCGCGTCTATGGAGTTGCAGGACCGCGCAGACCGAGTGGTGCTGTCTGGGGGAGTAACAGCGATACAAGCCGGGCTTACGCTGAAGGCAAATCGTGTGACCGCAGCATATTCCAGCAATAACGGCGTTGATGTGAACCGCTTGGATGCCACAGGCGGCGTGATGATAACCAAGGATAACCTGCGCGCAACCAGCAATTCCGCTATATATGATCTCGACTCTAGCCTGATCACGCTGATCGGCAATGTGAACCTCTTGCAAGGCAGTAATCGTCTCACCGGTGGCCGATTGGTCATTGACCTGAACGCTGGCCGCTCGACAATCAACGGTGGCGGCGGGGCGGCCGGCTCAACAAATCTGGGCGGCAGGGTCACTGGCACCTTCAGCGTTCCGCAACGCAAAAATTAGGCTTGAGCCAAAGTTGTAAATTATTCAGTGCAGCATGAACCATGCCAATTGCAAAATGCTTCGCTATTCACTAGCTATCATACAGAAAACAAAAGCATCATTGCAGGCGGATATTGAATATGGAAAGCATAACGGCCACCCCACCTGCTGCTGATGCGACCACTGATGCGGGTATGCAATCGGGGTTGGGCGTTTTGTCAATCGCCAAAAGCTATGACAAGCGCGCCGTTCTGACGGATGTCTCGCTGTCCGTGGCAAAGGGCGAAGTGGTCGGCCTGCTTGGTCCCAATGGCGCGGGCAAGACAACTTGTTTTTACTCGATCATGGGGCTGGTTAAACCCGATAGCGGCCGTATCACGCTCGATGGCGCTGATATTACCAAGCTGCCAATGTATCGCCGCGCCATTTTGGGGCTTGGCTATCTGCCGCAGGAAACGTCTATATTTCGCGGGATGACGGTTGAACAGAATATCAGCGCGGTTCTCGAAATGTCGGAACCCGACGCCGAATCGCGCGATGAGCGGCTGGAAAAACTGCTGGACGAATTTGGCCTGACCCGTTTGCGTAGCGCGCCTGCCATGGCCTTGTCTGGCGGAGAGCGTCGGCGGTGCGAGATCGCCCGCGCACTGGCCGCGAACCCGTCGATCATGCTACTTGACGAACCCTTTGCCGGCATTGATCCAATTTCGATCTCTGACATTCGTGATCTTGTTAAGGAATTGAAGACCCGAGGCATTGGCGTGCTCATCACGGACCATAATGTGCGGGAAACATTGGATATCGTTGACCGTGCCTGCATCATTTACGGCGGTCAGGTTCTATTTGCCGGATCACCAGAGGCGCTGGTCGCCGATCCCAATGTCCGCCGCCTATATCTGGGCGAAAGCTTTTCAATGTGATTTGGAGGATATGACTACACTCTAGGCCGTGGACCCACAAATATCACCTTCGAGGCACCAAAATGGCAAAGATATCGCAGCAAAATGTCCGCCGCAGGCAGTTATTCTGCCTGCAAGGGCATTTTGCTGTGAGATCGAAGCCATTTTGGCGTCCTTCGGATTTAACCCATTTTGTCCATAACTGCGTTGGCAAAGCGCGCCTTGCACTGAACAAAATGGCCTCAAACCTCGAAGGCTATATTTGTGAGTCCACGGCCTAACTTCATGGCATTAGCTCCGCGCCTCGACCTTCGCCAAAGCCAGTCGCTGGTCATGACGCCGCAGTTACAGCAAGCGATTAAGTTATTGGCGCTTTCGTCTCTCGAAATCGAAGCTTTCATCACCGAAGAGATCGAACGCAACCCAGTGCTTGATGCGGGCGGCGGCGATTCCATATCAGACACGCCGCTTGATGAATTGGTGCAAGCTACAATAACAGAGAGCAACGAACGCGGCAGTGACGAGATATTGGGCAATGACAGCCATGCCGCCTCTGACGCGCTTGACGTCGATTTTGGTGCGGAGACCTTCCATCATGATGCGCCATCCGACAGTGTGGGCGGCGCAGACGGGATGCTTGGCCTGTCGGGCAGCGCGATGTCCAGCGGCGGTTTTGAGGGCGACGGCCCAGATTTCGAGAGCTTTGCTGCACGCGATGTAAATTTGCGTGAGCATTTAATGGCGCAGGCGGGTGCAAGCCTTTCGGGGCATCCGCTTTTTCTGGTTCAACAGATTATCGAGCATATTGAACCCACAGGTTATGTGGGTGAAGATTTGCTGGCTATGGCGCAGCGCCTTGGCATACCCCTATCCGAAGCAGAAGCTGCGCTGACCGCGCTTCAGCGCTTTGACCCGACGGGGGTTGGCGCGCGCAATCTTGCCGAGTGCCTTGCGCTTCAGGCCAAAGAAGCGGACCGCTATGACCCATGTATGGCAAGGCTCATCGACAATCTCGATCTGGTGGCCAAGGGCGCTTTTGACCAATTGAAACGCATGTGCCGCGTCGATGACGAAGATTTGCGCGATATGCTGATTGAACTGCGCGGCTATGATCCAAAGCCGGGGTGCCATTTCGAGAGCGAAGACAGCATGGCTGTAACCCCGGATATCTATGTGACACAACGTGGTGATGGCTGGTCGATTGAATTGAACAGCGCTAACTTACCCCGCTTGCTGATCAACCGAAGCTATGTGGCGGAGCTTGGGCAGGACAAGGCTACCAAGGCGTGGCTCAGCGATTGCATGGCCGATGCCAATTGGTTGATCAAGGCCATGGACCAACGGCAACGCACGATCGTCAAAGTCGCGACCGAAATCGTAAAGCAGCAAGATGGCTTTTTCCGGCGCGGTGTTGCGTATTTGCGGCCCTTGACGCTGCGCCAGGTCGCCGATGCTATTGAAATGCATGAATCTACCGTCAGCCGGGTAACGAGTAACAAATATCTGCACTGTGGACGCGGGCTATTTGACCTCAAATATTTCTTTTCGTCCGGTGTTCAGTCGGCCGATGGCGAAGGCGCGTCCGCCGAAGCCGTCAAAAGCCACATCAAATCGCTGATTGAGGCCGAGGGCGATAAAATTCTTTCGGACGATACGTTGGTCGAGCTGCTGACGGCAAAGGGCTTTGACATTGCCCGCCGGACGGTTGCCAAATATCGTGAGGCTATGGGCATTGGTTCTTCGGTGCAGCGGCGTCGGCAAAAGAAAATGGGCCGTTAGTCAAGCTGCGGCGGTATGACCGCCCAGTGCTTCGCGTTCGGTCATGATTTTTTCTGCTTGAATATGATCGCTCAGCTTGTCGACATCGATGGCGGCAACGGGGTCGGACATGGGAACCAGCTTTGCGTCTAAACCAAGCCGCTTCCCGGCCTGCTCCATCGCCTGATGCAAGCCAATGGTGCGGGTCAGCGCACGCACCGCCAAAAGCAGACCAAAATGCAGAAATAGCCGCCACGCCTTTTTTCGATCCTGCTCGGCATCGGCCCATAATTCGAGCGCAAACGATGACTTCTGGGTCATCAGCGCAAACAGATTGGCACCGGACCACGCGCCGTCGGAAAAGCGCAGCCAGGTTCGCTGCGCATCCGGAAACCGCTTTAGCATATTTTGGCGTTCCACCATCCCGACCGCAACATCACCATCCGCATGGCGCACAAATTCGTCGATCATCTCTACGGTCAACATGGGGTGGTCGGCCGTGGTCACCAATAAGGGCGAAGAAAAACCCAAGGTCTCGGCCTGCGCTTTGACACTCAATGAAATGCTGTTCTGGCTTTCTACCAAAATGGCGCCGCCGGCCGCGTCAACGGCGAGGCGCAGATGCTCTATGTCTTGCGACAATATGACAACTTTATCGATGTGCGGTGACAAATGCAGCGTGCGGACGACATGGCCAATCATCGGTTCGCCACAGACCGGAACTAAGGCCTTGTGTTCAAGGCCAAAATGCTGGGCAAGCCTATCAGGGCCGGGCCGCTGTCCGGCAAGGATGATGCAGGTCCATTGCGCTTGCAAGTCGCTTCTCCTAAACGCGAAAAATCAGAAAGGTTCGTCGATTAGTCTGACTGCACCTTGAGGCGGGACTTGGCCATCAAATATGAATATTGCAATATATGATCTCGACAAAACCATCACGCGCAGCCCGACCTTCACCCGCTTTCTGCTGTATTACGCACGGCGGACGGCGCCTCTTCGGCTCGTCGGGCTTCCCATATGGATCATGGCCTTAATCGGATACCGCATGGGCTTTTATGGTCGCAAGCCATTGAAGCAATTTGGTATAAGCATGTTCATGGGACGTAATTTGGATACTGCTAACCTCTCTGAAGTGGTGACAAATTTCGTGTCCGAAGCCGTTTTGACCGACATTCAAGCCGGCGCAGCCAAATCTATTGATAATGACCGAAGCCAAAGCCAGAAACTATTGATAGCAACAGCTGCACCCGCATTTTATGCCAATAAAATTGGTGAGCTGATGGGGTTTGATGCTGTTGTGGCAACACGGCATAGATTGCTTCCCAACGGCAGAACCTGCCACTTCATTGATGGCGAAAATTGCTATGGCCCGGAAAAGTTGAAAATGGTCAGAACATGGTTTGATGCACAGGGTCTAAAACGCGAAGACTGTCATGTTTCAGTGTATTCAGACCATGCCAGTGACGCACCTTTGCTGGATTGGGCAGATGCGGCCTATCTCGTCAACCCATCGGCAAAGATGCGCCAGTTGGCAGCACAAAAAAATTGGCAAGTGCGTGACTTTTCAAGCGCTAAAGGGCATTAAAGCACGTGCAAAAAATCTGTTTCCTGTTCAACCATGATCAAACGCATCAGATTGCGCATAGTCTGCCAATTGCATTGCAGATGGCCAAAAGCGGTGTTGCCGATGTAACGCTGGCCGTTACCAGCATGTTGGTGGAGACCGAAATCCGCAGATTGAGCGGCGCCTCACTAGAGGGCATGAAAATTGTGCCGCTGCAGACCAAATCGACTGTGTCGCAACTGCTTGTCCGGGCATTCGACCATCTGGTGCCGGCGCGGAAACTTCTCGTCTACCGCGACAATCTCGACTTTTTTAGGCAGTTTGACGCGCTGGTGGTGTCGGAAAAATCCAGCCTCATTCTGAAAACGCGTTATGGCTTGAAGGATGTAAAGTTCATCCACACACGCCATGGTGCCGGCGACCGGGCGATTGGGTTCAATGCGGAAAGCGCACAGTTCGACCTCATTTTGGTGTCTGGCGAAAAAATCCGCGACCGCCTTGTCTGTGATGCAGCGGTCCCGCCGGAAAAAATCCGCATCACGGGATATGCGAAATTCGATATCATATTGCCCGAACAAAAACCGCTATTCCCAGCATCTGATCGCCGGACCATTTTATACAACCCCCACCCTTCGCCGCATCTTTCAAGCTGGTTCAAATTCGGTGCAGAGGTGTTGGAGCAGTTCTACCAAAGTGACCGCTACAATCTTATTTTTGCGCCGCATGTCATGCTGTTTGCGCGGCCATGGACAGTCACAATTGATAGGCTGTCGATCGCGTCCGCCAAAAAGCCTGATCCCCGATATAATGATGCACCGCATATGTTAATGGATTTGGGCAGCCCGGCCTGCACAGACATGACCTATACCAACGCCGCTGACCTGTATCTGGGCGATGTGAGCAGTCAGGTCTATGAGTTTCTGAATCGCCCGCGGCCATGCCTTTTTTTAGATGCCCATGATACTCAATGGCAGGGGAATCCTAATTACCGTCACTGGACAACCGGACCTGTGAAGACGGACGCAAGAGACATTATCGGTGCTGTGGATACGGCCTTTGCATCGCAGGCTTCGTACTGCGATGCACAGCGTGCCGTATTGGAGGACAGTTTTTCGGTCACCGACGCGCCTGCATCGGTGCGCGCAGCGGCAGCAATCATCGATTATCTGAATCAAGCGATTGGCTGAAGAAGCGCCCCAATCGCCCGTATCTGCCCATGCGCCACTGCGCCGCATCGCCGGGAATATGGGCCGACTGCTTTCGGGCAAGGCGGCGGCTGGCATCATCAGCCTTGGTTCGATTGCTATCGCCGCCCGAATCCTTGGGGTCGAACAATATGGTGTGCTCAATTTGGTGCACGGTTTTGCGACGCTGATGGGTGGGACCATCGCATTTTCAGGCTTCCACGGCATGGTGCGCTATGGCGCAGAGGCGCTCAACCGGGGCGCACCTACACAGTTTCGTAATCTTGTGTTGTTACTTGCCCTTATTGAACTCGGCATGGCCGTTGTGGCCATTGGCGTGGCGATGTTGCTGGTCCCATGGGTCGGGGCATCATTAGGGTGGAGCCCGCAAGCCATTCAGTTTGGCGGGCTGTATTGCCTGGCCATTCTCGCCACGGTTCGGGCCACGCCACAGGGTTTGCTTCAATTGGCCGAACGCTTTGACCTCATCGGTCTGCATCCTGTCGTCATGCCATTGGTTCGTTTGGTGGGGGCGCTGGCCATTTTGTTTACAGGCGGCGGGCTGGTTGCATTTTTATGGGTATGGCTAGCCGCAGCGATTGCCGAGGGCCTTTCGATGTGGGTCTTATGCTGGGTTGGCACGCGTCATCTGGCCATCGGCGCAGATGGGCGGCCGACATTAAAGGGCACACGGCGCGACAATCCGGGTATCGTGCGCTTCATTGCGACAACGAACCTCGACCTCACCTTGCGGGATATTGCCCCCAAGGCGACCCCCTTAATCATTGGCTGGATGCTCGGACCAGCCGCAGCGGGGCTATATGCCCTTGTACAAAGAGCAAGCGCCATTCTGATTCAACCCGCACAAATGTTGGGGGAGGCAGCCTATCCGGTTGTAACCCGCCTGTTGATTAGCGGCGATGACAAGGCTGCTGGAAAAGCTGTCCGGCGTTCGGCGATGTTCGCAACGGGCATGGCATTGCTGGCTGCAGCCATCATGTGCCTGTTCGCCGGAGAAGTTCTGGTGCTGCTTGGCGGTGCAAGCTTTGCTGGCGGCGCGTCGCTGCTTATCCTAGTCCTACTTGGTCGGGCGATGATTGCAGGCATGCCGACTTTATCGGCGGCGCTCACCGCGCAAGGACGACCCTGGATCAGTGCCCGCGCCAATTTAGCTAGCAATGTAGGCATGTTGCCGGTGCTGCCGTTGATGATTTGGTGGTTCGGCCTTAATGGTGCTGGCGTGCATGGTGTATTGCAAAGCCTGGTTCTTCTAAGCCTGTTGATTTGGAGCTATAACCAATCCCGCCTTGCGCCAGGCAGCGGGATGTGATTACGCGCCCATGTTCGGGCCGGGGGAATAGAAATGACAAGCGCAGATTTCCTTATAAAGCAGCTGAAAAAAGCTGTGTTTCTGCCATATGCCAAATTGCGGGCAAGGCTTGGCGGCGAAGGCACTGGTTTTAGCCGCTCCAGCTATGGCGTGCTGATGAAAACAAACTGGCGCGACCGCACATTCATTTACTGCCGCTTCGCCGTCTATGGGCACGGCCTGTCCGATTATCTGAAAGGCCTTTCGCGGCCGTTCGTCTTCTTAGACATTGGTGCGAACCAAGGCCTGTACAGTCTAATTGCCGGACAGAACCCCCATTGCACACGCGCGATTGCGCTTGAGCCAGTGCCGGACACTTTTGAGCGGCTGAGCCAGAATATCAACGCCAATAAGCTGCAAGATAAAGTCCAAGCAGTGCAAGCCGCCCTGTCAAACCAAGCGGGAACGGCAAAAATCGTCTTTGATGCCGCGCATAGCGGGCTTGCCTCGCTACGTAATGACGGCGCAGATGGTTTGGACATCACTACCATCAATATGGCAGCTTTCGATGATCTGCTTGGCGATCCCGAAATGTTGGTGATCAAAGTCGATGTCGAAGGGCATGAAGCCGCAGTCATGGTAGAGTTGGTCAAGTCGCGTTTTCTATCGCGCATCGAATCGGTGTTTTACGAAGTCGATGCGAAATGGAGCGATGCCGAAAGCTTGCGTGCAATTTTGGAAAGCGGTGGCTTTACCCATTTCGAGACTTTGGGTCGCGGGAAGCATTATGACGTATTGGCTACGCGCCAACCATAAGCCACCCAAAGGGGGGTTTAGATGTCAGCGGGCGTTTATGAAGTTCACAACATCAGCGACAACGGGTGCCTTTTGACGGAACGGACGCGCGACGGCCATGATGATATCCGCGTGGTCCACATCAGGATAGATCTGCAGTTGCTGCTGTCCACCGAGCGCTTGAATTTTTGCCGATAGAATTTTGCTGTTACGCGGCTTTACGACAGTGTCTTTGTCGCCTGTCAGCAGCAACAGGGGCGGGGCATCCGCGCGCGCAAAAGTGATCGGTTGCGTTTCCGTCAGGTCGGGCCACTGCCCCAAGGCAATTTGTGACGATTTGGTCGTCAGCGGCAGGAAATCATAGGGTCCGGCTAGGCCAATGACCCCTTTGATCACATCTGGCGTGAGATTTTTCGCTGCCAGCCATTGCGGATCAAGCGCTGTCATCATGGCGATGTGGGCGCCCGCACTATGCCCCATGACGAAGATGCGTTCTGCATCACCATTATGCTTGGCGATATTTGCATGTACCCAAGCAATAGCCGCTGCCGTATCCTCGACAAAGGCGGGAAAGCGGACGCGCGGTGCTTTGCGATAATCGGCAATGACCGTGACAAAACCCCGCGCGGCAAAAGCGCGGCCCAAAAAGCCGTAGCCTTCGCGTTCGCCATCACGCCAAGAGCCGCCATGGAAAAAGATCAGCACCGCAGAACCGCCAACGGCATTTGGCTTCGGCAGGTAGATATCAAGCTTTTGCCGCGCGTCATCGCCATATGCGACATTCGTCAGGGGGGCTTTGTGATACTCGGCAGGCCCAGGTGCCATCCGGTCTGCGAAATCCAGCTTTTGCGGATCCGTCTTGCTCCAGAACCATAGACCTGAACCAACCAGCGCGAGTAGCAGTGCAATAAAATTATATTTGATCATCCGCTGTATTTGCCTGTGAAAGTGCTGGCCCACAACGAAAAAGGCGACCCCAATGGAGCCGCCTTTTTTGTGTAGGCCATAAAATTGACCCACGCATTCCTGAGTATGATTAACGCTTCGAGAATTGGAAGCTCTTACGCGCCTTGGCCTTGCCGTATTTCTTACGCTCGACCACGCGGCTGTCGCGAGTCAGGAAACCTTCCGACTTCACGGCGCTGCGCAGCATTGGCTCATATTTCGACAGTGCTTGCGCGATGCCGTGCTTTACTGCGCCGGCTTGGCCCGAAAGACCACCGCCCTTGACGGTTGCGATAACATCATACTGACCGGTACGCTCGGTAACGCCGAACGGTTGGTTGATAACGAGACGCAGCGAAGGACGTGCAAAATAGATTTCTTGGTCGCGGCCATTGACGACAATCTTGCCAGTGCCAGGCTTCAACCATACGCGGGCAACCGCGTCCTTGCGACGGCCAGTTGCATAAGCGCGGCCTTGCGCGTCAATTTCCTGTTCACGAATGACAGCAGCGATCTGTGCGGGTGCTTGAACGTCAGCGCCCAAGGTTTCGAGATCAGCGAGCGAAGTTGCAGTATCAGACATTATGCACCCACCTTATTCTTGCGGTTCATGGAAGCGACGTCGAGCGTCTTTGGTTGTTGGCCGGCATGTGGATGCTCAGTGCCATTGTACAAATGCAGCGCGCGCATTTGCGCACGACCCAAAGGACCGCGGGGAACCATCCGCTCAACAGCCTTTTCAAGGACGCGCTCGGGGAATTTGCTATCCAGCACCTTGCCAGCAGTGATACCCTTGATACCGCCGATGTAACCAGTGTGGCGATAATAGACCTTGTCGGTCAATTTCTTGCCGGTGAACTTCACCTTGTCCGCATTGATGACAACAACATGGTCGCCGCAATCCACATGTGGGGTGTAGCTTGGCTTGGTCTTACCACGCAGGATGTTGGCGATAAGGCTGGCCACACGACCAACAACCAAACCTTCTGCGTCAATGAGGATCCACGATTTCTCGACGTCCTGTGGACGGATCGATTTCGTAACTCTGGATAGCGTTTTCATCGCTAATCGCACCTTTCGAAATTTTGTAGATATGTAGAATCATTACTGACCCACATGCGAAGCGGAGCCAATGGCGACGAAAGCCCCGTCAGTCAAGCAAAAGCAGGGGTTTTATGGCGGGTATAATAATACCTCTTCGAATTATACTGCTTCGCGTCCTAATATATGCGCGCCCCACACGGTGGATGCGACCAGCAAAGCGCCGACCGCCTGATGCGATACCGCCAGCACGATGTTTACGCCGGTCATAACGGTCGCAATGCCCAAGATGATTTGAGCACCAAAAGTGATGTGGATGGCAATGGATGCGCTGCGAGCGCCAGTTTTCTTGACGCGGCGCGACAGCAAGATCAAGGCAATCACCGCGACCCAAGCCCACCACCGATGAACGAAATGCGTAAGATAGGGGTCGTTCACCAAAGCATAGAAAACGCCTTTGGCGGTATCTACACCCTCTGGATACAACCGGTCGTTCATCAAGGGCCAAGTGTTAGAAACATAACCCGCGTTCAACCCTGCGACCCACGCACCAAACAGCATCTGGACAAATAGGATCGCAAAAACCGATGCCGTAAAGAGGGTGATTTTCGCGGGCTTCGCGGATGTGTTTTTGACCAGTGCCTTTAAGTCGAGCGCGGTCCAAACCAGTCCACCAAGAATGACAAAAGCGGTGAGCAAATGGACGGCTAGGCGATAATGGCTGACGTCGGTGCGCGCCGAAAGGCCGGAAGACACCATCCACCAACCAATCGTACCCTGAAGCCCGCCCAAGGCCAGCAACGCAAGCAAACGCGGCTTATACCCAGCTGGAATGGCTTGCTTTACCCAAAACCATGCCAGTGGAAGTGCAAAGGCCAGGCCAATGACGCGTCCAAGCAAGCGGTGCACCCATTCCCAGAAATAGATGAATTTGAATTCGGCCATGGTCATGCCGGCGGGGCCGTTAATCTCGGTATATTCGGGGATCTGCTTATATTTATCAAATTCCGATATCCAAGCGGCCTCACTCATCGGAGGAAGCGTACCGGTAATGGGTTTCCATTCGGTGATCGATAATCCCGATTCGGTTAGACGCGTAATCCCGCCGACAACGACCATTGCAAAGACCAAGGCAGCGACACACATGAGCCAGTTGATCAAGGCAGCAGGTCGTGCGGATTGGGTTTCGGACGCGGGATGTGGGTTGAGCGCAGTATCCATGCGGACTGATATGCCGCTTAATGCCGATTGTCGCAAGCAAAGGAGGTTGCAAAAATTGTTAACCCAGCTGCAATTTAACGATGTAATGTTGTAACGTGCATCGAATCAGTGTAGTGATCGAGTCATGGCACAAGTATGGCAAAAATGGTGTTGGGACGGGCTTGGCCTGAGCATCGCCGGACTGTGCCTGTTGCATTGCCTTATCACCATGGCTTTGCTGACCATTCTTGCGTCAGCGGGCGGCGCTTTATTGAACCCCATGATTCATGAGGCCGGGCTTGTGCTCGCTATCCTCCTAGGTGTTTTAGCATTGGGCCAGGGGTTCCGTGCACATGGCTTGTTCTTGCCCGCCTTTGTCGGCGCGCTGGGTATCGGCATGATGGGCGGCGCACTGACGCTGCCACATGGTGCTATGGAAATCGCTTGGACGGTAATTGGCGTTGTCCTTCTGGGACTTGGCCATTTGCTTAACCATCGGGCCAGAGGCGGAACTACAATCGCGCGGTGATTGACCCGCCGCATGCCAGCGCCTACATCGGTATCATGGCAGCACATCACCATCATGAGCATGCAGGCGCATCGCTTGCGCAAGCCGCGGAAGCCGCGCTTGTCGAAGCTGGCGAACAATGGACCGATATGCGGTCAGATATTTTCGCAGTGCTAGCAACCTTTGAAAAGCCTGCGTCGGCTTATGATATTGCTGACCTCGTGTCGCAAAGGCGCGGCAAACGCGTTGCCCCCAACAGCGTCTATCGTATCTTGGACCTGTTTGTGACGACGAACCTCGCGCGCCGCGTGGAAAGTGCCAATGCCTATATCGCTAACTCGCACCCGGGATGCTTGCATGACTGCATCTTCCTGATCTGCGACAGCTGCGGCACGGCAACGCATATTGACGATGATGCACTGACCATGAGCGTGCGTGCAGCGGCTGAGCATGCTGGCTTTGCGCAAGTGCGTCCCGTCATCGAAGTGCGTGGAAAATGTGCTGATTGTGATTGATGTAACCGCAATTACCCGTTCGACAGCCCGATAAAACACCGCTAAGCTTAAAGCATGACACATTCGCCTGACACGCCGTTACTTGATACGGTTAAAGTGCCCTCGGACCTTCGCAAACTTGCAGCATCGCAGCTTCGCCAGCTTGCCGAAGAATTGCGCGCCGAAACCATTTCTGCCGTTTCGGTGACAGGCGGCCATTTGGGCGCGGGGCTCGGCGTTGTGGAATTGACCACCGCCATCCATTATGTTTTCAACACGCCCGATGACCGGTTGGTCTGGGATGTAGGCCATCAATGCTATCCGCATAAAATCCTCACCGGGCGCCGCGATCGCATCCGCACGATCCGCACTGGCGGGGGGCTCTCGGGCTTCACGAAGCGCAGCGAGAGCGAATATGATCCGTTCGGCGCGGCACATAGCTCAACATCGATTTCCGCAGCTTTGGGCTTCGCTGTCGCCAACAAGATTGCTGGCAAGTCCGGCAAAGCTATTGCCGTTATTGGCGATGGGTCCATGTCTGCTGGCATGGCGTATGAGGCGATGAACAATGCGCAAGCCGCAGGAAACCGATTAGTCGTTATCCTGAACGACAATGACATGTCGATCGCGCCGCCCGTCGGAGGCCTGTCGGCTTATTTGTCACGGCTCGTGTCATCGAGCGAGTATCTGGGCCTGCGTAGCCTTGCGAGCAAGGTCGCCAAGCGCCTATCGCGCCGCATTTATTCGGCCGCATCAAAGGCCGAAGAATTCGCACGTGGTATGGCGATGGGCGGAACCTTGTTCGAAGAGCTTGGCTTTTATTATGTCGGCCCCATTGACGGCCATAATCTGGACCAGCTGATCCCAGTCCTCGAAAATGTCCGCGACAATGCCGAAGGTCCGGTGCTGATCCATGTCGTCACGCAAAAGGGCAAGGGTTATGCCCCTGCTGAAGCCGCTGCCGACAAATATCATGGCGTCGTGAAATTCGATGTCATCACCGGCAAGCAAGACAAGGGTCCCGGTGGCGGCCCGCCTGCTTATCAAAATGTGTTTGGTGAAACGCTCGCAAAGCTTGCGGAAACTGATCCCAAAATCTGTGCCATAACCGCCGCCATGCCCGGTGGGACTGGCGTCGACAAATTCTCCGCCGCGCACCCCGAACGCTCGTTCGATGTGGGCATCGCGGAACAGCATGCCGTGACCTTCGCAGCTGGCCTCGCCGCGCAAGGCATGCGTCCCTTCTGCGCGATTTATTCGACTTTTTTGCAACGCGCTTATGACCAAGTTGTGCACGATGTCGCGATCCAGAACCTGCCCGTTCGCTTCGCTATTGACCGCGCTGGTTTGGTAGGCGCCGACGGCAGCACCCATGCTGGATCGTTCGACATTACCTATCTTGCGACGCTACCAAATATGGTCGTTATGTCGCCCGCGGATGAGGCGGAATTGATCCATATGACCTACACCGCCGTTTTGCACGACAGCGGTCCAATCGCCTTCCGCTACCCGCGTGGAAATGGCACCGGCGTTGCCTTGCCCCAAGTGCCGCAGCAGCTCGAAATCGGCAAAGGTCGTATCGTTCGCGAAGGCAAGAAGGTCGCGATCCTGTCGCTAGGCACCCGTCTGGCCGAAGCGATGAAGGCAGCGGACACGCTGGACGCAAAGGGTCTGAGCACCACCGTTGCTGACTTGCGCTTTGCCAAGCCCCTGGACGAAAAAATGGTTCGCCACCTCATTGCCACGCATGAAGTTGTCGTAACGGTTGAAGAAGCGGCCGTTGGCGGCCTTGGCGCGCATGTGTTAACGCTGGCCAGCGACGCCGGCCTCATGGACACAGGCCTGAAAATCCGCACGATGCGCCTACCTGATATCTTCCAAGAGCATGATAGCCCGCAGAAACAATATGACGAAGCCGGCCTCAATGCGCCACAGATCGTCGAAACTGTGTTGAAGGCGCTGCGCCACAATAGCGCCGGCGTTGAAGAAGCGAGCGTGCGCGCTTAAAGGCGCGCTGCTCTTAGTTTATAAACCCGGAATAACCGCCTGCGCGGTTTGGCCATCGCCTTCGGGCGCGGCAATGATATCGCGTGTGATGCTGCCTTTATTGACGGTAGTGGTCTGCGGATCACCAACCGATGAGCGGATGCCCAATTCGGACGTGCCCGACGTCGTCGAAATCGCACGTTCAGCGGCGGAGCGCGTGGCGGTGCCGCCGAATAAAGTCTCCAGCATCTGTTCCTGACCGGATTCGGCGGGGCGAATGGCGGAGGCCACCGTCGGCTCAAGCGCAAAATCGGGCGGAACTACCAATGGCGCAGCGCGGCCAACCGAGGGGGCAGCGGCCTGATCGCCACCTAATATGCTCCCCATCGACCCACAACCCGACAGCATAGGAAGCGTCATCATCGCAACGGCAAAAAGGACAGGTTTGGTGTTCATATTTATATCCATTTCAGGCCGAGTTATGGGCGGGGAGCAGTCGCAGGCGCAGCACCGCCAAACATGGCTTCCAAAACCTGCTGCTTAGTATCGCCATCCTGCGGACGCGGCGCGTTAGGGGTCGGCGCTGGCAAAGTGAAGGTCTTGGGAACTTCGATTGGTTTTGACCGGCTCACCGCGAATTCATCGGGCCGCTCACGGTCATAGATGCTGGTCGTACCGCATCCAGCAAGCACAAGTAAAGCAACTGACGCCGCCGCTAAGATAGATATCCGCTTCATGACTTCTCCACTATGTCGGCATTACTTGCAGATTCCTGAACATCAGGGCCGCGACCGGTTTCCTTGTCACCTATCAGGAACGCGCGGGCAAGCAATATCAATACGCCCATACTGATGCAGGCGTCGGCCAGATTGAATATGTAAAAGGGTCGGAATGCCCCAAAATGCAGATCGGCATAATCCACAACATAGCCATAACGCGCCCGATCAACGATGTTTCCAAGTGCACCACCGAAGACCAATGACAAAGCCAGCACATCGCCGCGCAATTTCTCACGCCACATCCACACCCCTACGCCCGCTGCAATTACTGAAGTCAGCGCAACCAGCGCCCAACGTTCGCCGTCACTATCCGCGGTTAGGAAACTCATCGAGACGCCCCGATTTTCGGCGTAGCGTAGGTCAAAAAACGACACGATGTGAATGACGCCGCGCTCTTTCAACTGCAACGGCCCGAGCATCGCGAATTTCACCATCTGATCGGCGATAAACACAAGACTCGCGAGCATGAGGCCCTGAAGGCGGAATTTGGGATTTGGGATCATGAGCGCGTCCTAACGCACCAAAGCTGCATCGTCACTACCAAACCCCCCAAATCGTCACCCTGAACTTGTTTCAGGGTCCATTTATCAGCCGCAAGCGGCGGTTTGTTGGGCACGATGGATCCTGAAACAAGTTCAGGATGACGGGCGTGTGTAGAGGCAGTTTTACCCACCAACAACATTCGCACACCGACCACAAAGCGCGCCGTCGTCAACCACTTCCGGCAAATGTCGCCAGCAACGACCGCATTTGTGGTTTGCGGTCTTAACTGCGCCTTCTTCTCCGCCAGGATGCACTGCCGACACGATAAATATTTCGGCTAGGTCGATTTCGCCGGGATCACCGGGATAGTTGTATTCGACTTCCAGACTTGAGCCAATTTCCTTGTTACGTCGCATAGGTTCGATAAGCTCGTTTGCCACCATACGCTCCGCTCTGATGCGATCCCAATTTTCGGCCAAATTTGTATCAATCCAACCAGCATGAACATCGGGCCATTCCGAAAAATGCACGCTGTCCGCATCAGGAGAACGCGTCTGCCAAACTTCTTCGCTAGTGAATACAAGCACGGGCGCCGCATAGCGCACGAGCGCGTGGAACAGCGTGTCGAGTACCGTGCGATAGGCCATCCGCTTCGGATCAGTCGCGGCATCGCAATAGAGGCAATCCTTGCGGATATCGAAGAAGAAGGCCGACAGGTCTTCATTGCAAAACTCGGTCAGCGAGCGGACATAAGTGTTAAAGTCAAAGTCATTGACCGCCGTCTTCAACTTCGCGTCCATATCAGCGAGCAGATGATGCATATAACGCTCCAGCTCTGGCATAGCGGCCACGGCAACCTTTTCCGCATCCGAGAAACCGTCGAGCGCGCCAAGCAAATAGCGGAAGGTGTTGCGCAATTTGCGATATTGGTCGGACACGCCAGCAAGGATTTCCTTGCCAATGCGATGATCCTCGGTGAAGTCCACGGTCAACGCCCATAGGCGCAAAATATCTGCGCCATTATCACGCATCAGGTCCAACGGGTTGATGGTGTTGCCCAGCGACTTGGACATTTTCATGCCCTTTTGGTCCATGGTAAAACCATGCGTTAGCACGGCATTATAGGGCGCACGGCCTCGCGTGCCGCAACTTTGCAGCAAGGACGATTGGAACCAACCACGATGTTGGTCGCTGCCTTCCAGATAGAGATCCGCAGGCCATTGCAGGTCAGGCCAACGTCCACTTTCAAGCACAAATGCATGGGTGCAACCCGAATCGAACCATACGTCCAAAATATCGGTGACGCGCTCATAATCGGCCAAGGCATAATCGCTACCTAAATATGCCTGCGCGCGTTCATCGGACCAGGCATCGACGCCCATTTCACGTACGCCCGCGATGATGCGTGCGTTAACACCCGCGTCGCAGAGATATTGGCCGGACTTGCGATCCACAAAAAGCGTGATCGGCACGCCCCATGCGCGCTGGCGACTGAGCACCCAATCGGGGCGGCCTTCGACCATGGCGGTGATGCGATTCTGGCCCTTTTCCGGAACCCAACGGGTTTTGGAAATCGCCGTCATTGCCTTTTCGCGCAACGTGCCATCGGCCGACGCCTTGTCCATCGGCACAAACCATTGCGGGGTGCAGCGATAAATGACCTTCGCTTTTGACCGCCAGCTATGCGGATAGCTATGCTTATAATCCGCAGACGCGGCGAGCAGTCCACCAGCTTCGTGCAAAGCCGCGCAGATGGAGCCGTCAGGTGCGTTGAACTTGGGGTTGATGACGCTGCCCTCACCGCCGAGCCAGAGCCAGTCGGCGCGATATTTGCCATCGCCCTCAACCGCGAACACCGGTTCAATGCCATTAGCCTTACACAGGTCAAAGTCATCCTCGCCATGGTCAGGCGCCATATGGACGAGGCCGGTGCCGCTGTCGGTCGTGACGAAATCGCCCGCGAGCATTGGCCGTGGCTTCGCAAAGAAACCGCCGAGCGCGTGCATCGGATGACGAACCATGGTTCCGGCTAGGTCCGAGCCTTTGATGGCCTTAAGTGGAACCAACTCATCACCCAGACGTGCTCCGAATGCTCCCAAGAGCTCCAACCCAACAATATACTGGCGACCTTCATCTTGGCGTTTACGGCAAAGCCGATACTCAACATCCGGCCCATAAGCGATCGCCTGATTGACTGGAATCGTCCAAGGCGTCGTTGTCCAAATCACCGCATGCGCGCCAACCAACTCCGCAATCGGGCTCTCAACAATCTCAAACGCCACATCGATCTGCGTCGATGTGATATCCTCATACTCAATCTCAGCTTCGGCCAACGCCGTCTTCTCAACGGGCGACCACATAACGGGCTTCGCGCCGCGATAGAGTTGACCGCTTTCGGCAAATTTCAACAGCTCCGAAACAATCGTTGCTTCGGCCTGAAAATCCATCGTCAGATAGGGATGATCCCAATCGGCATTGATGCCCAAACGCTTCAATTGCTCGCGCTGTGTATCGACCCAATTTTGCGCATAGGCCCGGCATTCGGCACGGAATTCGACAGCGGGGACTTCGTCCTTGTTAAGCTTTTTCTTGCGATATTGCTCCTCAACCTTCCATTCAATGGGCAGGCCATGGCAATCCCAACCGGGCACATAAGGCGCGTCTTTGCCCAACAATGTCTGTGTGCGGACAACCATGTCTTTCAGGATATGGTTCAGCGCATGACCGATATGCATGTCACCATTGGCATAAGGCGGGCCATCATGCAGGATGAACTTCTCCCGCCCACGGCGGCGATTGCGCAATTCTGCGTAGAAATCCTGCTCTTGCCAGCGCGCGAGTATTCCGGGCTCCTTCTGCGGAAGGCCAGCCTTCATCGGAAAGTCGGTTTTGGGCAAGAAGACGCTATCGCGATAGTCTTGTTTCGGTGTGTCAGGAGTTTCGGTCATATCGTGCGGGTGCTTAGGGGAGGTTGGCGCTTTAGACAACTATTTGAGCGCAAGGCTGCCGAACGAGTGGGTCACTCTGTTCCATTAAATCTCACGCCAAAATATCGCGCGCCTGATCACAATCCTTTGCCATCTGCGCCGTGAGCGCATCGAGGCTGTCAAATTTGGCCTCACCACGAATGAAGGCATGGAATTCAATTTCAATATTTTGGCCATAAAGATCTTCGGCAAAGTCAAAGAAATGCGGCTCCAGCAATTCTTTGGGTGGGTCAAAGGTTGGACGGATGCCAAGATTTGCCGCGCCGTTCAAAACGCGTCCATCGGGCAAGCGGCCCTTCACCGCATAAATGCCGTACCGCGGACGCAGATAATAGCCCATGTCGATATTGGCAGTGGGAAAACCCAGAAGTCGGCCGTTTTTGTCACCATGCTGGACAATGCCTGCTACCGTAAAGGGCCGCGTCAGCAGAGCTGTGGCAGTTACGCAGTCGCCGTCTTGTAATGCCGTGCGGATACGGCTTGAAGAGATAACACCTGCATCATCGACCACTGGGCCCATTGCTGTGGAGGATAAACTATGCGCGCCGCCAATATCGCGCAGCACATCGATATTGCCGCCACGCGCTTTGCCAAAGGTGAAGTCTTCGCCCGTGACAACAGCGGAAAAACCAAGTCGCTCAATGAGCAATTTGACGATGAAATCTTCGGCGCTGGTCGCCGCCAGTTCAGCATCAAAATCAAACACCAGCATTGCATCGGCGCCCGCATCTTCAAAAAGCCGCTGCCGTTGATCCAATGTGGTCAGCCGGAACCAAGGTGACTGCGGCGCGAAAAAACGCACAGGGTGCGGGTCAAAGGTCGCGATGATAGCTGGGCGGCCTGCCGCCTTCGCCTGCGCGATTGCTTCGCCTGCGACTGCCTGATGCCCTAGATGGAAGCCATCAAAATTGCCCAAGGCAACGACGCCTCCACGCAAGGCGTCAGGCATCCGGTCCTTGGCGGAAAGGCGAGGAATCATCATTGGGCACTTGCCCTTGGCACCAAGCCAGCGCGGATAACACGCAGGGCATTTTCACCCATAACGGCCCGGATTTCGGCTGGCGTGAAACCTTCGTCCATCAAGGCTTGCGTGACCTGAACCAATTGCGAGGTGTCGAACCGCACGGTGGTCGCGCCGTCATAATCCGATCCCAAGGCGACATGTTCTATGCCCACCAGATCGCGGACATGCTTCATCGCCTTTGCGGCCGCGCGCGGGCTGGTGTCGCACAAGGCGCCATCCCAATAGCCAATGCCAATGACGCCGCCCGTTTTGGCGACTCCGCGCACTTCATCATCGGTTAGGTTGCGATTGACCTTACAGGTCGCCTGCACGCCGCCATGGCTGGAAACGACTGGGCGCGTGGCCATCGCCAGCACTTCTGCGACGCCCGTGTGCGACAAATGGGCGATGTCGATGATCATGCCCTTCGCTTCCATCCGCTTAACAATATCGCGGCCAAAGGGGGTCAATCCGCCTTTTTTCAGGCCATGCATCGAACCAGCCAGTTCATTGTCAAAGAAATGGGTCAAGCCAGCCATGCGGAAACCAGCGTCATACAACCGGTCCAGATTGGCCGCCTTCCCTTCTAGATTCTGGAGGCCTTCAATGGTCAGCATAGCGCCCACAGCGGGCTTATCTTTCTGCCGCGCGGATAGTAACGCGTCCAGCTGGACTGCCGTATCAACTGCCTTGATCGCGCCGTTCGATCCCGCAACCGCCGCATCACGCTTTTGTGCATGGTATAGCGAGCGCTCGGCCAATGAGCTCCACGTCTTCAAGGGTTGCAGCTGCGCGATGGTCAATAAAGTGATATTGTCGGTATCGGCTCCATTACCATCATAATTCTGGTTCTTAGGTGTCTTTGTCACCGACGAAAACAATTGCAGCGCGACATTGCCTGTTTGCAAGCGCGGCAAATCCATGTGGCCGCGCGAGACACTGTCGTTTAGGTCGCGGTTCCACATCAAGGTATCACTATGCAGGTCAACAATTTGCAGCGTCTTATGCAAAGCCTTGGCTTCGTCGCTGACGGCGATCAGCGGCTTGCCTTCAATCTGGTTCATCGACCCTTCGACATAACCCGGAGCAAAGCCGAAAAAGCCAAGAGCAGCAGCGGCAATCAACGTCGCCGGTATCCAGATTCTCTTTCGCATAATCCCCCCTATGACGCGGACTTTTAGGTCGCGACCCGCCGCAACAACGTTACAAAATCATAGGCCGGAGCGCCGCCTTGCGCTGCATGGCTCTCCCGTGCAATTTCTTGCCAGACCGACATGTCAAACGCAGGGACGGTCGCATCACCATCGGGACTGGCCGTGATTTCGGTGAGCTCAACGCGGTCCGCCAGCGGCAGGAACAGGCTGTAGATTTCGGCCCCACCGATGACGCAGACATGCGGTCCATTGGCGCGCTTCAATGCTTCCTCGACCGAATGCACAACTTCAGCGCCCTCTTCTTCCCAATCATGGTCGCGGGTCAGAACGATATGGCGACGGCCCTCCAGCAAGCCCGGCAGGCTATCAAAGGTCTTGCGTCCCATGATCATAGGGCGCCCCTTGGTCACTTGCTTGAAATGACGCAAGTCGGCGGGAATATGCCATGGCATGCCGCCATCCTTCCCGATTGTTCCATTGGCAGCGCGGGCGAGGACAAGAACGATTTCGGGATGATTCATACGCTTCGTCTTGCCGACTTTTTCTCACCTATACAAGCGGGTGACATGTCCTATTTTTCGGCCAGGTCGTGCTTCGGCCTTGCCATAAAGATGCAGATGCGCCGCAGGGTCGACCAAAATCTGTTCAAAGCGATCGCCATCGGCGCCAATCAGATTTTCCATTTCCACGCGCGCAGCAATCTTTTCGGTGGCTCCAAGCGGGAGCCCGCAAATGGCCCGAATATGGTTCTCAAACTGGCTAGTGGCCGCGCCTTCGATGGTCCAATGTCCGCTATTGTGCACGCGGGGCGCGATTTCGTTGAACAAGGGACCCGTCGTACTGGCAAAAAATTCGGCGGTAAAGACGCCGACATAATCCAGCGCCGATGCGACCGCCGCAGCCATATCACGCGCCGCTTGCTGCTGGCTTTCAACCAATGGCCCAGACGGCAGTGTCGATTTCGCAAGGATACCGCCGATATGCAGATTTTGCGAACTATCCCAAAAACGAATTTCACCATCTTGGCCGCGCGTTAAAATGACCGAAAATTCCGCATCAAACGACACCATGGCTTCGGCGATGAGCGGCTGTCCGCCGGTACGTTCCCACGCGCCTGCTATGTCACCATCGTGGGTGATCCGCGACTGCCCCTTGCCGTCATAGCCCATCCGGATTGTTTTGAGGATACATGGAATACCAACGGCCGCAATGGCCGCGGGTACAGCGCTTTCGTCCTGCGCCACCGCAAACTCCCCGGTTTTCCCACCAAGGGCGCGTACGAACTGTTTTTCGGCGGCGCGATCCTGCGCCACTTCCAGGGCCTTAAGCGGCGGGTAGACCGGAACAAGGCCCGTGATCGATTGGAGCGGCGTAACGGGCACATTTTCAAATTCGAAGGTGACAACATCGCACGCGTCCGCAAACGCCTTCAGCGCCGCCAGATCATCATATTCAGCAACTGTATGAGCGGCTGCGACGTCGAAGGCCACATTGTCCCCCGGCGGCGAATAGATATGGCAACGATAACCCAATTGCGCAGCGGCAGTCGCCAGCATGCGGCCAAGCTGACCACCGCCCAATATGCCAATCGTCGATCCGGGGGGTAATGCCGCCATAAATACGCCTTATTCGGGCGTTTCGGCGACCGAAGCCGTCTGTGCCGCGCGCCAGGCGTCCAACCGTTCGGCGAGCGCGGCGTCTTCATTCGCCAGCATTGCCGCCGCCAAAAGCGCCGCGTTTGTTGCGCCCGCTTTGCCGATTGCCAATGTGCCAACCGGAATGCCAGCGGGCATTTGCACGATGGATAAAAGGCTATCCATGCCGTCCAGCGCCTTGGACTGCACGGGTACGCCCAGCACGGGCAGACGCGTCATTGACGCTGCCATGCCCGGCAAATGCGCCGCGCCGCCTGCGCCAGCGATAATACATTTCAGGCCCCGGCCAGCTGCACCTTTGGCATAATCATAAAGACGTTCGGGCGTGCGGTGCGCGGACACCACTTTGCATTCATGGGGAATGTGCAGCGCGGCAAGTGTCGCCGAGGCCTCTCGCATCGTTTCCCAATCCGAACGGCTTCCCATGATGATGCCAATGATCGGCGCTGCGTCGGTCATATGTCACTCCCCTGACAAGTTCGATGGCAATGGCCTTAGCCTTGTGGTGCAAAAGGCGCAATCCAGCAACACGACGTTAAACGCCCGCGTTCGTGAAGAGAGCTTACCGCTCCGAAAGATAATAATATTCGCCGTTCAGATGGTCGTCCAATTCATATATGATTGGCTGACCCGTGGGGATTTCCAAGCCGTTAATATCGGCATCGGAAATACCCGACAGATGCTTAACGAGCGCGCGCAGGCTATTGCCGTGCGCCGAAATTAAAACGGTTTTTCCGGCCTGTAACTCAGGCACAATCGCGCTTTCCCAATAAGGCAGCACACGGTTGATGGTGTCTTTCAGGCTTTCAGACGCCGGAATAGTGATACCGGCATAACGCGGATCAGACGACAGGTCATATGGCGACCCTATCGCAAGCGGCGGCGGCGGAATGTCGAAGCTGCGGCGCCAGATCTTCACCTGATCTTCGCCATGCTTTGCCGCTGTCTCTGCCTTATCCAAGCCCGTTAGCCCGCCATAATGCCTTTCGTTCAACTGCCAATTTTTGGTTACCGGAACCCACAAACGCCCCATCGCCTCAAGCGACAGATTGAGCGTCTTGATGGCCCGCGTCTGCACGCTGGTAAAGGCGGTATCAGGCGCGATGCCCTTTTCCTTCATCAACACGCCCGCTGCCCACGCCTCAGCCGCACCTTTTTCAGTGACATCCACATCCCACCAGCCGGTAAAGCGGTTTTCAAGGTTCCACTGGGATTGTCCGTGGCGAATGAGGATGAGTTTTGGCATGGGAGTTCCTTCGTTGTTTGCCCGCGCACTAACGCAAGTTGGTCAAATCGCCAAGGTCATGAAACGGCTAAACGGGTCTTCGACATAATTGGCAAAGGGTGGACAAATTTGAAAGCCGTGCGCTTCATAGAGCGCCAGCGCCGGAACGAAGGCCTCCGAAGAACCGGTCTCCAGACACAGTCGTCGATATTCCCGCTCGCGCGCCTCAGATATGATATGTGTCAGCATCATCGCGCCCGCGCCTTTGCGCAGATGGTCTGCGTGGGTCCGCATCGACTTAATCTCGCCATGATCGGCCTCAAGTTCCTTGAGCGCGCCACAGCCGGCAAGGCTATCGCCGTCCCAGATCGACCAGAAGGTGACATCCGGCGCATTCAGCCCCTCGAAATCTAGAAAATGGCAGCTCCCGGGCGGCGAGCTCGCCAACATCCCGGCAAAATGCGTTTCGAGAAGTGCCCTGATTTCAGGGCCAGTGAGGTTGTCTTTTATGATGTGCATTGAGACTGCTCAAACCATCTCCGCAAGGGTCGCGAGACATTCGCGGGCCAGCAAGCGGCAGCGCTCAGGTGACCAGCCTTGGTCGGGGTCATTACCTTGGGCGGTGTCTTTATATGGCATTTCCAACGTCATGGAAACGCATTGGTGCGAGGGGCCAAATCGTTCCGCCAATTGGTTCGTCGACATCGACAGATTGGCTTTGCCAGGACCAGCCTTGGTATAGCCCAGCGCCGTCTGGAAATCGGGTGTGCGCGCCGAAAGACGGTTGATGAAGGCGTTATACCGATCACCCTGATCATCAGTCCATGAAGGAATGCCTTCAAAACCAGCCATAAACGCTGCGGGAATCGCTTCGTCGCCATGCACATCAATGGCCCAATGCACGCCGGATTCATCCATAGCGTTGCGAATGGCCAACACTTCGGGGCTGCGTTCTGCCGACGGTTCTGCCCATTCGCGGTTCAGGTTGACCCCCAGATAATTGGTCCGCAAATGCCCCCGGCAGCTTCCATCTGGATTGCAATTGGGCACAATATAAAAGTGGCATTTTTCAAGCAGCACGCGGGTGTGCGGATCACTCAGGTCGGTGAGCATGTCGATGGCACCTTCCATCCAATATTCCGCCTGAGTCTCGCCGGGATGCTGCCGCCCATATAGCCAGATCTGCGTGTCTCCATTGCCCATTTCGAGGCAATCAATCGGCTGGCCTTCAATGCTGTGGCCGAGGCAGCGATAACTTACGCCTTCCAGCGATGCTGTCTCCGCAATCAGGTCATGGTGCCGTTCCATGCTATAAGGCGCGAAATAGGCAAACCATGCAAGATCGCTTGCAGGGTTGTAACGGATGGTCAACGTGCCGCCGTCCTTGCCTTTGTCATAGGTCGTATCGGCGCGTCCCCAATAATCGCGGTCTTCAGATACGCACGCGCGATAATCGGGCCAGCCACCGGGATAGGCGCTGCCTTCAAGTCCTGTAATCCGCAACTCCAGTTCTTCGCCTGCGGTACATACCACGCGGAAGTGGAACCATTGCGCGAATTCAGAATCCTTGTCCTTACGGATGCCTAGTGTCGCAACATGGCCATCGACGGCATGGACGATGATGTTGCCGCTATCGAACGCAGCGTTGATGTCAGTAATGGGCATTTTAGGTTCGCTTTCGCAATGAAGTTTATGGCACGCGGATAGTCTCACCCGACACGCCGGGGAAGTCCTTAAACAAAGCTTCTGCCAATTTTGATGCAGCGATGCCCGGCTGCGCCGCGGGTGATCCCGCTTTTGCGGATTGCACTGCCGTGCCTTCCCAAATCACCATCTGGTCGATGCGTCGGACAATGCGAACAGCCAAGCTGGATTGTAGCAGCGCCGCAGAACTGCTGCCCAGATTGAAACCAAGGCTAACGCCCACCCCCCGATCCATAGCTACCCGTCGACCCGCCGACGCCGACAGACACAGGCGCGCGGTTATCGTGGCGAATCACGGTTGCGCCAAAACGCACTTCGGCGATCACGTCCGAATTTCCGCTATGATCACCATATCCGATACGCTGCATTTCGCGCGCGACAGCCGCCAAATAAGGCGACCCCGCAAGAGACCGGTCCGAAACTGATTCGCCCACAAGTGCGGCAACAAAGCTTCCCGTGCCATAGGACACCCCTTCGGCAGCGCGGCTGAAGCGCGTAACCTCGACAGGTCCGGTTGGCATAATGCACGCGGTCAACACAGAGAGTGAGATAAGCGGCAAAATTCGGGTAATAATCATCATGCAGTTATCCTTAGGCCTACCATATTGCATATAAAGCGATCTATGGGGGCTTAATCCGCAAAGACGGCCAATCACGCTTGACTTTCCACAGCCCGACCCATAGGAGCGCGCCTTCAATTCAAGCTTCTTGCATTTATTTAGACGGGTAAATCCGATGAAAGTCGTTAATTCTCTGAAGTCGCTCAAAGGCCGCCATCGCGATAACCGCGTGATTCGTCGCCGTGGCCGCACTTATGTCATCAACAAGACCCAGCCACGCTTCAAGGCGCGCCAGGGCTAATTTGGCCCTGCCTGCGGAAAGCGGGCAGATGGTTCAGGCAAAACGCCGCTCCGAATCTGATTCGCGGGCGGTTTTTTTGCGCCTAAACCCCGGCTACATCCTTCCTGCAAAGAGGTGCAATGCATGACGAAAATAACCACCGTGGTCTTTGATGTCGGCAAAGTGTTGTTCGAATGGGATCTCCGATATCTTTTTGCGAAGCTGATCACAGACAAAGACGAACTGGAATATTTCGTTTCAGTCATTGTGACGCCCGAATGGCATTTTCAACATGATGCGGGTCGCGCCTTGGACGATATGGTTACTGAGCGGATGGCTGAATTTCCAGAATATGCCGCGTTGATTGCGGCATATTCCAACCGTTTCAATGAGACCATTCCAGGGCCTGTGTCAGGGTCACTGGAGGTCGTGCAGGAACTCGCCGAACGCGATGTGCCGTTATTTGCGATAACCAATTTCGGCGCTGAGTTTTGGGATATGTTTCGTCCCACCCAGCCGATATTTGACCATTTCCAGGACATAATCGTGTCGGGCGTCGAAAAATTGGTGAAGCCTGATCCAGCCATTTACGCACTGGCGTTACAGCGTTTCGGACTACAGCCGGGCGAGGCAATATTCATCGATGATAATCATGACAATGTCGTCAGCGCCCGCGCAAACGGTTTTGTTGCGCATCATTTTACGGATGCAGCGTCGCTCCGCCGCGATTTGGTGACGCTTGATTTACTGCTTTGAATTTTTTCACGCAGAGGCGGAGAGGACTAAGAGATTCGGACATGTTCCTCCCCGCGCTCTGCGCCTCTGCATGCACCAAAAAACATGAGCGCAAGCCCTTCCATTCAGTGCCCGTCTGTGCTTAAGCAACCAGCGAAACTCTTTATTGTCGAGGACGTAATCTCCCATGAATATCCATGAATATCAGGCCAAAGAACTGCTCGCAAAATTCGGTGTGGCTGTGCCCGCTGGGATTGCGGCATTAAGCGTGGAAGAGGCGGTTGCCGCCGCGAAGCAACTTCCCGGCCCGCTTTACGTGGTTAAATCGCAGATCCATGCTGGTGGACGCGGCAAGGGCAAGTTCAAGGAATTGGGACCCGATGCAAAAGGCGGCGTGCGTTTGGCCTTCAATCTGGATGAGGTTGAGGCCCATGCCAAAGATATGTTGGGCAACACGCTGGTGACGATCCAGACTGGCCCCGAAGGTAAGCAGGTCAACCGTCTCTACATCACCGATGGCGCCGACATTAAGCAAGAATTCTACCTCGCTTTGCTCGTCGACCGGGCAACCAGCCGTATCGCGGTTGTAGCGTCGACCGAAGGCGGCATGAACATCGAAGACGTGGCGCATGACAGCCCCGAGAAAATCCATACTATCGTCATCGATCCGGCTGCTGGTCTGCAGCCCCATCATGGACGCAGCGTTGCCAAGGCGCTTGGCCTGACTGGTGATTTGGCCAAGCAAGCGCAGACTGTGCTTGCCGGTCTTTACAACGCATTCATCGGCACCGATGCCGAACAGATCGAAATCAATCCGCTCGCGGTTTGCGAAGGTAAGAATGGCGACGAGCTTCTGGTGCTTGATGCCAAGGTCGGTTTTGATGGCAACGCCATGTTCCGCCATAAGGACCTCGCCGAACTGCGCGATTTGACCGAGGAAGACCCGGCAGAGGTTGAAGCTTCGGAATATGATTTGGCCTATATTAAACTCGACGGCAACATTGGGTGCATGGTCAATGGCGCCGGCCTTGCCATGGCAACGATGGACATCATCAAGCTAAACGGTGAATTCCCTGCCAACTTCTTGGACGTCGGCGGCGGCGCATCGAAGGAAAAGGTTACAGCAGCTTTCAAAATCATTTTGAAGGACCCTGCCGTAAAGGGAATTCTGGTTAACATCTTCGGTGGCATCATGAAATGCGACATCATCGCCGATGGTATTGTTGCCGCAGCCAAGGAAGTGAACCTGTCGGTGCCGCTCGTTGTGCGCCTTGAAGGCACCAATGTGCAGCAGGGCAAGGACATTTTGGCCAATAGCGGCTTGCCCATCGTATCGGCCAACGATCTTGGTGATGCAGCGGAGAAGATTGTCGCGGAAGTGCGTAAAGCGGCATAAAACTTATTTCTGACGATTCCTGCAAGATGCAAGAACCGTCAGCATGTTAAATGCTTGGCAGGATACGTAGATCAAGCACTTGACGTTCACGTAAGCGTTAAGCATAGGCGCAGCAGATTAAGCAGGCATCCAATTGCCTTATTGAGTCGGTATGGAAGGATGAGCACATGAAGATCATCGTCCCCGTTAAGCGGGTCATCGATTATAATGTTAAGCCGCGGGTTAAGCCTGATGGTTCGGGTGTTGATTTGGCAAATGTCAAAATGAGCATGAACCCGTTTGACGAGATTGCGGTGGAAGAAGCGCTGCGTTTGCGTGAAAAGGGCGTTGCGACCGAGGTTATCGCGGTGTCGATTGGGCCGGACAAGGCGCAAGAAACGCTGCGTACGGCCTTGGCTATGGG
>NZ_CAMAYF010000008.1 GCF_945862485.1 Sphingorhabdus sp. EL138
GTGCAAGCAAGTTTAAACGTCAAATTAGGTCTTGCACAACTTTACCGCCGTCCCTAATAGCGGCGCTCCAGTGCACCCGTAGCTCAGCTGGATAGAGCATCAGACTACGAATCTGAGGGCCGGGCGTTCGAATCGCTCCGGGTGCACCATTTTTTCAACGGCTTAGCTGCACTTTTTTGTGCAGATGTGGTACAGATGGTTCGCAGCAACCGTATGATAATCACGACCCATTAGAACTTTCTAGATTGTTATGCGGCTTTTTCATACGCGCCTGAGAAGTCGAAGTTGTGCCCAACAAACAAACTCGACGTTAATACCATAGGTGCGCAGGCCGATCGCAATACAGAACAGTTGAAATTAGTGTCAGAAGCGGAAGGGCGTCTTGCGACCGCTATCGACGATAAGGGTGGCCGGTTTGTTGACCAACTCGACTCTCTGCGTAAGGAGCTGTCGGTTGCCCAACATGGGGTGTTCCCGGTATTTGGACGGCTGGGGCTTGCCTTTGCGGTTATCGGGGCACTTGCGGGACTTGCTGCAGCTGCGCTTTCGCTCGGTTCGGCTACTGTCGCCACCTCGCCGAATGTCACTCCTGCCGCTGTCGTTGCGCCAACAACCGTTGCACCAAAATCGGAATCGGTGCCAGCTGTGGAGGTAGCCACAGAGGCGCCGGTAACCGCCGACATCGCGCCGGAGCAGGTGATCGTTGCCGAAGGTGACAGCCTATCCAGAATAGCAATGAGAAGGGGTATTCCCATTGAAGCCATGATTGCGGCAAACCCGCAATTGGCTGATCCCACGCGACTATATCCGGTATATCCGGGCGATATGGTTAATCTGCCAAAAGCGGCACCGTCACCTGCGGAGTAAAGTGGATCCACGCAACAATTCGCTTTACCGAACATGTGAAGATAAAAGGCGGGGTGCGTAGCCCCGCCTTTTTTTTATGGATTGCTCGGCCCGCGTTATAACGCTTCCTTCAAAACCAAATGATTGTAGGGACCCGAACACCGACATGAAAAAGCCCGCCGCTGCGTAAGCGCAGGGCGGGCTGATATTCTACGCGAAAGCAAAACCGATTATTCGGCAGCTTTCTGCATTTCTTTGCCAGCTTCTTCAACAGCAGCGCCGGCTTCGGCAGTTGCGTCAGCGGCGGCCTCTGCGGTTGCGTCGGCTGCACCTTCTGTGGCCATCATTGCGTTTTCCGCACCAGCTTCCATAGCATCGCCAGTTGCGTCGGCGGCTTCGGCGGTTTCTTCCGCAGCCTTTTCACCAGCTTCACCACATGCGGTCAAGGATGCTGCAAAGGCAAGAGCAGCAACAGTTGCGACTAATTTCTTCATCTTGATTCTCCTAAGTCCCTATAATCCCTCACGGGTGTGTAGGGGTAACGGATGTTGTTGGCTTTATGCAACTATTTTTCCAGCCCGCGTGAAATACCCCATTGGCGAGCGACGGTGTAACCGAGATAGCCCGTGCCAAATAGTGCATATAAAGGCTCTGGCAGTCCGTTCAGATACGCGTTCATACCACGCGCGATATTGGCTGCGGCCTCTGGCTGCACGGCGGCAATCAACCCCATCGGGATCGCCCACAACAGCATGGCATACATGACATATAGAAAACTTGGCCGTGCGCGGCTTGTCCATGGGTCTGCGGATTGCGCTTCCGCCAAGACGGCGGACAATTGCGTGCGCAATGCATCCATTTCCTGACTGCCTTGCAGTTTGATGAGTTCCAGCTTTGCCGCATCCCGGGCTTTCGGGTCGGGAATGATTTTGTCGATCAGGCCGGCAATCGGGCCGATGATACCTTCAATGAGTGACATGGCATGTTCCTTTTTTAAGATTAACCAATACGGCTTGTGAGCCAGCCATATAGAAATGCCTCTTGTGCAGGCCGTGCTTCGGCCAAGCGGACATAATGCGCCCCTTGCAGTGCATCGATTGCCTTGGTCAGAACGCCCTCGGCTGCTGGCCCGCGTGTCGCCAAAAATGCTTCCAGCGCGCGCAACGTGTCGGGGCCGATTGTGCGGTCTATAGCGATCTCTGGATAATCTGCGCCATTGCGGTTCAGTGCATTCAACGCGCGTTGCAAAAATCCGGTTGCTGTGCCGGGGCCCATATTGACGCCAGTGTCCAATAGCTCCTGTGCCAATATCGGCGCCATCTGTGCCACTTTATCGAAGGCGGGCGCCCGCCAATAATGCTTTTTGTAAATCAACACCGCAACGCTGCGTGGCAAGATTTCCATCTGCCCCATATAGCCATGCTGACGGGCGACGGCCTGCGTAATGCCCCAACGCGTCGGCCCGCCTTTGTCGGCGGGATGATCGACAAAACCGCCCTCGCGCGCAATCAGGTCGTCAATCCATTCGTCAATAATGTCACGCATCGGCATAACCTCACTTTCGTTTATAAAATAACCAAATAGGTTATTTGTAGGAAAGTAAAATGTGCCAGTTGCGCGGCCACCGCGCGTTTGCGCGCGGTTTGTCTTGAAATTTTATCTTGAATTATTGGTCGGGACGACAGGATTCGAACCTGCGACCCCCACACCCCCAGTGTGATGCGCTACCAGGCTGCGCTACGTCCCGACCGCCAATGACCTCGCCGAGGTCAGTGGAAGCGCGCGTATATGGTGGTGGTTTTGGAAAAGCAAGCGCGCTGTCTGCGCTTTGACGTTGCGTCAGCAGGGTGCAGGTGATAATCGCGCCCGATTGGTTCGAGGCGGCGCTGCATGTTGGCGCTTAATTTCATTAGTGCGAGGTTTTTCATGGCGTTTGTTATCTTGACTGCTGCCGTCGGTGGTGCCGGTGGTTCTGCATTTTTCGTGCAGTTGTTTCCGCTCCTGCTGATCTTTGTGGTATTCTACTTCTTCCTCATCCGCCCGCAACAAAAGCGTGCCAAGGCGCACGAGGCCAAAATTGCCGCCGTGCAGAAGAATGACGACGTCGTAACCGCAGGTGGCCTGATGGGCAAAGTGACTAAGGTCGCCGACGAATATGTTGAAGTTGAAATTGCGCCGAATGTCCGGGTGAAGGCGGTTAAGTCGACTATTGCCAACGTGCAGCCGCGCAATGCCAAAGCGGCGAACGATTAACCGTCGGGGTTGAACGGCTTTGCCGCCGACCCCAGATATTGATTTCATAGTTCGTTCGGAACCCATCTATGCTTGATTTTCCCCGTTGGCGCATATGGATGCTCAACACCTTAATTGTCGTGGGGATGGCCTTTGCTATTCCGAGCCTGCTACCAGCGTCGATGCGGGCGCAGCTTGCCCAATTTGTGCCGACCCCGACGATCAACCTGGGGCTCGACCTTGCCGGCGGTAGCCATATCTTGCTGGAGGCGGACACGTCGCAACTTGCAGAGGCCCGGCTCGAAGCGTTGGAGGATAGCGTCCGCACTGCCATGCGCCGTGCCAATCCGCAAATTGCGATTGCGGATGTTTCGCGCAGTGAGGGCGAACTCAGCTTTAACGTCACCGACATGTCCAAGGTGGATGCGGCGCGTGAAGTTATCTTGCCGCTGATCAGCAACGCGACTGGCACGCGCGACTGGAACATCGGCGTCAACAACGGCAACCGAATTATCCTGTCCCCAGCAAGCTCTGGCGACGAAACGGCGCTGGACCAAGCGATGGATACGGCCAAGGACGTTATTGACCGCCGGATTAACGCGCTTGGTACGTTGGAGCCTACGATCATTCGGCAGGGTGATAACCGCATCGTGGTTCAGGTTCCCGGATTAGATGATCCAGAAGCGCTGAAGGCACTGATTGGTAAGACAGCAAAGCTTGAATTCAAGCTGGTCGATGAACAAGCCGACCCCGATCAAACCGCACAGGGCAAGGCGCGCGTTGGTAGCCAAGTTCTGCCCTATCCCGACAACCCCACTGGGTTGCCGTATATCGCGGTGCGCCGCCTGGGCGGTATATCCGGGGACAAGTTGGTCAAAGCGGACCCGACATTTGACCCGCAGACCAATGAGCCTGCTGTCACCATCCAATTTGATTCCGAAGGTGGACAAAGATTTGCCCGCATGACTCAGCAAAATGTGAACAAATTGTTCGCGATTGTGCTCGACGGCCAAGTCATATCCGCACCGCAAATTCGGGAACCGATTTTCGGCGGGGTTTCGCAGATTTCGGGTAGCTTCACGACCGAAAGCGCCAATGCACTATCGATCTCTCTGCGCTCAGGTGCATTGCCGGTGGATTTAACCATCGTCGAGGAACGTTCGGTTGGTCCTGACCTTGGCGCTGACTCTATCCGCCGCGGGGTTTTGGCTGCGGTCATTGGTACCACTGCCATTCTGGTGCTCATGTTCCTCGTCTATGGCCGGTTCGGCATGTATGCGAATGTCGCCCTCATCGTTAACGTTTTGATGATTTTGGGTGTCATGTCCTTTGCCAATGCGACATTGACCTTGCCGGGGATCGCGGGATTTGTTCTGACGATTGGTGCGGCCGTTGACGCAAACGTGCTGATCAACGAACGTATCCGCGAAGAACTGAAACGAGGCCGCCGTGTGGTGCAGGCCATCGAGTTCGGCTATAAAGAAGCGAGCCGCGCGATTTTCGACGCAAACAGTACAAACGTTATTGCGGCGGTTTTGCTCTTCATTTTCGGGTCGGGACCTATTCGCGGATTTGCCGTGGTGCTGATGATCGGGATTGTAACCTCGGTTTTCACCGCTGTGACCATCACCCGCATGTGGGTGTCGCTCTGGGTGAAGCGCACGCGTCCCACTGACTTGACGATTTGAGGATATTGCCATGAAACTGCTCAAACTCGTTCGGGATGACACCAATATCGACTTTCTCAAATGGCGCGGTTGGGCCTTTGCGATCAGCTTGGTTTTGATGGCGGCATCGGTGGGCTTGGTCGCGACCAAGGGCCTCAATTTTGGCGTCGATTTCATCGGTGGCCAGATGATCCGCGCGACATTTACGCAAAGCGCGACGGCTCCGGTGACCGAGTTGCGCGAGACCGTGGGTAGCCTTGGCTATGGGGATCCGACAATTCAGCGTTTCGGCGCGGAAAATCAGGTTTCGATCCGCATGAAACTGCCCGAAGGCGCGGACAAAAATCCTGAACTCGCTAATGCGATGGCGGAAAAAATCACCAGCAAGTTGAAGGCCGATCATCCTGATGTGCGAATTGACGGGGTCGACTCCGTGTCCGGCAAGGTTTCGGAGGAATTGTTCGGCAAGGGTGTTTTGGCACTTCTGGCCGCCATGGCGGGGGTTTCGATCTATATCTGGTTCCGTTTCGAGTGGCAGTTTGGTGTCGGCGCAATCTGGTCTTTGGTCCACGACGTAACGCTAACCTTCGGGCTATTTTCGCTTACGGGGTGGGAATTTGACCTGAACATCATTGCCGCCTTGCTGACCATCATCGGCTATTCCTTGAACGATACCGTTGTGATTTACGACCGGATCCGCGAAAACCTGATGAAGTTCCGAAAAATGGAAATGGCGTCATTGTTGAACCTGTCGGTCAATGAAACCTTATCGCGTACAGTGATGACCAGCGTATCGATTTCGCTGCCATTGATCGTTCTGGTGCTGTTCGGACCGGACGTCATCTTTGGTTTCAGCATGGCAATGGCATTTGGTATTGTTGTCGGAACCTACTCGTCCATCTATCAGGCGGCACCAATCCTGATTTGGCTCAAGGTTGGATCGCATAGCTTTGTCCCGACCGACGAAGGGACGGGATCGAAGGCTGAGCGGATCGGCGCAGACTTCGGCGCGCAGCCTTAAGGGCTATAACTTGCGGATGAGCCGGACGGCTTTGGCAATCCAGGCTGGATCGGTCACGACCTGTTGACGTGCGCCTGCCTCAAGCGGCAGAAGGTGGAGCTTGCTTGCGTCACGGCCAAGCAAGCGGCCAAAGATGAACCGCCCGCCCGGCCGGGGCACAAGCACATCCAAATTCAGCGCAGAGGAAAAATCGTCCGGTTGTAGCTGCTCAAGCCATAATTCATCGCCGCGTCGATATTCGCCCATTGCCGCTGCAACCCGAAGCCCGACCATGCGGCCGCCAACATTGGGAACCATCATGCGTTCAGCCTGTGCTGGCGCATAATTTCCATCCTCCTGCAGCACCGCCGCGACGGGCAAAAATTGTTGTTCGGGCAGGGCAACGAGATCACTTGAATCGACGCCCAATGCATCCGCAATGCGGTTAATCCAAATGAGCGACAGGACGCGCATGCCGGTCTCTAGGCGGCCGATGGTTTGTGCCGTTGTTGGTGGATTGCAGCGTTCGGCCACATCAGCAAGTGTTAGGCCCTTCGCCCTTCGAACATCGCGAATTCGACTTTGCATGGCGCACTCCATTACCAAATAGGTTTTTTCTTTCCTACAATATTTACCACATGGCAAGGGTGATTCGAACAGTCAAAGGAGATTATCGATGCCCAGCAAATCCCATTCGAACCGAAAATGTCACCATCAACGCATGCTGGCCGAACATCCTGTGGCAGAAGCTTGTGCAACCCGGCGCACTGTCACGATTAACCTTTCGGAATCACCACTGTCGTGGCTGCACGCGCGCGGCCATTTGTCGAACCGACAAATGTTAGCAGGCGAGACATTACGCGGGGATTATGAAACCGCCGCACTTGGACCGCATGTGACCATGTCGTGGGAGAATATTCCGCGCAGCCGGCAAAAACGCGGCGCACCATCGGGGCTGAACCAAACGGAACGGATGATGCAGGCCAAACGCCGCTTTGACGGCGCGCTGATCGCGCTTGGGCCCGATTTGTCGGATATTGCATGGCGCGTCATTTGCGTTGGGGAAAGCGTACCCGCGGCGGAACGCGAAATGTCGTGGCCCGTGCGATCGGGAAAGCTCGTGTTAAAAATCGCGCTAGACCGGCTTGCGGCTTTTTACCGCATCCCCGGCTAGGATGCGGAATCCTCGACCATCATCGCGAGTTCGAGCCATCGTTCCTCTGCTGCATCCTTTTCTGCGCGCAGGCTTTCGGTCTTATTGGTCAGTTCGGCAAAGCGCGCTGGCTTTTGTGTGTACAAAGCCGGGTCGCTCATTTCCTGTTCTGCCTTTGCAATCTCGGCATCAATGTCTGTGATGCGTTTTGGCAAAAGGTCATAGTCGCGCTGGTCTTTGTAGGTCAGCTTGACCTTCTTTGGTGCGGCCGGGGCAGGGGAGGCGGTCGAAACGAGCTTTTCGGGCTTCTTGGCGGCGGGCTTATCCCGTTTGTCGCGTTTTTCTTCCCAATCAGCATATCCGCCCGCGATAATATCAACATGGCCTGAGCCATCCAAACCTAACGTCAAATTGACCGTCCGGTCGAGAAAATCACGGTCATGGCTCACGATCAAAACCGTGCCGTCATAATCGGCGATAACTTCCTGCAGCAGATCCAGCGTTTCGAGATCAAGGTCGTTGGTCGGTTCATCGAGCACCAACAAATTGGCTTCGCGGGCAAATTCCCGGGCGAGCAAAATGCGCGATTGCTCGCCGCCGGATAAGGAACCGATCCGCGCCTCAATCAACGCGGGATCGAACAGGAATTCCTTAAGATAACCTTGCACATGCTTGCGCACGCCGCGCACATCGATCCAGTCGCTGCCATCGGCTAGCACATCGCGCACGCGCTTTTCGGGCGTCAGCAATTTGCGTTGCTGGTCAATGACGATCCCCGTCAAGGTTGGGGACAGCGAGATATTGCCCGTGTCGGGTTCGGTCTCACCCGTTAACATGCGGATGAGCGATGTTTTGCCTGTGCCATTGGCACCCACAATACCGATGCGGTCGCCGCGTTGAATGCGCAGGGTAAAATCCTTGATAATCGTGCGGTCGCCAAAGCTTTTGCCGACATTTTGTGCACTGATGACCGTTTTGGTTTTGCTATCGTCGCTTGAAGCGGCGAGCTTGGCTGTCCCTTGCGGGCCAATCATCGCGGCCCGCGCGGCACGCATTTCCCATAGTTTGGCCAAACGACCCTGGTTACGCTTGCGCCGCGCCGTGACGCCGCGTTCCAGCCAATGCGCCTCAATTTTCAACTTGGCATCGAGGCGATCTGCATTGCGGGCATCTTCGGCAAAGACGCGTTCGGTCCATGCGTCATAGCCGCCAAAACCTATTTCGTTGCGGCGCAGCAGCCCGCGATCCAGCCAGAATGTCTGCCGCGTCAACCGCGTCAAAAAGGTCCGGTCATGGCTGATCACCATGAATGCACCACGATAGCGTGTCAGCCATTCTTCCAGCCATTCAATCGCGGCAAGGTCAAGGTGGTTGGTCGGCTCGTCCAGCAGCAAAAGGTCAGGCTCGCTCGCCAGTGCGCGGCAAATTGCAGCGCGGCGCTTTTCCCCGCCGCTTGCGGTTTTGGCTTCCCGGTCCAAGTTGATGCCCAATTGGTCCGCGATTGCGCGCACGGCATAATCGGGTGGACCTTTTTCGCCATGAATGGCAAAATCGACGAGCCGGTCAAAGGCGCTAACATCGGGATCTTGTTCGAGCATTACGATGTTGGTGCCAGGTGTCACAACGCGGTTGCCCTTGTCAGCTTCGACAGTTCCCGCCACCAGTTTCATCAATGTCGTTTTGCCTGCCCCATTGCGACCGATCAGTGCCAATCGGTCGCGCGCGCCGATAAACAAATCAATATCCTGAAACAGCCAGCCGCCACCTTGTTGGAGCGCAAGATTTTCGAAGGCGAAGATGGGAGGTTGCGACATAAGGGCTGGCGGATAGGGGGTAGCAACGGCAGGGGCAAGCCAGATTGTCCATCTGCCGTTTTTTGTCATTTCCGGGAATGACAATGTGGTTGTTGACGATGGGCGAAGCTTCAAGCAAAGACTTGCTATGCGCAAATTATATCTTAACGGACATTTCGTCCCTGAAACTGAAGGCAAAGTGTCGGTGTTCGACCGAGGCTTCCTTTTTGCGGACGCTGTTTACGAGGTTGTCTCCGTGCTCGACGGCAAGCTTGTGGACTTTTACGGCCATGTGCAACGCCTTGCCCGCTCACTTGGTGAAATTGGTATTATTGGAGCGCCAGACGCAGACGAGTGGCTTGCAATCTGCCGCGAATTGGTTGCGCGCAATAATCTCGAAGAAGGCATGATTTATTGGCAAGTGACACGCGGTTCGCCTGAAGACCGCGACTTTGTATTTCCCCCCGCTGATATACTGCCGACGGTTCTTGCCTTTACCCAATCCCGCACGCTGGCGGACAATCCATTGGCACAACGCGGCATTCGGGTGATAACCATGCCTGATTTACGCTGGGGCAGGGCGGACATCAAAACAACGCAATTATTATATGCCTCCATGATGAAAAACGAAGCGATTGCCCGCGGCGCGGACGACGCGTGGATGGAGCGCAATGGCTGGATCACCGAAGGCAGTGCGCAAAACGCGCATATCATCACGCACGAAGGCGTTTTGATTACGCACCCGCTTAACCGGGAAATATTGCACGGCATTACTCGCGCATCGGTGCTTCCGCTTGTGGCACAGCGCATAGAAGAGCGGCCTTTTTCCATTGGCGAGGCGGAGCAAGCCGCCGAAGCCTTTGTGTCGTCCGCCTCAGGCTTTGTGATGCCCGTGGTGCAAATTAACGGACAACTCATTGGAGATGGTAAACCCGGTTCTGCAACTGTTCAGCTTCGCCGTGCCTATATCGATTGGGCACGCCGAACAGCAATCTAACCGGATGGCGTTAATCGGGAGTTTGATATGCGAAAATTGATTGTGGCAGCCATGCTGGTTACGAGTGGGATGATGGCCAGCGGCGCGATGGCGACTGAGGTACATGTTACAACCGTAAATCCGGTTATTGACCTGACGATTTCCGAAACGGTCGAAACCCCGCCAGATATCGCCACATTTTCGACCGGCGTTCAAACACTGGCGCCAACGGCTAGTGCGGCAATCCGCGCCAATAATCTGCAAATGGCATCTGTGGTTGCGCGGCTGAAGGCGCTGGGCATCGCTGATCGTGATATCCAAACCACACAAATCAATTTGAACCAGCAATTTGACTATCGCGACGGGCAGCCGATTTTTAAGGGCTATCAGGCCTCTAACATGGTCAATGCCAAGCTACGCTATTTAACCAAGCTTGGCGCTTTCCTTGACGCGCTTGCGGGCGATGGGGCGACCAGTTTCAATGGGCCAACATTTGGCATTGATGACGACAGCCGTTTTCGGGAAGCCGCCCGGGATAAGGTGTGGGCTTCGGCGATGAATCGTGCGCGCAGATTGGCGCGCAAAGCAGGCTACAATGATGTCCGCGTGTTACGCGTCGAAGAAACGGACAATCAAGGGCGTTATGCACCAATGTCGATAGTCGTGCGTGCGTCTATGAACGTGGCGGCGGACAAAACTACACCGATAGCACCGGGGGAACTCAGCGTTGCAGCAAGCATGTCGTTCACATTTGAAATGGTGAAATAATGGATTTTGTATGTCACGAAACGCGCAACCAAGACGTGCCATTCACTGTGCGTTCAACGCTGAACGCTTAGGAAACGAAGATGGTGAAGCAACCTGTCCTTATCTGCATACTCGCCAGCATCGCTGTGCTTAGCCCTGTTGCGGCCGATCCGCGCCGTGGGGAACAGAATGAGGCGCGGCAGGATATGCGGGCCGGCAAGGTCAAGCCCTTACGAGAGATTGAGGCAAATATTGTGCCGCGTATGCGCGGAATGCAGTATCTGGGACCAGAATATGACCCAACTGCACAAGTGTACCGTTTGAAATTCATCGACCGCGATCGGGTTATCTTTGTCGATGTGGATGGACGGACGGGAGTTGTGCTGCGGCAACGGTGATAGGATTTTGTGGCGGTACGGTAATCTGCTAGCCATATCGCGATACAATGAGTGAGAGTAAAAGGGAACGGCATGCGCATCTTGATCGTGGAAGACGAACCCAATTTAGGCAAGCAGCTCAAGTCAACACTTGAAGGAGCGGGCTATGCCGTTGACCTCTCGGTTGATGGAGAGGACGGCCATTATATGGGCTCCACTGAAAATTATGACGCCGTTATCCTTGATCTTGGTCTGCCGGAAATTGACGGGCTGACTGTTCTTGACCGCTGGCGCAAGGAAGGCAGAAAATTCCCGGTGCTGGTGCTCACCGCGCGGGATAGCTGGTCGGACAAGGTTGCTGGCCTTGATGCAGGTGCAGATGATTATCTTGCCAAGCCGTTCCAGACCGAAGAATTGATTGCACGGTTGCGGGCGCTCATCCGACGTGCGTCGGGCAATGCGTCAAGTGAGCTGAATGTCGGCGATGTCCGTTTAGATACGCGTTCGGGCCGTGTGACGCTTGATAGTCAGCCCGTGAAGCTGACTGCGCAAGAGTATAAACTGCTGTCCTACCTGATGCACCACAAGGGCAAGGTCGTCTCGCGGACGGAACTGATCGAACATATTTATGATCAGGATTTCGACCGCGATTCTAATACCATTGAGGTGTTCGTGACGCGAATCCGCAAGAAGCTAGGACAAGAAGTGATTTCGACGATCAGGGGCCTTGGCTACAGCCTTGAGGAACCCTTGAGCTGAAGCCGCCGGTCGCCATTATGTCCGCACCAAAGCCGCCAACATGGCGCAACCAATTCCAAAGCACGGGTTCGCTTACCCGCCGGATGATTCTGACGGCGGCGGCTTGGATTACGATTTTGCTCATCGGTGGGGGCGCGGCGCTGGACCGTGTGTTGACCAATTCGGTTGAACAGAATTTTGATACTCAGATCGAATATGTCCTTACCGCGATGATTGCTTCGGCAGAAATCGGCCCTGATGGCGAAATCCGGATGAACCGACCGTTGGGTGACCAGCGTTTTTTGGAACCGAACAGCGGGCTTTACTGGCAGATTACTGGAAAAGACGCGATGCCATTTCCCTCTCGCTCGCTTTGGGACCGCGCGCTCAGCCCGCCCGCCAGTCACAATGATCAGGCGGTCCATTTTCGGAACAGTGATGAATTTCCGGACGAGCCGCTGCGCATTGCAGAGCGCTCCATAAGGCTACCGGACTCCGATGTCGCTTGGACCTTCATGGTCGCGCAAAGCCGCGATAGCCTTGATGCGCAAATTCGCGAATTGCGTTCGGTATTGGCGACAAGCTTCTTTTTGTTAGCGCTTGGCCTCATCATTTTGGCGGCGTTACAGACTTTTTATGGTCTGTGGCCACTTCGTGCGGTGCGCATGGCAATTGCTCAGATGCGCAGCGGTCAGGAAAGTCGGGTGACAGATGCATTGCCCGACGAAGTGATGCCGATGGTCAATGAATTGAACGCCTTGCTCGACCATAATGAGAAACAGGCGGAGGAATCGCGTCGTCATGCGGGCAACCTCGCGCACGCGATCAAGACGCCGTTAACGGTCATCATGAATAGCGCGACCGCCCAAGCGCCTGATATATCGGAGACGGTCATCCGCGAAGCCACAACGATGCGGCGTCAGGTGGATCACCATTTGGCCCGCGCCCGTGCCGTTGGCCGCCGGGGGCACAGCCACAGCCGTGCGGTGGTCTGGGGCAGTTTGGAATCGGTGGAACGCGCGGTAAGTCGCCTTTACGCGCATGTCCGGCTCGATAAGGCCGGAGATCAAGCGATTGCCGCCCGAGTGGAGCGGCAGGATCTGGATGAAATGCTCGGTAACCTAATCGAAAACGCGGCCAAATATGGCGGAGGTAGTGTTTTCGTGACGGTTGAGGATGTAGGCGACTTTGTGGAAATGATTATTGAGGATGATGGGCCAGGCATCCCCGAAGATGAGCGTGAGCGGTTGTTTGATCGCGGTGCACGGTTGGATACAGGCAAGCCCGGTACGGGGCTTGGTCTCGCGATTGTCCGCGACGTTGTCGAAATTTATGGCGGTACTGTCGGGTTGGAAAAAAGCGAAGATCTCGGCGGACTTTTGGTCAGGCTGCGCCTACCAAAAGCGACAAGCTGATTAACTTCCGTCGCGGATTTGCTGATGGTGCCTAATAACTTCATCAATGATGAAGCGCAAAAATTTCTCGGTGAAATCAGGGTCAAGCTTGGCGTCGCGTGCCAATTGGCGCAGCCGTTGTATTTGCTTTTCTTCACGTGCGGGGTCTGCGGGTGGCAGCGATGAATTTGCCTTAAATTCGCCCACCGCCTGCGTTATCTTGAACCGCTCGGCGAGCATGAAAACCAACGCCGCATCAATATTGTCGATGCTGTCGCGAAAGCGGGCGAGGGTGTCTGCGTCGTTCATTGATCCCATCTGTGCCGATATTGACCGCAACGGACAAGCAAAAATACGCCATTTGCACTTGCCTATCAACGCTGCGCGCGTCACAGCGTGCGCATTATGACTGCAACTATCCATAAAATCGGCGGACATCAGGCGCCTTCGCTCGATCCGATTCTGAAATTGGTCGCTTTGGGCATGAATAAGGTCAATGCGGTCATTCTGGATCGCATGCAGTCCGAAATCCCGTTAATCCCCGAGCTGGCTGGCCATTTGATAGCAGGCGGCGGCAAAAGAATGCGACCAATGCTCACTTTGGCCTGCGCGCAGTTGCTGGATTATCCAGGCGATCGTCATCACAAATTGGCCGCTGCCGTTGAGTTTATTCACACCGCGACCTTGCTGCATGATGATGTTGTCGATGGCAGCGATATGCGACGCGGCAAGACCGCTGCGAACCTGATTTTCGGCAACCCAGCGGCTGTGCTTGTTGGCGATTTTCTGTTCAGCCGGTCTTTTGAGTTGATGGTCGAGGATGGTTCGCTCAAGGTTCTTAAAATCCTCTCAAATGCGTCGGCGGTTATCGCAGAGGGTGAAGTCAACCAGTTGACCGCACAGCGCCAGATTTCGACGACGGAAGAAAAGTATCTCGATATCATTGGCTCAAAAACGGCGGCCTTATTTGCTGCAGCGTGCCGGATATCGGCGGTTGTCGCCGAAAGCGGGGAGACGCAGGAAATGGCGTTGGATGCCTTTGGCCGCAATCTTGGCATTGCGTTCCAGCTTGTCGATGATGCCATCGACTATGTCTCCGACGGCGCAACCATGGGCAAGGATAGTGGCGACGATTTCCGCGATGGCAAGGTTACGCTGCCAGTTATCCTTGCGCATTGCCGTGGCAACGCCGAAGAACAGAGATTCTGGCGCGACGCGATGCTTGGCAATCGTGTGAGCGACGTAGATTTGGTGCATGCCTGTGCATTGTTGCGCACGCATCGTGCCATTGACGATACTTTGGATCGGGCGCGGCATTATGGTCAGCGCGCGATTGATGCGATTGCACATTTCCCCGCAGGCGAGGCCAAATCTGCGCTGACTGAGACTGTGGAATTCGCAATAGCCCGCGCATATTGAAGGACGCAGCGGTGCCGTCCGCGCTGAACATGTCCGAAGCATTGCCGGTCATGGCGGTTATGCCCGATTTGCTGTCATCTTTGCGCGCGGCGCCCAACGCTGTTCTGATTGCCCCGCCCGGCGCTGGTAAAACCACTATGGTTGCACCAGCCTTGTTGGAAGAACCATATTGCAGCGGCCAGATCCTGCTGCTGTCACCGCGCCGTTTGGCTGCGCGCATGGCGGCGGAGCGTATAGCCGAAAATTTGGACGAAACGGTCGGCGGGCGGGTTGGTTATGCGACGCGGCTCGATAGCAAACATGGCCCTGACACCCGCATATTGGTGATGACCGAGGGCATTTTCCGCAACCGGATTATCAGCGACCCCGAATTATCGGGGGTCTCGGCTGTGTTGTTTGACGAAGTCCATGAACGCAGCATCGATAGCGACTTCGGGCTCGCGCTGGCGTTGGAGGCGCAAGCGGCTTTCCGGCCCGATCTGCGCTTAGTGGCAATGTCAGCAACGCTGGATGGATCGCGTTTTTCGACATTGATGGACAACGCGCCTGTGCTGGAAAGCGAAGGCAAAAGATGGCCTCTGGAATATCTTTATGTCGGCCGCAGGACCGAACTGCAGATTGAAACCGACATGGTGCGCATATTGCGTCAGGCGCTGTCGGAGCAGCAGGGTGATATATTGGCCTTCCTCCCCGGCGTGCGTGAGATTGACCGCGCATTTGACACATTGGGTGATTGCGGTCCTGATATCGTCGTGCACAGGCTGCATGGGCAAATTGATCCAGCGGACCAACGGCTTGCGGTCCGCCGCGACGCGCAAGGCCGCCGCAAGGTCATTTTCGCCACAAACATTGCCGAGACCAGCCTGACCATCGATGGCGTGCGTGTTGTGGTTGACAGCGGCCTTGCACGGCGCGCGCGCTTTGACCAGGCGGCTGGCGTCACGCGGTTGATAACGGAGCGGGCAAGCCTGTCTGCCGCAACCCAACGCGCGGGGCGTGCGGCGCGGCAACAAGCAGGTGTTGCCTATCGATTGTGGGAGGAGGCGGGCAATGGTGGCTTACCGCCGTTCGATCCTCCGGAGATATTGGAGAGCGACCTTGCGCCGTTGTTGATCGATTGCGCGCGATGGGGCGAGAATGATCCTGCAAAACTCCGTTGGCTTGATCCGCCGCCTGCCGCTGCCGTGCAGCAAGCGCGTAAGCTGTTGAAGTCGGTAGACGCGTTGGACGCGCAAGGCCGCATCACGCCGCACGGGACCTCGCTTACCAAGCTGCCTCTACCGCCGAACCTTGCGCATATGGTCGTGACCGCGGCCCATAGCGGGCAAGCAGAGGACGCAGCGATTTTGGCAGTCCTGTTGCAAGAGCGCGGCTTGGGCGGGAAAAGTGAGGACATTGATGCCCGCTACGAACGCTTCGCGCGGGAACGCGGGGCAAAGGCAGAAGCGGCACGCAAGCTGGCGCAGCGCATTGCGCGGCTGTGTGTGGGCAAAGGCGGGCTCGATCCCTTGAGCATCGGCGGGTTGATCGCCACAGCATTTCCTGAGCGCATTGCGAAGCGTCGCGATGCCAAGGGCGAGAAATGGATCAGCGCGATGGGTCGCGGGCTTCAGCTTGACGCGGCATCACCTTTCGCAAGCGCGGAATGGATTGCCGTAGCCGACCTGCAAGGCGCGGCATCGGGCGCGCGTATATTGTCGGCAGCGGCGTTGACCGAAGCGGAAATTATGGGTCGATTTGCACATCGGATCACCAGTCAGGAGACATTGTCCTACGACAAAAATGCCGACCGCGTGGAGGCGCGCGTGCAGCGGCGGCTTGGTGCGATTGTGTTGAGCGAGGGACGTGTTGAAAAGCCTGATCCTGAAGCGGTTGCCTCCGCTTTGTTGGCCGCCGTGCAAGACTTAGGAATCGACATACTGCCATGGTCGGCCTCGGCACGTGCACTTCGGGAACGCGCGCTGTTTGCCGGTATTGCAGCGCTCAGCGACGAAGCGTTGGCGCACAGCGCGGAACAATGGTTTCTGCCCTTGCTTGGTAAGGTGAATCGCTTGCGTGATGTTGCGCCATCGGCCTTGGCGCAAGCACTCGACAATTTGCTCGGATGGGACGTGCGAACTCGCATTGATCAGATCGCGCCGACTTTGTTCAAAAGCCCCGCCGGAACCGCGCATGATATCGATTACGCTGCCGAAGCTGGGCCAACGGTCGAATTGCGCGTGCAGGCTTTGTTTGGCCTTGATACGCACCCGGTGGTGGGCGTTGACCGCATACCGCTCGTTCTGAGCCTCACCTCGCCTGCAGGTCGCCCTATTCAGACCACGCGCAACTTGCACGAATTTTGGCGCGGAAGTTGGCGTGATGTGGCCAAAGAAATGCGCGGTCGTTACCCCAAACATAACTGGCCCGACGCACCATGGGAAAGTGTCGCCAGCCTTAAGACCAAAAAAGCACAAGCGCGCGACACACCCCGCAACGCTTGACGACTCAGATGCTGTTCGGGCAAGGCGGTGGCGAATTAACCGTCAGGAAACACAATATGTCCGCCCGTATCTTTCAACGCCCCAAAAATGCCATGCAGTCGGGCAGTGGACGCCGCGAATGGGTGCTGGAATATGTGCCCGCAGAACCCCGCAAAGCGGACCCGCTTATGGGCTGGGCGGGATCAGGCGATACGCAAGCACAGGTGCAGTTGACTTTCCCAAGCTTAGACGCAGCGCGCGCTTATGCTGAGAAAAAGGGCATTGCCGCGACCTTCATCCCAACACCGCCTAAAACGCTGAAGCTTCAGGCTTATGCGGATAATTTCCGTTAAGCGATCATACCGGGCAGCATCAGCAGCTTGACGTCCATGACGCAGCCCCCCGCGCGTTTTTCCTGAACAAAACCCGGCAAGTCGGCCAAGGCAACGCGGTGGACTATGATATTTTCGCCATCAACGCCGCCACCATCGCTCACCTTCGTTAGACCGCGCGCACGGACGAGTGAGAAGCTTTCGCTGACCATGCCAGGTGAGGAAAAATATTCGCCGACGATTTCCAAATGGTTTGCACGATAGCCGGTTTCTTCTTCGAGTTCGCGGGCGGCGGACATCAGCGTGTCCTCACCTTCTTCATGGTCACCAATTAGACCTGCGGGCAGTTCAATACAATTTGCGCCAAGCGGAACGCGATATTGTTCGACAAGCAGAACATGGTCATCCTCCATCGCTAAGATCACCGCAGCCTTGATACCGCGGGCGCGGCTGACATATTCCCATTTTCCGCGCGTCTTTGCCGTGATGAAGCGCCCTTGCCACATCACGGTTTCTGCTTCGTCTTGTGGCATCATAATTCGATAAGCCTGTCGGGAAGTTCGTTGGGGTTTTCGGTGCCCTTGGGGAAATGTTCCGCTAGCACGACACCCATTTGTGCGACCGCCGCCGCAACGCCAGCGCCCGGATTTCCGGCCTTCACTTGATCCAGCAAGGCAACCATCGCGTCACCCCAAACCTCTGGCGCAACTTTGGAAGCGATGGCTTCATCTGCCAATATTTCCGCGCGATGCTCTTTCATAGATAGATACAAAAGTACGCCCGTTCGGCCCATCGTTTTGGATTCCGCTCCGACCTTGAACAGGCTCATGGCCCGGCGACGGACGCGTGCCAGCTTTATCGCTTTGGGCGTGAGCGCCAGACGTAAAGGCATCCATTTCAGGATGAACCATGTGCCTATCCATTTCAGGGCAACGGCGGTCAAAAGCAGGGCAAGATATTCACCCGTCGAATATTCATGACCCCATGCACCAGACAGACGGGTAATCAGACCGATGTAAAAGTCAGGAAAGGTCGCGTATGTCGCCAACGCTAGGAACGCGACGGCGCTGGCCCATGCCAAGGGAATATCGTCATAATGGTCGGAAAAATCCGTCACAATGGTTACGATTTCGCCGCTTGTGTGTCGTTCCGCCTCTGCAACCGCAGCTGTCACCAGGGCATGGTCGGCTGGGCTCATCTGGCTGATTTTACGTAATGCCATATTAAAATATCCTACCAGCCACCCGACGCCCCGCCGCCGCCGAAGCTGCCGCCTCCGCCGCCAAAGCCACCAAATCCGCCGCCTCCAAAGCTACTGCCGCCACCGCCAAAGCCGCTGCCACCACCCCAGATGATGACTGGCCCCATGCCGCCGCGCCGATGCTTCCGCCCACCCCCATTCATGGAACGGAACATCGGCAGGAATACGAAGAAGATGAGGAACAGCACAAAGATGATCGCGCCAAAAGGACCGCCCTCATCGCGCCCGCGCGGTTCCTGCGCCGCGCCGGCGATCTTTGCTGCCTCTTCAGCGGGAAGTTCAAGTTGCGTGACAATGCGGTCAACGCCTGCATTGATGCCGCCGACAAAATCTCCGTCCTTAAAGCGTGGCGTGATATCATTGCGAATGATCGTCGAGGATAGACCATCCGTCAGCACGGGTTCCAGGCCATAGCCCACCTCGATCCGCATTCTGCGTTCATTGGGAGCAATGATCAGGATCGCGCCATTGTCCTTCTCCGCCTCGCCCTTTCCATCCTGACCCAATGCCCATTCCCGACCAAGCCGGTAGCCATAATCGGATATCTCATAGCCTTCGAGGCTGCTTAGCGTTGCCACCACCAATTGGCGCTTAGTGCGGGTTTCCAGTCCTGCCAGCTTGGCCGTAAGCGCGGCCTCTTGCTGTGGATCAAGCAGATCTGCTTGGTCCACCACACGGCCTGTCAGTTTCGGAAAATTTTGCGCAACTGCTGCTTGGCCGGTGAGGGCCAGCAGCAGCGCAATCATGAGGCCAAGGGCCTTATTCATATGCAATTCCAAAAATTGGCCTTAGGCCGCGGGCGCCATATCCAGCGTCGGTGCGGTCTCGGCACCTTGTGTTGTGGCTTGATAGGGAACCATCGGCTTTGCGCCGTGGATGATTTTTGCGCCAATGATGTCGGGGAATGTGCGGATAGTGGTGTTATATCCTCGCACCGCTTCATTATAGTCGCGCAGCGTAATACGCACGCGGTTTTCCTGACCTTCCAATTGGTCCTGGAGTTTCAAATAGCCTTCCTGGCTTTTCAACTGTGGATATTGTTCAACCGAAACGAGCAAGCGCGACAGGCTACCCGACAATTGATTCTGTGCCGCCTGAAACGCGGCCATTTTTGCAGGATCGCTTAGGTCGTTAGGGTTGACCTGAATGTTGGGCGAGGTCGCGCGCGCACGCGCCTGGATCACTTCCGTCAGCGTCTTATTTTCCTGCGCGGCAGCGCCTTTGACGATATTGGCTAGGTTGGGAATGAGGTTCGCACGCTCTTGAAACGCGGCTTGAACATCAGCCCACTTTGCCTTGGCATTTTCTTCAGCCGTCGGAACGCTATTAATACCGCATCCTGCTAACGAAGCCGCAGCAACGGGCACCAGAAGAAATTTCAAATAAGTTTTACGCATCTAACGAGTTCCTCCATTTGACAAATTGCCGAGAAATCCAGCCCCTAGCGGGCGTGTGTTATATACATAAGGCGCGTTATGGTCTTTCGCAATGATTGCTGTCGTTTGTGCAATGAATTTTACCAACCGGTTTTGATGATGAATTTGCTTCGCTTTGGCACTATTTTCTGATGTACTGCGACCATGAGTTTAGCGGCGGCGGCATCATTGTCGTACAGGCCATTTAAGGCACAGAGTAAATTAGGGGAGCAGGATGAAAAAATGGATATTCGGGGTTTTGCTGGTCATGGCATCGGCAGCGGGCGGTTTCTGGGTGAGCGCGGACAAGGATATGAAAGCGCTCATCTCCCATCTACCCACGGACGCTAATGTGCTTTTCTGGAGCGTAGAGCAACGCGACGCCGCGTTTCGCACGATGGACCGAATTCCCATCCTTGCCAAAGCTAATGTGATTGCGAAAGGTGACAAGGTATATCCTTTACCCAATGGCGCGCCGCTGACGATCGAGACGGACGTCGATGCGTATATGAAGGCGCAGCGTACCGCGGGACTTGTCATTATTCAGGATGGCAAAGTGCGGATGGAAAAATATGGTCTGGATTTTGATGCAGAGGGCAAATGGACCAGCTTCTCTGTCGCGAAATCCTTCACCTCAACCTTGGTCGGCGCGGCGATAAAAGACGGCTATATCAAAAGCATCGATGATAAGGTTTCGGCTTACATCCCTGATCTGAAGGGTTCGGCTTATGATGACGTAACTATCGAACAATTGCTGACGATGACCTCCGGCGTCAAATGGAATGAGGATTATGAGGACCCCAAGTCCGATGTCGCTTTGTTTAACATGCATAAGGCCGAAAAAGGCATGGACGTGACGGTTAGCTACATGCGGAATTTGCCGCGTGAGGCGCCGGCGGGCACCAAATGGGTCTACAAAACCGGCGAAACCAACTTAATCGGCGTGTTGGTCAGCTCGGCGACGAAGAAGACCTTATCCGCTTATCTGTCCGAGAAGCTATGGGCGCCATTTGGCATGGAGCAGGACGCAAGCTGGCTCTTGGGTGCGACTGGGCACGAGATCAGCGGTTGCTGTATTCAGGCATCAACGCGTGATTATGCACGTTTTGGCGTGTTCATGCTGGGCGCCGCGAAGGTCAACGGCGCAAGCATCTTGCCCGACAACTGGATCGCGCCAGCGACTAGCAAGCAGGCCGACATCGGTATGCCGGGTAAGGGCTATGGCTATCAATGGTGGACTTATGACGATGGCAGTTACGCCGCCCAAGGCATTTTCGGGCAAGGTATCTTCATCGACCCCAAGCGTAACCTTGTCATCGCATCGAACAGTAACTGGCCCAAGGCAACGGACCCCAACACGGTCGGTGTACAGCGGGAAGCCTTTTATAAAGCAGTTCAAGCGGCGGTTGATGCAGAAGCAACCCCGCGCGCCAAATAGTTATGTTGCGGTGCAAAATAATTGCGATGTATCGTAACTAAATTGCGCCGCAAAACATGGAAAAAAGGGCTTTTCTAAGTCTGGATATTAGTTCAGCATCATCGCTTCACAGACAGGGCCTTAGTGGGAGATTAGCTATGGATTTCAAGACATTTTTGAACGCGGGTAGCAATCGCCGCGCCATGTTGAAGGGCATGGGCGTTGCGGCTGTCGGATTTTCATTAACCGGTGCGCTCACTGGATGCGGCGAGAAAGAAGCTGCAAAGCTTGCCAATGGCGAAGAGGCCAAGCTGAACTTTTATAACTGGGACACCTATATTGGTGAGACCACGTTGGAAGATTACAAAGACAGCGCCGGCGTTGACGTGAACATGACCTTGTTCGCCAGCAATGACGAATTATTTGCCAAGCTGCGCGCAGGCAACCCGGGCTATGACGTTATCGTGCCATCAAACGACTTTGTTGAGCGCATGGCCGCAGCGGATATGTTGGTTGAAATCGACAAGGCGCAGATCCCCAACTTCAAGAACATCGCGCCTGAGTATCAGGATGTGCCTTATGATCCGGCGCGCAAATATTCCATGCCGTACACATGGCTGGCGCTTGGCATTGGATATCGCAAGTCCAAGGTGAAGTCGGTGCCCGATAGCTGGAAAGTCCTATTCGACAGCGATGAATATAAGGGCCGCATTGCGGTGCTGTCCGAGGCCGGCGACATGTTCCGGCTATATGGCAAATATATGGGTAAATCGGTCAATGGCCTGACCGACGCCGATATCAAAATGATTGAAGCGATGATGATCAAGCAAAAGCCCAACATCAAATCCTTCCATGAAGACAATGGACAGGATCTATTGCTGAAGGGCGAGGTGGATCTTGTGCTTGAGTATAATGGCGACATTGCGCAGATTATGACAGAAGACCCTGACATTGGCTTTGCCATTCCCAAGGAAGGTAGCCAGTTGAACTCGGACAATCTGTGCATTCCAAAGGGTGCGCCGCACCCAAAAAATGCCCATGCCTTCATTAACTATTTGTTGGATGCTGAGGCCGGTAAAAAGATTACCGAAACGATCCTGTATCCAACGCCAAATGCGGCGGCAAAGGCGCTGATGCCCGATGATTATAAAAATAATCCAGTCATTTTCCCGCCCGCGGCTGTTCTGGCGAAATGCGAATATGCCAAATTCAATCCAGAGCTACAGCCGAAATATGAGGAGGCGTTCACCCGCGTGCGGGCGGCTTAATTAATGTCAGGGCCGATGCAGGACTGGAAAAGCCAGAAGAAGCCTTTTGCCGCCGTTGCCACGGCACCGGTGTTCTGGCTTGCCCTGTTTTTCATCGCGCCCATGACGATCGTCTGGCTCTACAGCTTTGGGCAGAATGCTGGTCCAGCCGACATTGATATTTCCGGCACGCTCGACAATTACAAGCGCGCGACCGAGTGGCTGTATCTTTCAATCTTTCTGAAAAGCCTTGCGGTGGCCGCGCTCACAACATTGATTTGCCTGATCATTGGCTTTCCGGTGGCTATGGCAATTACCTTTGCCGCACCGAAATGGCGGCCTTGGCTGCTGCTGGGTATCATGCTGCCCTTTTGGACTAATCTGTTGATCCGCACTTACGCGCTGATGGCGTTGATGGGTACGAATGGTTATATGAACAAGGGACTGGGCGGGCTGTGGGAGGGGGCAAGCTGGTTGCGTACTTTGGTCGGTATGCAACCGCTTGAGGCATGGACACCCGTACAGTTGCTCTACAATAATTTCGCGGTCGTATTGGGGCTGGTCTATGTGCATCTGCCTTTCATGGTATTGCCCTTATATTCGGCGCTCGACCGGCTGGACAAAAGCCTGATTGAGGCCAGCCTTGATTTAGGAGCAGGCCATTTCAAAACCTTTATGCAGGTCGTGGTGCCTCTCGCCGCGCCGGGTATTGTTGCAGGCGTCATGATTACGCTGATCCCGGCTCTCGGGGCCTATCTGACGCCCGACCTGATGGGCGGCACCGATAGCCAGATGATTGCAAATGTTATTGAACGGCAGTTCAAGCGCGCCAATGATTGGCCGTTTGGCGCGGCTTTGTCCTTCTTGCTCATTTACGCAATGTTCATTTTGATTGCGCTACAATCTATGCGGTCGAACAAAGTGAAGGAGGCGCGTTGATGTTTAACCGTACCGCCATTGCTCCACTTGAATACACCCGCAAGCTTTGGATGCGCAGCTGGGTGGGGCTGACCATGCTGTTCCTCTATGCGCCGCTTATCGTCCTCATGATTTTCAGCTTCAACGACAGCAAGCGCAACGTCGTGTGGAAAGGTTTCACGCTCAAATATTATGAAAAGGCGCTGAACAATGACAGTCTGGTGGAGGCAATGGTCAATTCGCTCACCATCGCGTTTTTGGCGACCATCATCAGCCTGGTCATAGGCGCCCTAGCTGCCGTGATGCTCTGGCGCTTCCGCTTTCCGTTCAAGGGGCTGGTTGAAGGCACGATGTCTTTGCCTATCATCGTTCCTGAAATCTGTTTGGGCGTCGCGTTTTTGATCTTCTTTGCCAAAATCGACTGGCCAACTGACCTGCCATGGCCGTTGAACCTGTCGGCCATTACTATTGCGCACATCACCTTCTGCTTTCCTTTTGTTGCCATGGTCGTCCGCGCGCGGTTGGCGAGTTTCAACAAGGAAGAGGAAGAGGCCGCAAAGGACCTTGGCGCGACGGAGTGGCAGGCGTTTCGCGACGTCCTGCTGCCGCATATAAAGCCGTCTTTAGTGGCAGGCGCCTTGCTCGCCTTCACGCTCAGCCTCGACGATTTCGTCATAACCTTTTTCACCAGCGGTCCCGACACCATTACTTTTCCGGTAAAGGTCTATTCCATGGTACGCTTCTCGGTGACACCAGAGGTGAATGCCGCGTCGACTATCCTCATCGTCCTCACTGTAGCCCTGACCTTCATCGCTCTGAAATATCAGGGTTTGAAGGGTATATCGGACGCCCATTGAGATGCGCACCGCCGCCTGCGGAACACTCATATGACCGAAGCCAAACAACCTATCATTCAAATCCGCAATGTGTCCAAACGCTTTGGCAAGGTAACGGCGGTCGACAATGTCAGTCTAGACATTCGCGCAGGCGAATTTTTCGTTCTGCTTGGTCCTTCGGGCTGCGGCAAGACAACTTTGTTGCGGATGATCGCGGGGTTTGAATTGCCGACTGAGGGGCAGATCCTGATCGATGGACAGGATATGAGCCATGTTCCGCCCAACAAGCGGCCCGTGAACATGGTGTTCCAAAGCTACGCCGTGTTTCCGCATATGAACGTGACCGATAATGTGGGCTATGGCCTGCGCATATCGGGCGTATCGAAAGGCCAGATTCGCGACCGCGTGGCCGAGGCGCTTGAACTGGTAAAACTTGGCGGATTTGAGGACCGGATGCCCGACCAAATGTCAGGCGGGCAGCGGCAGCGGGTTGCGCTCGCACGCAGCTTGGTCATGCGGCCCAAGGTATTGTTGCTTGATGAGCCGCTCTCCGCGCTCGACGCCAAATTGCGTGCGCAAATGCAATTCGAACTGGCGGATTTGCAGGACAAAGTCGGCATTACCTTCGTGACGGTCACCCATGATCAAGACGAGGCGCTGTCAATGGCAAGCCGTGTTGCCGTGATCAACAAAGGCGAAGTCGCACAACTCGCGCCACCATCGGATCTTTATGAATATCCCGCCAACCGCTTTGTTGCGGATTTCGTGGGTTCGGTGAACATATTTGAAGGCACGCTGACGCTGGATGAGCCCGATAAGGCTGCCGTCGATTGCCCGGGCCTTGGTAAGGTTTACCTGAACCACGGTGTCACCGGCCCCCATGGAGCAAATGTCTGGATCGCGTTGCGGCCTGAAAAAATTTATCTACATGTCCCCGGTGCGGGCAAAGCCGTCCGTGCCGCCGCGCAAGATGCGCCAGACGGCCACAATCTCGCGCGCGGTACGATTAAGGGCATGAGCTATCTTGGCGATGTCACTTTATATGATATTCAACTTGAGGGCGGCCAAATCATCCGCGTCAGCCGCCCCAACCTGTCCCGCCATGACCAAGAAGATTTCACTTGGGATGACAAGGTCAGCATGCACTGGCGCGCGGACAGCCCGGTTGTTTTGTTGAGCTAAGGGGCTGGCCCTCAATTGTCATCGCTTGATGCTGGCCTCAAATCGATCAACGTGACGATGATATTGCTTTCTGGCGATCCGTTGGGGGCTTTAGGCATGCAAAAGCGGTAAGTTGACCCGATGGACATCATGTTCAGGCTTTCTCGGAAGATCGGCGATACTTGGCTCAACGGGATTTTTTCCCATTCGCTTTTTTGCTGCACAACGCCCTTTGACGCGTCAAAAACGGTGAGGTCGACCAAAGCCATGTCGCCATCGGCTGGACTTCTACCCGCGGCGGATTTCACGATTTCGAAACCGAGGCCGGATGCGGTGGCTTTGCTACATGTGCGTTCGGCGGCGGGAATGATGGGTTTTGGTGGCGGGTTAGTGAAGGAGAGAAGGTCAACTTCAAATACCAGATCGGCGTTTGCAGGGATGGGACCAGTGCCCGCTGCGCCATAGCCCAATGCCGCAGGGATACAGAGGCGATAGCTGCCGCCAGCTTGCATCAATTGTAGGCCTTGTGCAAACCCGGGAATGACGCCGCCAACGGGGAATTGAGCTGCTTGACCGGAATCAAATTCGGTGCCGTCTGCGGTCAGCATGCCTTTATAATTCACTATGACCTTGGATTCGGCATTTGGCCGTTCACCTTTGCCCGGCTTGATGACAGTGTAGGACAGGCCTTCGGCTGTTGTTGTCGCGCACGAAAGTACGGGCGGCTTGGGCTTAACCGCAACTGGCGCAGCGGCCTGTGCAGGTGCAAATTGCAGGAGCAGGGCGGGGGTGATAGCAGCAAATGCGGCGCACTTAAGCATATGTGATTTCATAAAATGTCCTTGGTAAAGGTCGGAAGTTGTTTTCTAGGTAACCGGAATAGTTACCCAATTGCGCGTAATTTTGGCTCCGCCTCATCCAGCGATTTGTGAATGATGCCGACAAGCTCGTCAATTTGGGCGGGGCTAATAATCAGCGGCGGGCACATCACGATGCTATCGCGGATGCCACGCACCATCAGACCGTTGCGGATGCAAATATCGCGGACGAGCGGCCCTGCTGTGCCCTCCGCACCGCCAAAGCGCGCGCCTGTTGCCTTGTCCGCAACAACCTCGATCGCGCCGAGCAAACCAACGGAGCGCGCTTCACCGACCAAAGGATGATCGCGTAATGGTGCCAGTGCCTTGGCAAGATATGGCCCAGTTTCATTGCGAACCTTGTCGACCAGACCTTCGCGTTCCATGATCTCGATATTGCGCAGGGCAACGGCGGACGCGACCGGGTGACCCGAATAGGTATATCCATGGACGAAATCACCGCCGGTCTTGATTACCTTTACGATTTCCGCGCTGACCGCAACGGCGGAGATAGGCAGATATCCTGACGATAGGCCCTTGGCCATGGCGATGATGTCGGGCTGGATGCCCATGGTCTCATGGCCCCAGATATTGCCGGTACGACCAAAGCCACAGATGACCTCATCACAGACCAAAAGTATCCCATATTTTCGGCAAATCGCTTCGACCTGCGGCCAGTAATTGGCAGGTGGAATGATAACACCGCCAGCGCCTTGTACGGGTTCGCCAATGAAGGCGGCTACATTTTCGGGACCGACTTCCAATATCTTGTCTTCAATCGCTTGCGCGCATGCAGTGCCAAAATCTTCCGGCGTCATGTCGCGGCCTTCATTATAATGATAAGGCTGGCGCACATGCTCTATGCCAGCCATTGGCAGTATGCCTGGTGCTGGAAAGCCTTGGCCATGCATCACCTTCATGCCGCCCATGCTGACGCCTGCGACCGTAGAGCCATGATAGGCATTATGGCGGCTGATCATGATCGTGCGGCTATGCTCGCCCTTAACTTGCCAATAATGGCGGACCATGCGCAAAATCGTGTCATTGGCTTCGGAGCCGGAGCTGTTAAAAAATACATGTGGCAGGCGGCCACCTGTTAGGCTGGCAATCTTGTCCGCCAGCATGATGGCAGGGGCGTTCGCGGTTTTGAAGAAGCTGTTATAATATGGCAGCTCAAGCATTTGCTCGCGCGCGACCTCGGCTAATTCGTCACGGCCATAACCTACATTAACGCACCACAGGCCAGCCATGCCGTCCAATATGCGGTTTCCATCGCCATCGTGAATATAGCAGCCTTCGGCATGAGTGATGATCCGGCTGCCCCCCAAATCCTCAATTTCCTGCCAATCAGCTTGCGCAGGCAAATGATGTGCGATGTCCAAACGGCGTAGTTCAGCGATGTCGTAATTGCGTGGCATGTCTATGTCCCTCAGTCTTTTCGTCGCACCATCTTTGGCTGGTGCTTATTCCGTCTCGCGGTTTGTTTCGAGACGCGCGATAGCCCCCCAGCCTTTGCTAGGGTGAGGATGCATTAAGGCGAAAAGCCTATCCGCGCTTGATAGCGATTAAATCGGGTCACTTTTGTGTTCACAGATTACCTCTTAACGCTTTTCCCAAAAGGTGGAAATAGGTTTGCGAATCCGGATCATTTTCTGTGCCCCATTCGGGGTGCCATTGCACCGCGAGCAACGGCGCGCCGTTGGGTCGTGCGCTATAGGCCTCCACCAAGCCGTCAGGCGCGCGGGCTTCGACATTTAGGCCGTCGGCGAGCCTACCAATCCCCTGATAATGGACCGAGTTTACGTTCAATGCGCCTTTGGCATAAGCGCTCGCCAATATGCCGCCATCGTTAAGTTCGACCGCATGGCGATGGTCAAACATTGCGTCAAACGGGACATCATCCGGCGCATGGTGGCGAAGGAGGGTGTCATTAACGCTGGTGTCGCGGCGTAAGCTTCCGCCCAAAGCGACGTTGATTTCCTGAAAGCCTCGGCAAATGCCAAATACGGGCTTTTGCGCATCAATCATGCGGTCGACCATCGACATCGCAATTGCGTCCCGACCGTCATCATAAGGTCCGTCGCCGCCTTCTTCGCCATAGAGCCGGGTTGCGACGTTCGATGGGCTACCCGTCAGCAATATGCCGTCTATGCGCGGCGCGACGTCGGCGGCGGTCATCAGGTCGGGCAGGGAAGGGATAATCAGCGCCGCTACATCGGCATAGGTCATAGCCGCGCGAATATAGCGGTTCATGACGGCTTGGGCGACTTCGCTGCCGACCATGCGGTTGCAGGCGATAATACCCAGGACAGGACGAACCGTCACAAAAGGGGACCGATCCACGCGCTCATTCTGCCGCTCCGATCAGCTCCCGGCCAATCAGCATCCGCCGAATTTCATTTGTGCCCGCACCAATGTCGAGCAATTTGGCATCGCGCCAATAGCGCTCGACGGGCCAATCCTTGGTATAGCCAGCGCCGCCAAGCGCCTGAATCCCTTCGCCAGCGACCTTAACCGCGCTTTCGCTGGCGAGCAGAATCGCGCCCGCCGCATCAAAGCGCGTCGTTTGCCCCGCGTCACAAGCCCGCGCCACATTGTAGACATAGCTGCGGGCGGAATTGAGCGCGACATACATGTCCGCGACCTTCGCCTGCATAAGCTGGAAACTGCCAATGGGTTTGCCGAATTGCTTGCGTTCGCGCACATACGGCAAGACCACATCCAAACAGGCCTGCATCACGCCAAGTTGAAGCCCGGCGAGCACCACACGCTCATAATCCAGACCCGACATCAATACGCCAACGCCGCCATGCAACGGACCCATCATTTGTTCTTCGGATACGAAGCAGTCGTTAAACACCAGTTCCGCCGTGGGCGAACCACGCATCCCAACTTTATCAATTTTCTGGCCAATGGAGAAACCCTCCATGCCTTTTTCAATCAGAAACGCGGTAATGCCGCGCGACGCAGCCTCCGGTGCGGTTTTGGCATAGACAACCAAAGTGTCAGCATAAGGCGCGTTAGTGATCCAATATTTGGTGCCGTTCAGGATATAGCCGCCTTGAACCGCTTCGGCCTTCAGCTTCATTGACACAACGTCCGACCCGGCACCCACTTCGGACATGGCAAGGCTGCCGACATGTTCGCCCGAAATCAGCTTGGGTAGATATTTCGCCTTTTGCTCTGGGTTCGCCCAACGGGCGATTTGATTAACGCAGAGGTTGGAATGCGCGCCATAGGACAGGCCAATCGAGGCAGAAGCACGGCTGACTTCTTCAACCGCGACAACATGCTCCAAATAGCCAAGGCCAAGGCCGCCATCGGCCGCATCAACGGTTATGCCATGCAAGCCAAGCGCACCCATGGCGCGCCACAGCTCATCTCGAGGAAACCAGTCATCCGCGTCGATTTTGGCTGCGAGCGGCGCGATTTTCTCGGTGGCAAAACGCTTGGTCGTTTCGCGGATCATGTCGGCGTTATCGCCAAGGGCAAAGTCTAATGTCATGCTTGTCATGGCCTTGCTCTGCCAGTTAATTGCATGTGCTGCAAGCATAGGACTAGCCAGTGGGCGACCTTTTGCTTACCGCTCATCGGATGTTTTTTAAGCGAGCGAATCTTCACTAATGCATTATGATATTCTTATTGTTGGTGGCGGCCATGGCGGTGCCCAGGCCGCGATTGCGTTACGGCAGGCCAAATATGAAGGCAGCATTGGCGTGGTGAACGCTGAGCCTGAATATCCTTATGAGCGTCCGCCTTTGTCGAAAGACTATTTCGCGGGAGATAAAGCCTTTGAACGTATCATGATACGGCCAGCGGCTTTTTGGGACGAACGCGGGGTAGACATGATTCTGGGATCGCGCGTCGAGGCGGTCGATCCAGCTGCCCATAATGTGAGCCTGTCTGACGGAGCGGTTATTTCCTATGGCAAGATGATTTGGGCGACGGGCGGTAGTCCGCGGCCATTGCCTGTTGAGGGCGGCAATTTGCCTGGAATGCATGTGGTACGGACGCGTTCTGACGTTGATGGAATGCTGGACGGCCTCGACGATATCGCTGAGATTGCGATTGTAGGCGGCGGGTATATCGGACTTGAGGCCGCGGCTGTGCTCCGTAAAATGGGCAAGAAAGTCACAGTGCTTGAGGCAATGGACCGCGTTTTGGCGCGGGTTGCTGGCGAGCCTTTATCGCGCTTTTACGAGGCGGAGCATCGCGCGCATGGCGTCGATGTACGCTTGGGCGTTGCGATTAGTGGCGTACAAGGTGAAGATTTCGTCACCGGTGTGTGTTTGGCGGATGGGGAAGTGATCCCCGCCCAAATGGTGATTGTCGGCATAGGTATCATTCCCGCAGTTGCGCCATTGCTAACCGCCGGTGCCGCTGGCGGGGCAGGGGTTGATGTTGATGCCTATTGTCGGACGTCCTTACCGGACATTTATGCCATTGGCGACTGCGCGGCCCATGCTAATGATTTTGCAGGCGGCAACGTTATGCGTGTTGAATCGGTCCAGAACGCGAATGATATGGCGAATGCGGTAGCCAAAAGCCTTATGGGTGAGCTGACGCAATATCATGCCGTGCCATGGTTCTGGTCCAACCAATATGATTTGCGCCTTCAAACGGTCGGCATCAGCGCGGGTTATGATTCCATGGTGTTGCGCGGCGACCCTGACACCCGCAGCTTCTCGGTGGTGTATCTGAAAGCCGGAAAAGTCATTGCGCTCGATTGCGTCAACGCGACTAAAGATTATGTCCAAGGCCGCTTGTTCGTGACCGAAGGGCTGTCGCCGACGGCTGAACAATTAGCCGACACCAACGTGCCATTGAAGGAACTCGCTGCAGCTTTGATGGCCAACTGATGTAAATTTTGCCCCCAGTCCGTTCCGCCCTCACGGCCATTTTAGGCCCAACCAACACTGGCAAGACGCATCTTGCTGTCGAACGGATGTGCGCGCACTCCAGCGGGATGATTGGGTTTCCGCTACGTTTGCTTGCGCGGGAAATTTACGACCGTGTTGTCGCCCTAAAGGGTGTGCAGAATGTTGCTTTAATTACAGGTGAGGAGCGGATCGAACCGCCGCAAGCCCGCTGGTATTGCTGCACCGTTGAAAGCATGCCCATTCAGAAGGACTTTGCTTTCGTCGCCATAGACGAAGCGCAATTGGGGGCAGATCCCGAACGCGGGCATATTTTTACTGACCGAATATTGCGCGCGCGTGGGCGTGAGGAAACGATGATCTTGGGCTCGGAAAGCCTCCGCCCGATTATCCGCGCGTTGCTGCCCGATGCTGAAATCATCTCCCGTCCGCGATTTTCGACATTGAGCTATGCCGGTGCGAAAAAATTGTCGCGCTTACCCAAGCGGTCAGCGATCGTCGCCTTTTCAATCGAGCAAGTATATGCCGTGGCGGAGACTTTGCGCCGTATGCGCGGTGGCGCTGCGGTTGTGATGGGGGCATTGTCCCCACGGACGCGTAATGCGCAAGTCGCGATGTTCCAGTCGGGCGAGGTGGATTATCTTGTCGCGACTGACGCCATTGGCATGGGGTTGAACCTTGATGTCGCGCACGTCGCATTTGTCAGCCTGTCCAAATTCGACGGCTCCCGCCGCCGGCGCTTGACTGTTGCTGAAATGGCCCAAATTGCGGGCCGGGCTGGTCGGCATCAGCGCGATGGTAGTTTCGGGACGTTGGCAGGCGAGGGCAGCGAATTCACGCCGGAAGAAGTGTTGGCAATTGAAGCGCACAACTTCCCGCGCCTGGACTGGTTATATTGGCGTGAAGCCAAGCCACGATTTAATGACATCGCGACTTTGATTTCGGATTTGGAGAAGAAGCCGCATCGCCCGGGGCTGTTGCCAGCGCCAAAGGTCATCGACCTGCTCGTGCTGAAGCGTTTGGCCGAAATGCCCGATGTGAACGCGCTGATCCGCCATCAGGTGGACGTAGCGCGGCTGTGGGAGGTCGCGTGCTTGCCCGACTTCCGCCAAATGGGGGAGGAACATCACAGCCGCTTCGTTGCCTCGCTGTGGCAATATCTCGGCCAAAATGACCGCGTCATTCCGCAAGGCGTCTATGCCAGTGAACTTGCACGGCTGGATAACATCCAAGGCGATGTTGATACGCTCTCGGCGCGAATCGCGGCAGTGCGGACATGGACCTATATTGCCCATCGGAGCGACTGGCTGACAAACCCCCCTGCGATGGCGGAACGTGCACGCGCGCTGGAGGAAAAATTATCGGACGCCTTGCACGATGCATTGCGTCAGCGATTTGTCGATAAACGCACCTCGATGCTATTGCGGAAAAACGCGACGGACGTGGGGTTGTTACCGGTGGAGATTCAAGCCGACACACATGTTCTGGTCGATGGAGAAGACATTGGCACTTTACAGGGCTTCGCGTTTCGGGTTGACCCAGCGGCCAAAGCAAGTGACCGTAAGCTTTTATTGGCTGCCGCCGAACGGCATTTGGCAGCATATTTGAGACAAAAGGCAAAGGACGTAAGCATGGCAGAGGACAGCGAATTCTCGCTCGCAGCCGATGGAGAGGGCAAGCCCGCCATTTTCTGGCAGGGCGAAATACTGGGTGCGCTGACCAAGGGGAAAACACTTCTGCAACCTGCATTTTCGCCCGTAAAGGCGGTTGCTGGGCTTGAAGGCGACGCGTTGCGCGAAATTACGACCCGCGCCGAAAGCTGGATTGCAGCGCAATTGGTCAAAGCCATGGGCGGCATAATCGGGCTATTGGAACTTGCGCAGCAAGCCGACGTCGATGGCAATGTCCGCGCGCTTGCGGTGCGTTTGGCAGACGAAGGCGGCATTGCCGGCCGGCATTATCTGGCCGACGCGATTGCGGCATTGCCCAAGGAAGCACGCGGCGCGGCGCGCAAGGGCGGTATCGTTTTTGGCGCACTTGATATCTATCACCATGCTGCGCTGAAGCCAGCGGCGGCCAAATGGCGTGCGGCATTATTTGCGGCCCGCGACAACCGCGCGATGCCGGAACTTCCGCCCGAAAGCGCGGTGCATTTGAAGGTATGGAATTTTGCCAATGCCTCCGAAGCACGCAACGCAGGCTATCGCCGGATTGGCGACGAATATGTCCGCATTGACTTGGCCGAACGCGTCATCAAAAAAGCACATGAAGCGCGTGGGCAGGGGAATCTGTTTGGTATGGACATGGCGTTCGCCACGTCTCTGGGTATCAGCGAAAACGGGTTGAGGGCGCTGATGCGCGACGCAGGCTTCCGTTCTGCGGAACAGCCACCCGAGCCGCAGGCGGAGGTTGTTGCTGAAAACGTTGCTGAGACAGTTGATGTTGTCGCGGCAGGATCCGATCCAGCACCCGAAGCCGAGGTCGCAGAAGTGATGGCAACTGCCGAACCCGAAGTGAGCGTCCAAGAGGCCGCCGCGCCACCCGTATCTGAGCCACAAGCCATCACCCTCACACATTGGCGCTGGATTGGCTTGCCAAAGCCCCGCCCTCCCGAGCAGCGTCAGCCGCGCGCCAAACTGCAACACCAAGCATCCCGCGCAACGGGTAAGCCACAAGCCAAACCCGAGCGCGCACCGATTGCCGCAAAGCAAAGCACACAACCATCATCCTTGGCGTTGCAATTGGCGGCGCTTAAGGGGCTTAAGCTCTAAACGCTCGAGGCGCAGTTGCGGATCGACAAGCTTCTGTTCTTTCTAAGATTTGCCAAGAGCCGCACTCTTGCCCAAAACTGGGCGGAGACCGGGCATATCCGAGTCAATGGCCGCCGCGTGGAAAAAGGCAGCCTGCCCATCGCCATCGGCGATGTCATCACATTGCCGATTGGCCAAGCGGTGATAACGTTCAAACTAATGTCGACGCCATTACGGCGCGGTCCCGCCAGTGAGGCATTGCTTTGCTATCAGCGTATAGATTAAAAATTGGCAGGCAGTTGCATTCCGCCGTTGACTTCTCCCCGCGCCTCGCAATAGGCAGCAAAGGGAAGCGGCTACTCCGCCGCTACGTTTGGGAGATTTCTGCAAGTGACTTATGTCGTTACCGATGCCTGCATCCGCTGCAAATATATGGACTGTGTTGAAGTGTGTCCGGTGGATTGCTTTTACGAAGGCGACAACATGCTCGTTATCAGCCCCAATGAATGTATCGATTGCGGCGTTTGCGAGCCTGAATGCCCTGCAGAAGCGATTTTGCCTGACACCGAAAGCGGTCTCGAGCAATGGCTTGAACTGAATGCAACCTATAGCGCGGAATGGCCAAACATTACATCAAGCCGTGAACCACCAGCAGATGCAGATGAGTTTAAGGGCGTCGAAGATAAGTTTGACAAATATTTCAGCCCTGACCCGGGCGAGGGCGACTAGGTCCTGACCCTAAGACCTCGCGGTGCGGGACGCCTTTAACCAGTCTTTCTGATACGCTTCCACTTCACGCAATGCGGCAAAAACCGTCATGTCGGGTGCTATGCGGCCGGTGCGGCCGAGGGCGTAGATCTGGCTATAAAACCAATATTGCGTGGCAAATCCCTCCATGCTGCGCACCATCTTGATCTTGCGTAAGCTTGAAAGCCATTCAGGCAGCAGCTTCAATTGGTTTTCGACCTTGGGTAACATCGCCATACCACCGAGCAGCCTCTTTGGCGCTTCAGGCATTACGCATAATGGCCGGGCAAGGCCGATGACGTCGGCGCCGCCGTTGCGCAACGCTTGTTCCATTGCCGATGCGCTCCGGAAGCCGCCTGTCACCATCAAGGGTATTTTTAACTCGGCCTTCATCGCTTGAGCGAAATCTACGAAATAAGCTTCGCGGGAGAGCGTGGTGTCGGCCACATTCTGGGCCTCTTCCTCCTCCAAGCCTTGAATGCCAAGCAGCTTGGGTTGCTCATAGGTGCCACCAGAAATCTCGATCAGATCCACACCCGCGTCCTGCAACCATCGGGCTACTTGAAGGCTGTCCTCAAAGGCAAAGCCGCCGCGCTGGAAATCTGCGCTGTTCAATTTGACAGAAATGGGGAATTCTGGGCCCACCAAAGTGCGCACAGTGTTTATCGTGAACATCAGGAAACGAGCACGATTCACAAGGCTGCCGCCCCAGCGGTCGGTGCGTTGGTTCGACCGTGGGCTTAAGAATTGCGATATCAGATAGCCATGTGCCGCATGAATTTGAACGCCTGTAAATCCGCCATTTTTGCAATGTAATGCGGCCTGTCCAAAGCGGCCAATGAGGTTCAGAATTTCGTCCTCCGTTAAGGCGACAGGCGTACCAAATTGTCCACCGGGCAACCCTAGCTTGACCGCAGACGGTGCCTTGGGACGCGGGTTAACCGCGCGCATCGTCTGCCGTCCGGCATGGCTGATTTGTGCCCAGAAATGATTGCCGTTGCGGGTCGCTGCCTTTGTCCAGAATTGGAGGGCTGTCATCATCTCGGTGTCTGGATGTCCTTCAAAAAAGACGTTGCCTGGGCGCTCGAGATGGTCCGCATCAATGTGGATATTGCCCGAAATATGCAGGCCAGCACCGCCATCCGACCAAATGCCATATAGGCGCTGCAATTCAGGTGTCGGACGACCCAATGGGTCCGCAAGTCCCTCGGTCATCGCGGCCTTTGCGATGCGGTTGTTTAGCACTGCCCCGCAAGGCAGCTTCAGTGTGTTGCTTAATCTCACTGGGACTCGCCGGATGCTTCGATTTTTGCCTTATCTGGGGCATCGGGTTTGGCTGGGGCAGCTTCTCGGCTGGCGGTGGGTGCCGAAATATTAGCGCCAGACTGACCTGTTGCGTCGTCAACGACTTCGTCCGTGTTGATCATGTCGTCGCTGATCGTGCCCTCTAGACTGTCGAGATTATCCATGCGCGTTTCGGTGGCCTGACTATCTTCCTGCGAACTGCCGCATGCGGACAGCAGCAGCATCATGGCAAAGGCAGGCGTGAAGTTGCAAAAGCGCATAACATCCTCGTTGGTCTAACTCGGCGCATCCGTACAATTTTCACCCGTTTTCGCAAGACTATTGAGAAAATCGGGGAAAGTGGACAGCAATGCGGCGTCAAAATCAGATAAGGTGGCATCAATGCCTAACGCGGCGAGGCTGGTCACCGGAAACTCCGCTATTCCGCAGGGCACGATGCCGGCAAAATGGCTTAGATCAGGGGAAATATTGACGGCAAAGCCATGCATCGTGACCCATTTGCGAATGCGCACGCCAATCGCGCCAATTTTCGCCTCTTGGCCATCGGGCGTGTCACACCAAATGCCGATGCGCCCTTCGGCGCGGCGAGCTTTGATACCAAAATGGCCAAGCGCTTTTATCACCCAGCCTTCAAGTGCATGGACGTAGCAGCGGACATCCTTCCCGTGGCGGGCAAGGTCCAATAGGACATAGCCAACGCGCTGGCCCGGACCATGGTAGGTGTATCGCCCGCCGCGCCCCGTGTCATAGATTGGAAATTGCTGGCTCAACAGCTCTGCGGGGTCCGCACTGGTACCGCTGGTGTATAAGGGCGGGTGTTCCAGCAGCCAGATCAGCTCTCTGGCGTTGTTATCACGTATAGCCGCCTGTAACGCTTCCATACGCTTTAGTGCATCGGGATAGGGTGTCAGGCCCGTTGTTATGTCCCAGTCTATATTGTGATCCTCAATCATGATGCGTCCTTTAGCATGGAGCAAGCGGCTTGCCACCGCATATGTCTGCCTCTACGCCGCGCATAGCTGAGGAGATTTTATGCCAAAGAAGCTTGATTATCGCGCTGTGTGGACTGACGCGCGAGCTTTGCTTGCAGCGCATAAAGAGGCCATTGCCGCAATTGCAGGCTTCTTCATTTTCATGTCGGCATGGATTTCGGCGTTTCTCGTGCCGCCGCTCATTGTTGAAAATCTGGACGATAGAAATCAGACCATATTGGAAATCAGCCGCTATTTCGAAGCCAACTGGCGCGTTCTTGTGCCGACGATGTTGGTAACCACATATGGCAGCCTGTCTCTGTATGTGCTGATGTCGGGCCGTCGCTTGGAAAAAGTGGGACATGCTCTTCGAATCGCAGCGGCATTATTCTTCCCGTATTTGCTGGCAAGCTTGCTGGTTGGCTGGGCCACTTTGGCAGGATTTTTTATGTTGATCATACCCGGCCTGTATCTTTCTGGCCGCTTTGCAATATTGCCCGCCGTCATCGCGCAGGATGTTAAGGGCGGGGTCAACAGTTCCGTCATCCGGACGTGGCGCGTAACCAGTAACTGCGGTTGGGCGATCCTATTTTTGATGCTCTTCGTCGCCGTTATATTGCGCATTTTCTCAGGTGTGGCCGATGCCGCGATCGTCGCTATTTGCCAGTCCATCGCTGGCGAAGGCGGTGTCCCGATTGTCGAGTCCGCCGTAAAGGCGCTGTTTGTCACTTTGGAGGCCGTGGCTTTCATAGTGATGCTGGTTGCCGTCAACCGACAGCTTTCAGCGCAGACAGCTAGGTCCTGACCCTAAGCAATAATCGGGATATGTGGCGCAGCATCGCGCGGGATGAGACCATTAAGGCGCGGATCGGGGAAGGTTTCCAACTGCCGTTGATAGGCGGTGAAACCGGACCTCTGGTAAAAGGACAGCGCATGGGGACCGTCAAGCGTACATGTGTGCACCCACATCCGCTGAACGCTGGCCACCGCCCAGCCCATCTGTAGCGCCATCGCCATTAGCCATTTGCCATGACCCTTGCCTGTCAGCTCTGGCACAAGGCCGAAAAAGGCAATCTCGCATTGTCCGGCCTGCCGGAAATCAAGCTCCAATATTCCGACCTCAATTCCGCGCCGGTCCAGAACGGCCCAGATACGCACGGCCGAGTCGTGGATGATGAGCAACAGGTCGGTGTCATTAAGCGCCAGTCGGGAGAACCAAAGCCATGGTTCGCCAATGCGGCGATATAGCGTGCGGTATGTATCTGCCGTTGGCGCTTGCCAACTTTCCAACCGCAGTTCTGACGCTGGTAGCGGCCGCAAGGGCGGGCGGCGCGTCATTTCCAACGATGTGACAATTGCAGCAAGTTCGCCATGGGTAATGGGGCTAAACACCATCTGGGGTTAGGCCCATACCACTTCGGGCGGCAGGCTCATCAATATCGCATCGACATTTCCGCCGGTCTTCAATCCAAAGGTCGTGCCGCGATCATATACCAAGTTAAACTCGGCATAGAGACCACGCCAGCGCAATTGCGCCTGCTTTTCTTCGGCACTGAAGGGTTGGTTCATGCGGCGGCGGACGAGTTTTGGAAAGATGTCGAGGAAAGAGTTGCCGACATCGCGGGTGAACGCGAAATTCTGTTCAAACAAAGCGTCGCTGGTGTTTTCGAGATGATCGTAGAATATTCCGCCAACGCCGCGATGGACGTTGCGATGCGGAATCCAGAAATAATCCTCCGCCCATTTGCGATAACGTTCATACACATCGGGGCCATAAGGCGTGCAGGTAGCACGAAAACGTGCGTGGAATTCCTCGGTGTCTTCTACATAGGGGATTGGTGGATTGAGATCCGCACCGCCGCCAAACCAGCTTTTTGTGGTGACGAGGTAACGCGTGTTCATATGTACTGCAGGCACATGTGGATTCGCCATATGCGCGACGAGACTGATGCCCGTGGCGAAGAAATTGGGGTCTTCGGCTGCACCATGAATGGTTTTGGCAAATTCGGGGTTGAAGCTGCCACCGACGGTCGACACATTTACGCCGACTTTCTCGAAAACCTTGCCCTTCATCACGCCGCGGACACCGCCACCACCGGGGGAGCCATCATGGTCGTTGCGATCCCATGGGGTATATTCGAACGACGCATCGGACCCAGCTTCGCGCTCGATCGCTTCGAAGGAAGCGCAAATGCTGTCGCGGAGCAATTCGAACCATGTCCGTGCGGCCTGTTGGCGTTGATCTAATATCAGGGTCATTTCTCGCCTCTTGGGAATGAATGGGTCTGTCTAAGACCTTCTGCCAAAGCGATGCCAGCCGATACCGAAATGTTCAAGGATCGAAATCCTGTTGCCATAGGAATACAGACGCGCGCGTCGGCGCGTGCATGCACTTCAGGTGGCGCCCCTTTGCTTTCGGATCCCATGAGAATGATGTCATCAGGTCGAAATGCGAACTGTGGAAGCGGGGTAGACGCCTTGCTAGACATTAAGACAATCCGCGCGCCGTCTAAGGTTTCGAGAAAGGCCGACCAGTCGACATGACGTTGGATCTGGACATGGTCCATATAATCCATGCCTGAACGCTTTAGCGCGCGTTCCGAGAAAGCAAAGCCGCAAGGCTCGATGATATCGCAGATGACGCCAAAGCAAGCCGACGTGCGTAAAACCGCGCCGACATTCCCCGCCATGTCCGGCTGATACAGCGCAATGCGCATAACGAACTCCCTGCTAAAATTTACACGGTCTGGTTAGCGCGCAACATATAGCGCAGGCAACCATATGAGGTGCATGATGGGCTTATGAGGAAAGAATGTTGGAGCGGGTAAGGGGAATCGAACCCCTCTAGCTAGCTTGGAAGGCTAGTGCATTACCACTATGCTATACCCGCGACGGACCCAATGGCCGCTTTGAGCGCCGCTATTGCCATTATCCGGCCAAAGCGTCAACGCCCTGATTGCAAAAGAAAGGGCCGCAAAAGCGGCCCCTTCTAAAATCGGTGTCACACTATCAGTGTTTCTTGTCTGCCCAAATGGTCCTGTAGGACATCCACGCAAGCACGGTGAAGATGATTAGGAAGCCCAAAGCTGCCCAACCTGCACTTTTACGGTTTTCCATCTTTGGCTCTGCGGTCCATGCCAAGAATGCAGACACGTCTTTCGCCATCTGCTCTTTGGTGGCCTTTGTACCATCATCATAGGTTACCTGATCATCACCCGCAATCGGGTTGGCCATCGCGATGTTCAGGTTTGCAAACCATGGGTTGAAGTGCAAACCGGGGGACGTCGCAGCTTCAGGGAATTCCTTCAGCAACTCTTTGCCTTCCGCGTTCTTGTAACCCGCTTGATTGCGGTAGCCCATCAACAAGGAATATACATAGGCCGTGCCATCGGCGCGCGCCTTAGTGATCAGCGAAAGGTCAGGTGGAAGCGCATTATTGTTGGCCGCACGTGCCGCAACTTCATTCGCAAATGGCGAAGGAATCTTGTCGGCAGGAATGGCAGGCCGTGTGGCCGCTTCTCCCGTTTCAGGGTTAATGCTCGGAACTTCGGTCTTCCAAGCCTTGGCCAGGGCCTTCACTTGTTCTTCATTGTATCCCAATGCCCCGAAATCACGAAAGGCAACAAGATTGAGGCTGTGGCACGCCGCGCATACTTCGGAATATACCTTCAATCCGCGCTGTAACTGGCCACGGTCAAACTTGCCGAACGGACCATCATGCGCAAAGCTGACGGCAAGTGGCGTTTCGTGAAACTCATGCTCAGCCGTGGGCTGCTCAGGTTCCTGAATAGCCTTGATAACGGTGTCCCCAAGGCCGAGCAAAAGCATGCCGCTGAAAAACAGGCCTACTAAAAAAGCAACTAAACGAACCATGATACTGCTTTCCCTGTTTTACGCAGCCGCTGTTTCAAGCGGTTTGCCGGTGACAGATTCGGTGATTGAATTTGGCAGCGGAAGCGGCCTTTCAATGCGCGAAACGATTGGCAAGATGATCAAGAAATGGGCGAAATAATATGCCGCCGCAATCTGGCTGAGAATAACCCACTGGGCATAAGGCGGTTTCCCGCCGCAATAGGTCAATAAAACGATGCACGGGATTAGGCCAAACCAGAAAAACTTGCGGAACAGCGGGCGGTAATGCCCTGAACGCACGGGTGATGTGTCCAGCCAAGGCAAGAAGAACAACAGCAGGATCGAACCGAACATCGCAAGCACGCCCATTAACTTGGCTTCGATGATGATAATCCCCGTGAATGGAATGCCAAAGTCGACGGTAAACGCCTTCAAAATTGCATAGAATGGCAAGAAATACCATTCAGGCACAATGTGCGCTGGCGTCGATAGCGGGTTAGCCGGAATATAATTGTCAGGATGACCCAACATATTCGGCGCAAAGAAGGTTACGGCGACGAAGAAGATCAAGAAGATCCCAAGACCGAAGCCGTCCTTTGCAGTGTAATAAGGATGGAACGGAACGGTGTCTTGTTCACCCTTTACGCTTACGCCTGTTGGGTTCGATGAGCCTGGAATATGCAATGCCCAAACGTGCAGGATGATGACGCCTGCAATCACGAAAGGCATCAAATAGTGCAGCGAAAAGAAGCGGTTCAGCGCAGCTTGGTCTGGCGCAAAGCCGCCTAGGAGCCACTGACGCAATGGCTCCCCTACCAACGGAATGGCGGAGAAGAAGCCAGTGATAACCTGCGCCCCCCAGAAGCTCATTTGGCCCCATGGCAGAACATAACCCATGAAGGCGGTCGCCATCATCAACAGGAAGATGGTAACACCCAACAGCCAAATCATTTCCCGTGGCGCTTTATACGAACCGTAGAAAAGTCCGCGGAAAATGTGGATATAGACAACGATGAAGAAGAAGCTCGCGCCGTTCATGTGTGCATAGCGGATAAACCAGCCGGAGTTCACGTCGCGCATGATATGCTCAACGCTGTTGAACGCACCGTCCACGCTTGCATAATAATGCATGGCAAGAATAATGCCGGTTACAATCTGGATTACCAAAGCGACGCCCGCAAGGACGCCGAAGTTCCAGAAATAATTGAGGTTGCGCGGAACCGGATATCCGGCGCCAACGGCGTTATAGACCAAGCGCGGCAAGGGCAGGCGTTCATCGACCCACTTACTTACTGTGCCTTGCGGCTTATACTCTTGTGCCCAAGGGAAGCTCATTACGTTCTAGCTCCTCAACCGATTTTTACGACTGTGTCAGAAATGAATGCGAATTCCGGAACAACGAGGTTCGTCGGGGCTGGGCCCTTCCGGATACGTGCGGCGGTGTCATAATGCGATCCATGGCAAGGGCAGAAATAGCCGCCATACTCACCCTTAACTTCGCCAGCTGCGGCACCCAAAGGCACGCAGCCCAAATGGGTGCAGACGCCAAGGGTTATGAGCCAATTTTCTTTGCCGGGTTTCGTCCGTTCGGCAAGCGTTTCCGGATCGCGCAATGCGCCGACATCGACCTTATTGGCCTCTTCGATTTCGGCAGGTGTTAAATTGCGGATGAAGACGGGCTGCTTGCGCCAGCTGGTCTTGATCGACTGTCCGGGCTGAATGGCGGCTACGTCGACTTCGATAGAAGCCAAGGCCAGAACGTCGGCGCTAGCGCTCATCTGTGATACCAAAGGCATTGCAACGGCGGCCGCGCCTACGCCAGCGAAGCTGACGGTTGCGATGTGGATAAAGTCGCGGCGACGGACGCCTGGTATTTGACCGTTGTTATCAACGTGCAGATTTTCCGCAGGATTAGCGTCCGATGTTGCTTTATCCGCTTTTAAAGTGGCTGCAACGGCAGCCTTTGGCGCTTTTACCGGTTTTTTTCCGGTGCCTTTTGTTTTTTTGACTGTCGACATAACCTGCCCTTTTTGCGTCGCGGAACTGAACCGCGCAATACCGTCGAAATCTTATCGCTCCAACCGCGTCCAGAAATCTGACGCGCGACAGGGGCGATTCAGCGGCCACATAGACGTCTTTCCAGTGATTTGCCAACAGGCAATTTGGGTGCCAATGTGGCAAATGACGCTGGCTGTGTTGCATTTTACGAAACCAACGGAAATTCAGCGGTAACGCTTGCTACCGATAACATGTTACGCCTAAAGAGCGCAAAATTTATCCGATTATTGTTGGAGTATGACCCATGGCGACGAGTTGGACGCCGGAAAGCTGGAGAGACGCAACGGGCATTCACATGCCTGCGTATAAGGATGCTGCCGCATTGTCGGCGACCGAGAACACGCTGCGTAATTATCCACCGCTGGTTTTTGCAGGCGAAGCGCGCAACCTTACCGCCGATCTTGCAAAAGTAGCGGAAGGTAAGGCGTTTCTGCTTCAAGGCGGCGACTGCGCCGAAAGTTTTGCCGAATTTCACCCGAACAATATACGTGATACTTTCCGCGTGATCTTGCAAATGGCGGTCGTGCTGACCTTCGCGGGCAAGTTGCCTGTAGTTAAACTTGGTCGCATGGCAGGTCAATTTGCAAAGCCACGCTCCACACCAACCGAAACCATAAACGGCGTTGAGCTACCGAGCTATTTCGGTGACATCATCAACGACATTGAATTTGTCGCCGAGGGACGCGAGCCGGACCCAGCGCGTATGATCCGCGCCTATAGTCAGGCGGCATCGACATTGAACCTGTTGCGCGCCTTTTCCAGCGGCGGTTATGCCAATCTGCAGCAGGTCAATGCGTGGACGCATGATTATATGGGCCGTTCGCCATGGGCACAGAAATACAAAGAAACCGCAGATCGCATCAGCGAAGCGTTGGCCTTTATGGAAGCGTGCGGCATTACGCCAGACACAGTACCGCAAATTAAGGGAACAAGCTTCTACACCAGCCACGAAGCATTATTACTGCCTTATGAGCAAGCGATGACTCGTCAGGACAGCCTGACCGGTGGCTGGTACGATACGTCTGCACATTTCCTGTGGATTGGGGATCGGACCCGCTTCGAGGGGTCGGCACATGTCGAATTTTTGCGCGGTATCGGCAACCCCATTGGCGTGAAATGTGGCCCCAGCCTTGAACCCGACGCATTGTTGCGGATGCTTGATACGCTGAACCCCGCGCGGGAGGCCGGGCGGATCACTTTGATCTCGCGTTACGGCTATGACAAAGTAGAAGCGGGGCTCCCGAATTTGGTTCGCGCTGTGCAACGTGAAGGGCACCCCGTCATCTGGTCTTGTGACCCGATGCATGGTAACGTCGTCAAATCAGCGAGCGGATATAAAACGCGCCCGTTTGAGCGCATCTTGGCCGAAGTGCGCGGCTTCTTCGCAGTGCACCGTGCTGAGGGCAGCTTTGGCGGCGGCATCCATATCGAAATGACGGGGCAGAATGTCACCGAATGTACCGGCGGTGCAGTTGCCGTGACTGACGAAGGCCTAGCAGATCGATATCACACACATTGCGACCCACGCTTGAACGCGGCACAGTCGCTTGAGCTTGCGTTTCTGTTGGCCGAAATGCTGAACCAAGAAATGGCGGAGCGCGCGAAAAAGCCCGCTTAATGCAGCCTTTTTGCAACCGTTACATTTTACTAAGCAGATTCAAGACGGTAACCGTAACCGAAAACCGTGAAAATCCGGAAGCCGTTTTCGGGTCGCAATGCCAGTTTTGCTCGTACCCTCGAAATATGCATATCTAATGTGCGTGTCGCGAGTGTTGCCGTTGTACGCCAAATGGTTTGCATGATATAGTTACGCGACAATGTCCGGTCTGTGTTCTTGAAGAACATTTCTGCCAACTCAAATTCCTTGGCGGTCAATATTACGGTCTCTCCATGGATACTAACGCTCTGCTCAAGGCGGTTCATTTTGTAGGCGCCGTATGTGACCTCTGTATCAAATGCGCCCGCTATCGCATTGCCGCGCAGCAAAGCGTTTATCCGCGCCGCAATAACATTACGGCTTTCTGGCTTCGTGATATAATCATCAGCGCCCGCATTTAAGGCGTCGGTAATATCCCGTTTAGCAGACCGGTTCGCCATCATGATAAACGGTGGCCGCGTGCGCAAAGTCTTATTCATCCATTCAAGCAGCGACGTGTCGTCGGCGGCGCGAATATTCCAATCTAAGATAACGAGGTCAAAAACCTCCCGCGACAATATTTCAGTAAAGGCATTGCTGTCGGTGCAACCCACGGCAATATACCCCAGGTCTTCAACTATCTGTTTCAAATAATCGACAACATCCAGGCCATGATCGGCAATAAATACTCTCATAACAGGTCCACCCTTTAGCAAACCGCCGATAATTCGGCAATGAGATGTATCTTACGATATATTACTTAGTTACTAGATGATAGTAAAAGTTTTACTTATTTTTACATGCAGTTACAAAACGGTATGGAGTAAAGTATATGTAAAATGGCTGGGGCGGCAGGGATCGAACCTGCGAATGGCGGCATCAAAAGCCGCTGCCTTACCGCTTGGCGACGCCCCAGCAAGCCAGTAATCTGGCCGATGCGGGCGGCTTATATCGCGGGAATCATATTCCGCAACTGCTTAATCAATGCGCTGCACCCAGCCATGGGCATCGGTGACAATTCCGCGCTGGATATCCACAAGTTTTGACCGAATTTGCTGAGTCATCTGACCCGCACCGCCCGCACCGATGGTAAAATCACCCTTTGCAGACCGCACTTTCCCAACTGGCGTGATCACCGCAGCCGTTCCGCAGGCGAAGGTTTCGACCAAGCGTCCCGATTCCGCATCGGCCCGCCATTGGTCGATGGCGTAGCGTTCCTCACGCACGTTCAACCCTTGCGCGCGCGCCAGAGTCAGCACGGAATCGCGGGTGATACCTTCCAATATTGTACCGTCGGCTGGCGGCGTGATGATTGACCCATCGTCGAACAAGAAAAACAGGTTCATGCCGCCCAGTTCCTCGACCCAGCGATGTTCGGCTGCGTCGAGAAAAACGACTTGGTCGCAACCCTGCTTAATGGCTTCGGATTGTGCAATGAGGCTGGCGGCATAATTGCCGCCGCATTTCGCTGCGCCCGTGCCGCCCGGTGCCGCGCGTGTATATTGTTCGGACACCCAGATCGAAATAGCTGGCGCGCCGCTTTTGAAATAATTGCCCGCCGCAGAGGCAATGACCATGAACAGATACTCAGCAGATGGCTTTACGCCCAGAAACACCTCGCTCGCGATCATGAACGGGCGCAGATAAATGGAGCCGCCGTCTACAGGTGGAAACCAGTCTTTATCAACTTCGACCAATTGCTTGCACGCTTGCAGGAACATCTCTTCGGGCAATTCGGGCATTGCCAAGCGCTTTGCCGAGCGTTGAAAGCGGCGGGCATTTTGTTCTGGACGAAACAACGCCATCCCGCCGTCGGCAAGACGATAGGCCTTTAACCCCTCAAAAATTTCTTGCGCATAATGCAAAACGGCCGTCGCAGGGTCTAGCGTAAGGGGACCGCGTGGTCCGACCTTTGCGTCATGCCAGCCCTTCTCATCCGAATAACGGATTGTCACCATATGGTCCGTGAAAACCCGTCCAAAACCGGGGTCGACCAGCCGCGTCGCGCGTTCGCTGGGATCGACGGGATTTGGGTTCGCCTCAAAAGGAAATGGGCCAGCGTTCATCGATGCTCTCGTTCATTAGGGTCTTGCACTGTCCTATGGCCTAGGCCAAGATACGTCAATATGGCTGTCCCATCTTCTGTTTCTGTCCCCCCGACTGCGTCGCCTTTGTTCCTTCGTGAAAATGAAGTGCGCCGCGGGGTTGAGCTTTTGTTCTTCGGATACACGCGGCTCACCCGCGCAATTGACGAAGGGCTGGCGGAACATGGCCTCGGCCGCGCGCACCACCGCGCGCTATATTTTATTGCGCGCCAGCCCGATCTGCCGATTAGCGCGTTACTGAAAATTCTCGCTATCACCAAACAATCGCTTGGCCGCGTGCTTACCGATTTGGCGGACCGGGGGCTTATCGAAACGCAAACGGGTAATATTGACCGGCGTCAGAAACTCTTGCGCCTCACGCCCGAGGGGGTTCAGTTCGAAGCGCAATTGTTTGATGCGTTGCGTAACAGCTTGGCGTCTGCTTATGCCGCCGCGGGTCAGGAATCGGTGACAGGCTTTTGGCGCGTGCTGGAAGGCTTGATCCCTGCTGAGGACAAGGCCATGGTCGTCGCCTTACAGAAAGACATTTGATGCGCGATACTCTCATACGGCTCGAAGACACCATTGCCCAGCGCGCGGACGCTGCCCCTGACAGCAGCTATGTGGCTTCTTTATTCGCCAAAGGCCGTGGCAAAATCGCGCAAAAGGTTGGCGAAGAGGCTACCGAGACTATTATCGCGGCGCTCTCAGGGGATGCGCAAGAGGTTACGGCCGAGGCTGCTGACCTGATTTTCCACTTGCTGATATTGCTACGTGATGTGGGCGTGAAGCTGGACGATGTGCTCGTTGAACTGGACCGCAGGGAAGGTGTGTCTGGCTTGGTCGAAAAAGCGGCGCGGACACAAGCCAAGGAGTGACACATGCCGATTGATCCGACACTGGAATATGACGACCAGAATATTTTCGCCAAAATCCTGCGCGGCGAGATATCGTGCCGCAAGGTGTTTGAGGACGAATGGGCCTTGGCCTTTGACGACATCAACCCACAAGCACCCGTCCATGTGCTGGTGATTCCCAAAGGTGCCTATGTCAGCTGGGACGATTTTAGCACCAAAGCCAGCGATGCGGAAATCGCCGGCTTTGTCCGCGCCGTGGGCCAAGTTGCACGCGAATTGGGGCTGGTTGAGCCGGGATATCGCCTGCTCGCCAACATTGGACTGGACGCGCATCAAGAGGTTCCGCACCTACACGTCCATATTTTTGGTGGAAAACCCCTCGGCCCCATGCTTATGCGGTGAAATTAAGTTGCGCTAATGCACGGAGTGTTTAGTTCGACTTGGGAGCTATTATTTTTTGGGAGATGAGTATGATTTTCGGGCGCGTTAAGCCGCTTGATGCGATCTTGGCTACGGCTGAGAAAAAATCGCTCACGCGAACGCTGGGGGCTTTTCAGCTTACCATGCTAGGTATTGGTGCCATCATTGGTACGGGCATTTTTGTTTTGACAGCTGAGGCTGCAAATAAAGCTGGTCCGGCCATGATGATCAGCTTTGTCATCGCTGCGGTGGTTTGCGGGCTCGCGGCATTATGTTATTCCGAATTGGCATCAATGGTGCCCGTATCAGGTTCTGCTTACACCTATAGCTACGCCACTTTCGGCGAAATCATTGCATGGATTGTCGGCTGGGCGCTTGTTCTCGAATATGCCATTGCTGCTTCTGCTGTTTCGGTTGGCTGGTCCGGCTATATGGTTGGGCTTGTCGAAAATATCTTTGCGATAGAGGTCGGCAATGACTTTGTTGCTGGGCCATTTGACGCGAATCCTGGCATTATCAATGTCCCGGCTATGCTCATCGCTTTATTGTGTATGTCGTTATTGTTGATTGGGACGAAAGAAAGTGCGCGCTTTAACGCAATCTTGGTCGCCATCAAGGTGTCGGCTCTCATGCTCTTTCTTGCTTTGGCATTGCCAGCAATGAACGCAGAAAATTTCCAGCCATTTAGCCCGAACGGTTTTTTTGCGAAGGAAGTGGTCGATCCGATTACCAATAATATGGTCACAGTCGGCGTTGCGGCAGCAGCCGCCTCTATTTTCTTCGCCTATGTTGGTTTCGATGCCGTTTCCACCGCAGCAGAAGAAACAATCAATCCGCAGCGAAATATCCCGATCGGTTTGATTGGATCGCTGGCGATTTGCACGGTCATCTACATGTTGGTTGCGGCTGGTGCTACGGGTGCCGTTGGGGCGCAACCGGGTGGTGAACTGTCCCAATCGAAAGAAGCTTTGGCTTTCGTACTCAACGAAATTGGTCATGGCTGGGCAGGAAAGCTTGTGGCTATTTCGGCTGCCATTGCATTGCCCTCGGTTATCTTGATGATGATGTTCGGCCAAACCCGCATCTTTTTTGTGATGGCGCGCGATGGCTTACTGCCTGACGTGTTTTCCAAACTTCATCCGAAATATGGAACGCCGCATGTCGTAACCTTGTGCACGGGTGTATTTGTCGCATTGTTTGCAGCGCTTTTCCCAGTGGGCAAGTTGGCCGACATTTCAAACTCGGGCACCTTGTTCGCATTCTTTACCGTTGCGGTCGGTGTCATGATTTTGCGCCGGACCAATCCCGACCGCCCTCGGCCATTCCGTACACCTTTGTACTTCTTGGTTTGCCCCTTGGCTGCGGCAGGTTGCGTGTTCCTGTTCTTCCAACTTTCCGGTTACACGGAACTTATGTTCCTAGGATGGACAACAATTGGGTTGGTCGTGTACTTCTTATACAGCCGTGGGCGCAGCCATGTTGGCCGTGGGATTGTCTAAAGTTAGCGCGCTGAAAAGCGGTTTATCCCCGATTTGGTAAATTGGTTGCCAAATAACAAAAGGACAGGGGCGCTTCGGCGTCCCTTTTCTTTGCGCTAATTGCGCGGGTTGGTGGGCAGGGGCAATGTGGTGCCGGGGCGAGTGAACAGCTTCCCCTTTTCGCACCACAAGACAAGGCTAAGCGCAACGAGGCCGCAGCACAGGAAACCTAGCGCCACCGGATATACCGTGCCGTCAAACTGCTGCCCGATAAATGCGCCCAGCGAAGCCGCAAGCAATGTTCGGACGAAGGTTTGGAAGGATGATGCCGCCCCTGCGACATGACCAAAGGGGGACATGGCAATCGACGAGAAGTTGGAACCGATAAAGCCAATCATCGCCATATTGCCAGTTAGTAAGATGAGAAAGATCGGCAAGGACGTTGGCGCAAATTTGGCCGCAAGCAGTTGCAACGCGCCAAGGGCAATGAAGGTCAGCAACGCGGTTTGCGACACGCGGCGGGCGCCAAAGCGTTCGACGACGCGCGAATCGGTGAAGTTGGATACCGCTATGCCGATGGCGATGATTGCAAAACCAATGGTGAAGAAGTCTGCCGCTTTGAACACCTTGTCAAACATTTGCTGCGAACTGTTGAGATAGCCGAACAAAGCGCCCTGCGTGACGCCGGCACCAATCATATAGCCCGCAGCGTTGCGGTTCAGGACAACAATCTTCCATGCCTTGGCAAGCGCCTTTGGTTGAATAGGAATGACATTTTCGGGCGCCAATGTTTCGGGCAAGCGCAGATAGACCCAAATAGCGGCGGCGACGGCCATGAAGGCCATCAGGTCAAAAATCACGCGCCAGCCCGCAAACAGCAACACCAACTGGCCAATTGTCGGCGCGATAATCGGGACGATCATGAAGATAAGGAAGATGGTCGACATGCGCCGCGCCATGGCGTCGCCTTCAAACTGGTCGCGGATGACCGAAACCACGAGAACGCCCATCGCCGCCGCCAACAGCCCGTGGATAAAGCGCATGATCAGCATCATTTCAAAATCAGGCGCGAAGGAACATGCCAGCGACGCTATCGCCGCACCAATGGTTGCAAACAACAATATCGGCTTTCGTCCATAGCGGTCGGACAATGAACCGTAGATGAGCGCGCCTATTCCTGTGCCAGCCAGAAAAATCGAGATGATATATTGGATCTGGTTCGGCTCGGCGAGGCTGAGGCCGCGCACCATAGCGGGGAAGGCGGGCAACATCGCGTCAATGGCCAGCGCATTGAGCGCCATGAGCGCCGACATCATGACGGTCAGCTCGCGCGGACCAATGGATTTTTGAACGGGAGTCGAGGATGGCATTTTGTGGCTATGCGGGAGCGGTCACCATTTTGCCACCCGCTAAATTAGCCCAGAGCTACGCATGCTGCTGAATCCGTTTTTGCCGATGATGATATGGTCATGCACGGCTATGCCGAACTTTTTCCCCGCATCCGCAATGTCGCGCGTCATAGCGATATCTTGGCGGCTGGGCGCGCTGTCCCCGCTTGGGTGGTTGTGGACAAGAATAATCGCTGCCGCGCCAAGGTCCATCGCCCGTCGGATGACTTCGCGGGTGTAAATGGCGGCTTGGTCTATGGAGCCCTCGCTTGCCACCTCATCGCGGATCAACATGTTTTTGCTGTTAAGATACAGCGTGCGTACGCGCTCGATTGTCAGATGTGCCATGTCGGCGCGCAAATAATCGAGTAAAGATTGCCATGACGAGAGGACTGGCAGCTCGCGCACGGGTTCGCTGAGGAGGCGCAGTGCCGCCACTTGGACTATCTTCAACGCCGCAACGCTGGTTTCGCCCATCCATTTTTCTTGCAAGATACTGTCGGCGTCCGCGGTCAGCAAAGCAGACAGGCTGCCGTAACGGTGAATCAAATCCTTCGCGATCTGCTTGGTATCTCGGCGCGGAATGGCGAGCGCGAGGAGATATTCGACCAATTCATGATCATGCAGGCTCTCGCCATTTTTCTCCAACAAACGTTTACGCAAACGCGCGAGGTGGCCCGTGCCATGATGTTCGCTCTTGTCCGCAATATCTGTCATCAGGTCTATCCTGTTGTGATATAGTTCTTTTCTGTGATTTTTACTTCAGGCGCAAGCAGCATAAAGCGTATAGCGTTGCGTACAGTATGGTGCCTGATTATCGTACGCGGGGTTGCACGTAATAAACACCACTCACCATCGGGCGCTTGGAAAACCAATAACGGCAGCGCGCCCGAATTGGACCCACGTTGCCCGCGTTGAGACTGCCAAGATAGTTTGGATAGGCCGCGGCAGAGATGCTGCGGCCTTTTCTATTGCGTCGCAACAATCTTGCAGGCGCGCTGTTGACTTGGCGCAGACGCTCTCCTAAAGCACCGGTGCCTAGGCGGGGTTGCCCCGATTTCGTGGTGGTTCCCTTTGATAAAGAGGATGCAATCACATGACGTCGGACAATTCCGGGCAGGATGGCAAAGGCAAAAGTGACGCTCGGCTCGATTCGTTAGACATGCAGCTGAAAGCGGCGCGGAAGGCCGAAGCAGAACGCGCAGGTAAAGATCAGGTTCCAGCCAAAGGAATGCGGCAAGGGAACAGGGTTTTGACCGAGCTGATCGCTGGTCCTGCTGGTGGTGCACTGGTTGGGTGGTTGTTTGACCGCTTGCTGGGTACTTCGCCTGCGCTTCTGTTGGTCTGCATGTTTTTGGGCATCGCAGTCGCCTTCAGGAATATTATAAAGATATCAGGGGAGCGTCCGGAATAATCTGGGCGCTTGCGTCGTATAATATGCCCACGCGATTGCGCTTGGGTGTGGAAAAAACAGGGTAGTGAACGTGGCAGGCGAAAGCGGCAAAATCGATCCGATGTACCAGTTCAAGATTGAGCCGCTCGCGCAGCTCCAGCTTGCTGGATACGACGTCTCCTTCACAAACTCTTCGTTGTTCATGATCCTCGTATTGGGAGCCTTGTGGCTGTTCATGTGGGGCGGAATGAAGCGTGATCTGGTTCCCGGTCGCTGGCAGATGGCGGTTGAAGGCGTAGCCGGCTTCGTCAACAATATGCTGACCTCAAGCGTTGGTCCCGAAGGCAAGAAATATGTGCCTTTGGTGTTCTCGCTGTTCATGTTCATTCTGATGGCAAATTTCATGGGCATGATGCCATTTGGTATCGTCCCTGGCGTACACCCGTTCACTGTGACCAGCCACCTGACCATCACCGCCGTGCTTGCGGTCATCAGCTTTGGCACCGTTCTGATTGTTGGTTTTTGGAAGCATGGCCTTCACTTTTTCAGCCTGTTTGTGCCACATGGAACACCTTGGTGGTTGCTGTGGCTTATCCCGCTGATCGAACTGTTTTCGTTCCTTATCCGCCCCTTCAGCCTCGCACTTCGTCTTTTTGTCGCCATGACAGCTGGGCACGTGTTGATGAAGGTGTTGGCGGGCTTCGTCATTAACGGCCTGAACGCAGAAGCTGCGTGGGTGCCATTGGTGGTCAGCATTCCTTCTTTCATCCTGATGATCGGTATCACGCTCCTTGAGCTGCTGGTATGCGCCATTCAGGCTTATGTATTTGCCCTTTTGACCTCGTTATACATCAACGACGCGGTCAATTTGCACTGAGTTTTTTCGACTACCCATATGTATTTTTGACAGGAGTTATTATCATGGACGCAGAAGCAGCAAAATTGATCGGTGCAGGTCTTGCAGCAATTGGTGCCGGCCTCGCCGCTGGTGGTGTTGGCAACGTTTTCGGTTCGTTTCTTCAGGGCGCTTTGCGTAATCCTGCAGCAGCAGACGGTCAGCAGGGTCGTTTGTTCATCGGCTTCGCAGCCGCCGAACTTCTCGGTCTGCTTGCGTTCGTTGTTGCGATGATCCTGATCTTCGTTGCCTAATTGACGGTTTCGCCCCGGCAACCGCCGGGGCATTCTTTCATAAGGACAAGCGCGTAACATGCCCCAGATTAGTCAGATCCTTGAAACCTATGCATCGCAGTTTTTTTGGCTGCTCATTGTCTTTGGCCTGATCTATTTTACGATCGGTCATGGCATGTTGCCAAAAATTGAAGCGAGCATGGACGCGCGCGATCGAAAGATTGCGGACGACCTTGCGGCAGCCGAGCGTGCGCGGGCAGAGGCCGACAATCTGGGCGACAGCGGTGCTGCCGACCTGAAGGCGGCACGAAATGAGGCGCAAGCCAAATCCTCCGCTGCCAAGGCGAAGGCTGCAAAGGACGCAGATGCGCGTCTGGCGAAGGCCGATGCCGAAATCAGCACAAAGGTCGCTGCGTCTGAAGCGGCATTGTCCAAGGCAACCGCCAAAGCATTATCCGGCATCGAAACCGTGGCCGCAGAAGCCGCAGCCGATATCGTCGCCAAGGTTTCGGGTGCCAAGGTCACATCTGCGCAAGCCGCAAAAGCAGTGAAGGCGGTAATGTCCCATGGCTAATCCAGCAGAAGCAACCGAAGCAGCCGCAACCGCAACCGCAACCGCGTCTGCACCAGACGCAGCCGCCATTGCTACGCCAGCCGCAGAAGCACATGCCTCAACAGAAGCGCACGCTGGCGCTGAAGAACATGTCGCACCGTCGGCGTTGGGCTTTGATGCCTCTATGCTCGTCGCATTGGCGATGCTCGCGGTGATTGCCTTGGCACTTTGGAAAAAAGTTCCTGCGATGATCGCCGGCGCGCTGGATAACCAAATTGCGGGCATCCGTGCGCAATTGGATCAGGCGACCGCTTTGCGGGCCGAAGCTGAAGCTATCAAAGCCGAATATGAAGCCAAGGCGAAGCAAGCCGCGATTGATGCCGAAGCGATGAAGTCTGCTGCGGAAGAAGAAGCTAAGCTGATCATATCGCGCGCCAAGTCCGACGCCACCGCGTTGATTGGCCGCCGTGCGCAAGCGGCAGAAGAAAAAATCGCTGCCGCCGAGCGCGCCGCGATTGCCGATGTGCGTAAGACTGCTGCCACGGCTGCTGCGGCCGCTGCGACACAGCTTATCGCTGCGCATCATGACGCAAAGGCCGATGCCGCGTTGATCGATCAGTCGATTGCGTCGCTAAACTAAGCTAACAAGCCATCATTTCGTCATTTCCCTGCTCACGCGGGAATGACGTTGTGTAGTGTAAAGACGTTGCCTACATGGCAGGCAACATGTCCAAAGCCGACCGCCCCGACCAACCCAACGCAGCCTCCCGCTTTAGCGAGGAAAAGGCGACCTATGCGGTGCGCGGTGCGGACACGCCAGATTTCGACACCGGCATCGCCGTGATCCGCAATGTCCTTAATACCCTCCCGCTCAAACCTGGCGTCTACCGCATGCACGATGCGCGCGGCGACGTGCTTTATGTCGGTAAAGCGCGCGCCTTAAAGAATCGCGTCGGCAATTATGTGCAGATTGACCGGCTACCCAACCGCTTGCGCCGGATGGTGGCGTTGACGCGATCCATGACCATTGTCACCACCAATAGCGAGGCTGAAGCGCTGTTGCTGGAGGCGCAACTCATCAAGCGTTACCGCCCCGCTTACAACGTGCTGCTGCGTGACGATAAAAGCTTTCCCTTCATCCTGTTGCGTGCAGACCATCAATTTCCGCGCATTCAGAAACATCGTGGTGCGCGGCGGCATAAAGGGCAATATTACGGCCCGTTCGCCAGTGCTGGTTCCGTGAACCAAACGCTGAATGCGCTGCAAAAATTGTTTTTGCTACGAAGTTGCACCGACAGTTTCTTCAATAATCGTGACCGGCCTTGTTTGCTGTACCAAATCAAGCGCTGCTCCGCGCCTTGTGTCGGACGGATTGATGACGCGTCCTATAACAATCTTGTCGCGGATGCTAAGTCCTTCCTCGACGGCAAATCCTCTGCGGTGCAGACGAAACTGGCCAAGGAAATGGAATCTGCCGCCGAGGCTCTCGATTTCGAACGCGCTGCCATGGTGCGCGACCGGCTTCGGGCGCTGACCTTCATTCAAGGGGCGCAGGCTATCAACGCAGAAGGCGTGGGCGACGCTGATATTTTTGCGCTGGCACATCGCAATGGGGTGATGGGCATTCAGGCGTTTTTCATTCGCGGCGGGCAAAATTGGGGGCATCGGTCCTTCTTTCCTGCGCATGTTGCGGAAATGAGCGAGGACGAGGTTTTCACCAGCTTTCTCGCGCAATTTTATGAGGATGTACCCCCTGCGAAGTCCATTTTCCTTGATCGGCAACTGACCGAAGCAGACTTGTTGGCAGAGGCACTTTCCGAGCGTGCTGAACGCAAGATCGAAATCAGCATGCCGCAACGCGGTGACCGTGTGCGCTTAGTGAAACAAGCAACGCGTAACGCCGAAGAAGCGCTTGACCGCAGACTGGCGGAGAGCACCACACAGGGTAAATTGCTGCAAGAGGTGGCTGACCTGTTCGAATTGCCCGAACCGCCGCGCCGGATCGAAGTCTATGACAACAGCCATATTCAGGGGACTAACGCGCTGGGCGCGATGATTGTGGCGGGGCCCGAAGGCTTCATCAAAGGTCAATATCGTAAGTTCAACATCAAAAACCCGGACACTGCGCCGGGTGATGACTTTGCGATGATGCGCGAAGTTATGGCGCGGCGCTTTGGGCGGTTGATGGCTGAGGAAGGCGAGCAGGAACGTGATGAAAATTGGCCCGACCTTGTCCTGATCGATGGTGGCAAAGGGCAAATGAGCGCGGTCATGCATATCGTGCGCGAATTGGGTGTGGAGGATGTGGCCTTTATCGGCGTGTCCAAAGGTCCAGACCGGCACGCGGGCCGTGAGACGTTCCACTTCCCGGATGGCCGCGAATTTACCTTGCCCGTCAATGCGCCTGTCATGTTTTATTTGCAAAGGCTGCGCGATGAGGCGCACCGCTTTGCGATTGGCGCGCACCGCGCAAAGCGCAGCAAGGCGATTACCGTCAGTCCGCTTGACGAAGTTCCCGGTATTGGCCCGTCACGAAAAAAGGCGCTATTGATGCATTTCGGCACCGCCCGCGCCGTGCGTAATGCCAGCCTTGAAGACTTGCAAAAGGCGCCCGGTGTGTCCGCCGCCGTCGCACAAACGGTCTATGATTATTTTCATAGCAATGGCTGATGCCCGCCGTGGCGGAATGCGGCACCGCTATTTTGATTGCATGGTGAAGCGGGTGCGATAGAGACATGTGATGCCGAACAATCAACTGCTTCTGGAAGCTATCGCGCTCAAAAAATGTGTCACCTTGGTGTATAATAATGTGCCGATGAAGTTGGCCCCGCATGTTTTGTATTCCAAGCACAGTGCCGTGTTCACCGATGCCGTAATATTGGAAAAACATGGCGTGGTACGCCGCGATAAGAAGCTGGGTGCCTTTCATTTGTCGGGGCTCAACGACCTGCAATTGACGGACCAGCCATTCGACATTGACGCCGCGTTCGAACCTACCTCTGAAAAATATGCCGATGTGACCTTATTCATGGTCAGCGCAGACGCAGGATAGAGCTTCCCCTCTCGCCCCAGTCTTGGCATGAGGGCACATGGATATTTCGGCATCTGCCATCATCTGCGCGGTCCGCAACCATGGCGAAACAGGCGCCATTGTGCGGGGCTTTACCGCGGAGTACGGCATGCTTGCGGGCTATGTCGCGGGCGCGCGGGGGCGGCAATTGCGCCCAGTCCTTATCCCCGGTAATGTAATCAAGGGCGAATGGCGCACGCGTAACACCGGACAATTGGCACGTCTGACTCCCGAACCTTTACACAGCCGTGCACATTTACTTAGCGAACCATTGGCGACTGCCGCGATTGATTGGGTCACGGCGCTGACTGCTGCGACATTGGCGGAAGGCATTGCCTATCCGCGTATCCACAGCGCGGCGGACGGCTTATTGTCCGCGATTGAGCTTGCTCCGGCGGCGCGGGTATGGGCAGGCGCCGTGGCGCAATATGAAACATTGCTGTTGGCCGAACTTGGCTATGCCGAAGAACATGACAGCGACAGCGCGCCCGTGGCGATAATGGCGCAGACCCGCAAGCGGCTCGTCGCACATGTGCTAGGCGACCGGCGCGCCGACGTCATGGCCGCACGCGAACGCCTCGTGGAGCGATTGAAAAGGGCAGTTGCATAAGCGTGCGGCTGTTGGCAGTGGAAAGCCTGCCATTTCAGTATCGTCATGCTGAACTTGTTTCAGCATCCATCGTGCCCCATAGCCTGCGACTTGTGACGAGAAATGAACCCTGAAACAAGTTCAGGGTGACGGTAGAAAGTTAGAGGATAAGGTCGAATGTTAGTTGCCTTGTTACCTGGGGACGGAATTGGCCCCGAAGTCATCACGCAATCACGCCGCGTTTTGGATGCGCTCGCCATCGACGGGCTGGTCTTTGAAGAAGCGTTGGTTGGCGGCGCGGCCTATAAGGCGACCGGACATCCTTTGCCGGCGGACACGCTGGCGCTTGCCAAGCGCGCGGATGCGATTTTGTTTGGCGCGGTCGGCGATCCAGATTGCGATGCGCTAGAACGACATTTGCGCCCGGAACAGGCGATATTGGGCCTGCGCAAGGAACTATCCTTGTTTGCAAATCTGCGCCCCGCGACCCTTTTTCCCGAATTGGCTGACGCCAGTGCGCTGCGTCCTGAAGTCGCGTCACAAATAGACATGGTCATCGTCCGCGAACTCAATGGCGATGTCTATTTTGGCGAAAAGGGTATGCGCAAAACCGCTGATGGCAGGCGCGAGGGCTATGACATCATGTCCTATGATGAGGATGAGGTCCGCCGCATTGCGCGCGTCGGTTTTGAAACCGCGATGGCGCGGGGCAAGAAATTATGCTCGGTGGACAAGGCCAATGTGCTTGAAACGTCGCAATTGTGGCGCGATGTTGTGATTGAAACCCATGCCGAATATCCCGATGTCGTCCTGAGCCATATGTATGTCGACAATTGCGCGATGCAATTGGTGCGCAACCCCGGCCAGTTTGACGTGATCGTGACAGGCAATTTGTTCGGCGACATATTGTCGGATCAGGCCAGCATGTGCGCTGGCTCGATTGGCATGTTACCCAGCGCGTCGCTGGATGCCGCGCAAAAGGGCTTATATGAGCCCATCCACGGCAGCGCGCCCGACATTGCGGGGCAAGGTAAAGCCAACCCGCTTGCCACGATATTGTCGGCGGCGATGATGCTGCGTTACTCGCTGGGTTTGCCAGAGCAGGCCGACCGGATTGAAGCGGCCGTTGCGAAAGCACTATCTCGCGGTGCACGTTCGGCGGACCTTGGCGGCACACATTCGACCCGCGAAATGGGTGATGCGGTGCTTGCCGCCTTGACCTGAACCCTGCTCTCCCCGAAAAGCGAACTTATGAAGAAAACAACAGGCCAGAATCGCGAAATCACCAAGCATTGGCGTCCCGCCACCCAAGCGGTGCGTGGTGGCACTTGGCGCAGCGAGCATGGTGAAACGTCGGAGGCATTGTTCCTGTCGTCGGGCTTTACCTATGACGATGCGGAAACCGTTGCTGCGCGCTTTGCTGGTGAACAGGATGGGATGACTTATTCGCGGTTGCAAAACCCGACGGTGCAAATGCTCGAAGAACGCATTGCGCTGATGGAAGGGGCGGAAGCGTGCCGCGCCCAAGCCACGGGCATGGCGGCGATGACCACGGCGTTATTGTGTCAGTTGCAAATGGGCGACCATGTCGTTGCCGCGCGTGCGGCGTTCGGGTCATGCCGTTGGCTGACCGACAATTTGTTGCCCAAATGGGGCATAAGCACAACCACCATCGACAGCCGCGACAATGACGCGTGGAAGGCCGCGATTCAGCCGAATACCAAAGTGTTCTTCTTTGAAACGCCAGCAAACCCGACGATGGACATTGTCGACATGGCCTATGTCTGCGGCCTTGCCAAAGAACATGGAATCACCACTGTGGTCGACAACGCCTTTGCCACCAGCGTTCTGCAGCGGCCCATGGATTATGGGGCGGATGTCGTAGCCTATAGCGCGACGAAGCTGATGGACGGGCAGGGCCGCGTATTGGCTGGCGCTGTCTGTGGTTCGCAGCAATGGATTGATGACGTGCTGTTGCCGTTTCAGCGTAACACCGGACCTAATTTGTCGCCATTCAACGCTTGGGTTGTTCACAAGGGGTTGGAAACGCTGGAACTGCGCGCGATGCGGCAGTCGGAAAACGCGCTTGCCGTTGGCAAATTCTTGGAAGGCCGCGTGCCGCATATCATGCATCCGGGCCTTGCCAGCCACCCGCAACACGCGCTCGCCATGCAGCAGATGAAGGCCTGCGGGCCAATCTTCGCGTTTGAAGTAGATGGCGGTCGCAAGCAGGCGCACGCCTTGCTCAACGCGCTGCAACTGATCGATATTTCGAACAATATCGGTGATGCGCGCAGCTTGATGTGCCACCCGGCATCCTCCACGCATCACGGCATGGGCCCCGAAGCCCGCGAAGCGATGGGCGTCGGCGAAGGCATGATCCGCATCAATGTCGGTTTGGAAGACCCCGCTGACCTCATCGAAGATCTGGATCAAGCGCTAAAGGCGGCTGGCTAATGAACAGCATATTGGATTCCTTCTTCGCGGTCAGTGCCACCACGGAGGACATCACTGTGCGCGTCGCACCAAATTTTTTGGTGGAACAATCCGTGCCCGCGCAAGGACGCTGGTTCTGGTCTTACCATATCCGCATCGAAAATGGCGGTGACGAGCCCGTGCAATTGATGACCCGACATTGGCGGATCACCGATGGTCGCGGCATGATCAACCATGTCGATGGCGATGGCGTGGTTGGCGAACAACCCGTGCTCCGCCCTGGTGAAAGCCATGATTATGTCTCCGGCTGCCCCCTACCAACACCCAGTGGTACGATGGAAGGGCAATATCGCTTTGTGCGGGAGGATGGTACGACGTTTCTGGCTGAAATTCCGCGCTTCACGCTGGTAGCACCGGCCACGGCGCGATGAGCTTACACGCATGAAACGTACGCATTTGCCTTTAAACGGTCTGCGTGTCCTCGACGCCGCGGCACGGCGTTTGAGCTTTACGAAGGCCGCCGACGAACTCGCGGTCACACCCGCCGCCGTCGGCCAGCAAATCCGTGCGCTGGAGGAAATGTTGGGCGTTGTGCTGTTCCGCCGCACGCCCAAGGGGCTTGAACTGACGGACGAAGCGGCAAACGGCCTTGATGCCCTGCGCGCCGGGTTCCTGCAATTCGAAGAATCGGTCCGTGCGATGCAGGCGGGGCAGTCGTCCAATGCGCTGACCATTGCCGCGCCGCGTGATTTCACCGCCAAATGGCTAGCCGCGCGACTTGCGATTTTTAGCAAGGCAAACCCCGATACGCGCTTTAATTTGGTTGCAGCGGACGAGAATATCGACTTTACCGAGGCCAATCTGGATCTCGCCATTCGCTTGACCACTGGGCCGGGCGAACATGAGGGTATCCGGCTTGCAGCGGGCGCTTATGTGACTGTTGCTGCGCCAGAAGGCGGGGCAGACACACCGATTAGCTGGCCCAATTGCCCGCTTGCCAATGGCGTTGCCGCCTTACGCTTGGCCGACGCTGGCCTCGCCATTGACGCTGCGGCGATTGGGCTGGGCAAGGCGACCGTTCCATTGATCCTTGCCGAGGCTGACATCGCCAGCGGCAAAGTCCGTGCCGTCGATAATGCGAAGGAAAGCGATGACGCTTATTGGCTAGTCGCCCCCCTGCCGCAATGGCGGCAAAAGAAGGTCAAGGCGCTGGTTGACGCGTTGACTGAGAGTCATCGTTAATTTGCAGATCACCGTCACCCTGAACTTGTTTCAGGGTCTATCGTGCAGCAAGGACGGACCTCGAAAGGCGGAATAGACCCTGAACCAAGTTCAGGGTGTTTCCAGTGGAAGGAGACTACCCAACCCGATTAAGCGTCAATCGTATCCTCATCCAACTGCGCGGCATTTTCTTGGATGAAGTTAAACCGATGCTCCGGATTTTTGCCCATCAGCCGATCGACGAGATCATTGACCACCGCGCGGCGTTCATATTCATGCGGCAAGGTGATGCGGATCAGCGAGCGGGTCGCCGGGTCCATTGTGGTTTCCTTCAACTGGTTCGGGTTCATTTCGCCCAAGCCCTTAAAGCGGCCCACATCGACCTTTTTGCCCTTGAACACGGTGGCTTCTAACTCGGCGCGGTGCGCGTCGTCGGCGGCATAGACGCTTTGGCTGCCATGCGTCAGGCGATAGAGTGGCGGTCGCGCGAGGAACAGATGCCCTGCCTTTACGATCTCTGCCATTTCCTGGAAGAAGAATGTCATCAGCAAGGTCGCGATATGCGCGCCATCAACATCTGCGTCGGTCATGATGATGATGCGTTCATAGCGCAGATTATCGGGGTTGCAGTCCTTGCGGGTGCCACAGCCCAACGCCAGTTGCAGGTCGGCGATTTCACTGTTCGCGCGGATCTTGTCAGCGGTGGCCGAGGCGACATTTAGGATTTTACCTCGGATCGGCAAAATCGCCTGCGTTTTGCGGTTGCGCGCTTGCTTTGCGCTGCCGCCGGCGCTGTCGCCTTCGACGATGAACAATTCGGTGCCGGTTGGGTCGTCCGACGCGCAATCGGTGAGCTTGCCCGGCAAGCGCACCTTGCGGCCTGAGGTCGCGGTCTTGCGCTTGACTTCTCGCTCGGCCTTGCGGCGCAAGCGGTCGTCGACTTTTTCAAGGATGAAGCCCATCAGCGCCTTGCCGCGTTCCATATTGTCGGCCAAATAATGGTCGAAATGGTCGCGCACTGCGTTTTCGACGAGGCGTGTTGCTTCAGGCGAGGTCAGCCGGTCCTTGGTCTGGCTTTGGAATTGCGGGTTGCGGATGAACACCGACAACATCAATTCGGCTTCGTTGAAAATATCTTCTGCTGAAATTTGCGCGGCCTTTTTCTGACCAATCAGTTCGCCAAAAGCGCGCAGGCCCTTGGTCAGCGCAGCGCGGAAACCCGCCTCATGCGTGCCGCCATCGGGCGTGGGAATAGTGTTACAATACCAGCTATAGGATCCGTCCGAATATAAAGGCCATGAAATCGCCCATTCGACGCGGCCCTGTGCATCAGGGAAATCCTGCGTCCCCGCGAAAAATTCGGTGGTGGCGCAGGCACGGGTGCCAAGCTGTTCGCGCAGATGGTCCGACAGGCCGCCGGGGAATTGGAACACTGCTTCGGCGGGCACATCTTCGCTGGCCAGTTCGGCATCGCAACGCCAGCGGATTTCGACACCTGCGAACAAATACGCCTTTGACCGCGCCAGACGGAACAGCCTCGCGGGTTTAAATTTGGCGTCGGCGCCAAAAATCTCTGAGTCGGGCGTAAAGGCAATCGTCGTGCCGCGCCGGTTGGGTGTGGGGCCCAACTCCTCCAATTTGCCGAGCGGCAAGCCTTGCGAAAAGCGCTGACGATAGAGCTGCTTGTTCCGCGCGACTTCAACCAAAGTGTCCGTCGACAGCGCGTTGACGACCGACACACCCACGCCATGCAGCCCGCCGGAGGTCGCATAAGCCTTGTCGGTAAATTTTCCGCCGGAGTGCAAAGTTGTGAGGATAACCTCAAGGGCAGACTTGTCGGGGAATTTTGGATGCGGATCGACAGGAATGCCCCGGCCATTGTCGGTGATGGTCAGGCGGTTGCCGACACCCAGATGCACTTCTATCCGACTGGCGTGGCCTGCAACAGCCTCATCCATTGAGTTATCGAGCACTTCGGATGCGAGATGGTGCAACGCGCGTTCGTCGATACCCCCGATATACATGCCGGGGCGACGGCGAACAGGCTCAAGCCCTTCCAACACCTCAATCGCAGAAGCGGTATAATCATTGGATGCGGCGGTGGCGGCCGCGCTGCCGCCGAACAGATCATCGGTCATATGCATGCTATAGGCATGGGAGAGTCACCCGCGCAAGCAAGAGCGCAAAGCTTTGAAAATCGCCTGTGGATATTTCGTTTCCGGTCCTTAACGGACGCGTGGTCCACCGAATGGCATGGGGGGTGGAGGACGACGCACACCGCGTGGAAGCTGCGCCTGATAGGCGCGGCCGCAATGTTCGACGCAATATGGAAAACCGGAGTTTACCGGCACACCGCAGAAATGGAAATCCGCTTCGCCGGGGTGGCCGAGCGGCCAGCGGCAAATACGCTCGTTCAAATCCAGCAAGGACGTTTTGTCCGCCATTTCGGGGCTTGGTTTTGCGGGCACAAGGCGGCGTGGCGGGGCAGGCGGGATGGGCGCTTGTTGATCTCCGGGACCCTGACGCATGAAACCGCCCGGTCCAATCGATACGATACGCGGCATCGCCGACGCGCGCGACACAGGAGCCTCTAAAGCATTATCATCTGCGCGCATGGGGGCAATGGGTTCAGCGGCTGGGGCGGATGGCCGCAAGCGCGCTGGCGCAGCGGCGGCAGGCGCCTTTGCCGGAGCAGGTGCAGCCTTTTTCGGCGCAGCTTTTTTATCGGGGTCATTGGACTTAACAGGGGAAGGGCGTGATTTTAGGCCCAAACGGTGGGCCTTGCCAATCACGGCATTGCGGCTGACCCCGCCAAGTTCATCTGCAATCTGGCTTGCTGTTAGGCCTTTGTCCCAAAGCGCCTTTAAATGATCAATCCGCTGGTCGGTCCAGGACATAAATGCAATTCCAATAACGAGTTTTATTTGCCGCGTGCATGACGCGATTGCGCCTTGCGGTTATCGTTGCAAGCCGATAGTCGATTGCGCGATGACTATCCACCATAAAAGCAATATAGGCCAAGATAGGGATGCTAATCCCATTGTGCAACTGCCCGACGGCGAACGGCATATCCGCAATGTAAACTGGGTCGGGCTGCAAACCTTGTACATGAAAGAGGTTCGCCGCTTTTTCAAGGTGCAGATGCAAACCGTGTGGGCCCCGTCCATTACAACCTTGCTCTATCTGATTATCTTCACCGTCGCTTTGGGCTCAGTTAAGCCAATTGTGCTTGGCGTGTCATTTGCAGATTTTATCGCGCCTGGCCTGATCATCATGGGGATGATGCAGAACGCGTTTGCGAACTCGAGCTTCTCACTGCTGGTCGGTAAAATTCAGGGTACGATTGTGGATTATCTGATGCCGCCTTTGTCCAATGCGGAGGTTTTAGCCGCGCTCACGGCGGCGGCGGTGACACGGGCGTTTCTGGTTGGCGGAACGATATGGCTCGCCATGCTATTCTGGCCCGGTGTCCACGTCACGCCGGTGCATTATTGGGCGGTTTTGTGGTTCGGGTTGATGGGGGCCATGATGCTTTCGCTTATTGGCGTTATGACCTCGATCTGGGCGGAAAAGTTTGATCATACCGCAGCGGTCAGCAACTTCATCGTCGCGCCTGCGGCTTTGCTGTCGGGTACTTTCTATTCGGTCGATAAACTGTCGCCCGTTTTTCAGGCTATCAGCCACGCCAACCCGTTTTTCTACGCGATTTCGGGCTTCCGCTATGGCTTTATCGGCAGCGCGGATAGCCCGGTGATGTTTGGCGCATTACTGCTATTGGGCATCAATGGGGTGTTGGGGCTTATCTGCTATCTCTTGCTGCGCTCTGGATGGAAATTACGCGCATAATCAGCGCTGCAAGGTGGATTTAAGCTGTTCTACCCCTTAGCTTGTGGGGGTCCATGTCTGCGCCTGACAAAAGGGTCCAATACATCCTTTGACGACCAGATTACCTGAGTTGCCCTTATAGACGATTGAGCGATAGGTTTTGCCTGACTTCGGATCGTAAATCTGGCCCTTCCATTCTTTGCCGTCCGACTTAAATCCCGTCAGGACATTCATGCCCAATATCGTTCGGTTGCGTAGCGCTTTATCGGGATTGTTCACATCCTTCGCGCCTGCACCTGCTGGTGGGTTGACAAGAAACTTCACGAGCTTCCCGCATAATGCCGCGCCACATTGGTACACTTCGACCACACCGTCCTTGCTTTGTGTGATCCAGCGCCCAGAAATTGGCGCGGCGGCTTGCGCCGGAATTGCCGCGCAGATTACGGCGGCGATTATCCATTTCGTTGCGTGGTGCATATTTGGTCCTTCGCTTTTGAGACTAGCATAAACGGCAGATTAGCAAGCTGCAATGCTTTTGCCTTTTGCTAGTGCCGTGCTAATTGCCTAACGCATGAATGAGATTGTCCTGTTCGATTATTGGCGTTCTTCCGCCAGCTATCGCGTGCGCATTGTGCTGAACCTTAAAAATGTTCCGTACACGCGCGTGCCAACCAGCCTGCTGGACAATGCCCAAAGGGCGCCTGATTATGTGGCGCGTAATCCCCAAGGCTTTGTGCCCACATTGTCTATAGACGGGCATGATCTGACGCAGAGCTTGGCGATTATTGATTATCTCGATGCGGTATATCCCGACCCCGCGATGGTGTCGTCCAATCCGACAGAGCGCGCGAAGACATTGGCGCAAGCGTTGATCATTGCTGCCGACATACATCCCATCGATAATTTGCGCGTGTTGCGATATCTGAAGGATCAGATGGGCCAATCGCAAGAGGCTGTCGACCAATGGTACCGGCACTGGATAACCGAAGGCTTCACGGCGTTGGAGGCTATGGCCCCCGAACATGGCTTATTTGGCGGTGACTTGCCGAATTTGGCTGATGTCTGCCTGGTGCCGCAAATGGCGAATGCCCGCCGCGTGGATACGCCGCTGCATGCCTTTCCCAAGCTATTGCGGATGGATGCCGCGCTGACTGCGCTGCCGGCTTTTGCTGCGGCGCATCCTGACCAAGTGAAGCCCGACTGATGCCAAACCAAAAACTGACGCTCCGTGCGTTTTTGCCCTATCAATTATCCATCACATCGAACGCGGTCAGTGACCTGATCGCGCGCGCCTATCGTGGCAAATTTGCGCTCAAGGTGCCGGAATGGCGTGTCATGGCGCTGTTGGGTGAAAGCGATGTGGCAACCCAGCGGCAGTTGGTTTCCGCAACCGCGATGGACAAGGTAACCGTGAACCGCGCGTGCAAGACGTTGGAAGACCGCAGCCTTATTAGCCGTGTGCCGAACATGTCGGATGGCCGCTCACATCATCTGGCGCTCACGCCTGCAGGCCGCGATTTGTACGACCAAATTGTACCGGAGGCGCTGGCGTTAGAGGCCGAGCTTGAGAAGATATTAGGCAGCGGTGAGGCCAAGTTGCTGGAGGCGATGTTGGCGCAATTACGTCTGCGGGTCGCCGAGCTGGGTTGAGTTTGCGATAATCTCAATTGTTCGATATCGCAGGACGTCCGACCTTCGCACTGGCCGTTGTGGGCATCTTATTCTCCAGCACATCCAGCCAAATCCGCGCATTTTCTCCGATGAAAACCTGTGGCCGTGATGGCTTTAGCGCCAAAGTGTTTTCCCATTGCATAATGAGCCCGGTGGCTTCGGCAATGGCCGCGTCAAATTTCTGCGGTTTGCGTAAGGCGTGGTTCATCAAGGCATCGCCAAAAAAGGTCCAGTCATTGCCCGGCGCGCAGCCGAATGAAGTGCGCTGCGATGATGCGGCCGTTACGATAACGGTCTGATCATTGGTCAGCAACGGAATGAAAATCCCAGAATAGCAGGCCGATAGCAGCACCATGCGGCGCTTGACACCGATACCGTCGAGCAAATCGGCAAGCCCTTGCGGCGCTATCATGCCCGCAGCATTGTCCTTGTCACGATAGGCAAGGCCCGACAAAGGGTCGCCATGGCTGGTGGCGAATAGGATGAGGACATCTTCCTTTGTGTCCATCTTGTCGGCAATCGCGGCCAATGCTGTGGCGAGGTTTGAGGGCGACCCTTGCGGCGCGCCTGTGGCTTTATCGTCGCCGCCTGCGGCCAAATATACAGTGCGACCCGTCGCCCCATAACGCCGCGCCAATATCTTTGCGGCTTCAGCAGACTCGCGCGCAAAGACCGCGTCGGAATCGAGGCCAATGGAGACCACATAAGCGTCAACGACTCCCGGCCTTTGCGGTTGCAACGCATTGATCGCAGTGGACAGTTTTTTGTGCTGCGCCAGATACCAAGTCGCTGACCGCTTCTGTTCTGCAAACCAACCGTTTTTGGCTGCTTCGACCGTGTTAAAGCCCTGTTGCTGGCTAAAGGCAGAGCCAGTGACGAGCAACGAAAGCGCCATCGCTCCTGCCTGAACCAACCGCAATTTGGCGTTCTTATTTGCCATGTCGCTATGTCTAAACGCAGAGTTGCAGTTGCCGCAACTGCAATATCGTTGCATGATGGACAAAAGCCGGAGAAAACCCATGAAACTTGCATCATTGAAGTCGGGCCGTGACGGACATCTGGTTGTCGTGTCGGACAATCTTGCTTGGTACGCCGATGCCGCGCATATCGTCCCGACGTTGCAGGCCGCCCTTGACGATTGGGAAGAGTTTGCGCCCCGGTTGCAAGCGCTGGCGACAGATCTTGAACATGCTGTCATTCCGCGTCAACGTTTCCACGAACATGACGCCGCCGCACCTTTGCCGCGCGCCTATCAATGGGCGGACGGTTCGGCTTATGTCAATCATGTCGAATTGGTCCGCAAAGCGCGGGGCGCCGTTTTGCCGGAAAGTTTCTGGCATGACCCATTAATGTATCAGGGCGGATCAGACGCATTCATGGGCGCGCGCGACGACATCTCCTTGGCCGACGAAGCCTGGGGATGTGACTTGGAGGCGGAGATTGTTGTGGTGACGGGCGATGTGCCGCAAGGAACATCGCCGGCGGACGCCTTGTCTCATGTCCGGCTGGTTGGCCTTGTGAATGATGTGTCCTTACGTAATCTGATCCCTGCCGAGTTGGAAAAGGGCTTTGGCTTTGTTCAATCGAAACCCGCCAGCGCTTTATCGCCGGTGTTCGTCACGCCGGACAGCCTTGGCGACTATTGGAAGGATGGAAAGCTGCACCGTCCATTGAATGTTGACCTTAATGGTGAGGCATTTGGACGCGCGGTGGCTTCGGACGATTGCACCTTTGATTTTGGAACTTTGATCGCGCATCTCGCCAAGACGCGCAATATCGGGGCAGGGTCGATTATCGGTTCGGGCACAGTATCCAACCGTGATGCCGATGGCGGTCCTGGCAAGCCCGTCGCCGCTGGCGGCTTGGGCTATAGCTGTTTGGCCGAAGTCCGCATGGTCGAGAAAATCCAGACGGGCGACATGGCGACACCATTCCTGAAGGACGGCGATGTTGTGCGGATTGAAGTGCTCGACAAGGCCGGACACAGCATCTTTGGCGCTATTGAGCAGACCGTCCGTAAAAGTTGAAGGGGAATGCACTCCCCACTTAAATATCCATACCGCATATATTACGAAAGACGGCCATGCCCATAACCAACACACCAATGAACCGACGCATCATTCCGGCTGAAGCGGTGGAAAGCATCTGGCATGCCGCCGACCAATGGGCCATTCGCCGTATTGATTGGCAGGGGGCAAACCCGCCGCGCGGGTCATTATTGTTCCTACCGGGGCGCGGCGACCATTATGAGAAATATTTGGAGACGCTGGCCTATTATGCCGATGCCGGCTGGCGCGTAACGGCGATCGACTGGCGCGGGCAGGGCGAATCCGGACGGCTATTGGCGGACCCGCATGTTGGCCATATCGATGATTTCGCAACTTGGATTGCCGACCTGCGGTATTTCTGGAGTGCTTGGAAAAGGGAAACGCCCGGCCCGCATGTTGTTATGGCACACAGCATGGGCGGACAACTGGCCATGCGTGCTTTGGTGGAACAGGCGATGGACCCTGACGCGGTCGTGTTGAGCGCGCCGATGTTGGGCATTCAAACCGGCGGCCTGCCGCTGGCCCTGAACCACGCTTTTGCCAAGCTAATGGTCAAAATCGGCAAGGGCGAGGATGCCGCGTGGAAAGTCAGCGAGAAGCCGATGTCGCCCATGGAGATGCGTGGCAAAATGTTGACACATGATGACGACCGTTACGAAGACGAAATCGCTTGGTGGAAATCGCGCCCGAATGTCAAATTAGGCCCGCCAAGCTGGCATTGGATCGAACGCGCGATTGCATCGATCCGCATGTTGGAAGCGCCAGGTCTGTTGGAGGCGGTAAAGACGCCTATCTTGCTGCTCGCGACCACCGCCGATCAATTGGTTAGCACCCCGCGCGTGATCGCCGACAGCAAGCGCTTGCCACATGCAGAGACGCTGATCTTCGGCAAGGAAGCCGCGCATGAATTGTTGCGAGAGGCAGATCCCGTGCGTGACCAGTGCCTTGCACGGATCGACAGCTTTCTGGAAGCCAACGCACCGCGACCATGAGCGACTTTGACTTTGCGATTATTGGGGCCGGTATTGCTGGCGCAAGCCTTGCGGCCCAATTGTCCGCGCGGGCATCGGTGGTATTGATCGAGGCCGAGGCCCATCCCGGTTATCATTCGACGGGTCGATCCGCGGCTTTTTGGGTCGAGTGCTATGGCGGGCCGGGGGTTCAGCCGCTTACCACCGCTTCGGGCCCGTTTCTGGCCAAGCCACCTGCGGATTTCCATGACGGCCCATTGATGCACAAGCGCGGCGCGCTGCACATCGGCACATTGGAACAGACGCCGATGGCAGAGAATATGCTCACCGAATTCGCGGCCAGCGGCGTGCAGATCGACGTCAATGATCGCGCTGCAGTTGAAACGCGTGTCCCCGGACTACGCAGCGATTGGACACATGGTCTTTGGGAGCCAGATTGTTGCGACATTGACGTTGCCGCGCTCCACGCCGCGTATTTGCGCCAAGCCAAACGACAAGGCACAGCGCTATTCTGCAACAGTCGCCTGCATGCCGCGAATTGGCGAAATGGCGCATGGCAGATCGCAGCAGGCAGCCTGAACTGCGCGGCAAAAATCATCATTAACGCGGCGGGCGCATGGGCCGATGACGTGGCGCGGTTGGCGCAGGTCCGGCCCTTGGGCATCCAACCCTATCGCCGCACTATCGCACAATTGGTCGTGTCGCCAGATGTTCCGGCAGACTTGCCTTTGGTTATTGGGTTGGACGGTAGCTTTTACTTCAAGCCCGATGCGGGCGGCCGCTTATGGCTTAGCCCGCATGACGAAACTGCAACCCCGGCTTGCGACGCTGCGCCTGAGGAATTGGACATCGCCACCGCCATTGATCGCCTGCAGACCGTGGTCGATTGGGACATTCAGCGCGTCGAACATAAATGGGCCGGGCTGCGCAGTTTCGCACCGGATCGATTGCCCGTCATTGGCCGCGATAAGGCGAATGACGCGTTTTTCTGGTTCGCAGGGCAGGGCGGATTTGGAATCCAGACCGCACCCGCCGCAGCACAGCTTGCTGGGTCATTGCTCGATGACGCTATCGTCGCGCCGTCCAAGGTCGACGCGGCAGTCTACACACCATCGCGGTTTCTTTAACGCTGCGCCGCAACCTCCGCCGCGTCACTTGCCAGCCGGTCGGCGCGTTCATTTTCAGGGTGGCCATTATGGCCTTTCACCCAAATCCACTCGACCTGATGCCGGGCAACGGCATCGATCAAATCACGCCATAAATCGGCATTGCGGACGGGCTGCTTGGATGCGTTTTTCCATCCATTGCGTTGCCAGCCATGGATCCATTTGGTGATTCCATCGAGGACATATTTGCTGTCGGTGTGCAGTTTGACATGGCACGGCTCGATCAGGATTTTGAGCGCCTGTATCGCAGCAGAAAGCTCCATCCGGTTATTGGTGGTGTCGGGATCGCCGCCCGAAATTTCTTTTTCATGCTTGCCATAGCGGATTACAGCGCCCCAACCGCCCGGCCCGGGGTTGCCCTTGCACGCGCCATCGGTAAATACCTCAAGCTGTTTCAAGAATGTTGCCCCAACATGTTTTCAACTTGCTTGCCGTCGCTGTAAAAATCCAGTCGGCGCAGGAAAGCCATCGGGTCTTTGCGCGTTACAAGCGCATTTGCAGGCGTGTTAATCCAGTCATAGCAACGTGTGAGCAGAAACCGCAAACATGCACCACGTAGCAATATAGGCAAAGCCTTCCGCGTTGCCGCGTCCAAGGGCATGCAATCGGCATAGCCCGACAACATGCCGGCGCTCACCTCTGCATCAAAAGCGGCGCCATCATTGGAAAAGCACCATGCGCTATGGGTCACTGCCAAATCATAAGCGCGGATTTCCGTGCAGGCGAAATAAAAGTCTATTAGCCCACTGACATGGTCGCCCAGCATCAGGACATTGTCCGGAAACAGATCGGCATGGATCCCCGCGACGGGTAGATTATTTGGCCAATGCGCCTCGAGATAATCACACTCGGCAAGCACCCGCGCCGACAGGCCTGCCGCAATGGATTCAAGGCCGTCAACGGTGCAACGCATCGCCAATGGCCGCCATGCCGCAACGCCAAGGCTATTGGGGCGCGTCAAAGTGAAATTGGCGAGCGCCTTATGCATATGGCCCAATGCCGCGCCGGTCGAATGTGCTTGTGCCGGCGTCGGCTCGGTGACGGATACGCCATCGAGAAACTCAATTAAGCAAGCCGGGCGGCCTGCCACCGTCTGAAGCCATTGGCCGTCACGATCCGTGATAAACTGTGGCACTTTGCACCCTGCATCATGCAAATGTTTCAGCAGGGCGTAGAAAAACGGCAGATCATCAGGGTTTACGCGGGTTTCATATAAAGTCAGGATGAAACGGCATTGCGTTGTTTGCACGAAGAAATTGCTGTTTTCGACGCCCTCGGCAATGCCCTTCAACGCGACAAGTTTGCCGACATCATAATGCGCCAGCAATGCATCAACCTGCTGCGGCCCTAACTGCGTATAAACCGCCAAATCAGCTCGCCGCGCCAACCAGTTCGCGGGGCAGTTTGAACGTGACAGTCTCTTCTGCAGTCGTCACCTGCTGCTCATCCAAATCGAAATGCAATGCGAGTGCGTCAATAATCTCACGCACCAAAACTTCAGGGGCCGACGCACCTGCGGTCAAGCCGAGCGTTTTGACTTCATCAAACCAGTTGAGGCTAATCTCTTCGGCGCGCTGCACCAGATAGGCCTTCGCGCCGGAACGCGCGGCAACCTCAACCAGACGCTGGGAGTTTGAGCTGTTTGGCGCGCCGATAACAAGGACAAGGTCACATTTAGGCGCAATCGCTTTGACCGATTCTTGACGGTTGGAGGTGGCGTAACAAATGTCCTCGCCCTTTGGCCCGACGATATTGGGGAAACGTTGTTGAAGGATCCCCACGATTTCCGATGTATCATCCACCGACAATGTCGTTTGCGTCAAAAATGCGAGATTATTCTGGTCTGCGGGCGCAATTGAACGCGCATCGTCGGCGGTTTCGACTAAAGTCATCGCGCCAATGGGCACTTGGCCAAAGGTACCGATGACTTCGGGATGTCCTTCATGGCCCACAAAAATGATATGGCGGCCGGCCTCAACCTGTCGTTCGGCTTGCTTGTGGACTTTTGAAACCAAGGGGCAGGTCGCATCGAAATAGGCGAGACCGCGTTGTTGCGCATTGGCGGGCACCGATTTGGGCACTCCATGTGCGGAAAATACGACATGGCAACCATCGGGCACTTCGTCGAGCTCTTCGACAAAGACCGCGCCTTTGGCTTTTAGGCTGTCGACCACATAACGGTTGTGAACGATTTCGTGGCGGACATAGACTGGCGCGCCATGTTGTTCGAGCGCAAGCTCGACGATCTGGATGGCTCGGTCAACGCCAGCGCAAAAACCACGGGGCGCGGCCAAAAGCAGCCGGATCGATTTTTTTGGAGTTGATTGTTCAGTCATGCGACATCTTCTTTAGATAAAGTCGCTGCATCCGCCAAGACCTTTCCCCTGTTGCGCAGGCCGCGATGGGGGGATAAGGACCAAATCACGTTTCGCACCCGCGACCCAAGCCTAAGAACCCCGAGGATTGTCCTTTATGAACTTTGCCGCCAAAGCCCTGACCATCGGTATTGCCGCAGCTACTTTGGCCGGTTGCTCACGCGAGGGCGATCTGGATGTCGCTGCTGGTGTTGGGGTAAATGTCACGCGCTCGGGCTGCCCAACGGTTGCGGTGCCCGACGGCACGGGTGACATTACCATTTTCAACCCAACGAACAGCACGGACGCCGACGCTATCGACGTGGTTGCGACGATCACCAATATTCGCCCCACGTGCAACGAAAGCGGCGAGAAAATCTTTTCGCAGGCGACATTCGATGTGCAAGCGCGGCGGAGCGATGTGCGCGGCAGCCGCACCTTAACCGTGCCTTATTTCAATACGGTGGTTCAAGGCGGGAGCGCCGTTATTGCAAAGCGTGTCGGTCAAGTGACATTGCAATTCGCCGATGGCCAGCAACGCGCATCGGCTCAGGCGCAAGCCGCTGGCTATATCGACAAGAACGCGGCCAGCTTGCACGCCGAAATCGTCCAGAAAATCACCAAGAAGCGCAAGCCAGGGGACCCCGACGCAGCGCTTGACCCCATGGCCGATCCCGAAGTGCGCGCGGCGGTTGTCCGATCAAGCTTTGAAATACTCATCGGATTTCAGCTGACCGAAGATCAGCTGCGTTACAATGTCACGCGTTGATCCGCGTTAATTTCAAGGCACAGTCATGACTCTTTTTGAACAATATGCAGCGCATGTCGACCATGCGCTGAACGCACTTGTGGCGCTCGGAGCCTTGCCGGCGGATTTGGACCGTAGCAATGTAACGGTCGAGCCGCCGCGTGATGCGACCCATGGCGATATCTCTACCAATGCGGCAATGGTGCTGGCGAAACCCGCCGGAACCAACCCGCGCGCCTTGGCGGAGGCTTTGTCAGTTGAACTGGCGAAGGTTCTGGGCGTTCTATCGGTTGAAATTGCCGGGCCTGGGTTCCTTAACTTGCGGCTCGATGCGTCGGCATGGCTTGATGAGTTGCGCGCTATGGCGGCCTCGGGCGATGATTATGGGCGGTCGCATTTGGGCGATGGCAAGTCGGTGAATATTGAATATGTATCCGCTAACCCGACTGGCCCCATGCATATGGGCCATTGCCGCGGTGCTGTGGTCGGTGATGCTTTGGCTAAATTGCTGGAATTTGCCGGTTACCGCGTGATCCGCGAATATTATATCAACGATGCGGGCGGCCAAGTCGATGTCCTCGCGCGGTCAGCGCATTTGCGCTATCGTGAGGCACTGGGCGAGACCATAGAAATTGCGGAAGGGCTATATCCGGGTGATTATCTGGTCCCCGTAGGTCAGCAGCTGGCAAAGCATTTTGGTGACCAATATGTCGCCGCGCCAGAACACGAATGGCTTGCGTTATTCCGCAAGGCCGCCGTTGCCGAAATGATGGAGATGATCAAGGCGGACTTGGCCTTGCTGGGCATTCATCATGACTTGTTTTCGTCTGAAGCTGAGCTGCATGAGGCAGGCAAGGCCGATGTCGCTGAAAAGGAACTGCGCGCGCGCGGACTTGTTTACGATGGCGAATTGGAAAAGCCAAAGGGTAAGGAAATCGAAGATTGGGAGCCCGTGACTTTGCCCTTGTTCCGGTCAACGCAATTTGGCGATGACCAAGACCGTCCCATTAAGAAATCCAACGGCAGCTGGACCTATTTTGGCGCGGATCTCGCTTATCATTTCCAGAAAAGCCAAGGCGTCGATGCAATGATCGACATTTGGGGCGCGGACCATGCGGGTACCGTCAAGCGGATCAAGGCGGCGGTCAATGCGCTGACCGGTGGTAAGGTCGATTTCGATGTGAAGCTGGTGCAGATGGTGCGCCTGCTGCGCGGCGGTGAACCTGTGAAAATGTCCAAACGCTCCGGCAGCTTCGTGACCTTGGCCGAGGTCATTGAAGAAGTGGGTAAGGACGTTGTCCGCTTTACGATGCTGACCCGCAAGGCCGACGCCCAGATGGATTTTGATTTCGCCAAGGTGGTTGAAGCTTCAAAGGACAATCCGGTATTTTACGTGCAATATGCCCATGCGCGCATATCGTCGACCATGCGCAAGGCAGAACTCGAAGGCCTTGGTCCCGATGGCGCGCATATCGCGTTGCTGGGCAATGCGGAAATCAGCCTCATCCGCGAAGCGGCAAATTTCCCACGGATCGTTGAGGCTGCCGCAAAATCAGGCGAGCCGCACAGAATTGCATTTTATCTTAATGATTTGGCAGCAGCGTTTCATGCCTATTGGAACCTCGGTAATGACCAACCCGATAAGCGCTTTATATTGGCACAAAATCCCGAAATGACAGGCGCAAGGCTTTTCATGGCGCACAATATCGGGCAAGTTCTGCGCAATGGATTGCGGCTGATGGGGGTTGAAGCCGCTTACAACATGTAGGGATTGGGGACGTGACGTGATGGACCGCAACGATGATGGGCTGAATCTCGACGACAATGATCGCTTGCCGTGGCTCGAAACCGCTGACGGTAATTCGGCTACCGCTAACGGATCGCCCATGAGTGTCACCTTGTGGGTGGTTGCGGGTTTGGTCTTGCTCATGGCGATTGCCGGGGGGCTCTATTGGCTTCAACCGCGCCAAGCGAGCGGAGCAAACGGCGCGGGTGAACTGATCGCTGCACCCAAAGGCAGTTACAAGGAAAAGCCTGCGGATGCTGGGGGCAAAATCTTCGAAGGTGAAGGCGATTCCGCCTTTGCCGCAAGCGAAGGGCAGAAAACAGGCGCTGTGCTTGCGGTTCCGCCCGCTAACTCGGTTGCGGCACCTGAGCCTGTGGCGGCGAAGCCAACTATCCCTGCTGCCACCAATAGCGCGCCTGCAAATGTCGTGTTGGTGCAGCTTGGCGCGTTCGGCGATTCCGCCAAGGCCGAAGCGGCATGGACCGGTCTGAACAAACGCTTTGGCTTTCTGGCGGGCATGAACCGCAAAATTGCCCAAATCAATGTCGAAGGCGGGCGCACGGTTTTCCGCCTGCAAGCCGTCACTGCTAATTCTACCGAAGCACAGCAACTCTGCGCCAAGCTGAAGGTCGCGGGTGAGAATTGCTTGATCGTTCGGTAATTGCACCTAATGCCGCCGAGTAACCTTAAGGGAAAAGAATATGCCTGCTTTATACGATGTCTCCATTCCTGCCTTCATTCGCGGCTTGAAAAACCTCTCGAACATGCTCGAAAAGGGTAAGGTCTTTGCCGCTGAAAAGGGCATGGATTTGACTGAGTTGCTGAATGCGCGGCTGATTGACGACATGGCCCCGCTGACAAAGCAAGTGCAGATGACAACCGATACGGCGAAGTCTGTCGCGGTCCGCGTCGGCCAAGTGGAAAACCAACCTTGGGCCGATGATGAGGTGGCCTTTGATGATGTCCAAGCTCGCGTGGCCAAGGCCATATCCTTTCTACAAGCCGCATCACCCGATGGTTTTGAAGCCCGCGAAGATGCAAAGGTCGTGCTGACAACGCCTAGCGGCGACATTCCCTTCACTGGCAGCAGTTATGTCCACGGCTTTGCTATCCCCAATTTCTTCTTTCATCTCAGCATGGCCTATGCCCTGTTGCGGATGAAGGGTGTGCCCGTGGGCAAGCTCGATTTTCTGGGCGCTATCCGGTAATTATACACAGCTAAAGCGCCACATCCGGCCGCTCGATACTTGCCTTGCGGTGGCGGCGGGCTTAGCGTTCCTCCCATGAAGCCGGTAATATTTGGCCTATCGGGCCTGACCCTGACGGATGATGAAAAACGCCTGTTTCGCGATGTCGAGCCAGCCGGCTATATTCTATTCAAGCGCAATATCGAAGATCGCGCGCAGGTCCGCGCGCTGACCGATAGCTTGCGGACGTTGCATGGGCGCGACACTGTGCCGATCCTGATTGATCAAGAGGGCGGCCGTGTCGCGCGGATGCGTCCGCCGGTCTGGCCGGACTTCCCCGCTGGCGGCGCGTTTGATGCGTTGTACGATATCGCGCCCATTACCGCGATTGAGGCGGCACGGTGCAATGCAGAGGCGATTGCGCTCTCGCTCAACGAAGTCGGCATCAATGTTGATTGCTTGCCCGTTCTTGATGTGCGCGTGCCTGACACGCATTCCGCCATTGGTGACCGCGCTTTGGGAAGTGACCCCATGCGCGTGGCGGCATTGGGCCGCGCGATCCTTGATGGTCTTGCCTTGGGCGGCGTCATCGGCGTCGTCAAGCATATGCCGGGGCAGGGCCGCGCCACGGTCGACACCCATCATGATTTGCCGCATGTCACCGCAAGCGCACCGGAACTTGAGCAAGACCTTGCCCCCTTCCGCGCTCTCAACACGGCCGCGATGGGCATGACGGGCCATGTTGTCTATGATGTTTGGGACAAGACGCACACGGCAACCATGTCGCGCTTTGTCATTGACGACATCATCCGCCAGCGTGTCGGTTTCGACGGCCTGTTGATGAGTGACGACCTCGATATGAACGCGTTGCAAGGCGATGTCGCAAGCCGTGCTTTGGCCTGCGTACAGGCGGGTTGCGATCTTGCACTCAATTGCTGGGGTCGCTTTGATGAGATGGTCGCAATTGCGAACAACCTGCCCGAAATTACGGCTGCTGCCCGTGCGCGCCTTGACCGCGCGATGGCAATTGCGCCCGTGTCGTTCAACGCCGACCGACTGGCACAACTGCTCGACAAGCGCGACCAACTGCTGGCCTTGGCCGACACGCAGGCAAAGCTCACGGGCGGGGCCACTGGCGCGGCATGACCGAGCTGATGCTATTTGACGCAGAGGACGCCCTCCGCGACGAGAGCGCTGCCAAAGCGGAATTTGGCCCCGATGTTCTGACGATCGATATTGACGGCTGGGAAGGGCCGCTGGACCTATTGCTCGCGCTCGCCCGCAATCAAAAGGTCGATTTGCGGCAATTGTCTATTCTCGCCTTGGTCGAACAATATCTGGTGTTCATTGATGAGGCACGCGCGCTGAAACTCGAGCTCGCTGCCGATTATTTGGTGATGGCGGCGTGGTTGGCCTATCTGAAATCGGCATTGTTGCTACCGAAGGACCCGACGGTTGATCCGTCGCCGGAGGAGCTTGCTTTGCGCCTGCAATTACGGCTGGAGCGGCTGAACGCCATGCGTGAAAGCGGCGCGCGGCTGATGGCGCGCGACCGAATTGGCCGCGACGTGTTTTTGCGCGGCACACCCGAGGGGTTGCGCGTGGTCAAAGCGCGGGCGTGGGAATGTGATTATTTTGAACTGATTACCGCTTATGGCCAAATCAACGCCCGCACCGCGCCCGCGATGCACATCGTTAAAAAGCGCCAAGTCATGACGTTGGAGCAAGCGTTGGAGCGCGTATCGGCCATGATTGGCCTTGCAATTGACTGGACTGCGATACATGCATTTCTGCCGCCGATGGCAGACTCGGCCTTGCGTAAATCGGCTTTGGCCTCCAGCTTTGTCGCGGCCTTGGAACTTGCCAAACGTGGGGTTGCCGATTTGCAGCAAGAGGCGACCTTCGCGCCGTTGATGGTGCGGAAAAAAGCATGATGACTGAAACCGACCCTGATCTGCGCGCGGTAGAAGCAACCTTGTTCGCCAGCGACCAGCCGATGACCGTCGAACAAATTCGCGGCTATGTCGGCGATAGCGTCGATGTTGTGGCAGCGCTCACGCAATTGGCAGCGCATTATGACGGCCGCGGCATTGAACTCGTCCAGCGCGGCAAGACTTGGCATTTCCAAACTGCCGCTGATCTTGCACATTTGTTGCGCCGCGAACGCGAAGAAAGCCGCAAGCTCAGCCGCGCTGCGGTCGAGACATTGGCAATCATCGCCTATCATGAACCCGTCAGTCGCGCAGAGATTGAGGCCATTCGCGGCGTGCAGATTTCAAAAGGTACGCTGGATGTCTTGATGGAAGCAGGATGGGTACGCCCTGCTGGCCGTCGCGAAGTGCCGGGGCGGCCTTTACTTTTCGCCACGACGGCAGGTTTCCTGACGCATTTCGGCCTGACCAGCCGCAAGGATTTGCCGGGAATTGCAGACCTGAAAGCTGCCGGCTTGCTGGACCCGATTGATAGCGCAATGGGTGAAATGTTATTTGCAGGCGAAGAAAGTGACGGCGAACTGGCAATTGATGAAAACAACGCCTAAATAGGTGAAGGAAATGCGACATAGGGGTCGCAATATCCGGGGCGCGCCCCGTTAGGAGTTTGAAATGGGTGGTTTTAGCATCTGGCACTGGCTTATTGTTGGCATTTTGGTGTTGCTCTTGTTCGGCAAGGGCCGTTTTTCCGACATGATGGGCGACGTCGCCAAAGGCATTAAAAGCTTTAAAAGGGGCATGAGCGAAGACGACGAAGCGCCTAAAGCGCCGCCGCAAATTGGTGCAAATACGACGGTTGACGCTGAAAAGCAGACTGACAAGACTCAAGGTTAAGTCATTGACTATGAAGCATCATTTACCCTCGACGCCGGGGGTCGGACGTGTTTGACATCGCCTCATCCGAACTGTTGCTTGTCGTCCTTGTGGCGCTTTTGGTCATTGGGCCAAAGGATTTGCCAAAGGCATTGCGCTTTGTCGGTAAATGGGTGGGTAAGGCGCGCGGTGTCGCGGCGCATTTTCGGTCGGGCTTTGACGAAATGGTGCGCCAGTCCGAACTCGAAGACCTTGAGAAAAAGTGGAAGGCCGAAAATGAGCGCATCATGCGCGCGCACCCCGCCGATCCACGCGCAGATGTTATCGGCGATGACCCTGCAACACATATAGCAGAAACGTCCGTCGTATCGCCGCCCACCGAGACGGCAGCTAAGACATGAGCGATATCGACAACAGCAAAATGCCCTTGCTTGATCATTTGATTGAGCTGCGCAGTCGTCTGCTCTGGAGCTTTTTGGCGCTCGCCATTGCCTTTGGCGTAAGTCTCTATTTCGCACGGCCGATCTTCGGCTTTCTGGTGCAACCCTTGCTCGCGTCGGGCCAGACGAAACTGATTTATACCGCGATATTCGAGGCATTTTTTGTCGAGATTAAGGTCGCGTTTTTTGCAGCCACCTTCTTCTCTTTCCCGGTGTTCGCCACGCAATTATGGCGCTTCGTCGCACCCGGCCTCTACAGCAAAGAAAAGCGGGCTTTTCTGCCATTCTTGCTCGCAACGCCGGTTTTGTTCATCACTGGCGCGTCTATGGCCTATTTCATGGCTATCCCCGTCGCGCTGGAATATTTGCTGGGTTTTGGCGGTACTGTCGGCGGTGTTGAGCAACAGGCGCTTCCGGGTGTCGATAATTATCTCAATTTCGTGATGAAGTTCATTTTTGGTTTTGGCATTTCATTCTTGCTGCCGGTGTTGCTGATGCTGTTGGAGCGGGCAGGCATTGTGACGCTGGAGCAGCTTAAGAGCGCACGGCGTTATGCCATTGTCGGCGCCTTTGCCATCGCCGCCGTCCTCACGCCCCCCGATGTTGTCTCGCAGTTGCTGCTCGCGATCCCCTTGTGCATATTGTACGAACTTGCGCTTATCGCCATCTGGTTCACCCGCCGCCGCCGCAAAAAGGCCGAGGCCACTGAAGAGGCTGCGTTGTAGATTTTACACGTTTTTACTTTCCTACAAATAACCAGATAGGTTATCTGATTCGCGTCATGCAGGCTGCGGTCTAGAACGTGGGTCGGGATGATGGGAACGCTGGCGTGGAAACATGCTGGCACGGCCGGCGCGATAGGGTGTTTGCTTCTGCCTTTTAAAAGGGCC